>NZ_CP046913.1:2400000-3000000 GCF_009789675.1 Paraburkholderia acidisoli | reverse complement strand
GCCACCACAGCCGCGCGCCGTGAATCAGAAACGCGCAAATGGCCGTGGGAATGCCCCAGAGCGCCACGTGGATCGGCTCGACGGACACGCCCGCTTCCTTGAGCAGCGTGACCATCAGCACGATCGCGCCGAACGCCACGAAGATGTCCTCGCCGAAGAAGAGCCCGACGTTGTCGGTGGCCGCCGCGTACGCGCGCAGCTTGTAGCGCACCGAATCGGCGAGCTTGCCGAAGCGGTTTTCGGTGGCGCCTTCGGCCATCGGCGCGATCAGCGGACGCACCATCTGCGGATGACCGCCGAGCCCCGTGAGGCCCACGGCCGCCGTGAGTTCGCGCACGAGCAGATAGACGATCAGAAGACGCCCGGCCGTGGCGGCCTTGATGTTGCCGATCCAGATCTGCGCGCGCTCGCGCAAACCGTGGCGTTCCAGCAGCCCGATCACCGCGAGCGGCAGCAGGATGATGAGCGGAATGTTGCGGGTCTTGATGAAGCCGGTGCCGATCGCCGCGAGGATCTTCGCGGGCGAAAAACCGGCCGCGAGCCCCGTGGCGACCGCCGCCGCGGCGACGATCAGCATCGGATTGAAGCGTAGTAAAAACCCGGCGACGATGACGGCAACGCCGATCAGCGGCCATAAGTTGACGGTGCTCTGCATGGGATCTCCAAACACTCTGGCTTGTCGTAAATGCCGCGCGTGCGGCGAAACGGTCCCGCGCGAAGTCTGCGCTGCGCGCGGCGGACTGCATTGACTGCCCGGCTCTGACGGCCGTTCGTGGTACTGCCTGCTGAGAACCTGGTTTGATGCGACTACGGCTGCTGGTTGGCGAGCTTTTTTTAATCGATGCTGGTGATGCGGGTGATGCGGGTGATGCGGGTGATGCGGGTGATGCGGGTGATGCGGGTGCGGCGGGTCAGGCGCGGCGAGAGGCGCGTGCTTTCTGTACTGCCCGATTCCGCGAGGTCTTGCGCGCGCCGCCTCGTTCCGCGAGGAACGCGCGGCGCGCCCCGGTAACCGGTAACCGGCGATCAGCCTTCGACGGGCCCGGCGGCCTGCACGCCGATCCCGGCGTCGTCGAGCGCCGCGCGAATGCGCCGTGCGAACGCGAGCGCATGCGGACCGTCGCCGTGCAGGCAGATCGTCTGCGCGTTGAGCGGCACCCAGGCGCCGTCGATGGCCTGCACGCGTTGCTCGCGGATCATCGCGAGCGTGCGCGAGAGCACGAGGTCTTCGTCGTCGAGCAGCGCGCCGGGCTGGCTGCGCGGCACGAGCGAACCGTCGGCGCGATAGCCGCGATCGGCGAACACTTCCTCCACCGCCACGAGCCCCGCTTCGCGCGCGGCCGCCACGAGCCCGCTGCCCGCGAGCGCGAACACGGTCACCGAAGGATCGAAATCGTGCACGGCGGAAACGATCGCGTCGGCGATCTTCGGGTCGCGCGCGGCCTGGTTGTAAAGCGCGCCGTGCGGCTTCACGTGCGCGATGCGGCCGCCTTCGGCCTGCGCGATCGCGGAAAGCGCGCCGAGCTGGTACAGCACGCCCGCGTAGATCTCGCCCGCGGGCAGGTCCATTTCCTTGCGGCCGAAGTTCTCGGGGTCGTTGAAGCTCGGATGCGCGCCGATCGACACGCCTTTTTCGACAGCCCAGCGCACGCATTCGCGCATGGCGTTGGCGCCGCCCGCGTGCCAGCCGCACGCGATGTTGGCGGAGCTGACGAGGTCGAGAAGCGCCTCGTCGGAACCGCAGCCTTCGCCGAGATCGGCGTTCAGATCGATGGTGGTCATGATGTTCCTTGCTGCTCGTCCTGCGGATTGCTGAATACGAATGGCCGATGTCGCTGTTACTACCACTTTCGGTGCCGATCCCGCGTGACGCGTCACGCGAAACGCGTCACGTGCCCGACGTCTCGCCCGGCGCGCCGTGCGCCATCGCGGCGGCCGGTTTCGAGACGGCGACCGATACCGCGCGCCGGCTCGCGTAACGCTCGTCGTGCATGGCGATCGCGGTGTCGATCTGGCGCAGATACGCGCGTTCCTCTTCGAGCGCCGCGCGCGCGACGGCCGGGGTCGTCTCGACGAAGCGCACGCCGCCCGTCAGGCGCACCTGCGCGAGTTTCCACAAATCGGCGCGAATCACGGCGCCGATCTTCGGATAGCCGCCGGTGGTCTGCGCGTCGCTCATCAACACGATCGGCTGACCGCTGGGCGGCACCTGGATCGTGCCGGGCAGCACCGCGTGCGAGAGCAGGTCGGCGCTGTCGCTGCGCGCGAGCGCCGTGCCCGTGAGCCGGAAGCCCATGCGGTTGCTGTTGGGCGTGAGCTGCCACTCGTCGTGCCAGAACGCCTGCTGCGCCTCGGGCGTGAAGCTGTCGTATTCGGGACCGCGCAGCACGCGCACGGGCGGCGCCCACGCGGCGCCTTCCGGATGGCGGCCGCGCCGCCGCTCGAGCCCGTGCGCTTCCTCGGCGAGCACGAAGTTGCACCACGCGGGCGCCTTCACGCCGAAGGCCGGCGCGAGCGCGTCGAGCGCCGCGCGTTCGCGGCCGCCCGGCCGGACCGCAGGCGCGAACGAAGCGCCGATAGCGAGGCGGTCGCCGTCCTTGAGCGCGCGGCCCGCCAGACCGCCGAAGCCCGCTGCGAGGTCGGTGCTGCGCGAGCCCAGCATCGGCAAGACGTCGATGCCGCCCGCCACGCACACGTAGCCGCGCATGCCGCGCTTCGCGCCGTGGAGCACGAGTTCCTCGCCCGCCGCCACGGGCAGGCTCCACCACGACCAGACGGCCTTGCCGCCGAGCGTGGCGCCGAACTCGGTGCCGGTGATGGCCACGCGCGTGGCGCGCGCGAAGCGCAGCGCCACGGGGCCGAAGGTGATTTCGAGGCCGGCGGCGTCGGGGCGATTGCCCACCAGCCGGTTGCCCACTTCGAGCGCGAGCGTGTCGAGCGCGCCGCCCGTGGCGACGCCGAGATGGCGGAAACCGGGACGCCCCAGATCCTGGACCGTGGTGAGCAGGCCCGCGCGAACGACTTCGATCATGCGAGCAACTCCGCGATGGTGAAACGCACGCGATCGCCCGGCATCAGCAGCGTGGGCGGGTTGTGCGCGGGATCGAACAGCTTGAGCGCGGTGCGGCCGAGCAGTTGCCAGCCACCCGGCGAGCCGGCCGGATAGATGCCGGTTTGTTCCCCGCCGATACCGACCGAACCCGCCGGCACGGCGAGGCGCGGCTCGCGGCGGCGCGGTGTGTGCAGCGCGGGTTCGAGCCCGCCCAGATACGCGAAACCGGGCTGGAAGCCGAGAAAGAACACCGTGTAGACGCCCGCCGCGTGGCGTTGCGCGACTTCCTCGGCGCTCATCTTGCAGTGCCCGGCCACCACGGCCAGATCCGGCCCGTGCTCGCCGCCGTAGCTCACCGGAATCTCCACTTCGCGGCCCGCCTCGGACGCCTCGGCGGCGTCGCGCCAGGCTTCCTTGAGCGCGGCGGCGAGCGCGGCCGGATCGGCGGCGAGCGGGTCGAAGGTGATGGTCAGATTGTTCATGCCCGGCACGACCTCGCGCACCGGCGCCCAGCCGCGCGCGAGCGCGGCCACGGCCCAGACGCGGCGCTGCACGTCGAGCGTGGCCGGCGGCGGCGCCTCGCAAACGAGGGCTTCGTCGCCGAGCGGAAAAATGCGGGGGTCAGGATTGGGCATGGTGCGATGAGTCGGAAGCGTTGCCATCCGCAAAAATGGGCGGTTGCCGTGAGTCGACGGCTTCGTCGATAGAGTACATTGTCGATAAATTATCTACAAATTATCAATAAGCGTTTTTGCCAGGCGCCTCGTTTTCGGCCCGGACAGTACACTTGCGCCACGCCATGCGCGCGCCGTTTCGCGGCTTGATCGCCGCGCCCGGGCGCGTTTTTTCCACGACCACGGGTGATTTGCCATGTCGCGCCAGCCGACCAAGATCGTTTCGTCCGAACATCTCGTCTCCGAAACGAGCGCCGAGCTTTCCGAGTTCGAGTACGCGCTCATCATGGCGAGCAACGCGTTCAACCGCTGGATGGTGCGCTGCATGTCGGCGGCGGGCGTGAAGGACATGACGCCGATCGAGGTGTCGCTGCTGCATCACGTCGGCCATCGCGAGCGGCGCAAGAAACTGGCCGACATCTGCTTCGTGCTCAACATCGAGGACACGCACGTCGCCACCTACGCGCTCAAGAAGCTCGTTTCCAGAGGGTATGTAAAAAGCGAAAAGACCGGCAAGGAGGTCTTCTTTTCGGTGACGGAGGCGGGCCGCGACCTGTGCCTGCGTTATCGCGACGTGCGCGAAAGCTGCCTGATCGCCACCTTGCAGGAAAGCGGCCTCACGAATCTGCAGATCGGCGAGGCGGCGCAGCTCATGCGCAACGCCTCCGGTCTCTACGACACGGCCGCGCGGGCGGCGGCCTCGCTCTGAGCGGCGCGGTATTTAACGCGGCATTTAACGCGGCATTTACCGCGATCACGCGATGACGTGACGCGCCGAAGGGGCGTAATGCGTGGCCGCCTCGGTCACCACGGCGTCGAGCGGCAAGTCGTGCGCCTCGCGCGCGAGCACGCCGCCGTCGATCCGGCAGCTTTCATAGGCGATACCGATCGTGACGGGCGGCGTGGCCGCCGGCCAGGCCGCGAGCGTGCGGTCGTAATAGCCGCCGCCATAGCCGAGCCGATAGCCTTCGCGGTCGAAACCCACGCACGGAATCAGCAGCAGGTCGGGCACGGCGAGTTCGCGCGCCGCGGGTTCGGCAATGCCGTGATGACCTTCGCGCATGGGCGCGCCGGGCGTCCACGCGTGGAACACGAGCGGCGTGTGGCGCTCGGGAATGTGCGGCAGCGCGGCGCGGCGCGCGGGATCGGCGGCGAGCCAGGCGGCGATCCCGTCGCGCGCGTCGAACTCGCCTTGCAACGGCCAGTAGAAGCCGATGCAGGGCGACGGCCAGCGTCTCGAAATGCCGGCGAGCAGTGCATCGAGGCGCACTGTCAGCGCTGCACTGAGCGCCGCGTCGGAAGCCGCCGCGACGCGTACCGGAAGGAGCCTTGCACGCCAGTCCTTTTTGGATTCCGTATGAGGGTTGCGTGCTATGCTTGGGTTCACCTCGCGCTCCCGTAATAACGATGTCCAAACGCCTTGTCCGAGTATATCGCCTCGTTGGTCTCGCACTGACCGCAGCGACACTCGTAGCATGCAGCACGGCGGACGCCGTGCGACCCGTCGCGCTGCCCGTAGGCGCGGTTCCCACACCCGACGACCAGACCTTCATCCAGCTTCGCGAAGCCGCGCGCAATAACGACCCCGCGCGCGCCGCGCAGCTCGCTGCCTCGATTCCCGATTACCCGGCGCCGTCCTATCTCGAATACTTCCAGCTCAAGCCGCAGCTGTTCGATTCGCAGGGCCATGCGCGCCTGGATGCGCCCGACGCACCGGTGCTGTCGTTCCTGCAACGCTACGACGGCCAGGCGATCGCCGACCGTCTGCGCAACGACTATCTGCTCGTGCTGGGCGCGCGTCACGACTGGGCGAAGTTCGACCAGCAGTACCCGCGCTTCGTGCTCAACGACGACACGCAGGTCAAGTGCTACGCGCTCGAATCGCGCGCGGCGCGTGGCGAGAACGTGGCGCCGGCGGCCCGCGCGCTGCTCGTCGAACCGCGCTATTACGGCGACGGCTGCGTCGACCTCATCACGGCGCTCGCCATCAAAGGCCAGTTCTCGAGCGACGACGTCTGGACGCAGATCCGCTTCGCGTACGAACAGAACCAGACGTCCACGGGCGCGAAGCTGCTCGACGGTCTGGCGCAGCGCCCCGACCCCACGGCGTTCAGCCAGGCGGTGAGCACGCCGCCGCTCACGCTCGCGCAGGGCGTGACCGGCGACCCGGCCTCGCATCAGCTCGCGCTGCTCGCGGTCACGTCGATGGCGCGCAACGATCCGGCCATGGCCGCGGCCACCTTCGCCGCCGTCGCGCCGCAGCTCACGTCGCCCGAACGCGCGATCGGCTGGGGCACGATCGGTTATCAGGCGGCGCTCAAGCGCTTGCCGGGCGCGCTCGACTGGTATCGCCTCTCGGCCAACGCGCCGCTGTCGAACGCGGCTTACGAATGGCGCACGCGCGCGGCGCTGCTCGGCGGCGACTGGACCATGGTGCGCTGGTCGATCGAGCAGATGCCCGACGCGCTGCGCGCCCAGCCCTCGTGGGTCTACTGGCATGCGCGCGCGCTCAAGCAGGCGGGCGAGACGGCGCAGGCCAACCAGGAATTCTCGTCGATCTCGCAGGGCTTCAACTTCTACGGCCAGCTCGCCACGGAAGAACTCGGCCAGAAGATCACGATCCCGCCCAAGACCACGGTGAGCGACGCGGAAATCGCGCAGGTCGCGCAAACGCCGGGCTTCGCGCTCGCGCAACGCTTCTACGCGCTGAACCTGCGGCTCGAAGGCAACCGCGAATGGAACTGGCCGTTGCGCGGCATGAGCGACCGCCAGTTGCTGGCCGTGGCCGAATACGCCAAACGCATCCAGCTGCTCGATCGCACGGTGAACACCGCCGACCGCACGCAAACCGAGCACGACTTCTCGCTGCGCTATCTCGCGCCGTTCCGCGACGTGGTGGAGCGCGACGCGCAAACCAACGGCCTCGACGTGGAATGGGCGTACGGCCTGATCCGCCAGGAGTCGCGCTTTATCCTCAATGCCAGGTCGGGCGTGGGCGCGAGCGGTCTCATGCAGATCATGCCGGCCACGGCGCAGATGGTTGCGAAGAAGATCGGCATTGGCCCGCTGTCGCGCGACCAGCTCAACGATCTCGACACCAACATCCTGCTCGGAACGAACTATCTGTCGATGATCTACAATCAATTCGACGGTTCCGCCGTGCTCGCCACGGCGGGCTACAACGCCGGGCCGGGCCGCCCGCGCCAATGGCGCTCGACCTTGCAGGGCGGCGTCGAAGGCGCCATCTTCGCGGAAACCATTCCGTTCCAGGAAACCCGCGATTACGTGAAAAACGTGTTGTCCAACACGGTCTACTACGCGGCGCTGTTCGAGGGACGTCCGCAGTCGCTCAAGGCACGCCTCGGCTATATCTCGCCGTAAGCGTCATGCCGCTGGCACGCGGCGTGCGCTTCGCGAAGCGCGCCGCGTGACCGGCCGGCTTTCCGGGCCGGACCTCTCGCGCGGCGTATTCGTTCGCCAAGCCTGAAGGGAGGTCGAAGATGAAGCATCAAACCATCGCGGTCATCGGCGGTTCGGGATTCATCGGCAGCCATCTCGTCAACGCGCTCGTCGAAGCGGGCAAGAACGTGCGCATCGCCACGCGCCGCCGCTTCAATGCGCGCCATCTCACCATGCTGCCCGTCGACGTGATCGAAACCGACGTCTTCGATCCGGTCGCGCTCGCCGCGTTTCTCGAAGGCGCGGACGCCGTCGTGAATCTCGTGGGCGTGCTCAACGGCGGCCAGGGCAAGCCGTACGGGCCGGGTTTCGCCAAAATGCATGTCGAGCTGCCCACGAAGATCGTGGCCGCCTGCGAAAGCAAGGGCGTGCACCGGCTCGTGCACCTGAGCGCGCTCGGCGCGGACTCCAATGGCCCGAGCATGTACCAGCGCTCGAAGGGCGACGGCGAGAAAGCCGTGCATGCGTCGCCGGCGCTCGCTTCCACGATCTTCCGGCCGTCCGTCGTGTTCGGTCCCGAGGACAACTTCCTCAACCGTTTCGCGCTGCTGCAAAAGCTTCTTCCCGTGATCCCGCTCGCGATGCCCGAGGCGCGGTTTCAGCCCGTGTTCGTGGGCGACGTTTCGCGGGCGATCGTCAACGTGCTCGACCTCGACGCCGCCACGGGCCGCACCTACGAGCTGGGTGGACCGAGCGTCTACACGCTCGAACAGCTCGTGCAGTATTGCGGCGAAGCGATCGGCCGCAACGCGCGCATCGTGCGCCTGCCCGAGGCGTTCGGCCGCCTGCAGGCGCTCTCGTTCGAAATGGCGCCCGGCGTGCCCGTCATCACGCGCGATAATCTCGATTCGATGAAGGTGGACAACGTGCTGACCGGGCCGCTCGCGCCCGAGCTGGACCTCGATCCCGCCAGCATCGAAACGATCGCGCCGCTCTATCTGGCCAATGCCTCGCTGCGCTCGCGGCTGAACATCTTCCGCGCGAGCGCGGGGCGCTAAATCCTCGCCAGTCGAGGATGATCGCAGGGCGCCGGCGCGCCTCACTTACTTTTACGGTCAAAACAAGGCATGAAGCTCGTCATTGGAGACAAGAACTATTCGTCGTGGTCGATGCGCCCGTGGCTGCTGCTCAAGCACTTCGGCATCGCGTTCGAGGAGGTGCTGATCGAACTCGGCGAACCCGGCACGAAGTCGTCGATACTCGCGTTTTCGGCGTCGGGCAAGGTGCCCTGTCTCGTCGATGACGACGGCTTCGCCGTGTGGGATTCGCTCGCCATCGCCGAAACCCTGGTCGAACGCTTCCCGCAGCACGCGCTCTGGCCGCGCGAGGCCAACGCGCGCGCCCGCGCCCGCAGCGTGAGCGCCGAAATGCACTCGGGCTTCGGCGCGCTGCGCAACGAGATGCCGATGAACATTCGCAAGCAGAAGCCCGGCGCCGGCGCGACGCCCGCGGCGCTCGCCGACGTCGCGCGCATCGACGCGATCTGGCGCGCGTGCCTCGCCGAAAGCGGCGGCCCGTTCCTGTTCGGCGAATTCAGCATTGCCGACGCCATGTACGCGCCGGTCGTGATGCGCTTCGCGAGCTACCAGCCCGCGTTGTCCGCCGAAGCCGCCGCGTATGCCGGGAGCGTGCGCGCACTGCCCGCCGTGGCCGACTGGGTCGAGGCGGCCCTGCGCGAAACCCACCGCGTGGCCGACGACGAGCGCGACGACTGATGAAGATCTACGTGGTGGGCGGTGCGATCCGCGACGAGATGCTCGGGCTGCCGGTGCGCGACCGCGACTACGTGGTCGTGGGCGCGACGCCGGAGCAGATGGTGGCGCAGGGGTATCGGCCCGTCGGCAAGGACTTTCCGGTGTTCCTGCATCCCGAGACGCAGGAGGAATACGCGCTCGCGCGCACCGAGCGCAAGACGGCGGCCGGCTATCACGGCTTCCAGTTTTTCTACGCGCCCGACGTGACGCTCGAAGAGGATCTCGCGCGGCGCGATCTCACCATCAACGCGATGGCGCGCGAGGTGCAGCCCGGCGGCGTGCTCACGGGTCCGGTGGTCGATCCGTCCGGCGGCGCGCGCGATCTCGGCAACCGCGTGTTTCGGCACGTGAGCGAGGCGTTTCTCGAAGATCCCGTGCGCATCCTGCGCATCGCGCGTTTCGCGGCCCGTTTCGCCGATTTCACCCTCGCGCCCGAAACGCTCGCGCTCATGCGCGAGATGGTGAAGTCGGGCGAAGTGGATGCGCTCGTGCCCGAGCGCGTGTGGCAGGAACTCTCGCGCGGCCTGATGGAAACGAAGCCCTCGCGCATGTTCGCGGTGCTGCGCGAATGCGGCGCGCTCGCGCGCGTGCTGCCGGAAGTGGACGCGCTATGGGGCGTGCCGCAACGCGCCGACTATCACCCCGAAGTGGATACGGGCGTGCACGTGATGATGGTGATCGACCACGCGGCCATGCAGAACTACACGTTGCCGGTGCGCTTCGCGGCGCTCACGCACGATCTCGGCAAGGCGACCACGCCCGAAGACGTGCTGCCGCGTCACATCGGTCATGAAGGGCGCAGCGTCGATCTGCTCAAGCCGCTGTGCGACCGCCTGCGCGTGCCGAACGAATGCCGCGATCTCGCCACGCTGGTCGCGCGCGAGCACGGCAACATGCATCGCGTGATGGACATGAACGCGGCTTCGCTCGTGCGCATGCTCGAGCGCTGCGACGCGCTGCGCAAACCCGCGCGTTTCGCCGAGGCCTTGCAGGCCTGCGAGTGCGATTTGCGCGGACGTCTGAACTGGGAAAACGCGCCGTATCCGCAAGCCGAACGCTTGCGCGTGGCGCTCGTGGCGGCGCGCGGCGTGGATGCGGGCGCGATCGCGCAAGGCGTGGCGAAGGCGCACCCGCAGGGCGCGACGGAGAAGATCAAGGACGCCGTGCATCAGGCGCGCGTCGCGGCGGTCGAGGCCGCGCTGGTCGCCGAGGCGTGAGGCGGCGCGAGCGGCGGGAGCGGCGCGAACGGCACCGGCCGCGAACGTCAGGATTTACAGCACGCGCACGAGAAACGACAGCGCCATCGAGAGCACCAGCGTCGACATGAAAGGCAGCGGATACTCGCGGCCGAAGATCCGCAGCGTGACGTCGCCGGGCATGCGGCCGATGCCGAGCTTCTTGAGCCACGGCTGCGCGCCCGACAGGATCGCCACGGCGATGAAAGTGGTGAGAAACCAGCGGATCATGATGTCGATGTCGCTACGTGGTGTGAGGCGCTAGAGCGTGTGGCTGCGGTCGCCGCGCGCGAACGCCGCGAGGGTCGTGCCGATACCGCGCGAAAACGCGATCACCTTGAACAGTTCGCCCATCTCGGCTTCCGAAACGAGTTTCTGCACGGCGTTCGCGGCGGGCAGAAAGCGCCGCGCGTCGTGCGGATCGATCTCGCCGAGCACTTCGGTGATGCCCGCGTTCATCAGGAAGCG
The DNA here is from genome assembly GCF_009789675.1 of Paraburkholderia acidisoli. Lineage (NCBI taxonomy): Bacteria > Pseudomonadati > Pseudomonadota > Betaproteobacteria > Burkholderiales > Burkholderiaceae > Paraburkholderia > Paraburkholderia acidisoli. Next base: position 2,989,358 of record NZ_CP046913.1, on the reverse strand, counting down.
CGCCTGCGAGGTGTAGCCGAGCAGGTCCGCGCCCGCATCCACGCCCGCCTCGGCGATGCCCGTGAATTCCACGTGCGCGGTGATGTCCTGCAAGCCCGGATACAGAAACGGGTCGCCGTGCGCGCGATGCCGGTAGTGGCACATCAACGTGCCCTGCACGCGCTGCGGGTGGTAGTACTCGTGGCGCGGAAAGCCGTAGTCGATGAAAAACGCCGCGCCGCGCGCGAGCATCGTGCAGACGGTGCGCGTGAACGCGAGCGCGGCCTCGTGCGTTTCCGTCACGTAGTCTTCGCTGCCTTCGAGGCCCGCGAGCACACCGTTCGCGCCGCCGTCGCGCCAGCTCGCCTCGCTGCCCGAATGCGCGGGTTGATCGGCGAACTCGAGCGCGCCCGCGGCGTTCACGCTCACGCCGCGTTCGTGCCACACGGCGTCCTTGCGCGCGTAGAGGCGCACGGGCATGGCGTCGAGCACTTCGTTGCCGAGCACCACGCCTTCGAATTGCGCGGGCAGCGCGTCGAGCCACGTCACGCGGTCGAGCAGCGCGGGCGCGAGCCGGGCGATGGTCTCGCGCTGGCGTTCGCGCAACTCGCCCGAAAGATCGACGATCGCGTAGGAATCGAACGCCACGCCCGCCGCGTCGAGCGCGAGCATCACGCCCGCGGCGAGCCGCCCGGTGCCCGCGCCGAATTCCATCAGGCGGTGCGTGCCGCTCGCGGCGAGCGCCTCGGCCACGGCGCGCGCCAGGGTCGCGGCAAAGAGCGGCGAGAGTTCGGGCGCGGTGACGAAGTCGCTGCCGTCTTCGGCGAGCAGGCCGAATTTGCGCGCGCCGCCGCCGTAATAGCCGAGCTTGGGCGCGTAGAGCGCGCGCTCCATGTAACGGTCGAACGGCAGCCAGCCGCCCGCCGCGGCGATCTCGGCGCGCAACGTGGCCGCGAGCGCCTCGGACTGCGCGAGCGCGATCGGCTCGGGAACAGGTAAACTAGCGGGTTCGTGAGCTTTCGGATTCATCCCGGCATTGTAAATGAGCGCAACTTCGGTGATCCGCCCGGCTGCTGCCGATACCCCGTCGAGCGGCGAAGCATCGCGCCCTGATTTCCCGGCGCCCGTGGTGCTGGTGACGGGCGGCGGCCGCCGCATCGGGCGCGAGTTGTCGCTCGGCTTCGCGGCGCGCGGCTGGGACGTGGCGGTGCATTACGGCGAATCGCGCGCGGGCGCCGAGGAGGTGGTCGAGCAGATCGCCGCCATGGGCCGCCGTGCCGTGGCGCTGCACGCGAATCTGGCGAACGAGGCCGAGGTGGCGCGGCTCGTGCCCGACTGCGCCGCGGCGCTCGGCCGGCCGGTTTGCGTGCTCAACAACGCCTCGCGTTTCGAGGAAGACACGGCGCGCGACGTCGGCTATACGAAGCTGCTCGACCTGATGGCGATCAACGTGGGCGCGCCGCTCGTGCTCGCGCGCACGCTGTTCGAGGCCACGCCCGAGGCGGCCGTGGAGGACGAGGCGCTGCGCACCTGCGTGATCAACGTGCTGGACCAGAAGCTGTACAACATGAACCCCGACTATCTGTCGTACACGCTCACGAAGGCCGCGCTCGCGAACGCGACCGTCGCGCTGGCCCAGGCGCTCGCGCCGAAGGTGCGCGTGGTCGGGCTCGCGCCGGGTCTCACGCTGCAGTCGGGCGACCAGACGCCGGAAGGTTTCGCCGCCGCGCACCGCGTCACGCCGCTCAAGCGCGCGTCGCGGCCCGGCGATCTCGTCGAGGCGGCGCTGTATCTGGCGCGCGCGGCGGGCGTGACGGGCACGACGCTCGTGGTGGACGGCGGCCAGCATCTCGTGCCGCTGCCGCGCGACGTGATGTTTTTGACGGGCGGCGACGCGTGAATCGCGGCGCCTGATTGGCACGAAGCAGCACGCCGAAGTTGCACGTCGGTTGGCACATCGATCGGCGCTGAGATTTGCAACTAAATGCAGTAACCGATACACCCCGCGATTCGCCGCCACGCCCGAGGGCCGCGCCGGCGAGCGCAGAGCAACGAAGCGAGCCGCCGCGCACGAGCGGTTTCGCAGACCGGCCACCCGGCCGGAAGACCAGAGGGCGCGCTGCGCCCGCCCACGTGCGAGGTTGAACCGCACGCTTTTATCGACTGGAACGCACATGTCCGCCGTTTTACTTCATCCCCGGCTCGCCGATTGCCGCCGGCTCTTCCTGCGCAACTACGAAGTGCACATCAACATCGGCGTGCACGATTTCGAAAAGCGCGGCGAGCAGCGCGTCGTCATCAACGTCGACCTGTACGTGCCGCTCGCTTCCACGACGCCGCACGAGGACAAGCTGCGCGAAGTCGTCGATTACGACTTCATGCGCGCGACCGTTGCCGAGCGCGTGGGCAAGGGCCACATCCATCTGCAGGAAACGCTCTGCGACGACCTCGCGGCCGCGCTGCTCTCGCACGAGCAGGTGCGCGCGGTGCGCGTCTCGACCGAAAAGCCCGACGTTTATCCGGACTGCGACGCGGTGGGCGTCGAAGTCTTTCGCATCAAAGAGGACTGATTCATGAACGCCCCCGAAACCTTGCCCGTCGGCGAGGACGCCAGCCAGGCGCCCGGCACAGAAGCCGGCGCGCAAGCCAGCACCCAGGCCAGCGCCGAAACCGGCGCCCGCCGCCCGCTCACGCGCCGCGAGCAGAAAGACGCCTACGAGAACAACAAGCTGTTCAAGCGCATCGTGCGGCAGGTCGGCCAGGCGATCGGCGACTACAACATGATCGAGGACGGCGACAAGGTCATGGTCTGCCTCTCGGGCGGCAAGGACAGCTACGCCATGCTCGACGTGCTGCTGCGCCTGCGCGAGCGCGCGCCGATCCACTTCGACATCGTCGCGGTAAATCTCGACCAGAAGCAGCCCGGCTTTCCCGAGCACGTGCTGCCCGCGTATCTCGACCAGGTGGGCGTGCCTTATCACATCGAGAACCAGGACACCTACAGCATCGTCAAGCGGCTCGTGCCGGAAGGCAAAACGACCTGTTCGCTGTGCTCGCGCCTGCGCCGCGGCATTCTTTACCGCGTGGCGGGCGAGCTGGGCGCGACCAAGATCGCGCTCGGCCACCATCGCGACGACATCCTGCAAACGCTGCTGCTGAACCTGTTCCACGGCGGCAAGCTCAAGGGCATGCCGCCCAAGCTGCAATCGGACGACGGCAAGAACGTTGTGATCCGGCCGCTCGCGTACGTGAAGGAAGTCGATCTGGAAAAGTACGCGGAACTGCGCGAATTCCCCATCATTCCGTGCAACCTGTGCGGCAGCCAGCCGAACCTCAAGCGCGCCGAAATGAAGGCGCTGATTCGCGACTGGGACAAGCGGTTCCCGGGCCGCGTCGAGAACATGTTCAATGCGCTCGGCAACGTCGTGCCCTCGCATCTGATGGATACGGGTCTCTTCAACTTCAAGGATCTGCGCGCGACGGGCGAAGCCGATCCGGCCGGCGACATCGCGTTCGACGAGGAACCGTGCTCGACCGATCCGGCGCCGGGCGAAGGCTCGCAGGGCGGCGCGACGCTCAAGTTCACGCCGCTCGACGAGTTGTGATGACACGACGGGTATCAGCGGGCACGGTAGCCGGGTTCCGCCGCTAGCCGATGACTGATAACCGATGGCGCCGGCCCCGACGGCGCTGTCGGATTGCACTGGCGGCGGGGCTTGCGGACGTTGTCAATGCGTGTTGCATGGGGCGCAAACGCCCGGCCAACCGGCCGTTGCGGCCAAACACCCCATGCTAGAATCGTCTGCTCTTATTCCTTTCGTCACCGATGCAATGAACATCGTGATTCTCGCGGCCGGCATGGGCAAACGCATGCACTCCGTGCTGCCCAAAGTCCTCCATCCGCTCGCCGGCAAACCGCTCCTCTCGCACGTTATCGACACCGCCCGCAAGCTGGCGCCCACACGACTCGTCGTCGTCACGGGGCACGGCGGCGAAGCGGTGCGCGAAGCCGTGGGCGCGCCCGACGTGCAATTCGCCACGCAGGCGCAGCAGCTCGGCACGGGCCACGCGCTCGCGCAGGCGCTGCCGCTGCTCGACACGAGCGTGCCCACGCTGGTGCTGTACGGCGACGTGCCGCTCACGCGCGTTTCCACGCTCGAGCGTCTGACCGCCGCCGCGGGCGCCAACCAGTACGGCATTCTCACCGTCACGCTCGACGACCCGACCGGCTATGGCCGCATCGTGCGCGACGCGGCGGGCCACGTGCGGCGCATCGTCGAGCAGAAAGACGCCAACGAGGCCGAACGCCAGATCGCCGAGATCAACACCGGCATCATCGTCACGCCCACGGCGCCGCTCGCGGGCTGGCTCGCCGCGCTCAAGAACGACAACGCCCAGGGCGAGTACTACCTCACCGACGTGGTCGAAACCGCCATCGCCGCGGGTCACGCGGTCGTGACCGCGCAGCCCGACGCCGAATGGGAAACGCTCGGCGTGAACAGCAAGCCGCAGCTCGCCGAACTCGAGCGCGTGCATCAGCGCAACGTGGCCGAGGCGCTGCTGGTCGCGGGCGCGACGCTCGCCGACCCGGCGCGCATCGACGTGCGCGGCACGCTCATCTGCGGGCGCGACGTGTTCATCGACGTGAACTGCGTGTTCGAAGGCGACGTGACGCTCGGCGACAACGTGAGCATCGGCCCGAACTGCGTGATCCGCTCGGCGCAGATCGGCGCGGGCACGCGCGTGGACGCATACACGCATATCGAAAGCGCCACGGTCGGCGCGAACGCGGTGCTCGGGCCTTACGCGCGCTTGCGTCCGGGCGCGGCGCTCGCGAACGAGGTGCACGTGGGCAACTTCGTCGAAGTGAAGAACGCCAATATCGGCCTCGGCTCGAAGGCGAATCACCTGAGCTACGTGGGCGACGCCGATATCGGCGCGGGCGTGAATATCGGCGCGGGCACGATCACGTGCAACTACGACGGCGCGAACAAGCATCGCACGATCATCGAGGACAACGTCTTCGTCGGCTCGGACACGCAGCTCGTCGCGCCGGTGCGCGTGGGCCGCAACGTCACGATCGCGGCGGGCACGACGGTCTGGAAGGACGTGCCCGAAGACACGCTCGCGCTCAACGAAAAGCGCCAGCTCGCGAAAACGGGCTACGTGCGGCCGGTCAAGAAAAAGAAGAGCTGATCAACGGCGCGCGGCGCGCTGCGTGAGCGGCGTGCCGCGTTGGCCATTCATTGCAAACGCATTGCAAAAGGACCGAATCCATGTGCGGCATCGTCGGCGCGGTTGCGCAACGTAATATCGTTCCCGTCCTCATCGAAGGACTGCGTCGCCTCGAGTATCGCGGCTACGATTCGTGCGGCGTGGCGATCGTCACGAGCGCGGGCCCGCAGCGCATGCGCAGCGTCGCGCGCGTGTCCGAACTCGAAGACCAGGTGCGCGCGGCGCACTTCGAGGGCGTGACCGGCATCGCGCACACGCGCTGGGCCACGCACGGCGCGCCCACGGTCAACAACGCGCACCCGATCTTCTCGAGCGAAGCGCTCGCGATCGTGCACAACGGCATCATCGAAAACTACGAGTCGCTGCGCGAAACGCTCAAGGCCAAGGGCTACGAGTTCGTCTCGCAGACCGACACGGAAGTCATCGCCCACCTGATCCACAGCGTCTACGAAGGCGACATCTTCGCCGCCGTGCGCAAGGCCGTGCAGCAACTCGCGGGCGCGTATGCGATTGGCGTGGTGCACAAGGATCAGCCGCACACGGTGGTGGGCGCGCGCGCGGGCTCGCCGCTCGTGGTGGGCTACGGCAGCCACGAAAACTTCATCGCCTCGGACGCGCTCGCGATCGCGGGCAGCGCCGAGCGCATCAGCTACCTCGAAGAAGGCGACGTCTGCGAAATCACGCTCGAAGGCGTGCGTATCGCCGACCGCGCGGGCAACCTGGTCGCACGGGAAGCGCGCGACGTGCAGGCGTACGGCGGCGCGGTCGATCTCGGCCCGTATCGCCACTACATGCAGAAGGAAATCTTCGAGCAGCCGCGCGCGATCTCGGACACGATCCCGCCCGCGGACGGTTTCGACGCGAGCCTGTTCGGCGAGAACGCCGGCGCGGTGTTCAACGACATCGACAACATCCTGATTCTCGCGTGCGGCACGAGCTACTACGCGGGCCTCACGGCGAAGTACTGGCTCGAATCGGTCGCGAAGATCCGCACCGAAGTCGAGATCGCGAGCGAGTACCGCTACCGCGAGTCGGTGCCGAATCCGCGTTCGCTCGTGCTGACCATCTCGCAGTCGGGCGAAACGGCGGACACGCTCGCGGCGCTCAAGCACGCGCAATCGCTCGGCATGACGCATACGCTCGCCGTGTGCAACGTGGGCACGAGCGCGATGGTGCGTCTCACCGAACTCAACTTCCTCACGCACGCCGGGCGCGAAATTGGCGTGGCGTCGACCAAGGCGTTCACCACGCAGCTGGTCGGCCTGTTCATCCTCGCGGTCACGCTCGGCAAGCTGCGCGGTCACGTGAACGCGGAGCAGGAAGCCAACTACCTCAAGCTGCTGCGCCATCTGCCGGCCGCGCTCAACGGCGTGCTCGCGCTGGAGCCGCAGATCATCGCGTGGTCGGAAGAGTTCGCGCGCAAGGAAAACGCGCTGTTCCTCGGCCGCGGTCTGCATTACCCGATCGCGCTCGAAGGCGCGCTCAAGCTCAAGGAAATCTCGTACATCCACGCGGAAGCGTATCCGGCGGGCGAACTCAAGCACGGCCCGCTCGCGCTCGTGACGGAAGCGATGCCCGTGGTCACGGTCGCGCCCAACGACACGCTGCTCGAAAAGCTCAAGTCGAACATGCAGGAAGTGCGCGCGCGCGGCGGCCAGCTTTATGTGTTCGCCGACTCGGACACGCACATCACGAGCGAAGACGGCATCCACGTGATCCGCATGCCGGAAAACTACGGCATGCTTTCGCCGATCCTGCACACCGTGCCGCTGCAACTGCTCGCGTACCACACGGCGTGCGCGCGCGGCACCGACGTGGACAAGCCGCGTAACCTCGCGAAGTCGGTGACGGTGGAGTGACGGGGTAACGCGGGCGTTTTCTGAACGCCGCCTCACGCAAGAACAAAAGCGCCGGATGCGAGTCCGGCGCTTTTTTTATGGCCGCGAATCCGTGGCCGCGAATCACTCGCGCGTTTCGAGCACGGGCGCGCCGTCGCCGTCGAACGTGACGTTGCGGCACCAGTGATTCGGACCGCCATGGTCCGTGGGCCAGTCTTCGTCCATGCAGTACTTGCCGTGCTCGTTGACGGACCAGCGCCCCGGCGCGCTCGCGCCGCTCGCGTGCTTGCTGCCGAGCGCGGGCGAGATGTTGAGCATGGCCGTGCCGTCGGCGTTGCTGACCCACTGGACCGTGCGTCCCGAGTGCGAGACGTAGGACAGGCGCTTGCCGGGCAGGGCGCTCAGCAACTGCTCGCGCGTGGGTTTGGGCGGCGGGGCGTCGTCGGCGCGTGCGGCGGCCGACGCGGTCAGGACGATGGCGAGAAGCGGGAGCAGGAGCGCAAGCGAAACGCGCATGGCAACCTCCGGGAGCGTGGAAGCGTGGCGAAGAAGCCGCAATCTGGGCGGCGAGCAAAGCAGCCATCCGCACTGTCGCGCCGGGTTGCCACCCTGACCGTGCGCTAACGTACGCAGCACGCGGCGGTATACAGGCCGCCGGACGCGCTCGTGGCGATATCCCGCGCCCCTGGCCTCGAGAGTATCGGCGCAAACGCACCAGCGGCCTCTCAGCGCGCCGGGCGCGCTGTCACGCACGCTTGCCATGTGCGGGTTGCCCGGCGCCGCAGCCGCGAACGCCGCCGCGCGCGCCATAATGGCGGCCAACGCATTCAGGAGACGCACGTGACTCAATCGCAAACCGGGCAACCAGCGGGGCAACCCGCCGCGCAGCAACCCACGCCCTCCACGGCCAGCAAACGGCTGCCGCGTCTCTTCGTGTTTTCCGGCGCGGGGCTTTCGGCGGAAAGCGGCATCTCGACGTTTCGCACCGGCGACGGCATCTGGTCGCACGCGAGCATCGACGAGGTCTGCAACTACCTCACGTGGCGCCGCAACCGGCCCGCGGTGTTCCGCTTCTACAACCAGCGCATTGCCGAGTGCGGCGGCGCGCGCCCCAACGACGCGCATCGCCTGCTCGCGCAATGGCAGAACACGTGGGGCACGGAGCGCGTGCATCTCGTCACGCAGAATATCGACGCCATGCTCGAGCAGGCCGGCGCGCGTCAGGTCACGCATCTGCACGGCGACATGATTTCGCTGCTCTGCACCGACTGCGACTACCGCTTTCCCGCCTCGGGCCCCGGCCTCGATCCGCAAGCCGCGTGTCCGGCATGCGGTCAGGTCGATGGCGTAAAACCCGGCGTGGTGTTTTTCAACGAGGCCGCGCCCGAGTACGAAACGCTCTGGCGCATCCAGCGCGACATGAGCGACGACGATATTTTCATCGCGGTGGGCACGGCCTTCGAGGTCATTCCGCCCGAGCGGCTGTTGCCGCCGTCGCGTTACGGCCAGCACGCGCGGAATTTTCTCGTCGATCCGGCGCCGCGCCGTACCGAATGCTTCGGCGTGGTCGAGGCCGAACCGGCGACGGTGGGGCTGCGGCAGCTCGAACCGGCGATCGCGAAGATGATGGCGCACGGCTAGTCGCGCACGGCTAGTGACGCACGGTTAGTGGCGGACGGCTAGTCGCGCACGGTTAGTGGCGCACGCGTCGTCGTAAAAGCGCGGCCGCGGATCGGCACTGGTGTTCCGGCGTTCCCGCAAAGGCGTGCCTCCGAAAGGAGGCACGCCTTTTCATGGCGATGTCGCGCCCATGAAGTGGCGATACCCAGGCGCGCCAGACGCGGATCGGGCAAAACGCCCCCATGCGACACTCGTCGCTTCCCTCTCCCGAAATGAATCAACGATGAACGTTTCGAAGCAGATCGTCGGGTATCTGATCTCGCGTTCGCTCGTGCTCGCGAGCGTGGAAACCTGCACGGCGGGCGCGATCGCCGCGATGCTGGCCGAACAGCGCGGCGCGCCGCGTTGTCTCGCGCTGGGCTACATCGCTTACCCGGAAGCCGCCATCAGGACGCTTCCGGGCGTCCAGGCGCCGACGCTCGACCGCGAAGGTGCGCTGAGCGAGGCCGTCGCGCGCGAAGCCGCGCAAGGCGCGCTCGGGCCGCCTGCGCTGCATCCCGCCAACGCGGCGACCGTTGCGTTCGCCAGCATGGGCACGTTATCGCTCGATCACGACGATCCGCGCGCCGTCGTGGCGCACTGCTTCGCGTGGGCCTGCCGCCACGGCGACCGCGTGTATTGCGAAAGCGAGACGGTCGCGTTCTCGGGCACGCGTCACGATATTCGCCGCTCGATCGCGCGACGCGCGTTGCTCGGTGTGCCGCGCTTCGTCGATCGCATCGCGCGCATGTAGTTTTTCACGTCGACGCTTCGCGACCGGCGCGTTTCTCATTTCACTGCGCGCAAGCGCAGCACGCGAGCGCAGCGAGCGACGTACTTCTTCTCATAGTTATATGAGTATTTATATTTATAGGTAGTAGTTGTTAACAAGCCCTGGGATGAGATGTGGACAACCCAGAAATTGCGTGCCGGTTCAAATCGATGCGAAAAGGACAGCCATGCGGACAAGCGCTGTACGCGTTTTGCGCTTCGGGGATAACTTTTCGACCGTTTGCCCGCGAAGTGAAGTTATCAAGAACTCATCCACAGTTCGTTCGCCAGGTCGTCCCCAGTTTGTCCAGAGGATGACGTGGATAACTCGGCCGAATTCGTTGCGCGCGCATCTTGTCCACAGCCCGTGGCCAGCGCGAAAAAAAACGCCGCTCGCAGGCGACGTTTTTCGAAGTTTTTGAAACGGGATCGGTGGGGTAGGCGCGCGAGAAACCGCACGCATCAGGCGGCGCCCACGACGAATCGCATCGCGCAATCCGCGGCGCTCGCGTCCGCCTCCGCTAAACCGTTTCGGCCGGGTGGGTCGCGGCTTGCCGTGCCCGCGCGCGCGCCTGCCACGCGGGCAGCAATTGACACGCGAGCAAACCGCCGAGCATCAGCGCGCAGCCGCCGAGCGCGCGCGCCGTGAGCGTTTCGCCGAGCGCCGCCCAACCCGCGATGGCCGCGAACACGCCTTCCATGCTGAAGATCACGGCGGCGTGCGCGGGCGCGGCGTCGCGCTGCGCGACCACCTGCAGCGTGTAGGCCACGCCGACAGAGAGCGCGCCGCCATACAGGATCGTGGGCGCGGCGCGCACGACATCGGCGAGACGCAGCGGTTCGCACGCGAGGCCGATCGCGAGACACACCGCGCCGCACGCGACGAACTGCACGATGGAAAGCGCGAGCGGGTCGTGCCGCGGCGCGTAGTGGCTCACGAGCATCACCTGCACGGAAATCACGATGGCGCAGCCGAGTTGATACCAGTCGCCGTCCATCACCGAAAAATGCTCGCTGATGCTGAGGAAATAGAGCCCGACGGCCGCGAGCGCCGCGCCGATCCACGTGCCCGCGCCCGTGCGATGGCGCAGGAACACGCCGAAAATCGGCACGATCACGACATAAAGCGAGCTGATGAAGCCCGCATTGGCAATTTTCGTGTAGCCGAGGCCGATCTGCTGCAGCGAGATGGCGACCGCGAGCACGAGGCCGAGCACCGCGCCCGAGCGCATCACTGCGGCGTCGAAGAGCGGCGCGGCGGCCAGGTTTGCGCGATTGGCGCGGCGGCGCAGTCCCACGAACGTGAGCACGACGGCCGCGCCCAGCAGAAAGCGGATGCCGGTGAAAAGGAACGGGCCAATGGCGTCGAGGCTCAGGCGTTGGGCGACGAACGCCGACCCCCAGATCAGGGCGGCGACGAGCATCAGCAGATTGGCGCGCACATGGCGGCGGGTGGCGGATTTCAAGGCGAAAACTCGGTGGTGCGGAGGGCGGGTGCGGGCGAATGCGAGCGGCAATGCGCGGCGTGGGACGAACAGGCGACTCGAACCTGGGCAGCGGAAGTCCAGGTGAGCCCGCGAATCGATCATACGAATCGATCGTACTGATCGCGACGCGGCAAAGCCCGATTTGCGCCCCATGACGCGCGAAAAAAGCGTGAAAAACGCCGCGCAAACATCGATCGTATCCCAATTGAAAGGCGGGTGTCGTCCGGAAAATACAACCGGCGCGTTCGCGGGGATTTACGGATGACAAATGCCCTACGCTGCGTAATACTGCATCGCGCGAAACGCCGTCAGATCGGCCAACGGATCGTTTCGCGGCTTGCGCTGTTCTAATTCACAACGTGCCGTCAATTTGTCAGGTTTGGGGAACAACAGATGAAGAAGATTATCGCCTCGCTCATCGCCGCATCCGTCGCACTTATTTCGGTTCAGGCTTTCGCTCAGGACGCATCGGGCGCCGCTGCAACGGCTCCGGCTGCCAGCGCTCCGGCAAAGGCCAAGAAGACGCACAAGAAGCTCAAGCATCACGGCAAGCGCGCTGCCGTTTCGGACAGCGCCTCGGCCGCCGGCACGTCGGACAAGGGCGCGCAGAACTAAGCGTTCCTTCGCCATGAAAAAAGCCAGAGCTTTGCTCTGGCTTTTTTTTCGTCCGCCGACGGGGTGGGTTGGCGTGCCGGAATTGATCTGACGATTGCCGTCCCGCCCGGGGTGACGCCGATTCCGACGCCGATTCCGACGCCGCTTAAGACGCCTTCGCCAGCGCCGTTTCGAGCAGTTCGCCGACCAGCGCGTTGACGCCGCCTTCGTGGCCTTCGGCGCGCGCCTTCAGCTTCTCGACGAGTTCGGCGTTGAGCTTGCAGGCGAACGGCACGAGGCCTTGCGCCTGGTCCAGCTTGCGTTGCTCGCGGCGATCGAGCGCGGGCGCCGCCGCCGAGCTCTTGCCGAAGCGGTCGGGGCCGGCCTTGTGGGTCGCCTGCATCAATTTGAGCGCCTTGTTCTTCTCAAGGTCGGTTTTCTTCATGGCCATCTGTCGTGCTCCGGTGGAATGCGGTGGCGCGCATTGTACGCGCTCGCCCGCGTGCGTCCATGGCGGCGTGGGGCGGGTTCAGGCGCGCGCGTTCGCGTCCTCGTCGCCGCCGGCATGGTCGTCGGTGGTTTTTTGCGCCGATGCGTTCGGCGTTGGCTTCGGCGTGTCGTTCTGCCCATCGTCTGGCATGTCGCCCGCTCGCGCGGCGGCGGCCGCCTCGTGCGTCAAGCCGTCGACGAGCGTGCGCATGCGCTGCCAGTGCGTGCCTTCCCAGAAAACGCGGCGACACACGTCGCAGGTCACGAAGCGCGTCTGGCGCGCGAAAACGCCCTCGGGAACGCGCTCGCGCACGGCGTCGCGGTCGACACGGCGTAGCGGCGCGTTGCACAGCAGACACAGCCGGAACGGCCGCGCGCTCGCGGCGAGATCGAGGCGCTCGAAAATCTCGCGCGCCTGCGCGGGCGGCTTGAGCGCGCGCACGTAGCAGCCGTGCGTGATGCCGCGGCGCTTGAGCAGTTCGCGGTCGCGCGAGAGCACGATGCGCTGCTCGGCGCCCGCGAGCGTTTCGATGGCGTCGTCGGCGAAATGGTTGTCGTAGAGCGTGTCGAAACCCGCGAGCCGCAGCAGTTGCGCGAGGCCGCCGAGATGCGCGTCGGCGATAAAGCGCGGCTCGCGCAGCGGCGCGTCGCGCACGCGCAGCAGCGGGCGGATGTCGAGCGCTTCGAACTTCGGATACACGGCCACGCGGTCGCCGTCGGCAAGCGGATGATCGAAGCCCACCGATTCGCCGTTCACGAGGATCAGCTCGACCTCGGTGTGCGGCACGCCGAGCGCCTCGATCATGTGCTTCGCCGTGGCGTCGTGCGCGCAGGCGTGGGAGAACGCGCGCCGTCGCAGCGGTCGCGCAAGGAAATCGTTCAGCTCCTCGTAGAAGCGGAAGGTGGCGGTGACCATCGAAGCAGTATGGCACCGCGCGGCCATGGCTGCCGAGGCGTGTTTGCCCGCGCGCGCGGGATCGCGCGATCGGGGCACCGGTTCGTTTCGCGCGGGCGTTGCGCGATTCGGTCCGCGCGCTTCGTCGCCCAGCGCTCGCTGTGGCCTTCGGCCGCGCCGCGCTTGCCCGCGCTCCGGCGCGCTCGCCCGCGTTGTGCTGTACTGCTCGTTTCCCGTCGATGGCCCAGAGCCAGGCGCGAAGCCAGGCGCAAGCTGCCGCGAACGGGCTGACGAAAGCGAAAGAACGAAAGGAGCACGACGATGGCGATGGATATCGGTTTTATCGGTCTCGGTGAAATGGGCGCCGCGATCGTGGGCAATCTGCTCGAGGCGGGACATACGGTGCGCGTGTGGAATCGCACGGCGGCCAAGGCGCAGGCGCTCGCGCGGCAGGGCGCGCGCGTGGTCGCGACGCCGGCCGAGGCGTTCAGCGGCGACGCGGCGATTTCGATGCTCGCCGACGACGCCGCGTTGCGCGAGGTCATCGACGCCGCGCTGCTCGAACGCGCGCCGCGCGGCCTCGTGCACGTGAACATGGCGACCATCTCGGTCGCTCTCGCGCAAACGCTCGCTCAGGAGCACGCGGCGCACGGCATCCAGTACGTGGCCGCGCCGGTGCTCGGCCGCCCGGACGCGGCGCAGGCCGCGAAGCTCACGATCATGGCCGCGGGCGCGAGCGAGGCGATCGACCGCGTGCAGCCGCTCTTCGACGTGATTGGCCAGAAAACATGGCGCGTGGGCGCCGAGCCGCAGCACGCGAACGTGATGAAGCTGGCCGCGAATTTCATGCTGGCCTCGGCGGTGGAATCGCTCGGCGAGGCGGCCGCGCTGTTGGGCGGCTACGGCGTGGCGATGCGCGATTTCCTCGACGTGGTGACGGGCGGCCCGTTTCCTGGTCCGGTGTATGCGGGTTACGGCGGCATGATCGCCGAAGGCCGTTACGAGCCCGCGCTGTTCAAGGCGCGGCTCGGCCTGAAGGACGTGCGGCTCGCGCTCGCGGCCGCCGACGCGGTGTCGACGCCGCTGCCGGTTGCAAGCGTGTTGCGCGACAGCCTGCTCGAAGCCGTGGCGAACGGCGACGGCGAACGCGATTTCGCGGTGCTCGGCAAGGTGGCGGCGCGGCGCGCCGGGCGGCAAGGTTGAGTTCGGCCGGCTACCGGTTGGCTACTGCTAGCCGACCGAATGGCTTGCGCGAGGGAAATCGCGCGTTTTTTGATCTTTCTCCCGCGAAAGTGTCGATGACCGCGCGCTGACGCACAAATCGTGGGATTGCGGCTATGGAAAATGGGGCGCATCGCAACGGCCTGACGGCGCCGATTCCCGGCACCGGCGGCGGTTGCGTCGATGAGGCCTCGATGACATGGCAGCGAAGGCAGCGCCCGGCGCGGGAGAGGGAAAGTGGCCACGCGCATCCTGATCGCCGATAACGACGAGACGTCGCTCACCGGCCTGGACACCCTGCTGACCGATCTCGGCTACGAGGTGACGCTCGCGCGCACGCTCGACGAAGCTGTGGCGGCCGCCGCACGCGAGGCGCCCGCCGTGGCGATCGTGGCGCTTTCGCTCGCCGCCGACGATCCCGAGGCACTGGCGCGGCCGCTGCTCGCGGCGTCGCGGCCGGGTTCTGCGCAGGGCGCGATACCCGCCGCGCCGCACGTGCCCATGCTCATCGCCATTTCGGGCTGGGGCGAATCGCGCCACCGCGACGCGGCGCTCGCGGCAGGCTTCGACGTGCATCTCGTGCGCCCCGTCGGGCTCGACCAGCTCACGCTGATTCTCTCGATGACAGGACTGTGACGACCGTGTTGTGCTGATACGACATTTAGGGCGCACCCTACTTTACATGTTGCGTCGCATCACGCTAGTCGCTATACTGGTTCCTGTCTCCTCCATGTCTCCTCTGATATGGATTCAGCCCGCCAAACACGGCGGGCTTTTTTTCGTCCAGCGCTTTTTCATCGAGCATTTTCTGGGCGCGCATAAAAAAAGCCGGCTTCGAGAGCCGGCTTTTTGCTTTTCAGCGTTCACGCGCGAACGCGCGTCATTCAGCCTGCGAGACCCGTGTCTTCCGCCGCGCCGATCGCGAGGTTCATACACTGGATCGCCGCGCCCGAGGCGCCCTTGCCGAGGTTGTCGAGGCGCGCGACCGTGACGAACTGCTCGTCGTTGCCGAACACGAACAGATCCACGCGGTTCGTGTCGTTGTTGGCCTGCACGTCGAACATGCCGGCGTCGAGGTTGTCGTCGGCGTTGAAGGGCGCCACGCGCACGAACGCCTCACCGGCGTAGTACTCGGCGAACAGCGCCTGCACGTCTTGCGGCTTCGCGCCGCGCGTGAGTTGCTTCGGCGAGAAATAGGTCGTGACCGCGAGACCCTTGTAGAACGGGCCGACGATCGGCGTGAAGATCGGCGCGTTCTTCAGCGCGCCATGGAACGCCATTTCCGGCAGATGCTTGTGCGTGAGGCCGAGCGCGTAGGGGCGCGGGCTCATCAGCTTCGCGTTGCCGCCGGCTTCGTACTCGGCGATCATTTTCTTGCCGCCGCCGCTGTAGCCCGTGAGCGAATAGCTGTGCGCGGCGAACTCCGGCGCCACCAGACCGGCTTCGACCAGCGGGCGCATGGCCAGCACGAACGCCGAAGCGTGGCAGCCCGGCACGGCAATGCGCTTCGACTGGCGCACCTTGTCGCGCTGCGCCCTGGTCAGTTCGGGCAGGCCGTAGGCCCAGCTCGGGTCCGTACGGAACGCCGTGCTCGCGTCGATCAGCACCGTGCGGTCGTTGTCGACGAGCGAAGCCGATTCACGCGAAGCGACGTCGGGCAGGCACAGGAACGTGACGTCCGAGGCGTTGATGAGGCGGCGGCGTTCCTCGACGTCTTTGCGCTTCGCGTCGTCGATCCGCAGGATCTCGACGTCGGTGCGCGGCGACAGGTATTCGAAAATCTTCAGGCCGGTCGTGCCTTCCTGTCCGTCGACAAAAACTTTCGTGCTCATCTCAATCTCTCTGAACGCGGTGATTTGGGGTTGCAACGCAGGCGCGCCAGGCGGGCGGACAAGCCGCCCGTCACCCAGGGCGGCGCGGGAACGGTATTTTAAGACTTCATGCGTGCACGCGTGTGAACGTATCGGGAAAAAATCGGGGCTTACCCGTAAGGACAAGACGCGCCGCGCGATGGTTCCGCACGCGTTCCGCGCGGCGTCCCGTTCATGCCGGCGCCGCGCGGCCGCGTTTCGAACGCCTCAGACGTTCGAAGCGCGGCCCGCGAGCCAGCGCGAGGTCACGGCCGCCACGCGCACGCCAAACGCGCGCGCCGTTTCGTGGTCGCCGGGCAGCGGGCCTTCCTCGGGCGTGGCGTCGGCGGGCGATTGCGCGAGCAGGCCCGTGAAGCCGCCCACGAAGTTGACGTCGTTGCGCGTGGCGGCCTTGGTGTTGGCGGGCATCATGCCGGTGCCGGTCCAGACCATGCCGTGCTGCATGGCCAGCGTGACGAAATACTGGATGGTCGAGAATTTGTCGCCGTTCATGGTGGCGGAGTTCGTGAAGCCGGCCGCGATCTTGTCCTTCCACTTTTGCGTGAACCACGCCTTCGAACTGGCGTCGGCGAACGCCTTGAACGGCGCGGACGGCCCGCCCATGTAGGTCGGCGCACCGAACACGATGGCGTCGGCGGCGTCGAGTTCGGCCCAGCCCGCATCGTCGATCTCGGCAACGGCGATCAGCTTCGCGTCGGCGCCCGCGCCTTGCAGGCCTTCGAGCACGCTTTCCGCGAGTTTCTTCGTGTGGCCGTAGCCGCTGTGATACGCAATGACGATTCGGGACATGAAACACTCCGTGGCTGAAGGGGGAAGGGACGCGAACGTTGGCAGCGAGCGTCGCGCAGCGCGACGCGTCATCTAATCACACTGCGCAGCCGGACGTCGCGCAGGCGCTCGCACCCGAGCGCTCGGTCGCTCCTTCCCCGGCTGTTCGTCACAGGTCGGCCCGCGTGCCATCGCGTTCGCGGTCCGAGCGGCGGCCGCCGCGCCTGTCATCGGCCATAGTTGACGGTGAGCTGCGCGCGCCCGAGTTCGGCGTCTTCGATCTCGTGATCGAACAGCGCGGCGGGGCGGCCTTGCGCGAGCGGCAAGGCGTCCACGCGCAGCGCATGCACGGTGATCACGTAGCGATGCGGTTTGCCGGGCGGCGGGCACGGGCCGCCATAGCCATCGACGCCGAAATCGTTGCGCGCTTCCACGCTGCCCAACTTGCTTAGCGCGCCGGACGCGCTGGCGTTTTCAGGCACGCTCGTCACGCGCGCGGGCAGATTCGCCGCGGCCCAGTGCCACCAGCCGCGGCCCGGGGCGTCGCGATCGAAAACGGTAATGGCGAAGCTGCGCGTGCCCGCGGGGGCGTTGCGCCACGACAGCGCGGGCGACCGGTTCGCGCCATTGCAGCCCGCCGAGTTGAAGACCTGCTGCGTGCCGATCTTGCCGCCCTCGGCAAAATCGTTGCTCATCAACGTGAAAATTTCGCCTGCACAGGCGAAATTCATCGTGGAGCCCAGCATCGCCGCAAGCAGAAAATGCGTAAATGCAAGCCAAAAACTCATTGAGTCTGAAAATTTGGGAGTCCGCATTAGCGATTTCTCCTAAAGAATTGTGAAATTAAGGCCACAAATCCCTGAAGGGCGATTTTGATTTGTCCTTCGGATCGAATTTGATTCAATATAGCGGTATGAACGACAGGGGATTTGCCTGAGCGCGCTCAAGCGAAGCTGCGAATTCGGCTATAGTCGAGTGTTCTCCAGACGAAATGTTTGGAGTCATTGCGCGTGAAAGAAGCAATCAATCAAGTTGTGAAGTTATAGCGAAAGCACGCGCGGGAACGAGGCAATCGGTTTTGCCTAAATGCGGAGGGGTGATGCAGCAGCCAATCAGGGTCGTAGTCGCCGACGATCATCCGGTGATCTTGTTTGGTGCTGAACACGCACTGCTCAACTTCCCCGGAATCCAGGTAGTTGGCCGTGCGCGCCAATCGACCGAACTCGTAAAAGCGCTGCAAACCATGCCGTGCGACGTGCTCGTGACGGACCTCGCCATGCCGGGCGGCCAGTACGGCGACGGCTTGCCGCTCATCGGTTATCTGCGGCGCAATTTTTCGCACATTCCCATCGTCGTGCTGACCATGCTGGAGAATGCCGCGCTGCTCAAGCGTCTCGGCGAACTCGGCGTGATCGCCGTCGTGCACAAGTCCGACGACCTGAGCCATATCGGGCTCGCGGTGCAGCACGTGAGCCGCAACATCGAGTACATGAGCCCGCAGGTGAAAGTCGCGCTCGATCAATTGCGCATTAATAGCGGCGGCAAAACCGACGAAGTGATTCTCTCGAAACGCGAGCTGGAAGTCGTTCGACTTTTTGTTTCGGGGATGACAATTAAAGAGATATCTGAAAAATTGAATCGCAGTATTAAGACAATAAGTACGCAAAAAAATACGGCAATGCGCAAGCTCGGACTCGATCGTGACTCCGAGCTATTTCAGTACGCGCAGAGCAACGGTTTGCTCAATCTTTCCTCGCATGCGCCCGAGGGCGGCGGCGAGACGGAACCCGCGCCGCATTGAGCGCGCATCGAGCGAAGCCGCCTGTTGACGTTTGCTGTGATTCCGGTCGCGAATTCGGTGTGAAGTGACCATTCGCGGTTCAATTGCGCGGCGCCAAAGAAAAAAGGCCATCTGCCTCGAAAGCAGATGGCCTTTTTGCTGGTGCGTCGCGCGAGGGCGACGCGGCAGTCTTACTGCGGTGCCGAAGTCGCGCCGCCGTGCGCCGCCGACCATTCGGCCGGTGCGTGCAGGAACTTCTCGACTTCGTCGAGCGTTTTCGTTTCGAAATAGCCCGATTCCTTGGCGACGCGCAGCACGTCCCACCACGTGGCGAGCGCGTGCAGGTCGACGTCGATGTCCTTCAGGACCGAAACGCTTTCCTTGAAGATGTTGTAGTGGAACAGCACGAAGCAGTGGTTCACCTGCGCGCCGGCCGTACGCAGCGCGTTGATGAAGTTGATCTTGCTGCGGCTGTCCGTGGTCAGGTCTTCGACGAGCAGCACGCGCTGGCCTTCCGTGAGCAGACCTTCGATCTGCGCGTTGCGGCCGAAACCCTTCGGCTTCTTGCGCACGTACTGCATCGGCACCATCAGGCGGTCCGACAGCCATGCGGCGAACGGGATGCCCGCGGTTTCGCCGCCGGCAACGGCGTCGATCTGTTCGTAGCCGACGTCGCGCAGGATGGTGGCTTCGGCCATTTCCATCAGGCCGCGGCGCACGCGCGGATACGAGATCAGCTTGCGGCAGTCGATGTAGACCGGGCTCGCCCAGCCGGAAGTGAAGATGAACGGCTTTTCGGCGTTGAAGTGCACGGCTTGCACTTCGAGCAGCATCTTGGCGGTCGTGTCCGAGATCGTCTGGCGATCGTTGCCTGTCATGGGCGAATCCTTGGATATGAGCGGGAGGAGGGTGGGCGCGAGGCCCGGTGGCGCTGGCACGGCGGCCCGGGGGCTGGCCCCGGCGAATCCGCGGTGCGCGGCCCGGAGGCGCCGATCTTCCGACCTTTTCGGTCAGAACGATTCGCTCGGTCCGGACGGCTTCTCTTGCGCGCGTAGGCCGGTATTTTACCCGACTTGACGAGCGCCGACGAGTCGGCCGACGTGCCATGTCCCGGGGCCGAAGACGGGCAGCGGGGCGAAATCCGGGGCGCGATCGCAGCATCGGGCGTGACGACGCGCATTTGTTTTCGCGGTTGTGACGGTCCGCGGCCGCCTTTACACTCACGCCCGTTCGCGTCGTCGGTTCGTCTCGTTTGGTCTGGTTTCGTTTCGACTCGCTTCGTTCCGGTCGATGCCGCCGCTGAGTGCGAGCGGCCCATTCGCGGCGCGGCGGGCGGCCTTGGAGTCGCGCCCACATTGCCCGCTCCAACGTGATTTTCGCGCATCATCGTGCATCGGTGCGCTTTCTTTCCGCATCTCGCGCTTTACTCGCTTTTCAGGACCGCTTCGCCATGACCGCCGTTCCCACGCCCGCTTCCGCCGATACCTCGCGCGGCCACGCCTTGCGCGCGCTCGTCGCTTCGGTGCTCGGTTACGCGATGGACGGCTTCGACCTGCTGATGCTCGGCTTCATGCTGCCCGCGATCAGCGCCGACCTCCATCTGTCGGGCGCGCAGGCGGGCGGCCTCGTCACGTGGACGCTGGTGGGCGCCGTGGTCGGCGGCATCGTGT
Organism: Paraburkholderia acidisoli; assembly: GCF_009789675.1. NCBI lineage: Bacteria > Pseudomonadati > Pseudomonadota > Betaproteobacteria > Burkholderiales > Burkholderiaceae > Paraburkholderia > Paraburkholderia acidisoli. Next base: position 2,969,101 of record NZ_CP046913.1, on the reverse strand, counting down.
TCGGTTTGCTCAGCGACCGCTACGGCCGCGTGCGCGTGCTCACGTGGACGATCCTGCTGTTCGCCGTGTTCACGGGCCTGTGCGCGCTCGCGCGCGGTTACGCCGATTTGCTGGTGTACCGGACGATCGCGGGCATCGGGCTCGGCGGCGAGTTCGGTATTGGCATGGCGCTCGTGGCCGAGGCGTGGCCCGCGCGGCTGCGTGCGCGGGCGTCGTCGTATGTCGGGCTCGGCTGGCAGCTCGGCGTGCTGGCGGCCGCGTTGCTCACGCCCGCGCTGCTGCCGGTGATCGGCTGGCGCGGCATGTTCGCGATCGGCTTGCTGCCGGCGGTGGTGTCGTTCGTCGTGCGCCGCCGTGTGGAGGAGCCCGCGTTGTTCGTCGCGCATCGCGAGCGCGTGGCGCAGACGGCGCGCCACGAGCAGCCGCGCGCGCTGCGCATGCTGGTCGCCGATGCGCGCACCACGCGCGCGAGTTTCGGCGTGGCCGTGCTGTGCTCGGTGCAGAACTTCGGCTATTACGGGCTGATGATCTGGCTGCCCGCGTATCTCTCGAAGTCGTTCGGCTATTCGCTGACGAAGTCCGGCTTGTGGACCGCCGCCACCGTGGCGGGCATGGCGCTCGGCATCTGGCTGTTCGGCGTGGCGGCCGACCGCTTCGGGCGCCGTCCCGCGTTTCTGTTCTACCAGGCGGGCGCCGTGGTGATGGTGTTCGTCTACGCGCAACTCTCGACGCCGTTCGCGCTGCTGATCGGCGGCGCGGCCATGGGCGTGTTCGTGAACGGCATGATCGGCGGCTACGGCGCGCTCATCTCCGAGCTGTACCCCACGGCCGCGCGCGCCACCGCGCAGAACGTGCTGTTCAACATTGGCCGCGCCGTGGGCGGTTTCGGGCCGCTCGCCGTGGGCGCGCTCGCCGCGCGCTATTCGTTCACGGCGGCGCTGGGCATGCTCGCCTCGATCTACGTGCTCGACATTCTCGCCACGCTCCTGCTGATTCCCGAACGGCGCGGCGCCGCGCTCGACTGATCGATACGCCGCGCGAGATCTCGCGGCGGGCGTTGCACGCGCTTCGAGCGGCCTTCGCGCAGCGTTCGCACCCGCGTACCGCGACGCATCGCCGCATCTATCTCGATATGCGCTGTCACGCTGCTCCGCAGCATCGCCGCGTGACGCTTTCGAGGCAGCGCGTACACCGCGCACGACTGCGTGACGCAACGGCGCCGTTCTTCGCGCAACGCGCGCCCTTCACGATTCCTCGCAGGTTTTCACGCGCGCTGACGCGCCGCATCATCGCCGCCGCAAATGCCGGCTATCCGTCTTTGAACCAGGTCGACGCGTCAAATACGCGGTGTACACTGATCGCCCCGTCAGATCGGCTGCGCCCGTTCTGGATCGGCCGTGACACGCCGATGACCGGCTTCGATTGCCTTGCCGTCGTGCCGCTGTCGCACTCGCGTCGCTCATGCGCGGGCTTCATCGCGTGAGCCGGACCCGCCGCCGATCGCTGCGCACGCCACGGGAACCGTCGGCTCGACTACATAAAACAGATTCTCTTTCTTTCACGTCTCTCACGCCCTGGCAGGCCCGAAAATGGATGAACAACTGAAGCAAAGCGCGCTCGCTTATCACCAGAATCCGAAGCCCGGCAAGATTTCGGTCACGCCGACCAAGCCGCTGTCGAACCAGCTCGATTTGTCGCTCGCGTATTCGCCGGGCGTGGCCGCCGCGTGTATGGCGATCTACGACGAACCGCTCGACGCGCAGAAGTACACCTCGCGCGCGAACCTCGTGGGCGTCGTGACGAACGGCACCGCGGTGCTCGGTCTCGGCAACATCGGCCCGCTCGCGGCCAAGCCGGTCATGGAAGGCAAGGGCTGCCTCTTCAAGAAGTTCGCGGGCATCGACGTGTTCGACATCGAACTCGACGAAACCGATCCGGACAAGCTCGTCGATGCGATCGCCATGCTCGAGCCCACGCTCGGCGGCATCAACCTCGAAGACATCAAGGCGCCCGAGTGCTTCTACATCGAGAAGAAGCTGCGCGAGCGCATGAAGATTCCCGTCTTCCACGACGACCAGCACGGCACCGCCATCATCGCTTCGGCGGCGATTCTCAACGGCCTGAAAGTGGTCGGCAAGAAGCTCGACGAAGTGAAGCTCGTGTGTTCGGGCGCGGGCGCGGCGGCCATTGCCTGCCTCGACCTGCTCGTGAACCTCGGTCTGAAGAAAGACAACGTGCTGGTCACGGACTCGAAGGGCGTGATCTACGAAGGCCGCGGCAATCTCGATCCGTCGAAGGAGCGTTACGCGGCGAACACGGCGGCGCGCACGCTCGGCGACGCCATCAAGGGCGCGGACGTGTTCCTCGGCTGTTCGAGCGCGGGCGTGCTCAAGCCCGAGATGGTCGTCGACATGGGCACGAAGCCGCTGATTCTCGCGCTCGCTAACCCGGAGCCGGAAATCCGCCCGGAAGACGCGAAGAAGGTGCGCCCGGACGCGATCATCGCCACGGGCCGTTCGGACTATCCGAACCAGGTGAACAACGTGCTGTGCTTCCCGTTCATCTTCCGCGGCGCGCTCGACGTGGGCGCGACCACCATCACGGAAGAGATGAAGCTCGCGTGCGTGCGCGCGATCGCCGAACTCGCGGAAGAAACCGATCAGGGCGACGAAGTCGCGAAGGCATATGAAGGCCACTCGCTCGAATTCGGCCCGGAATACCTGATCCCGAAGCCGTTCGACCCGCGCCTCATCATCAAGATCGCGCCGGCCGTGGCGCAAGCCGCGATGGATTCGGGCGTGGCCACGCGCCCGATCCAGGACATGGACGCGTACCGCGAGGAACTCGGCGCGACGGTCTATCGCACGGGCATGGTCATGCGCCCCGTGTTCGCCGCCGCGAAGTCGAGCCCGGCGCGCATCGTGTTCGCCGAGGGCGAAGACGAACGCGTGCTGCGCGCCGCGCAATTCGTGCTGAACGAGAAGATCGCGCGTCCGATCATCATCGGCCGTCCTTCCGTGGTGGAAATGCGCTTGCAGAAAATGGGCTCGAAGCTGCGCCCCGGCACCGACTTCGAGATCGTCGATCCCGAAGACGATCCGCGTTACCAGAAGTGCTGGCAGGCGTATCACGAACTCGGCGCGCGCCACGGCGTGACGCCAGACGTGGCGAAGGCCGCGATGCGCAAGTTCAACACGCTGATCGGCGCGATTCTCGTGCACCTCGGCGACGCGGACGGCATGATCTGTGGTCTCGTGAACAGCTTCGACGCGCACCTGAAGCACATCGAGCAGGTGATCGGCCGGGCGAGTCATGCCGAAAACTTCGCGGCGATGAACCTGCTGATGCTGCCGGGCCGCAATCTGTTCATCTGCGATACGTATGTGAACGAAGTGCCGAGCGCCGAGCAACTCGCCGACATGACGATTCTCGCCGCGCGCGAGATCGAGAAGTTCGGCATCGTGCCGAAGGTCGCGCTGCTTTCGTCGTCGAACTTCGGCAGCGTGCGGTCGTCGACGTCGCAGCGCATGCAGGCCGCGCGCGAGCTGATCGCGCAACGCGCGCCGCAACTGGAAGTGGACGGCGAAATGCACGGCGACGCCGCGCTTTCCGAGCTGATCCGCAAGCAGTCGTTCCCGGGCACGACGCTTTCGGGTGAAGCGAACCTGCTCATCATGCCGAACGTGGAAGCGGCCAACATCGCCTACAACCTGCTGAAGATGATCGGCGGCGAAGGCGTGACGGTCGGCCCGTTCCTGCTGGGCGCATCGAAGCCGGTGCACATCCTCACGCCGGCGGCCACGGTGCGACGCATCATCAACATGACGGCCGTGGCGGCCGCCAACGCAGCGGTGGCGAAGAGCGCGAACGCGAAGTAAGCGAGCGGCTTTCACCGAAAGAAAAGGGCGCGCCGTTCACCACGGCGCGCCCTTTGTTTTTACGGCTTCAGCGTTGCCTCAAATCCTCACGCCGCATGGCGCGCCGCACCGTTCTCCGGCGAGCGCCACTTCGCGAGCAGCGTGGCCCATTTCGCGCGCGTGGCCTTGAGGTTGTTCTCCTTCACGTGACCGTAGCCGCGAATGGCGTCGGGCAGATTCGCGAGTTCGAGCGCGAGCGCCAGGTTCGCGTCGCTCAGGCCGCCGATCACTTCGCGCATCAACGCTTCGTATTCGCCGATGAGCGCGCGTTCGTGACGGCGTTCCTCGGTGCGGCCAAACGGATCGAGCGCCGTGCCGCGCAGGAACTTGAGCTTCGCGAGCACGCGCATCGCGCCCAGCATGCGCGGGCCGTATTGCTTCTTCACGAGCTTGCCCTTGTCGTCGTGCTTCGCGAACGAGGGCGGCGCGAGATGGAAGTTGAGCTTCCAGTCGCCTTCGAAACTCGCCTTGATCTTCTCGACGAACGCGGGATCGGCGTAAAGGCGCGCGACTTCGTACTCGTCTTTGTACGCCATCAGCTTGTGCAGATTTTTCGCCACGGCTTCGGTGAGCGCCTGCTGGCCTTCGGGGCGTTCGAGCTTCGCCTCGGCCGCGCGCACGGTCTCGACGAACGCGCGATAACGTTGCGCATACGCTGCGTTCTGATACGCGGCGAGATACTGCGCGCGCTTTTCGATGAGCGTGTCGAGCGCCTTGGGCGTGTGCAGCGAGACGATCTTCGCGCCCGCAGAGTCTGCGTTTTGCTGCGGCAACGGCTTCTTCACGAGCTGATCGACAGCCGCGCGGTCGTGCGCGACGCGACGGCCCCATTCGAACGCCGCGAGATTCTTCTCGACCTGCACGGCGTTGAGTTCGATCGCGCGCGTGAGCGACTCGTGCGTGAGCGGCAGCCAGCCTTTTTGCCACGCGTAGCCCAGCACGAACGGATTCGTGTAGATGGCGTCGCCGAGCAGCGCGAGCGCGTAGCGGTTGGCATCGACGGTCGCCACGTGGTCGGTGCCCGCGGCCGCGCGCACGTCGGCTTCCGTGTTCGAACCCGGAAATTGCCACTGCGGATTCTTGATGAACTCGGCCGTGGGCGTGGGCGCGCTGTTGAGCACCACGTGCGTGACGCCGGCCTGCATGCGCGAGACGCAGTCGTCGCCGGCGGTCACGATCGCGTCGCAGCCAATCACGAGGCTTGCCTCGCCCATGGCGATGCGCGTGGCGTGGATGTCGTCGGGACGGTTGGCGATCTGCACGTGGCTCATCACCGCGCCGCCTTTCTGCGCGAGGCCGGTCACGTCGAGCACGGTCACGCCCTTGGCTTCGAGGTGCGCGGCCATGCCGAGCAGCGCGCCGATCGTGACCACGCCCGTGCCGCCCACGCCCGTGACGAGCACGCCGTACGGGCGCGCGATGGCGGGCACCTCGGGCGTGGGCACCGTGGGCATCGCTTCGTCGGCCACGCTGCTGGGCTTGGGCTTGCGCAACTGGCCGCCTTCGACCGTCACGAAGCTCGGGCAAAAGCCCTTCACGCACGAATAGTCCTTGTTGCAGGTGGACTGGTTGATCTGGCGCTTCGTGCCGTATTCGGTCTCGAGCGGTTCGACCGAGAGGCAGTTCGACTGCACCGAGCAGTCGCCGCAGCCTTCGCACACGGCCTCGTTGATGACCACGCGCCTGGCCGGATCGGGATACGCGCCGCGTTTGCGGCGGCGGCGCTTTTCCGTCGCGCAGGTCTGGTCGTAGATCAGGATCGTCGTGCCGGTGACCTCGCGCAGTTCGCGCTGCATCGCGTCGAGCTGGTCGCGATGATGAATCGTCACGCCGGGCGCGAGTTTCGCAGCCGGTTCGCCCTGGTACTTTTCCGGCTCGTCGGTGACGATCACGATCTTCTTCGCGCCTTCGGACGCGAGCTGATGCGTGATCTGCGGCACCGTCAGCACGCCGTCCACGGGCTGGCCGCCCGTCATCGCCACGGCGTCGTTGTAGAGAATCTTGTAGGTGATGTTGGCCTTCGACGCGATCGCCGCGCGAATGGCCAGCAAGCCCGAGTGGAAGTAGGTGCCGTCGCCGAGATTGGCGAACACGTGCTTGTCCTCGGTGAACGGCGCCTGACCGACCCACGCCACGCCTTCGCCGCCCATCTGGCTGAAGGTGCTGGTGCTGCGGTCCATCCACACGGTCATGTAGTGACAGCCGATGCCCGCCATTGCGCGCGAGCCCTCGGGCACGTTCGTCGACGTATTGTGCGGGCAGCCCGAGCAGAACCACGGCTTGCGCTCGACCTGCACACGCGGCTTGGCGAGCGCGCGCTCCTTGGCCTCGATCACGGCGATGCGCGACGCGATGCGCGCGCGCACGTCCGACGGCATCTCGAACTTGTCGAGACGCGTGGCGATGGCCTTGGCGATGATCGCGGGCGAAAGCTCGTAGTGCGCGGGCAACAGCCAGTTGCCCATCGGCACGGACCATTCGCCGCCGGCGCCGTCCTTTTCGTCGAACTTGCCGTACACGCGCGGGCGCTGCGCGTCGGGCCAGTTATACAGCTCTTCCTTGATCGCGTATTCGAGAATCTGGCGCTTTTCCTCGACCACGAGAATTTCTTCCAGGCCGCGCGCGAACGCGTGCGCGCCTTGCGCCTCGAGCGGCCACACGCAGCCGACCTTGTACAGGCGCAGGCCGATGCGCGAGCAGGTTTCGTCGTCGAGACCGAGGTCGGTGAGCGCCTGGCGCACGTCGAGATACGCCTTGCCGCCCGTCATGATGCCGAAGCGCGCGTGCGGCGAATCGATCTCGATGCGGTCGATCTTGTTGGCGCGCACGTAGGCGAGCGCCGCATACCACTTGTAGTCGAGCAGACGCGCTTCCTGCACGAGCGGCGGGTCGGGCCAGCGAATGTTCAGGCCGCCTTCGGGCATGGCGAAATCTTCGGGCAGCAGGATGCGCGTGCGGTGCGGGTCGATCTCCACCGACGCCGACGACTCGACCACGTCGGTCACGCACTTCATGGCGACCCAGAGGCCCGAGTAGCGGCTCATCGCCCAGCCATGCAGGCCGAAGTCGAGATATTCCTGCACGTTGGACGGGAACAGCACGGGCAGGCCGCAGGCCTTGAAGATGTGTTCGGACTGATGCGCGAGCGTGGAGGACTTGGCCGCGTGGTCGTCGCCGGCGAGCACGAGCACGCCGCCGTGTTGCGCCGAGCCGGCCGAGTTGCCGTGCTTGAAGACGTCGCCGCAACGGTCCACGCCGGGGCCTTTGCCGTACCACATCGAAAACACGCCGTCGTATTTCGCCGATGGGTACAGATTCACCTGCTGCGAACCCCACACGGCGGTCGCGGCCAGATCTTCGTTCACACCGGGCTGAAACACGATGCCGTGACCGGCGAGGTGCTTTTTGGCTTTCCAGAGCGACTGGTCGAGGCCGCCGAGCGGCGAACCCCGGTAGCCGGAGATGAACCCCGCGGTATTCAGACCGGCGGCCTTGTCGCGTTCCTGTTGCAGCATCGGCAGACGCACCAGCGCCTGGATGCCGCTCATGTAGGCGCGGCCGCGTTCGAGGGTGTATTTGTCGTCGAGCGTGACGGAAGCGAGTGCGGCTTCGAGCGAAGCGCGCTGACCTGCGTCGAGCGGGGCATTCATTATGTGTCTTCCTCCATCCAACCAATCCGTTTTGGGATCGCCAGAACTTCTGGGCATCGGCATCTTGTGGATGCTTCAACCGGGCTCGCCATATTGGCTTCTTTTATTCGATAGTAGCACCCGGAAAAACCCGCCGCTTCGGCCTGTGGGCGGCCGTTCGTGGCGTTCTGGCTGGCGCGTCGCAGCATTTCGTTGCATTTTTCACGCCTGCGCGATCCGGCACCCTAACGATCGTGACAAGCGCAAGTCTTTGTGCAAGAAAGGATGTGTCGCAAGCCTCGCGAACGTAACAACGTGTAAAACTTGCACAGGCAAGTACCGGCTCTTGAATATGCTGTCGGTCTCCCTCACCTGTGGGATCCGCGCAATGTCCCGAAATAAATGGGGCATTACCGCAACAGGCTAGTCTGAAAAAAGGAGTACAAGCATGAATAATCGACATATCCAGACCTTCCTGACGGTCTCGGCCGCCTTCTTCGCCATGAGCGCGCCGCTGCATTCGAATGCCCGCACGCCGAGCGGCGCGAATGCCGTCACGCCGTGCGTTCGGTCCTTGACCGACGTGAGCGGCACGAGCGCCAAGGCGGAAACGAACGTCCTGCCGTCCGCCAAGGCGGAGCAGAAGTAACGCCAGCAGAATCCATCGCGATGCCGCGCTGATCCGCGCCGCATTCCACTCATTCGAATCCGTCGCCGGGTGTGCGGCGGCGGATTCAAAAGCACAAAAGGGCGAAGATCGCGCGATCTTCGCCCTTTTCATTTGTGTCGCCGGAAAAACGTCAGGCCTTGTCCTGCACCACGCCGCGGCGAATCTGGTCGAGTTCGATCGATTCGAACAGCGCCTTGAAGTTGCCTTCGCCGAAACCCTGATTGCCCTTGCGCTGGATGATCTCGAAGAAGATCGGGCCGATCTGGTTCTCGGTGAATATCTGCAGCAGCAGGTCTTCGGGCAGACCGTCGATCAAAATCTTGCGCTTCTTCAGTTCGTCGAGCGGCTCGGTGTGGCCCGGCACGCGGCGGTTCACCAGCTCGTAATACGTGTCGATGGTGTCGAGCAGCGCGATTTGCGACGCGCGCAGGCCGTCCACCGTGCCGTAGATGTCGTTGGTGCCGAGCGCGATGTGCTGGATGCCTTCGCCGTGATACGCGTCCAGATATTCCTGGATCTGGCCCGCCGTTTCGCCGCCTTCCTCGTTGATCGGAATGCGGATCTTGCCGCACGGCGAGGTCATGGCCTTGGACTTCACGCCCGTCACCTTGCCTTCGATGTCGAAGTAGCGGATCTCGCGGAAGTTGAACAGGCGCTCGTAGAACTCGGCCCATTCGGCCATGCGGCCGCGGTGGACGTTGTGCGTGAGGTGATCGATGTAGGTGAGACCGTGGCCGACGGGGTTCGGCTCGGCGCCCTCGATCGGCACGAAGTCGACGTCGTAGATGCCGATGTCGCCAATGCTGCCCGGCTGCGCGCCGTTCTTGCCGCGCCAGCGGTCGACGAAATAGATCAGCGAGTCGCCAATGCCCTTGATGGCCGGAATGTTCAGCTCCATCGGGCCGGTCTTGTTGTCGAAGCCCCACGCGCCGAGTTCGAGCGCGCGCTGGTAGGCCTTGGCGGCGTCCTGCACGCGAAACGCGATGGCGCAGATCGAAGGGCCGTGCTGGCGCGCGAAGCGTTGCGCGAACGAATCCGGCTCGCCGTTGACGATGAAGTTGATCTCGCCCTGGCGGTACAGCGTCACGTCTTTATGGCGATGGCGCGCGACGGCCGTGAAGCCCATGCGCTCGAACAGCTTGCCGAGCGCCTTGGGGTCCGGCGCGGTGTATTCGATGAATTCGAAGCCGTCGGTGCCGACGGGATTGTCCCAGGTTGCGACCTGCATGTGCGTCTCCGGTTTTCGGTGTATCGGTGAGGATCGATCCGAGCCAGTGTAGTCCGCGGCTTCGGGCGAAAACTTGCGAACTAAATCGCCGCCGCGACAATCGGCGCTATAAACTGCCTCAGTTAATTTGATCCAAGGCAGAAAATGGCGAACATCGAATTGGACGCGATCGACCGGCGCATTCTGGCGATCCTTCAGGAGAATGGCCGGCTCTCGAACCAGGAGATCGCCGAACGCGTGAATCTGTCGCCGAGCCCGTGCCTGCGGCGCATTCGCCGGCTGGAGGAAAGCGGTGTGATACGCGGCTACGTGGCGCTGCTCGATGCGCAAAAACTCGGCCTCGATCTGCTCGCCTACGTGAACGTGCGGCTGGAGAAGCGCGGGCCCACGGCTTCGGGCCGCGACGGCGTCACGCATGCGGAGCTGTTCCGCGCGGCCGTGCAAACCTGGCCGGAAGTGGTGGGTTGCCACGCCATGACGGGCGACATGGACTTTCTGCTGCGCGTGCAGGTCGAGGACATGGCGCACTTCTCGCGCTTCGTGCAGGACCAGTTGCTGCACCATCCCTCGGTGATCGACGTGAAATCGAGTTTCTCGCTCGACACGTTCAAGGAAACCACGGCGCTGCCGATTCGCTAAACGAGGTGGCGCGCGGCGGCAAAAGCCGGGCGCGCAGACGCAAAAAAAGCGGCCGAGGCCGCTTTTTTCATATCGCCGGAAACCGCGGGATTCAGGCCGCGACCGCTTGCGGCAGGATCGTTTCGATCAGACGCGTGGCGTTGCGCGCCTGACGCTTGAGCGCGTAGTCGAACACGGCGGCCTGCTCCTGGAGCATTTCCGCGATGATGCTGCTCTGGTCGGCCGGTTCGAGCGAGAGGTACGCGTCGGCTTCGCCATACGCGTATTCGATCTTCATGCCCGACTTCTTGGCGATGTGCATCATCGTGCTGTTGCGCGAGAGGCAGTGCATGTAGAGCTGCGTGACGTGCGTATTGCGGCTGCGGATGGCGGCGCGTTCGAACAGCTTCGAGCCGATGCCCTGGCCGCGCGCGCTTTCCAGCACCGAAACGCCGAACTCCGCGGTGCGGCCGTTGCCGTCGGCGGGCAGATAGGCGAGATGGCCCACGCCCACGAGTTGCAGCTGATGGTTGAACACGCCGAACACGGTGTCGCGCGTGAAGTCCATCGAGCGCACGTAGTTTTCGATCACGTGATCGGGCGCGGCCTGGCCGAAGCGCAGCAGGCGGTCGTCGGCGTCGAGCGTCAGAAAGTGCGTGACGAGACGCTCGCGATCCGCCGAAGTGAGAACGCGCACCATGACCGGCCCGGATGTGAGCGGACGCACGGGCGACACGATCGGCTCGCTGCCTTGGGTCGAAATCGGGTTCATGGTGGGTTCTCCTTGGAATGCGTGCAGCATGATGCGCCGCAAAAATGCATTCTAGCGAAAACCCTGGGTATGAGCTAGGGAAAACCCGGATTCGCGATTTGAGTGTTGCACCTAATTAGTTATTCTTGCGCACCCAACACTTTGATTTTTATGGATTATTCGCGTTGGGTAAGTTGAGGCGTCAAGTGTTGCCTCGATACATCATGTCGCAGCGCAGCAATTCAGGCCCTAAAAACGCGGCAATCCACGCGGCAATTACGCGCCCTGCAGACCGTGATCCACCACGGCGATCACCTGCTCGGCGAAGTCGCGATAACCCATGCGGCCGCCGGGCTTCAGCCACGTGAAGGTCCAGTTGATCATGCCGAACACCATCATGGTGAGGGCGGTCTGGTTCTCGGTGGTCACGCGGCCGGGATAGGCGCGCGCGAGCTGGCGCGTGAACGCGGCCACCACGTCGCGCTGGCGGTTCAGCACGATCTCGCGCTGGGCATCCACGAGATATTTGACGTCGTTGAGCAGCGCCACGTGGCGGCTGTGCGAGGTTTCGTACTCGATCAGGAATGCGCGGATCAGCTCCGCGAAGCTCTCGCGCTCGTCCAGGCCGCGCCGCTGGCTCGCGCCTTCCACCTCCGCGATGATCAGCATCAGCCGCTTGGTGTAGCGGTCGAGCAGGTCGAACAGGATCGCTTCCTTGCTCTCGTAATAGTGATAGAGCCGCGCTTTCGAGGTGCCGCTCGCGGCGGCGAGATCCGACATCGACGTGCTGGGGTAGCTGGTTTGCGCGAATTTGGCGGCGGCGAGTTCGAGGATCTGGTCGCGTTGGGTTTCGTGGTCGGGCGCTCGGGTGCGTGCCATATCGGAGTCTGCGGATTCTGCGGGTTCGGCGGTTCAGCGATTCAACGGGACAGAGAAAGGTGCGCGGCCATGTGCGGCAGGACGAGGCGCGCGGCGCGCGAGCGCGCCAGGCGAGCGTCGGCGGCGCTGGGCGCGCAGGACGCGCACATGTCGTCGCGCAGGCGCAGTTCTTCGGCCGCGGCCAGTTCGCGCAGGCGCCAGAGCACCACCGGTTCGGCCACGGCGAACCCGGCGCCCGCGCGCGTGAGCGCCGCGCCGAGCGCGCCGCTCGTAAGCCAGGGCGCGTCGGCGGGACGCTGCGCGTGGGCGGTGTCGAGCAGGTCGAGGATCAGCGTGTCGAGGTCGGCCCAGGTGCCGCTCGTGAAGGTGTTGTCGCGCCAGCGGCGCGTCTCGCCGTTGGCGAACTTCGCTTCCTGCCATTCCAGCGCGAGGCGCGTGATGCGCAGCACCGAGATGGGCGCGGCGTCGGCCAGGCGCGCTTCGAGGCGCGCGGGCGTGAGTTCGTCGGCGGCGAGGCGCACCTCGTTCAGGCGTTGCGGGGCGCAGCGCAGGCGGTAGCAGACGCGGCGCAGCGCGAGCTGGTGCGCCGCGTCGTGCGTGTGCCAGACGACCACGTTGGCGTCGCCGGGCACGAGCGCGTCGAGCGCCGCGCAGTCGTCCAGCGTGAGCGTGTCGGGCACGCCGCCGAGCAGCGCCCAGAACGCGGCGCGTTGGGCCACGCCGGCGTCCTGGGTTTCGTCGATGTCGCGTAGCGGGCCGACCGTGAGATCGTCGCGCAGGCCGATCACGCGATCGGCTCGCGCCGCATTGTGGATCGCCTGCTGGAGCGCGGCCGCAGCGGCCTCGCCGTGAATGAGATGGATCGTGGTCATCGACAACTCGTTGCGTTCGCGACGAACGCGTGAGGTCCGAAAGAGAAAAAGCGCCAGAACACGCGCAAATAAAAGGAGCCGCTCGCCAGCGCGCAGCGTTGCGCTGCACCACTCGCGAGCGGCCCCTAGTGTAAGCGGATCGCCTGAGGGCCGAAAGCGTGCTGTTGCTCTAGTGCCTCGTCTGGCGCTCTGATCGACCTCGGTCGCGACCGCGCGACCGCGCGCTCAGCGTTCGTCGAAACTCACGACCACGCGCTCGCTCAGCGGGTGGCACTGGCACGTGAGCACGAAGCCGTCCTTCACTTCCTGCTCTTCGAGCGTGTAGTTCTTGTCCATCTTCACCTCGCCTTCGAGCACCTTGGCGCGGCAGGTGCAGCACACGCCGCCCTTGCACGCGTACGGTAGCGCGAGACCCGCCTTCAGGCCGACATCGAGCAGGCTCACGCCTTCGTACGGCAGGCGCAGCTTGCGCTTTTTCCCGTCGATGACGATCTCGAGGTCGGCGGCCGGCGTGTTTTCGGTGATCTCGACCGGCGGCACGCCCGCTTGCGGCAGCGGCGAGCCGAAGCGCTCCACGTGCACGTTCTGCGTGGGCACGCCCGCGGCCTTCAGCGCGGCTTCGGCGGCGTCCATCATCGGGCCGGGGCCGCAGATGAAGGCTTCGTCGATTTCCCCGGCCGGCAGCAGCGAGTCGATGAACGCCGCGCACTTCTCCTGATCGAGCACGCCGTTGAACAGCTCGACGTCCTGCAAGTCGTCGGAGAGCACGTGGTAGAGCCGGAAGCGGTTCATGAAGCGATTCTTCAGGTCTTCCAGTTCCTCGGCGAACATGATCGCGTCCACGCTGCGGTTGCCGTAGACCAGCGTGAACGCGCTGCGCGGCTCGCTTTCGAGCGTGGTCTTGATGATGGCGAGCACCGGCGTGATGCCCGAGCCGCCCGAAAATGCCACGTAATGCTTGCCGTGATCGGCGTTCAGATGCGTGAAAAAGCGCCCATCGGGCGTCATCACGTCGATTTCGTGACCCGGCGCGAGCTGGTCGAACGCGAAGTTCGAAAAGCGGCCGCCGCGTACGCGCTTGATGCCGATGCGCAGTTCGCCGTCGCGGTCGTAATCGGTCACGCCCACGCAGATCGAGTATGAGCGGCGCGTTTCTTCGCCGTCGATATGCGTCTTGAGCGTGACGAACTGCCCTTGCGTGAAGCGGTAGGCGTCGCGCAGCTCGGGCGGCACCTCGAAAGCGACGGAGACGGCGTCCGCGGTTTCGGGCCGCACTTCGCGGATGCGCAGCGAGTGGAATTGCGGAGTGGCCATATCAGTAGGGTTTGAAGTAGTCGAAGGGTTCGCGGCAGTCGATGCAGCGGTACAGCGCCTTGCACGCGGTCGAGCCGAATTGCGCGAGGCGCTCGGTGTGCTTCGAGCCGCAGCGCGGGCAGACCGGCGCGGGCAGTTTCGGCATGAAGGTGATGGGACTTTCGCTCGCGCCGTGTGCCGCGCCGCCACCGCAATTGCCGGTGGGCGGCGCGATGCCGTAGGCGCGCAGCTTTTCGCGCGCTTCGCCGGTGATCCAGTCGGTGGTCCACGCGGGCGTCAAGGTCGTGGCGATGCGGTACGGCCCCAGTTGCGCGGTGTCGAGCGCATGCGCCACGTCTTCCGCGATCTGCGACATGGCCGGGCAGCCCGAATAGGTGGGCGTGATGACCACTTCGAGCTGGCCGTCTTGCGCGCGGCGCACGTCGCGCAGAATGCCCAGCTCGCGGATCGACACCACCGGAATCTCCGGGTCGGGCACCGCTTCGAGCGCCGCCCAGGCCTGTTCGAGCGCGCGATCTGGCGCGCCCCGATCTTCTGTGGCTTGCATCGTCATGTTCCTTGCGGGGTTGCGCGGCGCGCTTACCAGCGCGCGCCCGGATGCTGGCGCGCGAGGCTTTGCATCTCGGCGAGCACGAAGCCCATGTGTTCCGAGTGTTCGCCGTGCTTGCCGGTCGTCACGTGCTTCGCGGGTGCGGGCGCGGCGAGCGTGGCTTCTTCGAGCGCGGCTTCCACGTCGGCGCGCCACGCGGCTTCGAGCTGCGCGGTGAGCGGCGCGATGCCCGCTTCGGCCACGGCCGTTTCCACCGCGTCCGTGCTGAAGAACTCGCGCGTGTACGGCATCAGCCAGTCGATGGCGGTTTGCGCGCGGCGGTGCGATTCGTCCGTGCCGTCACCGAAACGCACGAGCCATTCGCGCGCGTGATGCACGTGGTAGCGCGTTTCCTTGATCGAGCGTTCGGCGATGGCGGCCAGTTGCGGGTCGGCGGAACGCAAGAGCGCGGTCCACAGATGCGCCATCAGCGTCGCATAGAGGAAGTTGCGCGCGATCGTCACGGCGTAGTCGTTGGCCGAATGCGTCGTGCCGGCGAGCGGGCCGAAGTGCGGCAGCTCGGCGAGCGTGTAGTTCGCGAACTCGCGCTCGGCGCGGAAATACGCGTAGTCGTCTTCCGTGCGTTCGCGGCCGTTGAGCGTCTTGTCGAGCGTGGCGGCGTGCGTGTAGAGCAGGCGCGCCTGACCGATCAGGTCGAGGCTCATGTTGGCGAGCGCGATGTCTTCTTCGAGGATCGGGCCGTGGCCGCACCATTCCGTGTTGCGCTGACCGAGGATCAGCGCCGTATCGGCGAGGCGCAGCACGTAGGCGAGATGTTCGGGCGTGGGCGTCGTCATGTTGGCGCTCTTACATGTGGTTGACTTCGTCGGGCAGCGTGTAGAACGTGGGGTGGCGATAGATCTTGTCGCCGGCCGGCTCGAACAGCTCGGCCTTGTCGTTCGGATCGGACGCCGTGATCGCGGAAGACGGCACCACCCAGATGCTCACGCCTTCCTGGCGGCGCGTGTAGACGTCGCGGGCCATGCGCAGCGCCATCGACGAATCCGCGGCATGCAGACTGCCGCAATGCTTGTGGTCGAGGCCCTGCTTGCTGCGCACGAACACTTCCCAGATCGGCCATTCCTTGTTCATTCGGGATCTCCTGATGTTTCGTTGGGTCAGGCCGCGTGCTTTTCGGCGCGCTGACGTTGTTTTTCGGCGTGGGCGAGGGCGGCTTCGCGCACCCATGCGCCTTCGTTGTGCGCTTTCACGCGCGTGCCGAGGCGTTCGCGGTTGCACGGGCCGTCGCCGTTGACGACGCGCCAGAATTCTTCCCAGTCGATCACGCCGTAGTCGTAGTGGCCGCGCGCTTCGTTCCACTTGAGGTCGGCGTCGGGCAGCGTGACGCCGAGCACCTTGGCCTGCTCGACGGTGGCATCGACGAACTTCTGGCGCAAGTCGTCGTTCGAGATGCGCTTGATGCCCCATTTCGCCGACTGATTGCTGTGCACGGAGTCGGCGTCGCTCGGGCCGAACATCATCAGCACCGGCCACCACCAGCGGTTCACGGCCTGCTGCACGAGTGTCTTCTGCGCTTCGGTGCCTTGCATCATCGCGAGCAGGGCGTCGAAACCCTGACGCTGGTGAAACGACTCTTCCTTGCAGATGCGGATCATGGCGCGCGCGTACGGGCCGTAGGTGCAGCGGCACAGCGGAATCTGGTTCATGATCGCCGCGCCGTCCACGAGCCAGCCGATCACGCCCACGTCGGCCCACGTGGGCGTCGGGTAATTGAAGATGCTCGAGTACTTGGCCTTGCCCGCGTGCAGCGCGTCGAGCAACTGGTCGCGCGACACGCCGAGCGTTTCCGCCGCGCTATAGAGATAGAGACCGTGACCCGCTTCGTCCTGCACCTTGGCGAGCAGGATCGCCTTGCGCTTGAGGCTGGGCGCGCGCGAGATCCAGTTGCCTTCCGGCAGCATGCCGACCACTTCCGAGTGCGCATGCTGCGAGATCTGACGCACGAGCGTCTTGCGGTAGGCGTCGGGCATCCAGTCCTGCGGCTCGATCTTGCCGTCGGCGGCCATCACGGCGTCGAACTGCGCCTGCTCGGGAGCGGCGGCGTCCGCGTCGATCGGCGCGACGTTGCCCGGAATGTCGAGGGATTGCGTGTACATGGGGACGCTCTCGTCGTGGGTGATTGGAGATATGCCGTGCAGTATAAACCAACCGACCGGTCGGTAAATGAATATTTTGACGTTGCGCAAAAAGGGCTCGAATGACGCGTAACCTTGGCGCTTCGGCTGGCTGTCAGGTCGATGCAAGGCCGCGTAGCCGCCCATGGGGCACAATGCGCCTTTGCCTGCGCACCCGATCCCATCAATGAAGAAGAATGCCGATTTTGCTGTCGTTCCCGCTATTGCCCGTGACGTTTTCCAGGGCGCGGCTTGCCGTGCGACCCGCGCGCCGCGCGCATCGGCGCTGGCCGTTGTGCTCGGTGCGCTGGGTGCGCTCAGTGCGAGCGCGCTAGCTTGTGCCGATCAATCGTCGAACGCCTGGGTGACGAGCTGGGCGACCACGCTCCAGCAGATTCCCCAGCGTGACGCCTTGCCGGCGCTGTACCGCGCGCCAAACGTCGCCGGCCGCACGGTGCGGCAGATCGTGTATCCCACGCTGGGCGGAAAGGTGGCGCGCATTCACGTGAGCAATCTGTACGGTCGCACGCCGCTCGTGATCGAGGCGATGGCGATCGCGCCCTCGGCGGGCGGGTCGGCGGCGAGCGAAGCGGGCTCGGTGAAGGTGACGTTCGGCGGCAAGGCGTCGGTGTCGGTGCCGCCCGGCGCGGGGCTGGACAGCGATCCCGTGCAGATCGACGTGAAGGCGGGCGCGCCGTACGCGATCAGCAGTTATATGGGCGACGCGCAGACGATGGTCGCGTGGCACCGCGTGGCGAGCCAGGTCAATTACGTGTCGCGGCCGGGCAATCACGTGAGCGGGCCGTCGATCGGCGCGTACACGCAGCGCTTCACCCAGTACGCGTGGGTGACGGGGCTCGCGGTCGAGGCGCCGGGCGCGGCCACGGTGGCGGCCATCGGCGACTCCATCACCGACGGCATGCGCTCGTCGCTCAATCTGAACCGTCGCTGGCCGGACGCGCTCGCGCGGCGCCTCGCGCAGTCGCCGCATGCCGATACCGCGGTGATCGATCTCGGCATCAGCGGGAACCGGCTGCTCAGCGACTCGCCCTGCTACGGCGAGGCGCTCGAAAAGCGCTTTGCGCGCGACGCGCTGGGGCATGCCGGCGTGAAGACGGTGGTCATGCTGATCGGCATCAACGACATCAATTTCCAGGCGATGCCGGCGCGCGCCGGGCTCGACTGCGATTTCCCGCATACGCATGTGGATGCGAAAGATCTGATCGGCGGATACCAACGCGTGATTGCGCAGGCGCATGCGCGCGGCGTGCGCATTCTCGGCGCGACGATCACGCCGGCGTCGCTGCCGGCGGATCGCGAAGCGATCCGCACGGCGGTGAACCAGTGGATACGCACGAGCGGCGCGTTCGACGGCGTGGTGGATTTCGACGCGGCGTTGCGTGACCCGGCCGAGCCGACGCGGCTGCGCGCCATTTACGACAGCGGCGACCATATCCACCCGAGCGACGAGGGCTATCTGGTCATGGCGAACGCGGTGCCGCTGGCGCTGTTGGGATCGAAACGATAAATTTCACGCCACCCCCTTGCGGGTTGGCTCACGGGGCGCTAAGATTCGCCCCCTTCGCAGTTCAGACGTAGCGGGAACCGCGAAGCCGCCACGAAACGGGCGGTGGTCGGATCAGCAGATTTTTGCGCTTGAGGTACCGGTTTTAAACGGTGAGCGAAAAAAAGATGTTGACGAGACGAAAAAGATTCTTCATAATCTCGTTTCTCTGCTGCTGACGCAGCAACGCAGAAAACGCCAGACAGTAGTGCAGCAGTTTGCGACTGGCCAGCGGTTTCAGCGAATCGATCTTTAAAAATTTACAGCCGATAAGTGTGGGCGCTTGATGCGGTGGCGGCCTGAAACGTTCTCCGGAACGCTTCGGGATAAGCAAAAGTATCAAGAGTCTCACACTAAAGTAAGTCAGGTTTTTGAAGCAATTCAGATTCCTGTCAGCTTTGAGTGAGCGACCGGTTCGAAAGAACCGAAAAACAGTAACAGGTTTGAACTGAAGAGTTTGATCCTGGCTCAGATTGAACGCTGGCGGCATGCCTTACACATGCAAGTCGAACGGCAGCACGGGTGCTTGCACCTGGTGGCGAGTGGCGAACGGGTGAGTAATACATCGGAACGTGTCCTGTAGTGGGGGATAGCCCGGCGAAAGCCGGATTAATACCGCATACGATCTACGGATGAAAGCGGGGGACCTTCGGGCCTCGCGCTATAGGGGCGGCCGATGGCGGATTAGCTAGTTGGTGGGGTAAAGGCCCACCAAGGCGACGATCCGTAGCTGGTCTGAGAGGACGACCAGCCACACTGGGACTGAGACACGGCCCAGACTCCTACGGGAGGCAGCAGTGGGGAATTTTGGACAATGGGGGAAACCCTGATCCAGCAATGCCGCGTGTGTGAAGAAGGCCTTCGGGTTGTAAAGCACTTTTGTCCGGAAAGAAAACCATCTGGCTAATATCCGGGTGGGATGACGGTACCGGAAGAATAAGCACCGGCTAACTACGTGCCAGCAGCCGCGGTAATACGTAGGGTGCAAGCGTTAATCGGAATTACTGGGCGTAAAGCGTGCGCAGGCGGTGATGTAAGACCGATGTGAAATCCCCGGGCTTAACCTGGGAACTGCATTGGTGACTGCATCGCTGGAGTATGGCAGAGGGGGGTAGAATTCCACGTGTAGCAGTGAAATGCGTAGAGATGTGGAGGAATACCGATGGCGAAGGCAGCCCCGGCCAATACTGACGCTCATGCACGAAAGCGTGGGGAGCAAACAGGATTAGATACCCTGGTAGTCCACGCCCTAAACGATGTCAACTGGTTGTTGGGGATTCATTTCCTTAGTAACGTAGCTAACGCGTGAAGTTGACCGCCTGGGGAGTACGGTCGCAAGATTAAAACTCAAAGGAATTGACGGGGACCCGCACAAGCGGTGGATGATGTGGATTAATTCGATGCAACGCGAAAACCTTACCTACCCTTGACATGTACGGAATCCTGCTGAGAGGTGGGAGTGCCCGAAAGGGAGCCGTAACACAGGTGCTGCATGGCTGTCGTCAGCTCGTGTCGTGAGATGTTGGGTTAAGTCCCGCAACGAGCGCAACCCTTGTCCCTAGTTGCTACGCAAGAGCACTCCAGGGAGACTGCCGGTGACAAACCGGAGGAAGGTGGGGATGACGTCAAGTCCTCATGGCCCTTATGGGTAGGGCTTCACACGTCATACAATGGTCGGAACAGAGGGTTGCCAAGCCGCGAGGTGGAGCCAATCCCAGAAAACCGATCGTAGTCCGGATCGCAGTCTGCAACTCGACTGCGTGAAGCTGGAATCGCTAGTAATCGCGGATCAGCATGCCGCGGTGAATACGTTCCCGGGTCTTGTACACACCGCCCGTCACACCATGGGAGTGGGTTTTGCCAGAAGTGGCTAGTCTAACCGCAAGGAGGACGGTCACCACGGCAGGATTCATGACTGGGGTGAAGTCGTAACAAGGTAGCCGTATCGGAAGGTGCGGCTGGATCACCTCCTTTCCAGAGCTTTCTGCTCACCGCGTTTTAAGCGCTCACACTTGTCGGCTGTAAAGAAGACAGACTCAGGGTCTGTAGCTCAGTCGGTTAGAGCACCGTCTTGATAAGGCGGGGGTCGATGGTTCGAATCCATCCAGACCCACCATGTCGATTGACCGTTGGTGCTTCAGCACCTACGGGCATCCCATCCCCGCAGGGGACAGGGCGTGTGCATGCCACTGGGTCTGAATGGTACGAGCGGGGGATTAGCTCAGCTGGGAGAGCACCTGCTTTGCAAGCAGGGGGTCGTCGGTTCGATCCCGTCATCCTCCACCAATCCTCAATGCCTAGTGTCCGGTTTGAACACAAGCCGGGTATTAAGCATTGGCGATTGAGCCAGTCAGAGCGATGTGAGTAAAACCATATCGGCTGTCGTTCTTTAACAATCAGGAAGAAGTAGTAAAGAGATTCATCGGAAACACACTTAGAGATGGGTGTGGAGTACGTGAATCAGGGTTGTGATTGTATCAATGTATTTTTAAGTGATCGAAAGATCGCCTTGAAATACGGCGCAACACGAATACTCAACCTGTAACGCGTGACTCTCGCTGTGAGCAATCACACAGAGACACACCCGTTATAGGGTCAAGCGAACAAGTGCATGTGGTGGATGCCTTGGCGATCACAGGCGATGAAGGACGCGGTAGCCTGCGAAAAGCGGTGGGGAGCTGGCAAACAAGCTTTGATCCACCGATATCCGAATGGGGAAACCCACTCCGTATGGAGTATCCATGACTGAATACATAGGTCATGTGAAGCGAACGCGGCGAACTGAAACATCTAAGTAGCCGCAGGAAAAGAAATCAACCGAGATTCCCAAAGTAGTGGCGAGCGAAATGGGACCAGCCTGCATTCTTTATCTGTACCGTCAGCCAAACGCTCTGGAAAGTGCGGCCATAGTGGGTGATAGCCCCGTAGGCGAAGACGGAATGGAAGAACTAGGTATGCGACAAGTAGGGCGGGACACGTGAAATCCTGTCTGAAGATGGGGGGACCATCCTCCAAGGCTAAATACTCGTGATCGACCGATAGTGAACCAGTACCGTGAGGGAAAGGCGAAAAGAACCCCGGGAGGGGAGTGAAATAGATCCTGAAACCGCATGCATACAAACAGTCGGAGCCTCGCAAGGGGTGACGGCGTACCTTTTGTATAATGGGTCAGCGACTTACATTCAGTGGCAAGCTTAACCGAATAGGGCAGGCGTAGCGAAAGCGAGTCCGAACAGGGCGTCCAGTCGCTGGGTGTAGACCCGAAACCAGGTGATCTATCCATGGCCAGGTTGAAGGCACGGTAACACGTGCTGGAGGACCGAACCCACTAACGTTGAAAAGTTAGGGGATGAGCTGTGGATAGGGGTGAAAGGCTAAACAAACCTGGAAATAGCTGGTTCTCTCCGAAAACTATTTAGGTAGTGCCTCGTGTATCACCTTCGGGGGTAGAGCACTGTCATGGTTGAAGGGTCCATTGCGGATTACTTCGCCATAGCAAACTCCGAATACCGAAGAGTGCAATCACGGGAGACAGACATCGGGTGCTAACGTCCGGTGTCAAGAGGGAAACAACCCAGACCGCCAGCTAAGGTCCCCAAATATGGCTAAGTGGGAAACGAAGTGGGAAGGCTAAAACAGTCAGGAGGTTGGCTTAGAAGCAGCCACCCTTTAAAGAAAGCGTAATAGCTCACTGATCGAGTCGTCCTGCGCGGAAGATGTAACGGGGCTAAGCCATATACCGAAGCTGCGGATGCACATTTATGTGCATGGTAGGAGAGCGTTCTGTAAGCCTGCGAAGGTGCATTGGAAAGTGCGCTGGAGGTATCAGAAGTGCGAATGCTGACATGAGTAGCGATAAAGGGGGTGAAAGGCCCCCTCGCCGTAAGCCCCCAAGGTTTCCTACGCAACGTTCATCGGCGTAGGGTGAGTCGGCCCCTAAGGCGAGGCAGAAATGCGTAGCTGATGGGAAACAGGTCAATATTCCTGTACCAGTGTGAAATGCGATGGGGGGACGGATCGCGGAAGGTTGTCCGGGTGTTGGAAGTCCCGGTCGCTGCATCGAAGAAGGCACTTTGGCAAATCCGGGTGCGCAATTCAAGGGTGTGGCGCGAGCGGCCTCGAGCTGCGAAGCAATCGGAAGGGTTCCGGAAAAGCCTCTAAGCTTCAGTTTCACATTGACCGTACCGCAAACCGACACAGGTGGGCGAGATGAGTATTCTAAGGCGCTTGAGAGAACTCGGGAGAAGGAACTCGGCAAATTGGTACCGTAACTTCGGGATAAGGTACGCCCCTGTAGCTTGATGCGCCTGCGCGCAGAGGGTGAAGGGGTTGCAATAAACTGGTGGCTGCGACTGTTTAATAAAAACACAGCACTCTGCAAACACGAAAGTGGACGTATAGGGTGTGACGCCTGCCCGGTGCCGGAAGATTAAATGATGGGGTGCAAGCTCTTGATTGAAGTCCCGGTAAACGGCGGCCGTAACTATAACGGTCCTAAGGTAGCGAAATTCCTTGTCGGGTAAGTTCCGACCTGCACGAATGGCGTAACGATGGCCACACTGTCTCCTCCCGAGACTCAGCGAAGTTGAAGTGTTTGTGATGATGCAATCTCCCCGCGGCTAGACGGAAAGACCCCATGAACCTTTACTGTAGCTTTGCATTGGACTTTGAACCGGTTTGTGTAGGATAGGTGGGAGGCTGTGAAGTGTGGACGCTAGTCTGCATGGAGCCGTCCTTGAAATACCACCCTGATCTGTTTGAGGTTCTAACCTTGGCCCGTGATCCGGGTCGGGGACAGTGCATGGTAGGCAGTTTGACTGGGGCGGTCTCCTCCCAAAGGGTAACGGAGGAGTACGAAGGTACGCTAGGTACGGTCGGAAATCGTGCTGATAGTGCAATGGCATAAGCGTGCTTGACTGTGAGACCCACAAGTCGAACAGGTGCGAAAGCAGGTCATAGTGATCCGGTGGTTCTGTATGGAAGGGCCATCGCTCAACGGATAAAAGGTACTCTGGGGATAACAGGCTGATACCGCCCAAGAGTTCATATCGACGGCGGTGTTTGGCACCTCGATGTCGGCTCATCTCATCCTGGGGCTGTAGCCGGTCCCAAGGGTATGGCTGTTCGCCATTTAAAGAGGTACGTGAGCTGGGTTTAAAACGTCGTGAGACAGTTTGGTCCCTATCTGCCGTGGGCGCTGGAAGTTTGAGGGGGCCTGCTCCTAGTACGAGAGGACCGGAGTGGACGAACCTCTGGTGTACCGGTTGTCACGCCAGTGGCATCGCCGGGTAGCTATGTTCGGAAGAGATAACCGCTGAAAGCATCTAAGCGGGAAACTCGCCTCAAGATGAGACTTCCCGGGGACTAGATCCCCTTGAAGGGTCGTTCGAGACCAGGACGTTGATAGGTCAGGTGTGGAAGCGCAGTAATGCGTTAAGCTAACTGATACTAATTGCCCGTAAGGCTTGATCCTATAACAGGTGTGTGTCGGCAGCCGCCAGTGCGTCAGCACGAAAGGGTGCCCCATCCTGCACAAGGTGCAGGATCTTGGAGAACACATACGGTTGAGATCGTTGTTGTGCCTGAAACAACACAACCCCAATTAAGCAGCACCTCTTTACGCTTCTTCCCGATTGGCTGTGGCGCACCGTAAATGCGACGCAGCAACCCGTCATGCCTGATGACCATAGCGAGTTGGTCCCACCCCTTCCCATCCCGAACAGGACCGTGAAACAACTCCACGCCGATGATAGTGCGGATTGCCCGTGTGAAAGTAGGTAATCGTCAGGCTTCTTACAAGCGAAACCCCGGCCCTAAAAAGCCGGGGTTTTTGCTTTTTCGCTCTCCCTATAAGTGAGAGCGTTGTGGGTTCTGCTCCGAACAAAGTGCTTGACACTGATCGGATGTTCCCCCATAATCATCAGTTCTCTGCGGAGGGGTGCCCGAGTGGCTAAAGGGGGCAGACTGTAAATCTGTTGGCTTACGCCTACGTTGGTTCGAATCCAACCTCCTCCACCAGAATTCAGCTGAAGTAACGTGTCGGGAATCGGCAGTAGTCAGTAGACCTCGCGGGTGTAGCTCAATGGTAGAGCAGAAGCCTTCCAAGCTTACGACGAGGGTTCGATTCCCTTCACCCGCTCCAGCGAAATGAAGTTAATGCCCATGTGGCTCAGTGGTAGAGCACTCCCTTGGTAAGGGAGAGGTCGGCAGTTCGATCCTGCCCATGGGCACCAGCCAGTATCTAGCAGGCCTCCAGAAGCGTTCAGAAGGCCTCGCATCGAGCAGGCAGCAGCAACAGTGATTGTTTGCGCGCCCCGCGCAACGTACGGAAAAATCCTCTTAGGAGTCGAAAATGGCCAAGGGTAAGTTTGAGCGGACCAAGCCGCACGTCAACGTGGGCACGATCGGTCACGTTGACCACGGCAAGACCACGCTGACGGCAGCGATCACGACGGTTCTGACCAAGAAGTTCGGCGGCGAAGCGAAGGCATACGACCAGATCGATGCAGCGCCGGAAGAAAAGGCACGTGGTATTACCATCAACACCGCGCACGTCGAGTACGAAACGGCTAACCGCCACTACGCACACGTCGACTGCCCGGGCCACGCCGACTACGTGAAGAACATGATCACGGGCGCGGCACAGATGGACGGCGCGATCCTGGTTTGCTCGGCTGCTGACGGCCCGATGCCGCAAACGCGTGAGCACATCCTGCTGGCCCGTCAGGTTGGCGTGCCGTACATCATCGTGTTCCTGAACAAGTGCGACATGGTCGACGACGCCGAGCTGCTCGAGCTGGTCGAAATGGAAGTGCGCGAGCTCCTCTCGAAGTACGACTTCCCGGGCGACGACACGCCGATCGTGAAGGGTTCGGCCAAGCTGGCGCTGGAAGGCGACACGGGCGAGCTGGGCGAAGTGGCGATCATGAGCCTGGCCGACGCACTCGACACGTACATCCCGACGCCGGAGCGCGCAGTTGACGGCGCGTTCCTGATGCCGGTGGAAGACGTGTTCTCGATCTCGGGCCGCGGCACGGTGGTGACGGGTCGTATCGAGCGCGGTCTGGTGAAGGTCGGCGAAGAATCGAAATCGTCGGTATCAAGCCGACGGTGAAGACGACCTGCACGGGCGTGGAAATGTTCCGCAAGCTGCTCGACCAGGGTCAGGCAGGCGACAACGTCGGTATCCTGCTGCGCGGCACGAAGCGTGAAGACGTGGAGCGTGGCCAGGTTCTGGCCAAGCCGGGTTCGATCACGCCGCACACGCACTTCACGGCTGAAGTGTACGTGCTGAGCAAGGACGAAGGCGGCCGTCACACGCCGTTCTTCAACAACTACCGTCCGCAGTTCTACTTCCGTACGACGGACGTGACGGGCTCGATCGAGCTGCCGAAGGACAAGGAAATGGTCATGCCGGGCGACAACGTGTCGATCACGGTGAAGCTGATCGCTCCGATCGCCATGGAAGAAGGTCTGCGCTTCGCAATCCGCGAAGGTGGCCGTACCGTCGGCGCCGGCGTGGTTGCAAAGATCATCGAGTAAGTTGTACTGCCAGTCTCGTTGATCGACTTGTGTAGTTTCGGGGTTGGCGGTGTCGCCGGCCCCAAAATGGTTTAGGGGTATAGCTCAACTGGCAGAGCGTCGGTCTCCAAAACCGAAGGTTGGGGGTTCGATTCCCTCTGCCCCTGCCAACTTATAGCGCTGTTTGCGCGTTGTTCTTTAAGGTGTTATGGCGAATCCTTCCGTCGAAACTGTTAATACTTCCAGCGACAAGCTGATGCTTGTGGTGGGCGTATTGTTGGTGTTGGCCGGGTTCGTAGGGTTCTACTGGCTCGGTAGCCAGGAGTGGTATGTCCGCGGTGCGGCGCTCGCAGTGGGCGTGATCGCGGGTGTGGTGGTCGGTCTTCTCTCGGCGCCCGGCAAGAGCTTCATCGGTTTTGCCAAAGACTCGTACAAGGAAGTTCGCAAGGTCGTCTGGCCGACTCGTAAAGAGGCTACCCAAACGACGCTGGTGGTCTTCGCCTTCGTCCTGGCAATGGCCATCATTCTGTGGGTTTGCGACAAATCCATCGAGTGGGTGATTTTCTCGGCGATTCTGGGTTGGAAATGATATGAGCGATACACCGGCATCCCCGAGCGGCAAGCGTTGGTATGTGGTGCACGCCTACTCCGGCATGGAGAAGAGCGTGCAACGTGCGCTTCAGGAGCGCATCGAACGTGCAGGCATGCAGGATCAGTTTGGCCAGATCCTCGTCCCGACTGAAGAAGTCGTCGAGGTGAAGGGTGGTCACAAATCCGTGACCGAACGTCGTTTCTTCCCGGGGTACGTCCTGGTCGAAATGGAAATGACGGATGAAACGTGGCACCTCGTGAAGAACACGGCAAAGGTGACCGGTTTCGTCGGCGGGGCACGTAATCGGCCGAGTCCGATTTCGCCGCGCGAAGTTGAAAAGATCATGTCGCAGATGCAGGAAGGCGTTGAGAAACCGCGCCCCAAGACCCTGTTCGAAGTCGGCGAGATGGTCCGCGTGAAGGAAGGTCCGTTCACGGACTTCAACGGCAGCGTCGAAGAAGTCAACTACGAAAAGTCGCGCGTCCGGGTCTCCGTCACCATTTTCGGTCGTGCCACACCAGTCGAACTCGAGTTCGGCCAGGTCGAAAAGCTGTAAATCGAATTCTACGGATCGCATCTTTGGTGCGATCCGTTTTTCCGCGCTTACGGTCCGCGCAATGGCCGTAGAGGAGCGCAAGTAGTCGAATCGGTTGTCGATGCCGGCAAAAAACCTGGCACAGCGAAGATTGCGGCGAAAGCGCGCTACCACTCACCAGGACGCTCACGCGTTCCCAAGAGGTTTTCAACATGGCAAAGAAAATCATCGGCTTTATCAAGCTGCAGATTCCTGCAGGTAAAGCCAACCCGTCGCCGCCGGTCGGTCCGGCACTGGGCCAGCGCGGCCTGAACATCATGGAGTTCTGCAAGGCGTTCAACGCGCAGACCCAAGGTATGGAGCCGGGTCTGCCGACGCCGGTCGTGATCACGGCCTTCGCGGACAAGAGCTTCACGTTCATCCTGAAGACGCCGCCGGCCACGATCCTGATCAAGAAGGCAGCGAAGGTCGACAAGGGTTCGGCCAAGCCGCACACGGACAAGGTCGCTACGATCACGCGCGCGCAAGCCGAAGAGATCGCCAAGACCAAGATGCCTGACCTCACGGCAGCCGATATGGACGCAGCGGTCCGCACGATCGCTGGTAGCGCCCGCTCGATGGGCATCATCGTGGAGGGCGTGTAATCATGGCTAAGCTTTCGAAGCGTCAACAGGCACTCGCGGCCAAGATCGACCGTCAAAAGCAATACGCGATCGGCGACGCACTGTCGCTCGTGAAGGAATGCGCCACGGCGAAGTTCAACGAGTCGATCGACGTGTCGGTCCAGCTCGGCATCGACGCGAAGAAGTCGGACCAGGTCGTTCGTGGTTCGGTCGTTCTGCCGGCAGGTACGGGCAAGTCGGTTCGCGTTGCTGTGTTCGCACAGGGCGAGAAGGCTGAACAGGCCAAGGCAGCCGGCGCGGAAATCGTCGGTATGGAAGACCTCGCTGAGCAGATCAAGGCTGGCAATCTGGACTTCGACATCGTGATCGCTTCGCCGGACACGATGCGCGTCGTCGGTACGCTCGGTCAGATCCTCGGCCCGCGCGGCCTGATGCCGAACCCGAAGGTCGGTACGGTTACGCCGGACGTCGCTACGGCCGTGAAGAACGCCAAGGCTGGTCAGGTGCAATTCCGCGTCGACAAGGCCGGTATCATCCACGCGACCATCGGCCGTGCTTCGTTCGAAGCCGCCGCGCTGCGCAGCAACCTGGACGCGCTCCTCGACGCGCTGACCAAGGCCAAGCCGGCAACGAGCAAGGGCGTGTACCTGCGCAAGATCGCTGTTTCGAGCACGATGGGCGTCGGCGTTCGCGTCGATCAATCGTCGCTGGCAGCGTAATTGCAGTAACAAGTTTTGCCGCGCTGAAGTCCGGGTCGAAGCTGAACCGGACCGCAGTGCGGATTTAAAGGGCTTTGGGCGGTTGTGCAGCAGTCGTATCGCGGCACAACCGGTTGTCAAAGACCGTTGGCGGAAGTGCAGCAGTTGGGTGCTTCCTTAATGCGAAGCCAACGCAGATGGCGAACCCGAAAAAGTTTTGAAGTGTTGATGTGAGCAGAAGCAGGCGGCAACGCCTGGCGAAGCAAGCTGATTTACTCCGGACTGGTCGGTCGCCGTTGTTGAACGCGGCATCTGGCGCGAGAGCGTTGGGTGTCGAATCTGGAGGTTAACCGTGCCACTGAACAAAGAAGGTAAGCAGGCCGTCGTGGCTGAAGTCTCCGCGCAAGTCGCGAAGGCTCAGACCGTCGTGTTGGCCGAGTATCGTGGAATCGCGGTTGGCGATCTGACCAAGCTGCGCGCGAAAGCGCGTGAGCAGCAGGTGTACCTTCGCGTGTTGAAGAACACGCTGGCGCGTCGCGCTGTCGAAGGTACCCCGTTTGCTCCGCTGGCAGAGCAGATGACTGGCCCCCTGATCTACGGCATCTCGGAAGATGCCATTGCTGCCGCGAAGGTCGTCAATGACTTCGCGAAGAGCAATGACAAGTTGGTCATCAAGGCTGGTTCCTACGAAGGCAAGGTGATGGACAAGGCAGGCGTGCAAGCGCTGGCCAGCATCCCGAGCCGCGAAGAACTGCTCTCGAAGCTGCTGTTCGTTATGCAAGCTCCCGTCTCGGGCTTCGCGCGTGCACTCGCCGCGCTGGCAGAGAAGAAGCAAGCAGAAGAAGCTGCCTGATTTCAGGTCAGCGAACGAACGCACGCAAGCGAGAAAGATCGCTAGCTGTTTCCGAATTCAAATCTGGAGTAATTTCAAATGGCAATCGCAAAAGAAGACATCCTTGAAGCCGTTGGCTCGATGTCGGTTCTCGAACTGAACGAACTGGTCAAGGCATTCGAAGAGAAGTTTGGCGTGTCGGCAGCTGCTGTGGCAGTCGCTGGCCCGGCAGGCGGCGGCGCAGCTGCTGCTGCTGAAGAGCAAACCGAGTTCACGGTCAACCTGCTCGAAGCAGGCGCGAACAAGGTGTCGGTCATTAAGGCCGTTCGTGAACTGACGGGTCTCGGCCTGAAGGAAGCGAAGGACCTGGTCGACGGCGCACCGAAGCCCGTGAAGGAAGCGGTGCCCAAGGCTGCTGCTGAAGAAGCGAAGAAGAAGCTGGAAGAAGCCGGCGCGAAGGCTGAAATCAAGTAAGTTTCAGCGCGCTGTGCGAAGGCTGGCGGTTTTTACACCGCCGGCCTTTTTGTGCTTTGTGGGGACTGCGTTTTTGTGTTCGATTTTTGATGAGTCGGAGGCAGGATGCGGGACCCAGAAGCCAAAGAGAACCGTCTTTCGTCGTGTGAGATCAGCGAACCGATCGCCGCGGCAGATGACGTTTCTCTTTGTCTTCTGAAGCGACTGCAGAAGGCAAGTTTGGTCGGGCAGCGGGCAAGTTATGACAAGCCGATATCCGCTGCCGTCAGCCAGCGGTTGGTAGAGGCCAACCACCAAGCTTCCAGGGCTCGCGCAGCCATCGGGTCTCAGTCGGTGAACACTCGGGTCGTCCTACCCGCCGTGATTCGGAGATCGTATGCACTATTCCTTCACCGAGAAGAAGCGTATTCGCAAGAGTTTCGCGAAACGCCCCATCGTTCACCAGGTTCCTTTCCTGCTGGCCACCCAGCTTGAATCATTCAGTACGTTCCTGCAAGCAGACACGGCAAGCGCCCAGCGCAAGTCGGAAGGTCTGCAAGCAGCGTTCTCTTCTGTTTTTCCCATTGTTTCCCATAACGGCTTCGCTCGTCTAGAGTTCGTGAGCTATATGCTTTCGCCGCCGGCATTCAACATCAAGGAATGTCAGCAGCGTGGCCTCACGTACTGCTCTGCCCTGCGCGCGAAGGTGCGTCTCGTGCTGCTCGACAAGGAATCGCCGAGCAAGCCGGTCGTCAAGGAAGTGAAGGAACAGGAAGTGTACATGGGCGAAATTCCGCTCATGACGCCCACCGGTTCGTTCGTCATCAACGGCACCGAGCGTGTCATCGTCTCGCAGCTGCACCGCTCGCCCGGCGTGTTCTTCGAACACGACAAGGGCAAGACGCACAGCTCGGGCAAGCTGCTGTTCTCGGCACGTATCATTCCTTACCGCGGTTCGTGGCTCGACTTCGAGTTCGACCCGAAGGACGTGCTGTACTTCCGCGTCGACCGTCGCCGCAAGATGCCGGTCACGATCCTGCTGAAGGCGATCGGCCTCACGCCGGAACAGATCCTCGCGAACTTCTTCGTGTTCGACAACTTCACGCTGATGCCGGAAGGCGCGCAGATGGAGTTCGTGCCCGAGCGTCTGCGAGGTGAAGTCGCGCGCTTCGACATTACGGACCGCGAAGGCAAGGTCATCGTCCAGAAGGACAAGCGGATCAACGCCAAGCACATTCGCGACCTCGAAACCGCGAAGACCACGTTCATCTCGGTGCCGGAAGACTATCTGCTCGGCCGCGTGCTCGCGAAGAACGTTGTCGACGGCGACACGGGCGAAGTGATCGCCAACGCGAACGACGAGATCACGGAAGGCGTGCTCGACAAGCTGCGCGAAGCGAAGATCAAGGACATCCAGACGCTCTACACGAACGATCTGGACCAGGGTCCGTACATCTCGTCGACGCTGCGTATCGACGAAACCGCCGACAAGATGGCCGCGCGCATCGCGATCTACCGCATGATGCGTCCGGGCGAACCGCCGACCGAAGAAGCGGTCGAGGCGCTGTTCAACCGTCTGTTCTACAGCGAAGAAGCGTACGACCTCTCGAAGGTGGGTCGTATGAAGTTCAACCGCCGCGTGGGCCGTGACGAAATCGTCGGCCCGATGACGCTGCAGGACGACGACATCCTCGCGACCATCAAGATCCTGGTCGAGCTGCGTAACGGCAAGGGCGAAGTGGACGACATCGACCACTTGGGCAATCGTCGTGTGCGTTGCGTCGGCGAACTGGCGGAAAACCAGTTCCGCGCCGGTCTCGTGCGTGTGGAACGTGCTGTCAAGGAACGCCTCGGCCAGGCCGAAAGCGAAAACCTGATGCCGCACGACCTGATCAACTCGAAGCCGATTTCGTCGGCGATTCGCGAGTTCTTCGGTTCGTCGCAGCTGTCGCAGTTCATGGACCAGACCAACCCGTTGTCGGAAATCACCCACAAGCGCCGCGTGTCGGCACTTGGCCCGGGCGGTCTGACGCGCGAGCGCGCTGGCTTTGAAGTGCGCGACGTGCACCCGACCCACTACGGCCGCGTGTGCCCGATCGAAACGCCGGAAGGTCCGAACATCGGCCTGATCAACTCGCTCGCTCTGTACGCGCACCTGAACGAATACGGCTTCCTCGAAACGCCGTATCGCAAGGTCGTGGACAGCAAGGTGACGGATCAGATCGACTATCTGTCGGCGATCGAAGAAGGCCGTTACGTGATCGCTCAGGCGAACGCGGCGGTGGCCGAAGACGGCACGCTGACCGACGAACTGGTTTCGTCGCGTGAAGCGGGCGAAACGCTGATGGTCACGCCGGACCGCATCCAGTACATGGACGTGGCGCCGTCGCAGATCGTTTCCGTGGCAGCTTCGCTGATTCCGTTCCTCGAGCACGACGACGCGAACCGCGCGTTGATGGGTTCGAACATGCAGCGTCAGGCCGTGCCTTGCCTGCGTCCGGAAAAGCCGGTCGTCGGTACGGGTATCGAGCGTACGGTTGCGGTCGACTCGGGTACGACGGTTCAGGCGCTGCGTGGCGGCGTGGTCGACTATGTCGACGCGGGCCGTATCGTGATTCGCGTGAACGACGATGAAGCCGTCGCCGGTGAAGTCGGCGTGGACATCTACAACCTCATCAAGTACACGCGTTCGAACCAGAACACGAACATCAACCAGCGTCCGATCGTGAAGATGGGCGACTGGGTTGCGCGCGGCGACGTGCTGGCTGACGGCGCATCGACCGATCTGGGCGAGCTCGCGCTCGGCCAGAACATGCTGATCGCGTTCATGCCGTGGAACGGCTACAACTTCGAAGACTCGATCCTGATCTCGGAGAAGGTGGTTGCGGACGACCGTTACACGTCGATCCACATCGAAGAACTGAATGTCGTGGCTCGCGACACGAAGCTTGGACCGGAAGAAATCACGCGCGACATTTCGAACCTCGCGGAAGTGCAGCTTGGCCGTCTCGACGAGTCGGGCATCGTGTACATCGGCGCGGAAGTCGAAGCGGGCGATGTGCTCGTGGGCAAGGTCACGCCGAAGGGCGAAACCCAGCTCACGCCGGAAGAAAAGCTGCTGCGCGCGATCTTCGGCGAGAAGGCTTCGGACGTGAAGGACACGTCGCTGCGCGTGCCCTCGGGCATGAGCGGCACGGTCATCGACGTGCAAGTGTTCACGCGTGAAGGCATCCAGCGCGACAAGCGTGCGCAACAGATCATCGACGATGAACTGAAGCGTTATCGCCTCGACCTGAACGACCAGCTGCGTATCGTGGAAGGCGACGCGTTCCAGCGTCTCGCGCGCATGCTCGAAGGCAAGGTCGCGAACGGCGGTCCGAAGAAGCTCGCGAAGGGCACGAAGCTCGAGCGCGCGTACCTCGAAGACCTCGATCACTACCACTGGTTCGACATCCGCCTCGCGGACGAAGAAGCTGCGGCGCAGCTCGAAGCGATCAAGAACTCGATCGAAGAGAAGCGTCACCAGTTCGATCTGGCGTTCGAAGAGAAGCGCAAGAAGCTCACGCAAGGCGACGAACTGCCGCCGGGCGTGCTGAAGATGGTCAAGGTGTACCTCGCGGTGAAGCGCCGTCTGCAGCCTGGCGACAAGATGGCAGGCCGTCACGGTAACAAGGGCGTGGTGTCGAAGATCGTGCCGATCGAAGACATGCCGTACATGGCCGACGGCCGTCCGGCCGACGTCGTGCTGAACCCGCTCGGCGTGCCGTCGCGGATGAACGTGGGTCAGGTTCTCGAAGTGCACCTGGGCTGGGCCGCGAAGGGTCTGGGCTGGCGTATCGGCGAGATGCTGGCGCGTCAGACGAAGGTTGCGGAGATGCGTGAGTTCCTCACGAAGATCTACAACGAGTCGGGCCACAAGGAAGACCTCGACAGCTTCAGCGACGACGACATCCTCGAACTCGCGAAGAACCTGCGCGAAGGCGTGCCGTTCGCAACGCCGGTGTTCGACGGTGCGACCGAAGAGGAAATGGGCAAGATGCTCGATCTGGCATTCCCGGACGACATCGCGCAGAACCTCGGCATGACGCCGTCGAAGAACCAGGTGCGTCTGTACGACGGCCGCACGGGCGAAATGTTCGAGCGTACGGTCACCGTGGGCTACATGCACTACCTGAAGCTGCATCACCTTGTCGACGACAAGATGCACGCGCGTTCGACGGGTCCGTACTCGCTCGTGACGCAGCAGCCGCTGGGTGGTAAGGCGCAATTCGGTGGTCAGCGCTTCGGTGAAATGGAAGTGTGGGCGCTCGAAGCGTATGGCGCTTCGTATGTGCTGCAGGAAATGTTGACGGTGAAGTCCGATGACGTGACGGGCCGGACGAAGGTGTACGAAAACCTCGTCAAGGGCGACCACGTGATCGACGCGGGCATGCCGGAATCCTTCAACGTGCTGGTGAAGGAAATCCGCTCGCTCGGCATCGACATCGACCTCGACCGCAACTAATCGGACTACGGAGAGAAGGCAATGAAAGCTCTGCTCGATCTATTCAAGCAAGTCCAACAAGAAGAAGTTTTCGACGCGATCAAGATCGGTCTGGCCTCGCCGGACAAGATCCGCTCGTGGTCGTTCGGCGAAGTGAAGAAGCCGGAGACCATCAACTACCGCACCTTCAAGCCGGAGCGGGATGGTCTGTTCTGCGCGAAGATTTTTGGTCCGATCAAGGACTACGAATGCCTTTGCGGCAAGTACAAGCGCCTGAAGCACCGTGGCGTGATCTGCGAGAAGTGCGGCGTGGAAGTCACGCTCGCGAAGGTGCGTCGCGAACGCATGGGCCACATCGAGCTGGCCTCGCCGGTCGCTCACATCTGGTTCCTGAAGTCGCTGCCGTCGCGTCTGGGCATGGTGCTCGACATGACGCTGCGCGACATCGAGCGCGTGCTGTACTTCGAAGCATACGTGGTGATCGATCCGGGCATGACGCCGCTGAAGGCGCGTCAGATCATGACCGAAGAGGATTACTACAATAAGGTCGAAGAGTACGGTGACGAATTCCGTGCCGAAATGGGCGCGGAAGGCGTGCGTGAACTCCTGCGCGCGATCAACATCGACGAGCAGGTCGAAACCCTGCGCACGGAGCTGAAGAACACCGGCTCGGAAGCGAAGATCAAGAAGTACGCGAAGCGCCTGAAGGTGCTCGAGGCCTTCCAGCGTTCGGGCATCAAGCCCGAATGGATGGTGCTCGAAGTGCTGCCGGTGCTGCCGCCGGAACTGCGTCCGCTGGTGCCGCTGGACGGCGGCCGTTTCGCGACTTCGGACCTGAACGACCTGTATCGCCGCGTCATCAACCGTAACAACCGTCTGAAGCGTCTGCTCGAGCTGAAGGCGCCGGAGATCATCGTCCGCAACGAAAAGCGGATGCTCCAGGAAGCGGTTGACTCGCTGCTCGACAACGGCCGTCGCGGCAAGGCAATGACGGGCGCCAACAAGCGTCCGCTGAAGTCGCTCGCCGACATGATCAAGGGTAAGGGCGGCCGCTTCCGTCAGAACCTGCTGGGCAAGCGCGTGGACTACTCGGGCCGTTCGGTCATCGTGGTGGGTCCGACGCTCAAGCTGCACCAGTGCGGTCTGCCGAAGCTGATGGCGCTCGAACTGTTCAAGCCGTTCATCTTCAACAAGCTGGAAACGATGGGCGTTGCCACGACCATCAAGGCTGCGAAGAAGGAAGTCGAGAACCAGACGCCGGTGGTGTGGGACATTCTCGAAGAAGTCATTCGCGAACATCCGGTCATGCTGAACCGCGCGCCTACGCTTCACCGTCTTGGCATTCAGGCTTTCGAGCCGGTGCTGATTGAAGGTAAGGCGATCCAGCTGCACCCGCTCGTTTGCGCGGCGTTCAACGCCGACTTCGACGGTGACCAGATGGCCGTTCACGTTCCGCTGTCGCTCGAAGCGCAGATGGAAGCGCGTACGCTCATGCTCGCGTCGAACAACGTCCTGTTCCCGGCCAACGGCGATCCGTCGATCGTGCCGTCGCAGGATATCGTGCTGGGCCTGTACTACGCCACGCGTGAAGCGATCAACGGCAAGGGCGAAGGCATGACGTTCACGGGCGTGTCGGAAGCGCTCCGTGCGTACGAGAACAAGGAAGTCGAGCTGGCTTCGCGCGTGAACGTGCGTATTACCGAAATGGTCCACAACGAGGACAAGTCGGAAGGCGCACCGGCATTCGTGCCGAAGATCACGCTGTACGCGACCACGGTCGGCCGTTCGATCCTCTCGGAAATCCTGCCGCCGGGCCTGCCGTTCTCGGTGCTGAACAAGCCGCTGAAGAAGAAGGAAATTTCGCGCCTGATCAACACGGCATTCCGCAAGTGCGGTCTGCGCGAAACGGTGATCTTCGCCGACCAGCTGATGCAGTCGGGCTTCCGCCTGGCAACGCGCGCCGGTATTTCCATCTGCGTGGACGACATGCTCGTGCCGCCGCAGAAGGAAACCATCGTCGGCGAAGCCGCGAAGAAGGTGAAGGAATACGATCGCCAGTACATGTCGGGTCTCGTCACCGCGCAGGAACGCTACAACAACGTGGTCGACATCTGGTCGAACACGTCGGAAGCGGTCGGCAAGGCGATGATGGAGCAGCTCGCCACGGAACCGGTGATCGACCGCGACGGCAAGGAAACGCGCCAGGAATCGTTCAACTCGATCTACATGATGGCCGACTCGGGCGCGCGGGGTTCCGCAACGCAGATTCGCCAGCTGGCGGGTATGCGCGGCCTGATGGCGAAGCCGGACGGCTCGATTATCGAAACGCCGATTACCGCGAACTTCCGCGAAGGCCTGAACGTGTTGCAGTACTTCATCTCGACCCACGGTGCACGTAAGGGTCTGGCTGATACGGCACTGAAGACCGCGAACTCGGGTTACCTGACGCGTCGTCTCGTCGACGTCACGCAGGATCTCGTGGTCGTCGAGGAAGATTGCGGCACGTCGAACGGCGTGGCGATGAAGGCACTCGTGGAAGGCGGTGAAGTCGTCGAAGCGCTGCGTGACCGTATTCTCGGTCGCGTCGCGGTGGCGGACGTCGTCAACCCGGAAACGCAGGAAACGATCTACGCGGCAGGCGACCTGCTCGACGAAGACGCGGTCGAAACGATCGAAAGCCTCGGTATCGACGAAGTGCGCGTGCGCACGCCGCTTACCTGCGAAACGCGTTATGGCCTGTGCGCCTCGTGCTACGGCCGCGACCTCGGCCGCGGCTCGCGCGTGAACGTCGGCGAAGCAGTCGGCGTGATCGCGGCACAGTCGATCGGCGAACCGGGCACGCAGCTCACGATGCGTACGTTCCACATCGGTGGTGCGGCATCGCGTGCGGCAGTGGCCTCGTCGATCGAAGCCAAGTCGAACGGTACCGTGCGCTTCACGGCGACGATGCGTTACGTCACGAACGCGAAGGGCGAGCAGATCGTCATCTCGCGTTCGGGCGAAGCCATCATCGCCGACGATCACGGCCGCGAGCGCGAGCGTCACAAGGTGCCGTACGGCGCGACGCTGCTGCAGCTCGACGGTGCAGCGATCAAGGCCGGCACGCAGCTCGCGACGTGGGACCCGCTCACGCGCCCGATCATCACCGAGTACGGCGGTACGGTGAAGTTCGAGAACGTCGAAGAAGGCGTGACCGTGGCGAAGCAGATCGACGACGTCACGGGTCTCTCGACCCTCGTGGTGATCGACGTGAAGCGCCGTGGTTCGCAGGCTTCGAAGAGCGTGCGTCCGCAGGTCAAGCTGCTCGACGCGAACGGCGACGAAGTCAAGATCCCGGGCACGGAGCATTCGGTGCAGATCGGCTTCCAGGTCGGCGCACTGATCACCGTGAAGGACGGTCAGCAAGTGCAGGTGGGTGAAGTGCTCGCACGTATCCCGACCGAAGCGCAGAAGACGCGTGACATTACCGGTGGTCTGCCGCGTGTGGCGGAACTGTTCGAAGCACGTTCGCCGAAGGACGCAGGTATCCTGGCGGAAGTCACGGGTACGACGTCGTTCGGTAAGGACACGAAGGGCAAGCAGCGTCTCGTTATCACGGACCTCGAAGGCAATCAGCACGAGTTCCTGATCGCGAAGGAAAAGCAGGTGCTGGTCCACGACGGTCAGGTCGTCAACAAGGGCGAAATGATCGTGGACGGCCCGGCCGATCCGCACGACATCCTGCGTCTGCAGGGTATCGAGGCGCTGTCGCGCTACATCGTCGACGAAGTGCAGGACGTGTACCGTCTGCAGGGCGTGAAGATCAACGACAAGCACATCGAAGTGATCGTGCGTCAGATGCTGCGTCGTGTGCAGATCACCGACAACGGCGATACGCGCTTCATTCCGGGCGAGCAGGTCGAGCGTTCGGACATGCTGGACGAGAACGACAAGATGAACGCCGAGGACAAGCGCCCGGCCACCTACGAGAACGTGCTGCTCGGTATCACGAAGGCATCGCTCTCGACGGATTCGTTCATCTCGGCGGCATCGTTCCAGGAAACGACGCGCGTGCTGACCGAAGCGGCGATCATGGGCAAGCGCGACGATCTGCGTGGCCTGAAGGAAAACGTCATCGTCGGCCGTCTGATTCCGGCTGGTACGGGTCTCGCCTTCCACAAGGCGCGCCGTGCGAAGGAATCGTCGGATCGCGAGCGTTTCGACCAGATCGCAGCGGAAGAAGCGTTCGAGTTCGGCGCACCGGAAGCTCCGGCTGCCGAAGTGCCGGTGGAAACGCCGCAGCAGTCGCACACCACGGACGAATAAGCGAAATCGCGGTGCAAACCGCGTCACGCTGAAAGGCCGTACCCCAAAAACCGCCCGGTTAGCGCCGGGCGGTTTTTTTTCGTCCGTCGAAACTGATTCGGTGTTTTGTCACTTAATTCAGAGTTGTCCTACGTTTTTAACAGATCGACGCATCTAGCATAGGCCGGCGTCGACATGACCCGCTGATCGCAAGCGCGCATTGCGTGTTGACGCATCGCTCAACCGCGCGATGCATCCCTATCGTCTTTCGATCGCATCGCCCTTTACTTTGGCGGTGCAATGCACTTCGATCGAAAAACGCCACTCGCGCACGCGGCTGTCTGGCTGCTTCTCTATCTCGCAACGGGAGCGCTGTCCGGGGAGTTCAACGTCAGCACGGCTGCATTGGCGCCGTACGTCTGGTTGCCGGCAGGCGTCAGTCTCGCGGCGATGCTGTTGTCGCGCTCGGTCTCGGGAATTCCGCTCGCTATCGCCTTTGCCTTGCTGCAGGCCGTGCTCTCGCATCAGGGCGGCCGCGACGTGCTGTCGTCGCTCGTCCTCGGGCTGCTGGCGGGCGTCGCGCCGCTGGCGGCCGCGGCGCTCGTGCGCGCACTGCGCATGAAGCTGGAAGGGCTGCATCTGCTGCCGACGGTCGTGGCGGCGGCGCTCGTGAGTGCGGTGCTGCTCGGCTGCGGTGGTTCGTCGTACTTCGCAATCACGCACGGCATGCCGTTCTGGGCGCCGCTGTGGCAGTGGAGCGCCGCGATCTTCGTGGGCGTGTGCATCACGCTGCCGCTGCTGGCGGTCTGGGCGCAGTTGCGCGCCCGGCGCTCCGCGCCGCGCAACGTCTGCCGCGAAATCGTCGGCTATGCGGCATTCGTGGCGATGGCTGCCATCACCTGGGCGCTGTTCGATAGCGGCACGGCGCTCAGGCTCGACGCATTGGGCGTGACCTGTCCGCTCTATTTGCCGATGTTTTGCGTCGTGATCGTCGCCATCGTTGGCGGTGCGCGGGGCGGCACGCTGGCCGTACTGGCGCTCACGTTGATCTGCCTCGGACATACCGTGCGCGGCGAGGGGCCTTTCGCGGCGCAATCGGTGCCGGCCGCGCTCATGCTGCTGCAGGCGCAGATGTATATCGGCGCCGCGGCCATGCTGGTGCTCATCGTGCATGCGCTGCGCGACGCCGAGGCGCAAGCCCGCGCGCTGGCCGAACGCTGGCGCACGGAACTCGAACTCTCGCTGGCCGGCGCGGCGCAGGCCGCCTATTCGGTCGATCCCGCAAGCGGTGGCGTGCAATGGCGCGGCGACGTGCATCGTCTCACCGGTCTCGCCGCCGAGCGGCTTGCGACCGTCGAGGACGTGATCGATCTCGTGCATCCCGACGATCGCGAATTGTTGCGCGCGCGCTGGAGAGCGCCCGAAGCGGCGCTGGCGGCGCCTCGCCATCTGCCGTTCCGTCTGTCGCGCGCGTGCGGCGCGCAAGAGTGGCTCGAACTGGTCGATCTGGGCTCGCCGTTATCGGACGGCAACGGGCGCGTGGCGTTCGTCGCCGGCGTCTGGCAGAACCCGTCGCCGTCGGTGAGGTAAGCCATGACAGTACGAACCGGCGCTCTGCTGATCCACGGACTGGGCGGCACGCAATTCGATCTCGGCTCGATGCATCGTCAACTGAAACGCTGCGGCATCGAAACCCATTCGTTGACCTTGCCCGGTCACGGCACCACGCCCGAGGCGCTGGTGTCCGTGCGAGCGGAAGCGTGGATCGACGCGGTCACAACGAAATATCGCGAACTTGTCGAGCAGTACGAAGTGTTTCATGTGATGGGCATGTGCATGGGCGCGCTGCTGGCTGCCGCGCTGTGCGCACGCGAGCGGCACGATAAAGGATCGCTCGTCACGCTTGCGCCGCCCATCTATATCGACGGGTGGAGTACGCCGTGGTGGCGCGGCGTGCGTCATCTGGCTTACCGTCTGCCAATTCTCCCGGCGAAAATGAAAATTGAGGAAGGCGAACCATTCGGCATCAAGAATGCGCTGGTGCGCAATATCGTCAAGGCGAAATTCGAGCGTGGCGATAACTTCCATTACCGCTGGGTGCCGCTCGCGTGCATCCGCGAGGTCGACCGCTTACGCCGTCGTGTCAAGCGCGATCTGCCCTTGATTTCCTGTCCCACGCTCGTCGTGCACGCGCGCGAGGACGAATTGACCAGCCTGAAATCCGCGCAATTCATTGCAAGTAAGGCGCGTGACGCCCGCATCGTCGTGCTGGAAAACAGTTATCACATGATTTGCGTCGACAACGACCGCGAGCAGGTTGTCAGCAGCGTGCTCGACTTCTTCGGAATAGCGCCGCAGCCTGTCACCACTGACGTTGTCATCGAGCCGTGTACGCCGGAGCAGACCCGGTCGCTCGTCGAGCGCTTCGAGCGTGGCATGCGTGAGCGGCGCTATGAGGACGTATTCGGGCTCTTTTCCGCGGACGTGCACTGGCACCAGCGCGGCGAGAGTCCTGTGGCGCGCGTCTATGGCGACCGCAACGCGTTGATCGATCTGTTCTCGCAATTCGTGACGCTGTCCGACGGTACGTTCCGCGTGACCGGTTTCGGTACGCCCGAATTTGACGCCGACGGCACGGTGCGGATGCGCCTGTTCAGCGAGGCGCAGGCGCGCGGTGCGACGCTGGCCGCGAGTGGCGTGCTGCGGCTCGCGTTTGGCAACGCCCGTATCCGCTCGGTCGTGTACGAGCCGGATCGCGGCGCGGAAGAGGACGCGTTCTGGAGCGCGGCGGCCCGAGCTGCGCAAGGGTCGGACGAACACGTCGAGAGCGATGCGTCGTTGACTGGCGCCGCGCTGGCCGCCGACTTCGAGAAAGCCGTTGCATCGGTGAGCGCGCTTGCCGTGCCGTTGCCGCCCGCCGTGCTGTTGAAACTGCGCGCGCTTTACAAGCAGGCGGGTTCGGGCGATGTGAGCGGCGAGCGGCCCGGCATGAGCGACGTCGTCGGGCGTGCCAAGTACGACGCATGGAAAAAACTGTGCGGCATGCCGCGCGAAGACGCGATGTCCCGCTATGTTGCATACGCGCGCTCGCTGACGCAACGGTAAGCCTATGCGGCATCGTATGTTTCGGAGTGCTGTGTTGTTCGTGACGGCGCTCATGGCGATTTGCGCCGTCGCGCAGACGCCAGCTTCCACATCCTCGACTACCACGCGCGACGCGCCCACCTCCGCGCAGGTCGCCCGGCCGCGCATCTGCCTTGCGCTCTCTGGCGGCGGCGCGCGCGGCTATGCGCATCTCGGCGTGCTCAAGGAGCTGGAGGCGCTGCATGTGCCGGTCGACTGCATCGCGGGCACGAGCATGGGCGCGGTGGTGGGTGCACTCTACGCGAGCGGCATGACCGCCGACGAAATCGAGCGCGCGCTGGCGGACCGCAATCTCGGCGACATCGCCTTCGACCGCGACGCGCGCAGTGCGCTCCCCGAGTCGTCGCGCGAGGACGAACTGATGTACCCCATCGGCGTGCCGATGGGTTTTGGCGGAGGGAAGGTGAAATTCCCCAACGGCCTCGTGCAGGGCAATCAGTTCATGGCGCTGTTGCGCACGTTGACCGGCCGCTATCCCGCCGATATCGATTTCGACCGCCTGCCCATTGCGTTCCGCGCGGTCGCGACGGATCTGGAAAGCGGCGAACGCGTCGTGCTGCACAATGGGTCGCTGCCGCTCGCCGTACGGGCGAGCATGGCCGTGCCGGGTCTCTTCGCGCCGGTAAAGCTCGGCGAGCGCACGCTCATCGACGGCGGCACGTCGTCGAATCTGCCGATCGACGTGGCGCGCGAAATGGGCGCCGATGTCGTCATCGCGGTCGACATCGGCACGCAACTCAAGCGCGCCGATCAGCTCGATTCAATGGCCGCCGTGACCTCGCAAATGGTCCGGCTGATGATGATGCGCAACGTGATCGCGCAGAAGGCGAGCTTGCGCGCGGGCGACATCCTGCTTGAGCCCGCGCTGGGCAAGCTGTCGTTTACGGACTTCAGCGTGATCCAGCCGGCCGTTCTGGCGGGGCAGGAGGCGGCCGTGCAACAGCGGGGGCGTCTCGGCGCGCTCTCGCTCGATGCGGGGCAGTACGCGGCGTGGCGCGCGGGGCTGCCGCACGATGCGGCGCTGCCGGTGGACACGCGCATCGCGCGCATTGAAGTCACGACAGGAAGTGGCCTCTCGGGCAGGCACGTCGAAAAAGCCCTGAAACTAAAGCCTGGCGACGTCTACGATGCGGCGGCCGTGGAGAACGCGCTGAACGAACTGGCGCGTCGCGATGGTCTCGAGAGCGTCACGCAAACGCTCACGGGGCCGCCTGGCGAGCGCGTGCTGCAAGTCCAGGCCAACGAGAAAAGCTGGGGCCCGAATTTTCTGCTGTTCGGTCTGGGCCTCTCGACCAATTTCGACGGCGACGGCGCGTTCTCGCTGCAGATCGGGCATCGCCTGCCGTGGATTACGCAGAGCGGTCTTTCCTGGCGCAACGACGTCGTTCTCGGCAGCCGCGTTCTCGGTATGCGCACCGAGTTGCGCCAGCCCGTGTTTGGCGAGGTGTTTCTCGCGCCCTACGCGTCGATCCGCCGCAGCGACCTGAATCTCTACGACGACAACA
Organism: Paraburkholderia acidisoli; assembly: GCF_009789675.1. Lineage (NCBI taxonomy): Bacteria > Pseudomonadati > Pseudomonadota > Betaproteobacteria > Burkholderiales > Burkholderiaceae > Paraburkholderia > Paraburkholderia acidisoli. Next base: position 2,926,265 of record NZ_CP046913.1, on the reverse strand, counting down.
ACGCCAAAGAGCGGCCGCTGCTGATCTACACGCAACAGGATATGCGGGTCGGACTCGATCTCGGCGTACCGCTCGGCAATCGGGGGGAGGGGCGCGTGGGCATTGCGCGTGTGCATACGTCCTACCAGGCGCGATCGTCGATTCTCACCGCGACGCAGGACGCGAACGGCGATGCGTCGGTAACCACGCGGAGCTTGTCGCTGGGCTCGACGTCGCAAACCGTCGCGAACGCCAGCGTCAAGATCGATCAGCTCGACGACGCGGTCTTCCCGCGCCACGGTTTTCACCTCAATACGCTCGTGAGCATGGGACTCGGCAATTCGCAGGCGAGCTACGACATCGCGTATGGGCGCGCGTTGTGGGCGGGGAGCGCGGGCGCATTCAGCATGAACGCCGCGCTGGAGGCGGGCGGCCCGTTTGCGGGTAATCGCAATTCGTCGTGGCAGTTCGGGCTGGGCGGGTTCCAGCATCTGTCGGCGTACTCGCAGGATCAGTTCAGCGGTCCCTATATCCTGTACGGCCGATTGACGGGACTCGCGCAGATCTCGCGCGATGGCGCCGGGCCGCTGCGCGGCGTATTCGCCGGCGTGAGTCTCGAGAGCGGGAACGTGTGGGAGACATCGAGGCAATTCGCGCGCGGTCCGTGGTTGAGCAGCGGCAGCGTGTTCCTCGGCGCGGTGACCGCGATCGGGCCGGTATACTTCGGCGTCGCCGCGGCGGGAGGCGGCGTGCACAACGTCTACTTCCAGTTGGGGAACCGTTTCTGACGCCGACCCGATGCGCAATGCCGGCGCCGCCCGGGCATGCGACCTCGTGCCGCGGCGCGCGTCGGCCTGCTGCGCGGCGCGTCGGCGCATGCTAACGTAGCGCGCCACGTCCGACCCGGCGTGTCATTTCGTACTACCGCGCTGGCGGCGTTTATCTGAATCTGGAGGCAGTAATCATGTGGTTCGTCGGGATCGGTCTCATCCTGAATCTGGCGACGTGCGTCGCCAATTTTTCGCATCTGCTGCACTTCGTCGGCAAGGAACAGGCCGCCAACTTTTTCGCGACGTTCCTCGTGCTGTGGGCGTTCCTGATCATCGGATTCATCATGCAGCTCGCGCGCAAGGTGAAAGTGGGCGCGCTGCTGCTCACGCTCGGCTCGCTCCTGTTCATGGCGGGCAGCGCCGTGCTGCTGCCGTTCGGCCTGCTCGTCGTCGTGTCGTTCGTCGCGGGCATCGTGACGATCGTCGGCGCGTTGCAGGTCATGCGCCGCCGCGTCTGAGTCGCGGCGCGCGGTTTTCCAGCGCGGTTTCCGCGTCAATCGCCGCGTCAATCGCGGCGTTAATCCCCGCGTTATCCCCCCGCTCTCTCCTGGCCGAACGGCCAATCTTCGAGGTCGCGGCGGTCAAGGTGCGTCCGGGTTGGTAAAATCCGGTCCACCGCTTCCGCTCCATCTGCCGCCGCCTTCATGTCCCGCTCCCTCGAAATCCTCAACGAAGTCTTCGGTTATCCCGCGTTCAGAGGGCAGCAAGCCGAGATCGTCGAGCACGTCGCGGGCGGCGGCGATTCGCTGGTGCTCATGCCCACCGGCGGCGGCAAGTCGCTCTGTTACCAGATTCCGGCGCTGGTGCGCCACGAGGCCGGGCAGGGCGCGGGCATCGTCGTGTCCCCGCTCATCGCGCTCATGCAGGATCAGGTCGCGGCGCTCACCGAAGTGGGCGTGCGTGCCGCTTATCTCAATTCCACGCTGAGCGGCGCCGAGGCGGCCGCCACCGAGCGCGCGCTGCGCGAGGGCAATCTCGATCTACTCTATGTCGCGCCCGAGCGTCTGATGACGCCGCGCTTTCTCGATCTGCTCGAGCGCACGCATATCGGCTTGTTCGCGATCGACGAGGCCCACTGCGTCTCGCAATGGGGGCACGATTTCCGCCCGGAGTACATCAAGCTCTCGGTGCTGCACGAGCGTTTCCCGAACGTGCCGCGCATCGCGCTCACGGCCACCGCCGACGACATCACGCGCGACGAGATCGTTCACCGTCTCGCGCTCGACGACGCGCGCATCTTCGTCTCGAGCTTCGACCGCCCGAACATCCGCTATCGCATCGTCGAAAAAGACAATGCGCGCACCCAGTTGCTCGATTTCATCCGCGCCGAACACACGCGCGCCGACGGCACCACCGACGCCGGCGTGGTCTATTGCCTGTCGCGCCGCAAGGTCGAGGAAACGGCGGAATGGCTCAAGGCGCAGGGTGTGCGCGCGCTGCCGTATCACGCCGGCATGGAATTCGAGGTGCGGCAGAATCATCAGGAAATTTTCCAGCGCGAGGAAGGCGTGGTGATGTGCGCGACCATCGCGTTCGGCATGGGCATCGACAAACCGGACGTGCGCTTCGTCGCGCATCTGGATTTGCCGAAAAGCGTGGAAGGCTATTACCAGGAAACCGGGCGCGCTGGCCGCGACGGGCTGGCGGCCAATGCGTGGATGGCCTACGGTCTCGGCGACGTGGTGCAGCAGCGCAAGATGATCGACGAATCCGACGCCGACGAGGCGCACAAGCGCGTGCAAACCGGCAAGCTCGACTCGCTGCTCGGGCTGTGCGAGGCGGCGTCGTGCCGGCGCGTGCGCCTGCTCGCCTACTTCGGCGAGGCGAGCCAGCCGTGCGGCAATTGCGACACGTGCCTCGAGCCGCCCGCCACCTGGGACGCCACCCAGGAAGCGCGCATGGCGCTGTCGTGCGTGTTCCGGGCGCAGCGTGCAAGCGGTTTTCACTTCGGCGCGGGGCATCTGATCGACATTCTGCGCGGCAATCGCAACGAGAAGATCCTGCAGCGCGGCCACGAGAAGATTTCCACTTTCGGCATTGGCGCGGCGCTTTCGGAGCCCGAGTGGCGCGCGATCTTCCGTCAGCTCGTGGCGTTCGGCTATCTCACCGTCGACCACGACGGCTTCGGCTCGCTCGTGCTCACCGAGGCGAGCAAGCCGGTGTTGAAGGGCGAGCAGCAGGTCACGATGCGGCGCTATGTGAAGCCCACGCGCACCCGCGCGTCGTCGGGCCGCACCAGCGAGCGCGCCGATCCGACCCTCGGCATGAGCCCGCGTCAGCGGTCGCGCTGGGAGCGGCTGCGGTTGTGGCGCTCGGAAACGGCCAAGAGCGAGGGCGTGCCGGCCTACGTGATCTTCCACGACGCCACGCTGGCGGAAATTGCCCGTAACGGCCCCGACTCGGTCGATGAACTGCGCGACATCCCGGGCATCGGCGCGCGCAAGCTCGAGCGCTTCGGCGAAGAGCTCGTCGAAGTCGTCGGCGACGAATAACCCGCAAATAACGCGCAAATAACCCGCAAATAACGCGCAAATAACGCGCAATGCGTGGCGCCCTCAATGCGCCGCGCGCTTCCCGCCCGCGCCGTGATGTCACGGCGCTGTCACTTGCTCTGTCCTCCGAACTATCGCAACCCGTTGACTCGCTTGGTATTTTCGGAATATCATGCTGGGTTCCGGTTCTTGGGATGTGCACGCTCGTCGGTTGGATCGATGAAAAGGCTCGGTTCATTAGCGAGGATCGGAGTTCTCGTAAGAGTTTAGATGCGTGGTTTTCCGCTTTGCCCGGGAATAAATGCATCGATTTTGTTCAATTTCAGGAATAAACAATGCCAACCATCAATCAACTGGTTCGCAAAGGCCGCACTTCGGAAGTCACGAAGAGCAAGTCGCCGGCCCTGCAGGACTGCCCTCAGCGTCGCGGCGTGTGCACGCGTGTGTACACGACGACGCCGAAGAAGCCGAACTCGGCACTTCGTAAAGTTGCCAAGGTTCGTCTGACGAACGGCTTCGAAGTCATTTCGTACATCGGTGGTGAAGGCCACAACCTGCAGGAACACTCGGTTGTGCTGATCCGCGGCGGCCGTGTGAAGGACTTGCCGGGTGTGCGTTACCACATGGTTCGCGGCTCGCTGGATACCCAGGGCGTCAAGGATCGTAAGCAAGCTCGCTCGAAGTACGGCGCGAAGCGCGCGAAGGCTACGAAGTAATAGCCAGGTGTCGTTTGCGCGCTGCGCAGGCGATAAAAGCGACAGGTGCCGGATTGGCCGGTGCTGTCGAGTAAGTGGTCACCCGACCAGGCTGGTAAGTCGTGAGATGAATCGGGTTAGTTGGTGGCCGCGGAGCGTAGGGTTTGATCCACGCTTCAACTGAAAAAGTAAAGGAAGAAACATGCCGCGTCGTCGCGAAGTCCCCAAGCGGGAAGTGTTGCCGGATCCGAAGTTCGGCAACGTTGATGTAGCCAAGTTCATGAACGTGCTGATGCTCTCCGGCAAGAAGTCGGTTGCCGAGCGTATCGTGTACGGCGCTTTCGAACAGATCCAGACCAAGGGTGGCAAGGACCCGCTGGAAGTGTTCACTGTCGCGCTCAACAACGTGAAGCCGGTGGTGGAAGTGAAGAGCCGCCGCGTTGGTGGTGCGAACTATCAGGTTCCGGTCGAAGTGCGCCCCTCGCGTCGTATGGCATTGGCGATGCGTTGGCTGCGTGAAGCCGCGAAGAAGCGCAGCGAGAAGTCGATGGCCCTGCGCCTGGCAGGTGAACTTTCGGAAGCGGCCGAAGGCCGTGGCGGCGCAATGAAGAAGCGCGACGAAGTTCACCGGATGGCGGAAGCGAACAAGGCGTTCTCGCATTTCCGTTTCTAAGAGGAAGCCCCGGCTCGGGGCCTTCTCCATAGCGGAAAAATTCCGGGCGGGTGCGCTTTTCGAGCGCCTCGCCCGTTTGTGTTCAGGCTCGTTGGGATCGACTCCACCGGAATCGTACCCGGCGCGCACCTCCCCTTAGAGGATCAAAGTGGCTCGCAAGACTCCTATCGAGCGCTACCGCAACATCGGTATTAGCGCTCACATCGACGCCGGCAAGACGACGACGACCGAGCGCATTCTGTTTTACACCGGCGTGAACCACAAGATTGGTGAAGTTCACGACGGCGCTGCGACCATGGACTGGATGGAGCAGGAGCAGGAGCGTGGCATCACGATCACCTCGGCTGCTACGACCGCGTTCTGGAAGGGCATGGGCGGCAACTACCCCGAGCACCGCATCAACATCATCGACACCCCGGGCCACGTCGACTTCACGATTGAAGTCGAGCGCTCGATGCGCGTGCTCGACGGCGCGTGCATGGTGTACTGCGCCGTGGGCGGCGTGCAGCCGCAGTCGGAAACGGTGTGGCGTCAGGCGAACAAGTACAAGGTTCCCCGTCTCGCGTTCGTCAACAAGATGGACCGTACCGGCGCGAACTTCTTCAAGGTCTACGACCAGCTGAAGAACCGCCTCAAGGCGAACCCGGTTCCGGTCGTGGTGCCGATCGGCGCGGAAGAAAACTTCAAGGGCGTCGTCGACCTCCTGAAGATGAAGGCGATCATTTGGGACGAGGCCTCGCAAGGCACGAAGTTCGACTACGTCGACATCCCGGCCGAACTCGTTGAGACGTGCAACGAGTGGCGCGAAAAGATGATCGAGTCGGCTGCCGAAGCCAGCGAAGAGCTGATGGAAAAGTACCTCGGCGGCGAAGAGCTTTCGGAAGCCGAAGTCATCAAGGCGATCCGCGACCGTACGATCGCGTGCGAAATCCAGCCGATGCTGTGCGGCACCGCGTTCAAGAACAAGGGCGTGCAGCGCATGCTCGACGCCGTGATCGACTTCCTGCCGTCGCCGGTGGACATTCCCCCGGTCAAGGGCGAACTCGAAAACGGCGAAACGGCTGAGCGTCGCGCGGCCGACGACGAGAAGTTCTCGTCGCTCGCGTTCAAGATCATGACCGACCCGTTCGTCGGCCAGCTGATCTTCTTCCGTGCGTACTCGGGCGTCGTCAACTCGGGCGACACGGTGCTGAACTCGACCAAGGGCAAGAAGGAACGCCTCGGCCGTATTCTGCAGATGCACGCGAACAACCGCGAAGAAATCAAGGAAGTTCGTGCCGGCGACATCGCCGCGGCCGTTGGCCTGAAGGAAGCGACCACGGGCGACACGCTGTGCGATCCGCAGCACCCGATCGTGCTCGAACGCATGATCTTCCCGGAGCCGGTGATCTCGCAGGCTGTCGAGCCGAAGACCAAGGCCGACCAGGAAAAGATGGGCCTCGCCCTGAACCGCCTGGCACAGGAAGACCCGTCGTTCCGCGTTCAAACGGACGAAGAATCGGGCCAGACCATCATTTCGGGCATGGGCGAGCTCCACCTCGAAATTCTGGTCGACCGCATGAAGCGTGAATTCAACGTGGAAGCGACCGTCGGCAAGCCGCAGGTGGCTTACCGCGAAACGATCCGCTCCACGGCGAAGGACGTCGAAGGCAAGTTCGTCAAGCAGTCGGGTGGTCGCGGCCAGTTCGGTCACGCAGTCATCACGCTCGAGCCGAATGAACAAGGCAAGGGCTACGAGTTCCTGGACGAGATCAAGGGTGGTGTGATTCCGCGTGAATTCATCCCCGCGGTCGACAAGGGTATCCAGGAAACGCTGAAGGCAGGCGTGCTGGCGGGCTTCCCGGTCGTCGACGTCAAGGTTCACCTGACGTTCGGTTCGTACCACGACGTCGACTCGAACGAAAATGCGTTCCGCATGGCCGGTTCGATGGCGTTCAAGGAAGCCATGCGCAAGGCGCAGCCGGTCATTCTTGAACCGATGATGGCTGTCGAAGTCGAAACGCCGGAAGACTACATGGGCAACGTGATGGGCGACCTGTCGGGCCGTCGCGGTATCGTCCAGGGCATGGAAGACATGATCGGTGGCGGCAAGATCGTTCGCGCCGAAGTGCCGCTGTCGGAAATGTTCGGTTATTCGACGTCGCTGCGTTCGCTGACGCAAGGCCGCGCAACGTACACGATGGAATTCAAGCACTACGCAGAAGCACCGCGTAACGTGGCCGACGCGATCATCAGCGCGAAGGCGAAGTAAGCATCGGCGCATTAGCGGGTCGGGCGGTCCTGCCCGGCTCGCATCGCACAGACACCGATTCACCACTTTTTTGAAAGAGTAGAAACATGGCAAAAGGTAAATTCGAACGGACCAAGCCGCACGTCAACGTGGGCACGATCGGTCACGTTGACCACGGCAAGACCACGCTGACGGCAGCGATCACGACGGTTCTGACCAAGAAGTTCGGCGGCGAAGCGAAGGCATACGACCAGATCGATGCAGCGCCGGAAGAAAAGGCACGTGGTATTACCATCAACACCGCGCACGTCGAGTACGAAACGGCTAACCGCCACTACGCACACGTCGACTGCCCGGGCCACGCCGACTACGTGAAGAACATGATCACGGGCGCGGCACAGATGGACGGCGCGATCCTGGTTTGCTCGGCTGCTGACGGCCCGATGCCGCAAACGCGTGAGCACATCCTGCTGGCCCGTCAGGTTGGCGTGCCGTACATCATCGTGTTCCTGAACAAGTGCGACATGGTCGACGACGCCGAGCTGCTCGAGCTGGTCGAAATGGAAGTGCGCGAGCTCCTCTCGAAGTACGACTTCCCGGGCGACGACACGCCGATCGTGAAGGGTTCGGCCAAGCTGGCGCTGGAAGGCGACACGGGCGAGCTGGGCGAAGTGGCGATCATGAGCCTGGCCGACGCACTCGACACGTACATCCCGACGCCGGAGCGCGCAGTTGACGGCGCGTTCCTGATGCCGGTGGAAGACGTGTTCTCGATCTCGGGCCGCGGCACGGTGGTGACGGGTCGTATCGAGCGCGGTCTGGTGAAGGTCGGCGAAGAAATCGAAATCGTCGGTATCAAGCCGACGGTGAAGACGACCTGCACGGGCGTGGAAATGTTCCGCAAGCTGCTCGACCAGGGTCAGGCAGGCGACAACGTCGGTATCCTGCTGCGCGGCACGAAGCGTGAAGACGTGGAGCGTGGCCAGGTTCTGGCCAAGCCGGGTTCGATCACGCCGCACACGCACTTCACGGCTGAAGTGTACGTGCTGAGCAAGGACGAAGGCGGCCGTCACACGCCGTTCTTCAACAACTACCGTCCGCAGTTCTACTTCCGTACGACGGACGTGACGGGCTCGATCGAGCTGCCGAAGGACAAGGAAATGGTCATGCCGGGCGACAACGTGTCGATCACGGTGAAGCTGATCGCTCCGATCGCCATGGAAGAAGGTCTGCGCTTCGCAATCCGCGAAGGTGGCCGTACCGTCGGCGCCGGCGTGGTTGCAAAGATCATCGAGTAATCGAGTAGAATACTCGGCTCGCTGTAGAAGTTGATGTATTCCGGAAGTTGATGTACTCCGGGTCTGCCCTGTGACGCCTTGTCGCGGGGCAGGCCCGTGCTCTTTATATCGTCTGGCGGCGCAAGTCCGCCTCGCTCTTTTCAAGGAATTACCATGGCTAACCAAAAAATCCGTATCCGCCTCAAGGCTTTCGACTATCGCCTGATCGATCAGTCGGCTGCTGAAATCGTCGATACGGCGAAGCGCACGGGCGCCATCGTCCGCGGCCCGGTGCCGCTGCCGACGCGTATCCAGCGTTTCGACATCCTGCGTTCGCCGCACGTCAACAAGACGTCGCGCGACCAGCTCGAAATCCGCACCCACCTGCGCCTGATGGACATCGTCGACCCGACGGACAAGACCGTCGACGCGCTGATGAAGCTGGACCTCCCGGCTGGCGTGGACGTCGAAATCAAGCTGCAGTAAGAGCCCGCGCGCTGTCCGGCGGAGTGGTTTGCAGCCGACAGCGCTAAGTCTTTGATTGCTTGCGGAAAACGTGAGGGGACGTTATACTTGACGTCTTTTCGCGCATCTGCGCAAAAAGTCGGTGTGTCTTTTTCGGGCCTTTACCCCGAAAACAGGCGTGAAGCACCGGCACTTTGTAAATTAGCCCCGACCAATCGCAGTCGGGAATGGAGAAAACGATGAGCCTTGGACTCGTAGGTCGCAAGGTTGGCATGACGCGTATCTTCACGGCAGATGGGGACTCGATTCCCGTTACCGTGCTGGACGTGTCCGACAACCGCGTGACGCAGATCAAGACTGTTGAAACCGACGGCTACACGGCCGTTCAGGTTGCGTTCGGTACGCGTCGTGCATCGCGCGTGACGAAGCCGCTCGCAGGTCATCTCGCCAAAGCTGGCGTTCAAGCCGGTGAAATCCTCAAGGAATTCCAGATCGACGCCGCTAAGGCCGCCGAACTGTCCGCTGGCGCAGTGATCGGTGTGGAACTCTTCGAAGAAGGCCAAAAGATCGACGTGCAAGGCACCTCGATCGGTAAGGGCTACGCCGGTACCATCAAGCGTTACAACTTTGCTTCGGGTCGTGCTTCGCACGGTAACTCGCGCTCGCACAATGTGCCGGGCTCGATCGGTATGGCGCAGGATCCGGGTCGTGTTTTCCCGGGTAAGCGCATGACCGGTCACATGGGTGACGAAACCGTGACGGTGCAAAACCTCGAAATCGCCCGTATCGACGCAGAGCGCAAGCTTCTGCTGGTCAAGGGTGCTGTCCCGGGTGCAAAGGGCGGCAAGGTTTTCGTGACGCCGGCCGTCAAGGCCCGCGCCAAGAAAGGAGCGCAATAATGGAACTGAAGCTCCTGAACGCTAATGGTCAGGAAGGCGCAGCAGTGAACGCGTCGGACGTCGTGTTCGGCCGTGACTACAACGAAGCGCTGATCCATCAGATCGTTGTCGCCTATCAGGCGAACGCGCGCAGCGGTAACCGCGCGCAGAAGGACCGCGAACAGGTCAAGCACACCACCAAGAAGCCGTGGCGTCAGAAGGGTACGGGCCGCGCTCGTGCCGGTATGTCGTCGAGCCCGTTGTGGCGTGGCGGTGGTCGCATCTTCCCGAACTCGCCGGAAGAAAACTTCTCGCACAAGGTCAACAAGAAGATGCATCGCGCAGGCCTCTGCTCGATCTTCTCGCAGCTGGCCCGCGAAGGCCGCATCTCGGTCGTCGAAGAGCTGTCGCTCGAAGCGCCCAAGACGAAGCTGCTGGCCGAAAAGTTCAAGGCCATGGGTCTCGAATCCGTGCTGGTCATCACCGACACGGTCGACGAGAACCTGTATCTCGCGTCGCGCAACCTGCCCCACGTGGCAGTCGTTGAGCCGCGCTTTGCCGACCCGCTCTCGCTGATCTACTTCAAGAAGATCCTGATCACGAAGGCAGCGGTCGCCCAGATCGAGGAGTTGCTGTCATGAGCGAGATTCGCAAGAACGATCATCGTTTGATGCAGGTCCTGCTCGCACCGGTGATCTCCGAAAAGGCGACGCTGGTTGCGGAGAAGAACGAGCAAGTCGTCTTCGAAGTCGCGCCGGACGCGAACAAGCAGGAAGTGAAGGCTGCTGTCGAGCTGCTGTTCAAGGTGGAAGTCGAGTCCGTCAACGTGCTGGTCCAGAAGGGCAAAGCCAAGCGCTTTGGCCGCTTCAACGGCAAGCGCAAGGACGTGAAGAAGGCGTACGTCTGCCTGAAGCCCGGCCAGGAAATCAACTTTGAAGCGGAGGCCAAGTAATCATGGCAATCGTGAAAGTTAAGCCGACCTCGCCGGGTCGCCGCGCGATGGTCAAGATCGTCAACAAGGATCTGCACAAGGGCAAGCCGTTCGCGGCACTGCTCGACACGCAATCCAAGACGGCTGGCCGTAACAACAATGGTCACATCACGACCCGTCATAAGGGTGGTGGTCACAAGCAGCACTATCGTATCGTCGATTTCCGTCGTACGAAGGACGGCATCCCCGCAAAGGTGGAACGTCTCGAATACGATCCGAACCGCAGCGCGAACATTGCTCTGGTTCTTTACGCAGACGGCGAACGTCGCTACATCATCGCGCCGAAGGGCGTGACGGTTGGCACGCAGCTGATGTCGGGTTCGGAAGCGCCGATCCGCGCGGGTAACACCCTGCCGATCCGCAACATCCCGGTCGGTACGACGATCCACTGCATCGAAATGCTGCCGGGCAAGGGCGCGCAAATGGCGCGTTCGGCTGGCACGTCGGCAATGCTGCTGGCACGCGAAGGCGTCTACGCGCAGGTTCGTCTGCGTTCGGGCGAAATTCGCCGCGTGCACGTTGAGTGCCGCGCAACGATCGGTGAAGTCGGCAACGAAGAGCACAGCCTCCGTCAAATCGGTAAGGCTGGCGCGAACCGCTGGCGCGGTATCCGCCCGACGGTCCGTGGCGTTGCAATGAACCCGGTCGACCACCCGCACGGTGGTGGCGAAGGCAAGACTGCGGCTGGTCGCGACCCGGTGAGCCCGTGGGGCACGCCGACGAAGGGCTATCGCACCCGCAGCAACAAGCGCACGACGAGCATGATCGTCCAGCGCCGTCACAAGCGTTAAGGAGTAGGCAATGGCACGTTCTATTAAGAAAGGTCCGTTCTGCGACGCCCATTTGCTGAAGAAGGTTGAGGCGGCTGCAGCAACGCGCGACAAAAAACCGATCAAGACCTGGTCGCGTCGCTCGACGATCCTGCCGGACTTCATCGGCCTGACGATCGCCGTGCACAACGGCCGTCAACACGTTCCGGTGTATGTCACGGAAAACATGGTCGGCCACAAGCTTGGCGAGTTCGCATTGACCCGTACGTTCAAGGGTCACGCAGCCGACAAGAAGGCCAAGAAATAAGGGGCAATCAAGATGGAAGTGAAGGCAATTCATCGCGGTGCCCGCATCTCGGCGCAGAAGACGCGTCTTGTGGCTGACCAGATCCGCGGTCTGCCGGTTGACAAGGCACTGAACGTTCTGACGTTCTCGCCGAAGAAAGCGGCTGGCATCGTGAAAAAGGTTGTGCTCTCGGCGATCGCAAACGCGGAACACAACGAAGGCGCCGATATCGACGAGCTCAAGATCACGAGCATCTACGTCGACAAGGCTGCTTCGCTGAAGCGTTTCACCGCGCGCGCCAAGGGCCGCGGCAACCGCATCGAGAAGCAATCCTGTCACATCACTGTGACGGTCGGGAATTAAGGAGCCATACGATGGGACAGAAAATTCATCCGACTGGCTTCCGTTTGGCCGTCAGCCGCAATTGGGCTTCGCGTTGGTACGCGAACAACAACAATTTCGCGGCGATGTTGAAGGAAGACATCGGTGTTCGTGAATACCTGAAGAAGAAGCTGAAGAACGCTTCGGTGGGCCGTGTTGTGATCGAGCGTCCGGCAAAGAACGCTCGCATCACGATTTACAGCTCGCGCCCGGGTGTGGTGATCGGCAAGAAGGGTGAGGACATCGAACTCCTCAAGGCCGAACTCCAGAAGCGCATGGGCGTTCCGGTTCACGTCAACATCGAAGAAATTCGCAAGCCGGAAACCGACGCGCAGCTGATCGCCGACTCGATCACGCAGCAGCTCGAGCGCCGCATCATGTTCCGTCGCGCAATGAAGCGCGCGATGCAGAACGCGATGCGTCTGGGTGCCCAGGGCATCAAGATCATGAGCGCGGGCCGTCTGAACGGTATCGAAATCGCACGTACCGAGTGGTACCGCGAAGGTCGAGTGCCGCTTCACACGCTGCGTGCTGACATCGACTACGCAACCTCGGAAGCGAAGACGACGTACGGCATCATCGGCGTGAAGGTTTGGGTCTACAAGGGCGACACGCTCGGCCGCAACGACGCACCGGTGGTGGAAGAAGTCGCCGAAGAAAAGCGTCCGCGCCGCAATGCGCGTCCGGGCGATCGTCGTCCGCGCCGTGATGGCGAAGGCGCACCGGGTGCCCGTCGTGGCGCACCGCGCCGTGGCGCCGGCGGTGACGGCAAGAGTGGAGAATAACGATGCTGCAACCGAAACGCAGGAAGTATCGCAAAGAGCAGAAGGGTCGTAACACCGGTATCGCAACGCGCGGCAACGCCGTTTCGTTCGGTGAATATGGCCTGAAGGCTATCGGTCGTGGTCGCCTGACCGCGCGTCAGATTGAAGCGGCGCGTCGTGCAATGACGCGTCACATCAAGCGTGGCGGCCGCATCTGGATCCGTATCTTCCCGGACAAGCCGATCTCGCAAAAGCCGGCGGAAGTGCGTATGGGTAACGGTAAGGGTAACCCGGAGTACTACGTCGCCGAGATTCAGCCGGGCAAGATGCTGTATGAAATGGATGGTGTGTCCGAAGAACTGGCCCGTGAAGCCTTCCGTCTGGCTGCAGCCAAGCTGCCGCTGAAGACGGTCTTCATGGTTCGCCAGCTCGGCGCCTAAGGAGTGATCGATGAAGGCATCTGAACTTCTTCAGAAAGACAAGGCCGCGCTCGACAAAGAGCTGTCGGACCTCTTGAAGGCGCAATTCGGCCTGCGCATGCAACTCGCGACCCAGCAGCTCACGAACACGAGCCAGCTGAAGAAGGTTCGTCGCGACATCGCACGTGTGCGGACCGTCCTGACTCAGAAGGCGAACCAGAAATGAACGAAAGCGTGAAAACCTCGCTTAAGCGGACGCTGGTCGGCAAGGTCGTCAGCAACAAGATGGACAAGACGGTCACCGTCCTGGTCGAGCGCCGCGTCAAGCACCCGATCTACGGCAAGTACGTCGTGCAGTCGAAGAAGTACCACGCTCACGACGAAGCGAACACGTACAACGAGGGTGACCTCGTTGAAATCCAGGAAACGCGTCCTCTCTCGAAGACGAAGGCCTGGACCGTGTCGAAGCTGCTCGAAGCGGCTCGCGTGATCTAAAAGCGCAGTTGCAAGGTAGCAACACCCCGGGGAGCCATTCTCCGGGGTGAGAAGTTGTTGAAATCGCTGAAGATTTCGCTTGCGAGACCAAGATTATCGAGTTATAGTCTTGGTCTTCCCTCTTTATGGGCGCGTTGTTGGCAAAGCAGCGGGCAAAAGTAGTGAGGGAGGTGGTTCGGGCGCCAGTCCGGATCTGCAAGTTTCACCGGAATGCGATGGCCGGTTTCGTTTGCCGTCGCTGCTGTTCTAACCCAAGCAGCTGAGCGGTCGTTCTAGTGGCGGCGCGGCTGACGGGACCAAGACTGACCGGATGTGCCATGGTGGCGCAACCGGATTAAGTTGGGAAAGATAAACCATGATCCAGACCGAAACTCGGCTTGAAGTAGCCGACAACACGGGTGCGCGTGAAGTCATGTGCATCAAGGTGCTCGGCGGCTCGAAGCGTCGTTATGCCAGCATTGGCGACATCATCAAGGTGAGCGTCAAGGAAGCAACGCCGCGTGGGCGCGTGAAAAAGGGCGAAATCTACAACGCTGTTGTGGTTCGCACTGCGAAGGGCGTGCGCCGTCAAGACGGCTCGCTGATCAAGTTCGATGGCAACGCCGCCGTGCTTTTGAATACCAAGCTTGAGCCGATCGGCACCCGCATTTTCGGGCCGGTGACGCGTGAGCTGCGTAGCGAACGATTCATGAAGATCGTTTCGCTTGCGCCGGAAGTGCTGTAAGGAGTCGCGATGAACAAGATTCGCAAGGGTGACGAAGTCATCGTCGTCACTGGCAAAGACAAGGGCAAGCGCGGCGTCGTGCTGGCTGTGGGCGAAGAGCGCGTCACTGTCGAAGGCATCAACATCGCTAAGAAGCATGTGAAGCCGAACCCGATGAAGGGTACGACGGGTGGCGTGGAAGCCAAGGCAATGCCGCTGGCTATCTCGAACGTCGCACTGGTCGACGCGAACGGCAAGCCGTCGCGCGTGGGCATCAAGGTCGAAGGGGACAAGAAAGTTCGTTTCCTGAAGACGACCGGTGCTGTTCTGAGCGCCTGACGCTGCGGAGTAAAAAATGGCACGTTTGCAAGAATTTTATAAAGAGAAGGTCGTTCCTGGCCTGATCGAGAAGTTCGGTTACAAGTCGATCATGGAAGTGCCGCGCCTCACCAAGATCACCCTGAATATGGGTGTGGGTGAAGCCGTCGCCGACAAGAAGGTCCTCGAGCACGCCGTTGGCGACCTCACGAAGATTGCTGGCCAAAAGCCCGTCATCACGAAGTCGCGCAAGGCAATCGCGGGCTTCAAGATTCGTGAAGGCTACCCCATCGGCACGATGGTCACGCTGCGTGGCAATGCCATGTACGAATTCCTGGACCGTTTCGTGACGGTTGCGCTCCCCCGCGTGCGCGACTTCCGTGGCGTGTCGGGCAAGGCGTTCGACGGCCGTGGTAACTACAACATCGGTGTGAAAGAGCAGATCATTTTCCCCGAAATCGACTACGACAAGATCGACGCGCTGCGTGGGCTGAACATCAGCATCACGACGACTGCGAAGACCGACGAAGAAGCGAAGGCACTGCTCGCCAGCTTCAAGTTCCCGTTCAGAAACTGAGGTTACCGTGGCTAAACTGGCACTGATCGAACGTGAAAAGAAGCGCGCTCGTCTGGCAGCGAAATTTGCGCCGAAGCGCGCATCGCTGAAGGCGATCATCGACGACCAAAGCAAGTCGGAAGAAGAGCGTTACGCAGCTCGCCTCGAACTGCAACAACTGCCGCGCAACTCGAACCCGACCCGCAAGCGTAACCGCTGCGCGATCACGGGTCGTCCGCGTGGTACGTTCCGCAAATTCGGTCTCGCACGTAACAAGATTCGTGAAATCGCGTTCCGTGGTGAGATCCCTGGCATCACCAAGGCGAGCTGGTAATAGGAGAAACATAAATGAGCATGAGTGATCCTATCGCCGATATGCTGACTCGCATCCGCAATGCGCAGATGGTCGAGAAAGTTTCGGTTGCTATGCCCTCGTCGAAAGTGAAGATTGCGATTGCGCAGGTTCTGAAGGACGAAGGTTATATCGACGACTTCGCGGTGAAAACCGAAGGTGCGAAGTCGGAATTGAACATCGCGTTGAAGTACTACGCTGGCCGTCCCGTTATCGAGCGCATCGAACGCGTTTCGAAGCCGGGTCTGCGCGTGTACCGCGGCCGTAACGACATCCCGCAGGTCATGAATGGCCTCGGCGTTGCGATCGTGTCGACGCCCAAGGGTGTGATGACGGACCGCAAGGCGCGCGCAACTGGCGTCGGCGGCGAAGTTATCTGCTACGTCGCTTAAGACCTAAGGAGAAGAAACATGTCTCGAGTAGGTAAGAGCCCGGTCGCGCTGCAAGGCGCAGAAGCGACGCTCAGCGACGAGAAGATTACCGTCAAGGGCGCGCTGGGTACGATTTCGCAAGCTGCAAACCGCCTCGTGAAGGTCGTCAACGACAACGGCTCGCTGAAGTTCGAGCCGACGGACGACAGCCGCGAAGCCAATGCGATGTCGGGCACGATGCGCGCGATCGTTGCGAACATGGTGCAAGGCGTGACGAAGGGTTTTGAGCGCAAGCTGACGCTGGTTGGCGTTGGTTACCGTGCTCAAGCGCAAGGCGACAAGCTGAACCTGTCGCTGGGTTTCTCGCACCCCGTGGTGCACCAGATGCCGGAAGGCGTCAAGGCTGAAACCCCGTCGCAAACGGAAATCGTGATCAAGGGGATCGACAAGCAGAAAGTCGGACAGACCGCAGCAGAAGTGCGCGGCTATCGTCCGCCGGAGCCCTACAAGGGCAAGGGCGTGCGCTATTCCGACGAGGTCGTGATCCTCAAAGAAACGAAGAAGAAGTAAGGGTGCGCAATCATGGATAAGACTCAATCTCGCCTGCGCCGCGCTCGTCAAACGCGTATCAAGATCGCTGAGCTGCAGGTCGCGCGTCTGGCCGTGCATCGCACGAACACGCACATCTACGCGCAAGTGTTCTCGCCCTGCGGCACCAAGGTGCTCGCCAGCGCGTCGACGCTCGAAGCTGAAGTGCGTGCGCAACTGGCTGACCAGTCGGGCAAGGGTGGCAACGTTGCCGCCGCTTCGCTGATCGGTAAGCGTATTGCTGAAAAGGCCAAGGCCGCCGGCATCGAATCCGTCGCCTTTGACCGCTCGGGGTTCCGCTATCACGGCCGCGTCAAGGCGCTGGCTGATGCTGCGCGCGAAGCCGGGCTCAAGTTCTAAGGAAGGAATTCGTCATGGCAAAGATGCAAGCGAAAGTTCAGGCTGACGAACGCGACGACGGCCTTCGCGAAAAGATGATTTCGGTCAATCGCGTGACCAAGGTCGTGAAGGGTGGCCGTATTCTCGGCTTCGCCGCACTGACCGTGGTTGGCGACGGTGATGGCCGCGTCGGTATGGGCAAGGGCAAGTCGAAGGAAGTTCCGGTTGCCGTCCAGAAGGCAATGGAACAAGCGCGTCGCAACATGTTCAAGGTGCCCCTGAAGAACGGCACCCTGCAACACGAAGTGCACGGCAAGCATGGCGCATCGGTCGTCCTCCTCGCTCCGGCGAAGGCAGGTACGGGCGTGATCGCCGGCGGCCCGATGCGCGCAGTGTTCGACGTGATGGGCGTGCAGAACGTGGTGGCCAAGAGCCACGGTTCGACGAACCCGTACAACCTCGTTCGCGCCACGCTGGACGGTCTGCGCAAGCAGTCGACCCCGGCTGACATCGCGGCGAAGCGCGGCAAGTCCGTCGAAGACATTCTGGGCTAAGGGTGGGAACCATGTCTGAAAAAACTGTCAAGGTTCAGCTCGTCAAGAGCCTGATTGGGACCCGCGAAACGCACCGCGCCACGGTGCGCGGTCTCGGCCTGCGTCGCCTGAACTCGGTTTCCGAGCTGCAGGACACGCCGGCTGTGCGCGGCATGATCAACAAGGTCTCGTACCTCGTTAAGGTCATCGGCTAAGCGGTCGACCAAAGACTCCAGGAGTTGAAAATGGAATTGAATAACCTGAAGCCGGCAGAAGGCGCGAAGCACGCAAAGCGTCGCGTCGGTCGCGGCATCGGCTCCGGCCTCGGCAAGACCGCTGGCCGTGGTCACAAGGGTCAGAAATCGCGTTCGGGCGGCTTCCACAAGGTTGGCTTCGAAGGCGGTCAAATGCCGCTGCAACGTCGTCTGCCGAAGCGTGGCTTCACGTCGCTCACGAAGGAATTCGTGGGTGAAGTGCGCCTCGCCGACATCGAGAAGCTGCCGGTCGACGAAGTCGATCTGTTGGCTCTCAAGCAGGCAGGCCTCGTTGGCGAACTGACCCGCAGCGCAAAGATCATCGCTACCGGCGAGATCAAGCGCAAGGTCGTCGTCAAGGGTCTGGGTGCGACGAAGAATGCGCGTGCTGCGATCGAAGCAGCAGGCGGTTCTTTTGCCGAGTGATTGTGAGTGGTGCGCGCGGGCTTGCCCGCCGTCACTAGCATCTGCATCGGAGAAGCTACTTGGCTAACAGCCCGAGTCTCGCAAAAACCGGTCGCAGCGCACCGAAGTTCGGCGACCTGCGTCGGCGTGCAGTGTTCCTGCTGCTGGCGCTGGTCGTTTATCGCATCGGCGCGCACATTCCGGTTCCGGGTATCGACCCCGACCAACTGGCGAAGCTCTTTCAGAGCCAGTCGGGTGGCATCCTTGGCATGTTCAACATGTTCTCGGGTGGCGCACTGTCTCGGTTCACGATCTTCGCGCTGGGTGTCATGCCGTATATCTCGGCGTCGATCATCCTGCAGCTGATGGCGATCGTCTCGCCGCAGCTGGAAGCGCTGAAGAAGGAAGGGCAAGCCGGACAACGCAAGATCACGCAGTACACGCGGATCTTCACGGTGGTGCTGGCGACGTTTCAGGCGTTCGGCATCGCGGTCGCGCTGGAAAACCAGCCGGCTCTCGTGATCGATCCGGGTATGGTGTTTCGTCTGACGACGGTTGTGACGCTCGTAACGGGCACGATGTTCCTGATGTGGCTCGGTGAGCAGATCACGGAACGCGGGCTTGGCAACGGTATCTCGATCATCATCTTCGGCGGGATCGCAGCGGGTTTCCCGAATGCGATCGGCGGTCTGTTCGAACTGGTTCGCACCGGCTCGATGGGCCCCGTCTCGGCGATCATCATCGTGGTGCTGATTGCTGCCGTGACGTACCTGGTGGTGTTCATCGAACGCGGCCAGCGCAAGATCCTCGTGAACTATGCGAAGCGTCAGGTCGGTAACAAGATTTACGGCGGGCAGTCGTCGCACCTGCCGCTCAAGCTGAACATGTCGGGCGTGATTCCGCCGATCTTCGCGTCGTCGATCATCCTGTTCCCGGCAACCATCCTGAACTGGTTCAGTTCGGGGTCGCGGACCGGCTGGTTCGCGGACACGCTGCACAACGTGGCTGAAGCACTCAAGCCCGGCCAACCCGTGTACGTGTTGTTGTACGCGTTGGCGATCGTGTTCTTCTGCTTCTTCTACACCGCGCTGGTGTTCAACAGCAGAGAGACGGCCGACAACCTGAAAAAGAGTGGCGCGTTCGTCCCTGGCATCCGCCCGGGCGATCAGACGGCTCGCTATATCGACCGCATCCTCACGCGTCTGACGCTGGCCGGTGCGATCTATATCGTGTTTGTCTGTCTGCTGCCGGAGTTCCTGGTGCTGCGCTGGAACGTGCCGTTTTATTTTGGTGGAACGTCGCTGCTGATCATTGTCGTCGTCACAATGGACTTCATGGCGCAGGTGCAGTCGTACGTAATGTCGCAACAATATGAATCGCTGCTCAAGAAGGCCAACTTCAAGGGCGGCGGAGTCCCGATGCGTTGAAAGGACCTATGGCCAAAGACGATGTAATCCAGATGCAAGGCGAGGTAATCGAAAACCTCCCCAACGCAACCTTCCGCGTGAAGCTGGAAAACGGCCATGTCGTTCTGGGGCATATTTCCGGGAAGATGCGGATGCACTACATCCGTATCCTTCCGGGCGACAAGGTGACGGTTGAGTTGACGCCTTACGATCTGTCGCGTGCGCGGATCGTGTTCCGGGCGAAGTGATTTAGGAAAAAGGGTAATATCATGAAAGTGATGGCATCGGTAAAGCGCATTTGCCGTAACTGCAAAATCATCAAGCGCAACGGCGTCGTTCGCGTGATCTGCAGCTCGGACCCGCGCCACAAGCAGCGTCAAGGCTGATTAGCGCGCTTGCGCTTTTTGTTTGAGGAAAAACAATGGCTCGTATCGCAGGGGTTAACATCCCGAACCACCAGCACACTGAAATCGGCCTGACGGCAATTTTCGGTGTTGGCCGCACGCGTTCGCGCAACATCTGCGTGTCCGCCGGTGTGCCGTTCAACAAGAAGGTCAAAGACCTTGACGACGCGGATCTGGAAAAGCTGCGTGAGGAAGTGGGCAAGTTTGTCGTCGAAGGCGATCTGCGCCGTGAAGTGACGATGAACATCAAGCGCCTGATGGACCTCGGCTGCTACCGTGGCGTCCGCCATCGCAAGGGCCTGCCCCTGCGTGGCCAACGTACGCGCACCAACGCACGTACGCGCAAGGGTCCGCGCCGCGCAGCACAGTCGCTGAAGAAGTAAGCGGATCTGACAGTTACAGGAAAACGTAATGGCTAAGGCTTCGAACAACTCCGCGGCGCAACGCGTTCGCAAGAAGGTCAAGAAGAACGTCGCCGAGGGCGTGGTTCACGTTCACGCGTCGTTCAACAACACCATCATCACGATCACCGATCGTCAAGGCAATGCACTTGCCTGGGCAACGTCGGGCGGTCAGGGCTTCAAGGGTTCGCGTAAGTCGACCCCGTTCGCAGCTCAGGTCGCAGCCGAATCGGCTGGTCGCGTGGCGATGGAATACGGCGTGAAGAACCTCGAAGTGCGGATCAAGGGCCCCGGTCCTGGCCGTGAGTCGGCGGTGCGCGCGCTGCATGGTCTTGGCATCAAGATCACCGCGATCTCCGACGTGACGCCGGTCCCGCACAACGGCTGCCGTCCGCCGAAGCGCCGCCGTATCTAAGGCGTCGCGATTGCCGAACGCCTGAGCCGCCGGTAACGGCGTCCCAGGCTCTCGGCGTTATTGAATTGACTAAGCCCACCGTTCGGTTCAAAGGACCGGACTAGCGCGAAACCGGGGCTCACGCCCTAGTCTTGCGTGATCAATTATCGAAGGAAAGCAACGTGGCACGTTATATCGGCCCGAAGGCCAAGCTGTCCCGCCGTGAAGGCACCGACCTCTTCCTGAAGAGCGCACGCCGCTCGCTCGCCGACAAGTGCAAGCTCGACAGCAAGCCGGGTCAGCACGGCCGCACCTCGGGCGCCCGCACGTCCGACTACGGCACGCAGCTTCGCGAAAAGCAAAAAGTGAAGCGTATCTACGGCGTGCTCGAGCGTCAGTTCCGCCGCTACTTCGCGGAAGCGGACCGTCGCAAGGGCAACACCGGCGAAAACCTGCTGCAACTGCTCGAATCGCGTCTCGACAACGTCGTGTACCGCATGGGCTTCGCATCGACCCGCGCTGAAGCGCGTCAGCTCGTGAGCCACAAGGCTCTCACGCTGAACGGCGTCGTGTCGAACGTTCCGTCGATGCAAGTGAAGGCAGGCGACGTCGTCGCGATTCGCGAAAAGGCGAAGAAGCAGGCGCGTATCGTCGAAGCCCTCTCGCTGGCAGAGCAAGGCGGCATGCCGGGTTGGGTCGCGGTCGACGCGAAGAAGTTCGAAGGCACGTTCAAGGGCATGCCTGAGCGCAGCGACATCGCTGGCGACATCAACGAAAGCCTGATCGTCGAATTGTATTCGCGCTAATCGGATTGACGGCCGGGGTAGCCTCTGTGCTTCGCGCAGGAGGTGGCCTCGGCTGTTTTTTTCAGGTTGTGGCCATCTCAGCCTTATCGGTGTAACGAGCCGAGGGTATTGAAAAGGAAAACCTATGCAAACCAGTTTGTTGAAACCCAAGATCATCGCTGTGGAATCGCTCGGCGACAACCACGCGAAAGTGGTCATGGAGCCGTTCGAACGCGGTTATGGCCATACCTTGGGTAACGCGCTTCGGCGCGTTCTGCTGTCGTCCATGATCGGCTACGCGCCGACCGAAGTGACGATCGCAGGCGTCGTGCATGAATATTCGACGCTCGACGGTGTGCAAGAGGATGTGGTCAACCTGCTGCTGAACCTGAAGGGCGTGGTGTTCAAGCTGCATAACCGTGACGAAGTGACGGTTACGCTGCGCAAGGAAGGCGAAGGCGTCGTCACCGCCGGCGACATCGAACTCTCGCACGACTGCGAAGTCATCAACCCGGAACACGTGGTTGCGCATCTGACGAAGGGCGGCAAGCTCGACGTTCAGATCAAGATCGAGAAGGGCCGCGGCTACGTGCCGGGCAACGTGCGCCGTTACGGCGACGAGTCGGCCAAGATCATCGGCCGTATCGTGCTGGACGCGTCGTTCTCGCCGGTTCGCCGCGTGAGCTACGCCGTGGAAAGCGCGCGTGTCGAACAGCGTACCGACCTCGACAAGCTCGTGATGAACATCGAAACCAACGGCGTGATCTCGCCTGAGGAAGCGATCCGCCAGTCGGCGCGCATCCTCGTGGATCAGCTGTCGGTGTTCGCTGCACTGGAAGGCACGGAAACGGCCGCGGAAGCGCCGTCGCGCGCACCGCAGATCGATCCGATCCTGCTGCGTCCGGTGGACGATCTCGAACTCACGGTTCGCTCGGCGAACTGCCTGAAGGCCGAGAACATCTACTACATCGGCGATCTGATCCAGCGCACCGAGAACGAGTTGCTCAAGACCCCGAACCTGGGTCGCAAGTCGCTCAACGAGATCAAGGAAGTGCTCGCTTCCCGCGGTCTCACGCTCGGCATGAAGCTCGAAAACTGGCCGCCGGCTGGTCTCGACAAGTAAAAGTAATGTGGCACGGGCGCGGATTTTCCTTTAGAATCCGCGTCTTGCCTTTTTCACGTACCGGCCCGTGCCTCACGTTGTTGTGAAGCGATAGAAGAGCTGGACCAAAACTTTGTTTCAAGGAAATTGAAATGCGTCACCGTCATGGTCTGCGGAAACTGAACCGCACGAGCAGCCACCGTCTGGCAATGCTCCGTAACATGTCCAACTCGCTCATCGAGCACGAAGTCATCAAGACGACGCTGCCGAAGGCGAAGGAACTCCGTAAGGTTGTCGAGCCCCTCATCACGCTCGGCAAGAAGCCCTCGCTGGCAAACCGTCGTCTGGCGTTCAACCGCCTGCGCGATCGTGACTCGGTCACGAAGCTGTTCGACGTGCTCGGTCCGCGTTTCGCGAACCGTCCGGGCGGCTACCTGCGTATCCTGAAGTTCGGTTTCCGTGTTGGCGACAACGCACCGATGGCACTGGTCGAACTGCTCGACCGTCCGGAAGTCACGGAAGAGAACATCCAGGAAGCGGAATAAGCTTTCCGTCGCCGCGGTCCCCGGATCGCGCGACATGCGAAAAAGCCAGGCCTAGCCTGGCTTTTTTGTTTTTTGCGCGGATGAAAACGCGCGCGGGCGTGTTGGCCTCCATGGTGCGCGGGAGCAGGCATCCTGCGCCCGGGTGGTACGATAACGTTCTGCCTCGAAGCCGCGCACGTGCCTTGCGCGCGGGCGCTCTGCCGGAGTTCGCCGTGACCCTCAATGTGACCCCGAGTGTGATCCCGAGTGTGATCCCGAGTGTGACCTTGATCCTGACCACGGCGCCCGACGAAGACGCCGCCGAGAAGCTCGCCTCCGGTGCGCTCGCGCAGCGCCTGGCCGCGTGCGTGACGCGCATGGGCGCGGTGCACTCGCAGTATCACTGGCAGGGCAAGATCGAATCCGGCGAAGAAGTGCAGCTTCTCTTCAAGACGAGCCTCGCCCGCGCGGCCGAGCTCGAACAGTTCATCCAGACCGAGCATCCCTACGAAACCCCCGAGATCCTCTCGTGGCAAGTCACGGCGTCGCACGCCTACGGACAGTGGGTTCATGCCGAGACTCAGCGTCCCCTCCATGTCTAATCGTTTCGATCGGCGCGCGTGTGCCGCGCCGTATGCTTCGCTTTGCGGTTTCCTCGTGCTCCTGTGCTGCACGTTGACGATGCTGCTCGGCGCCCCCGCCGCGCGCGCCGACGACACCGACTTTCTGCCCCCCGACCAGGCATTCACGTTCAGCGCGAGCGAAGAGCCGGGCATGGTCGACGTGCACTTCAAGATCGCGGACGGCTACTACATGTACCGCGAGCGCTTCGCGTTCGAGGCGCAAAACGGCGCGGCCACGCTCGGCGATGCGCAGATCCCGCCGGGCCACGTGAAGTTCGATCCGACCTTCAACAAGAACGTCGAGACCTATCGCAAGGAACTGACGATCCGCGTGCCGGTGGCGAAGTCGAGCGGGCCGTTCGATCTGGCCGTCACGTCGCAGGGTTGTGCCGATGCGGGCATCTGCTATCCGCCCGCGCAGCACGTCTATCACGTGAGCGGTGCGGCATTGCAGGCCGCTGCGGGCGGGCAGAGCGCGGTGCCGAAAGCTGCGGCGCAAGGCGCGCCCACGCAGACATCCGCGCAGACGCCGGCATCGGCATCGCAAGCCCCTACGCAAGCGCCCGCGCCTGCGGCGCAAGCCGCGCCGAACACTAGCGATCAACCGTGGTACGAGCGCGCCACCAGCGCCGACTACGCACAGTCGCTGCTGCAAGGTGGCGGCTTCTTCGCCGTGGTCGGTCTGTACTTCGTTGCGGGCATGGTGCTGAGTCTGCTGCCGTGTTCGTACCCGATGATCCCGATCCTTTCGGCGATCATCGTCGGCGAGGGCGCGCGCGTGACGCGCCTGCGCGGCTTCTCGCTCTCGTTCGTCTACGTGCTCGGCATGGCGCTCGTCTACACCGTGCTCGGCATTGCCGCGGCGCTGGTCGGCCAGAGTCTGGGCGCGTGGCTGCAGAATCCCTGGGTGCTCGGTGCGTTCGCCGTGCTGCTCACCGCCTTCGCGCTCACGCTGATCGCGGGCTACGACCTCGCGTTGCCGCAGCGCTGGCAGGACGGCGCCTCGCGGGCTTCGCAAGGCCGTTCGGGCGGCAAGTTCCTGGCCGTCGCGCTCATGGGTGCGCTTTCGGCGCTCGTGGTGGGCGCCTGCATGACCGCGCCGCTGTTCGCGGTGCTCGCCTTCATCGCGCACACGGGCAATGCCGTGCTCGGCGGCGCGGCGTTGTTCGCGATGGGGATCGGGCTGGGCGTGCCGCTGATGATTCTCGGCCTCGGCGCGGGCACGCTGCTGCCCCGCGCGGGCGTGTGGATGGACGGCGTGAAGGTGTTCTTCGGCGTCGTGCTGCTGGCCGCCGCGCTGTGGATCGTCTGGCCCGTGCTCGGCGCGACCGCGCAGATGCTGCTCGCGGCGCTCTGGCTGCTGCTGGCCGCCGCGGCGCTCGGCCTGTTCACGCCGGGCGCGGGCGTTTCGAACGTCTGGCGCCGGCTCGGGCGCGGCCTTGGCGCGGCGTTCGCGATCTGGGCCGCCACGCTGATCGTCGGCCTTGCGGCGGGGTCGAGCGATCCGCTGCGCCCGCTGGGCGTGCTGGCTGCGCGCGTGAGCGGCCCGGGCGCGGCCGATGCCTCGACCGCGGGTGCGCAAGCGAACACCGCAAGCGACCTGAGCTTCGCGCCCGTGCGCTCGCCGGCGCAACTGGACGCGGCGCTCGCTTCGGCCCATACGGTCGGCCAGCCCGCGATGCTCGACTTCTATGCCGACTGGTGCGTGAGCTGCAAGGAAATGGAGAAGTTCACCTTCAGCGACCCGCGCGTGCAGGCGCGTCTCAAGCAGCTAGGCCTGCTGCGCGCCGATGTCACCGCGAACGATACCAACGACCAGGCGCTGCTCAAGCGTTTCGGTCTGTTCGGGCCGCCGGGCATCATCTTTTTCGATACGAAGGGCCACGAAGTGCTGCGCGTGGTGGGCTACGAGAACGCCGAGCGCTTTCTCGCGCGGCTCGACAACGTGACATCCGCCGCGTCGGCGGCGGCGCCGCAGTCCTGACCGCGGTCCAGCGCGATAGCGTTCGCGCGTTCGGCATCGGCAAAAAACAAAAAGGCACGTCGCTCGACGTGCCTTTTTCGCTTGCGCTAAACGCGCAGAAACTTACTTCTGCGCGCGCAGGATCCGCGCGGCGTCGAGCGCGAAATAGGTCAGGATGCCGTCGGCGCCCGCGCGTTTGAACGCGAGCAGCGACTCCATCATCACCTTGTCGTGATCGATCCAGCCGTTTTGCGCGGCGGCCTTGATCATCGCGTATTCGCCGCTCACCTGGTAGACATAGGTCGGGAAGCGGAACTCGTCCTTCACGCGGCGCAGGATGTCGAGGTACGGCATGCCCGGCTTGACCATCACCATGTCGGCGCCTTCCTCGATGTCGAGGCGCGTCTCGCGCAGCGCTTCGTCGCTGTTGGCCGGGTCCATCTGGTACGTCATCTTGTTGCTCTTGCCCAGGTTCGTGGCCGAACCCACGGCGTCGCGGAACGGGCCGTAGAACGCCGAGGCGTACTTGGCCGAGTACGCCATGATGCGCGTATGGATGTGGTTCTCGCTCTCGAGCATCTCGCGCAGCGCGCCGATGCGGCCGTCCATCATGTCCGAAGGCGCGATGATATCGACGCCCGCTTCGGCCTGGGTGCGCGCCTGCGCCACCAGAATCTCGATGGTTTCGTCGTTGATGACGTAGCCGTTTTCGTCGAGCACGCCGTCCTGGCCGTGGCTCGTGTACGGATCGAGCGCGACGTCGCACAGCACGCCGAGTTCGGGGAAGCGCTTTTTCAGCTCACGCACGGCGCGCGGAATCACGCCGTCGGGGTTGGTCGCCTCGATGCCGTCGGGCGTCTTGAGCGCCGGATCGACCACGGGAAACAGCGAGAGCACGGGCACGCCCAGCTCGACGCACTGCTCGGCCACGCCCATCAGCAGGTCGATGGAGACGCGCTCCACGCCCGGCATGGACGGCACGGCTTCGCGCACGTTTTGACCGTCCGTGACGAACACGGGATAGATCAGGTCGTTGGTGGTGAGGAGGTTTTCGCGCATCAGGCGGCGCGAGAAGTCGTCGCGGCGCATACGGCGCGGACGATGATGCGGATAGAAGCTCATATCGGCGAATATCAGAGGCGGTGAAGCGCCCTTTGGGGCCAGGAAACTTTTCAGGACAATGGTATATCATACCGATCGAGCGAGGCGCCTGGCGCCAGACTCCCCGCTTCTCCTCCCTGAGCGGGTGCCTGTCGTTTTTCGATAAGGCTGTTTAACCCGCCGGCAAATCGCGGCGGGTTTTTTTCTGGGCGCGACAAAGCCCTCGGTCTATGCGCCGGGCATGCGTTTTACGAGCCATCCGGGCGGAAGCGAGGGGCGTTATGTGCGCTGGCGCACATAAGCGTAAAACTTACGGATTGGCTTCGCGCCGTGCGCCGGAATCGAGCGCAATCGAAAGCGCGAGGCGCGGCGAATCCAGCGCTATGAGGGATGGCGGCGGTGGCGGCGATCATGGCGATCCCCGCCCTGGCAGGCGCTTATTCGGCGGCTTGCCCGGCTTCGCCAGCCGTGGCCTTCGGCGCGATCCAGCTTTCGATCACCGCATGCGCCTCGTCCAGCCCAACCCGCTTGAGCGCCGAGAAGAGCTGCGCGCTCAGCTTCCCTTCGTAACCGGCCTTGCGGTATTCGTCGAACGCCTTGTTGGCCGTGCGCAGCGACAGCACGCACTCCTGACGCGTCAATTTGTCGCATTTCGTGAGCAGCGCGTGGATCGGCTTGCCCGTCGATCCGAACCACTCCACCATGCGGCGGTCGAGTTCGGTGAACGGACGGCGCGCATCCATCATCAGGATCAGCCCGGCGAGCTGCGCGCGCGACTGCAGATACAGCGAGAGCAGTTGCTCCCAGTGCGCCTTGGCGGCTTCCGGCACTTCGGCGTAACCGTAGCCCGGCAGGTCGACGAGGTAACCGGCCGGCTCGTCTTCGGGACCGACCGAGAAGTAGTTGATGTGCTGCGTGCGGCCCGGCGTTTTCGAGGCGAACGCGAGACGCTTCTGGTTGCACAGCAGGTTGATGGCCGTCGATTTACCCGCGTTCGAGCGGCCGGCGAACGCGACCTCGGGCCGCGCCGTGGCGGGCAGATCGCGCAAATGGTTGACCGTCGTGAAGAAGCGGGCTTGGTGCAGCAGGAAGGCCATCGGATACGACCACAGTATGAAACAGCGAGGCGACTGGCTCGCCGGGCCCGGAAGCGGCCGGGGTGGATTCTGGGATATCGGGGAGAGGCCCGACTGGCGCCGTAGCGCCGTGCGCGCTATTGTACAATGCGACGGTTTACTGAATACCGGTTAGGCCAGCGCGGGCCTTTCGGGCAGTGCCGTCGTTGTCGTCCATTGCAGAACCTGATTCCCACAAGACGAAACAAGGTGCGCGAATGAATCGACTGGGCAAGTCCTTGAAGGTACTCGAGATTGCGATAGCGGCAGGTCTGACAGCAGGTGTAGTCACGATGGCGGGAGGCGCGAGAGCGGCGGATCAGGGAACGCCGGCCAAACCCGACCTCGCGCGCGGGCAAGCGATTGCCGCGCAGGTGTGCGCCGCGTGCCACGCGGCCGACGGCAACAGCACGGGCGGCGCGTATCCCAAGCTCGCCGGCCAGCACGCCGCGTATCTCGTTAAAGAACTCAAGGACTTCAAGCCCCAGCCCGGCGGCAAGCCCGCCGCGCGCGCCAATCCGGTCATGGCGGGCTTCGCGGCCGCGCTGTCCGATCAGGATATGATCAATGTGGCGGCGTGGTTCGCCTCGCAGCAACCCAAGCCCGGCTACGCGCACGACGCGAAAACCGTGGCGCTTGGCCAGACGATCTGGCGCGCGGGCGTGGCCGACAAGGGCGTGCCGGCGTGTGCCGCGTGCCACGGACCCACGGGGCAAGGCATTCCGATCCAGTATCCGCGCCTTTCGGGGCAGTGGTCGGAGTACATCGTCGCGCAGCTCAACGCTTTCCAGCAGGGCACGCGCAACAACAACGACCCGATGCGCATGATCGCGCACCGGCTTTCCGACGACGAGATCAAGGCCGTCGCCGACTACGCCGCCGGCTTGCACTGAACGCGGGCGGCGCGACAGCAACACCGCGCGGCGGCTGGTCGAACAACAACAAAAAGGGTGAGGGCGTCGCGTTTCCGGCGGCGGGCCTGCACCCTTTTTTGCTGTGGCGCGGCAATCCCGGCGCGGCATCGGTTTCGCGATCGACATCGACATCGACATCGGATTTGACACGTCCAGCAGCGATAATCACGCGCACGCAGCAGCGTCATGCGGCGAATAGTGGAGTTTGAATGAGCGTCACCACGCAGGGTTTGGAGTTGAAGGTTCGCCAGAGGGCGGTGAAGAGCGCCGTCGAGCTGATCAGTTCGATGCGCTTCGCGATCTCGCTGCTCGTCGTGCTGGCGATCGCCAGCATCATCGGGACGGTGCTCACGCAGGACGACCCGTATCCCAACTACGTCAATCAGTTCGGGCCGTTCTGGGCCGACATCTTCCGCTCGCTGAGCCTCTACACGGTCTACAGCGCGTGGTGGTTCATGACCATCCTCGGCTTTCTCGTGGTGTCGATCTCGCTGTGCGTGATCCGCAACGGGCCGAAGATGATCGCGGACATGAAGAGCTGGAAGGACAAGGTTCGCGAAGGCAGCCTGCGCGCGTTCCATCACAAGGGCGAATTCGCGCTCGAGGGCACGACGCGCGCCGCCACGGCCGCCACGCTCGGCAAGCTCTCGGCGCGCCTCGGCTACCGCTTCGTGGTGCGCGAAAGCGAAGGCGCGACGCTGATCGCGGCCAAGCGCGGCGCGCTCACCAAAATCGGCTACATCTTCGCGCACCTCGCGATCGTGGTGATCTGCATCGGTGGCTTGCTCGACAGCAATCTGCCGATCAAATTCCAGATGTGGCTGTTCGACAAGACGCCCATTCGCAGCAACGCCGTCATCAACGACATCGCGCCCGAGCATCGGCTGTCGCAGTCGAATCCCACCTTCCGCGGCTACGCGTGGGTGCCCGAAGGCCAGTTCGTCTCCACCGCCATCCTCAATCAGCCCGACGGCTCGCTGATCCAGGACCTGCCGTTCTCGATCCAGCTCAACAAGTTCATCGTCGACTATTACTCGACGGGCATGCCCAAGCTGTTCGCGAGCGACATCGTCGTGATCGACCACCAAACCGGCAAGCGCATTCCCGCGCGCATCGAGGTGAACGAGCCGTTCGAATACGACGGCGTCTCCATCTACCAGTCGAGCTTCCAGGACGGCGGCTCGCAGATGTCGATGACCGCGTGGCCCATGAGCGGCGCGAACGCGAAGAGCTTCGCGTTCGGCGGCACGATCGGCAATTCGGCGCCGCTCGCCGCGCCCGCGGGCCAGCGCGTGCCCGGCATGGACGGCCAGACCATCGAGTTCGCCGATTTCCGCGCCATCAACGTGGAAAATATCTCGAACGGCAGCGGTGCGAACGACGTGCGCGGCGTTGCGCATCAGACGCTCAAGGAAGCGTTCGACGAACGGCTCGGTTCGGGCGCGAAAAGCGCGAAGCCGCTCGATCTGCACAATGTCGGGCCTTCGGTGCAATACAAGGTGCGCGACAAGGACGGCCAGGCGCGCGAGTACAACAACTACATGCTGCCGGTGGACGTGGGCGGCGGCGACCGCATGTTCCTCGCGGGCATGCGCGAGAATCCCGACGATCCGTTCCGCTACCTGCGCATTCCCGCCGACGCGGGCGGCACGCCCAAGGAGTGGATGCTGCTGCGCGCGGCGTTCGAAGATCCGTCGCTGCGCGCGCAGGCCGCGAAGCGCTTCGCGGCGCGCTCCGTCCCCGATTCGAACCGCGATCTCCAGCAGCATCTCGAAGACAGCGCCCAGCGCGTGCTGACGCTGTTCTCGGGCACCGATCCCTCGCAGCCCAGCCCGGTCACGAAGGGCGCGACCAATTCGCTCGGCGGCTTCCAGGCGGTGGCGGCGTTCATCGACAAATCGGTGCCGAAGGATCAGCAGGAAAAGGCCGCTGGCCTGTTGCTGCGCATGCTCGAAGGCGCGACGTGGGATCTCTGGCAGATCGCGCGCGAGCAGGCCGGCGAACCCGATCTCAAGCCCGACACCGACGCCGCGCGCTTCGTGCAGGACTCCATCAACGCCATTTCGGACAGCTTTCTGTACGGCGCGCCCGTCTATCTACAGCTCGATTCATTCAAGCAGGTGCAAGCTTCGGTATTTCAGTTGACGCGCGCGCCGGGCAAGAAAGTCGTGTATCTTGGCAGCCTGTTGCTCGTGCTCGGCATCTTCTCGATGTTCTACGTGCGTGAGCGGCGCCTGTGGTTCTGGCTGAAGGACCGGAGCGGTTCCGGCGCAGAGAGCCACGGCGTCGACGTCATCATGGCCATGTCGACCGCCCGCCGTACCCTCGACTTCGAGAAGGAATTCGCCCGCACCCGCGAGACGGTCGGTCGCGCGCTGGGCGCGGCGGCCGGGTCCGCCGGCGCTGCCGGGGCGCACGACACCCCCAACGAGCATGAAGGGCAAAACGATGGCAACGGTACGCACCGTGCGCCTTGATCCTCACTCGATCCGCGCGCACGACCGCCGTGCGCGCGTTGATGAATAACCTCCGATCGACACCGGAACGCCCATGGACTTGACTCAGGTTTCCTCCACCGCGAAAGCCCGCCGCGCAGACCGCGCCGCCGCGCCGCGCGACGCCTCGGCTGCCGCCGATCTGCACGACGCCCTGTTTGACGAACGCCCCTTCCTGCGCCGCCTCACGGCGCTCGACTGGCTGTTCGCGCTGGCGCTGGTGGCGGGCGCGGGTTTCGCGCTCTCGCGCTACCACGCGCACATGAATTACTACGACAAGCTGGTGCTGTGCGGCACGGTGCCGGCGCTCGTCGTGCTCGGCTGGCGCTGGAAGCCCGCGCGCCTCCTGATGGCCGGTATCGCCGTGCTCTCGATCGGCGCGATCCAGATCTACCAGGGCGATCTCGCCCGTGCCGACCAGGCGTTCTTCCTCAAGTACTTCCTCTCCAGCCAGTCGGCCATTCTGTGGATGAGCGCGCTGTTCGTGCTCGCCACGCTGTTCTACTGGATCGGCCTGCTCTCGCGCTCGGAAACGGGCGCCTCGATCGGCTCGAAGCTCACGTGGGCGGCGGTGCTGATGGGCTTTGTCGGCCTGATGGTGCGCTGGTACGAGTCGTATCTGATCGGCGCGGACGTGGGCCACATTCCCATCTCGAACCTTTACGAAGTGTTCGTGCTGTTCAGCCTGATCACCGCGCTGTTCTATCTCTACTACGAAAAGCACTACAACACGCGTGCGCTCGGCGCCTTCGTGCTGCTCGTGATCAGCGCGGCCGTGGGCTTCCTGATGTGGTACTCGATTTCGCGCGACGCGCAGCAGATCCAGCCGCTCGTGCCCGCGCTGCAAAGCTGGTGGATGAAGATCCACGTGCCCGCGAACTTCATCGGCTACGGCAGCTTCGCGCTTTCGGCCATGGTGGGCGTCGCCTACCTGATGAAAGAGCGCGGCGTGCTGGCGGACCGCCTGCCCGCGCTCGACGTGCTCGACGACGTCATGTACAAGTCGATCGCCGTGGGTTTCGCGTTCTTCACCATCGCCACCATTCTGGGCGCGCTCTGGGCCGCGCAGGCGTGGGGCGGCTACTGGAGCTGGGACCCGAAGGAAACGTGGGCGCTGATCGTCTGGCTCAACTACGCGGCGTGGCTGCACATGCGCCTCATGAAGGGCCTGCGCGGCGGCGTGGCGGCGTGGTGGGCGCTCACGGGCCTGCTCGTCACGACCTTCGCGTTCCTCGGCGTGAACATGTTCCTCTCCGGGCTGCACAGCTACGGCAAGCTGTAAGCGCACGGCGTGATATTTGCGGCCGGGGTGTAACCGCCGCGGCCCGCGCAACGAACTAACCGTCGGATGCCTCGTGCACCGACGGTTTTTTTTCGTGTGCCGGGAAGCTTCGCGCGTGCGCGGTGTTTGCCCGGATAAGGACGTTTCCCGAAACGCAGGAGCAGCAGCATGTGGGTTAGACGAAGCAACCGGATCTTGCTCAACGGCGACGACATCGCCGCAAGCGAAATCACGCCGCAAACGGTGTTCGAACAACGCCGGCGCGTGCTGAAAGCGGCGGGCGCGCTCGCGCTCGGCGGCGTGGCGGGGCCGTTCGCGGCGAGCCGGGCGTGGGCCGAATACGCGCCGGGCGACCCCAAGGCGCAGAAGCTCGCCGCCAGGACCAACCCCAAATTCGTCGCGCTCGACAAGATCACGCCCTATAAGGACATCACGACCTACAACAACTTCTACGAGTTCGGCACCGATAAGAGCGATCCCGCGCAGCACGCGCAGACGCTGCGGCCGCGCCCGTGGAAGATCAGCGTGGAAGGCGAGGTGAAGAACGCGAAGGTGTTCGACATCGACGAAATCCTCAAGCTCGCGCCGCTCGAAGAACGCGTGTACCGGCACCGCTGCGTGGAGGGCTGGTCGATGGTGATTCCGTGGATCGGCATTTCGCTCTCCGAACTGATCCGCCGCGTGCAGCCCACGGGCAATGCGCGCTACGTGCAGTTCGTGACGCTCGCCGACCCTTCGCAGATGCCGGGCCTCTCCGAGCCGATTCTCGACTGGCCGTACAGCGAGGGCCTGCGCATGGACGAGGCGATGAACCCGCTCACGCTGCTCACCGTGGGGCTTTACGGGCAGGTGCTGCCGAACCAGAACGGCGCGCCCGTGCGCGTGGTGGTGCCGTGGAAGTACGGCTTCAAGAGCGCCAAGTCGCTTGTGAAGATCCGCTTTCTGTCGAGCCAGCCGCCCACGAGCTGGAACAAGTACGCGCCCAACGAGTACGGTTTCTTTTCGAATGTGAATCCGAATGTCGATCACCCGCGCTGGAGCCAGGCGACCGAGCGGCGGATCGGCGAGGACGGCTTTTTCACGCCCAAGCGCAAGACGCTCATGTACAACGGCTACGGCGATCTCGTCGCGTCGATGTATCAGGGCATGGATCTGCGCAAGAACTTCTAGGCGCCGCGCGAGGGAGCGAAACATGGAGCGAAGGATGGAAGCGCCGAACCCGGCGCGCACGCCCAAACCGGCGGCGGGCGCGGCCCGCGCCGCGAGTGCGGCGAACGTGCCGGGTTGGCTGCGCTGGGCGAAAGTCGCGGTGTTCGTGGCCGCGTGGTATCCGCTCGCGCGTATCGTGCTGTTCGGTTTCACCGACCGGCTGGGCGCGAACCCGATCGAATTCATCACGCGCTCGACCGGCCTCTGGACGCTCGTGTTCCTCTGCATCACGCTCGCGCTCACGCCGCTGCGGCGCGTGACGGGCTGGAACTGGCTGATCCGCTTTCGCCGCATGCTCGGGCTGTATGCGTTCTTCTACGCGGCGCTGCACTTCACGACCTACATCTGGTTCGACAAATGGTTCGATGTCGCGGCCATGCTCAAGGACGTGGGCAAGCGGCCATTCATCACCGTGGGCTTCGCGGCTTTCGTGCTGCTGATTCCGCTCGCCGCCACCTCCACGCGCGCGATGGTGCGCCGGCTCGGGCGCCGCTGGCAGACGCTGCACCGGCTGATCTACGCGGTGGGCGTGCTCGCGATCCTGCACTTCTGGTGGATGAAGTCGGGCAAGCACGATCTCGCGCTGCCCAAGCTGTATGGCGCGATCATGGTGGCGCTGCTGGGCTGGCGGATCGCGATGTGGTGGCTGGCGCGGCGGCGGGCGAGCGCGGCTTGAATGACCGCCGGATTCATAGCCGGATTCGCACCGATCAATAAAAAAGCGACGCATCGAGCGTCGCTTTTTTTGTTGGCGCGTGAAACTGCGCGATCGGGCGCGGCAGGTCAGTCCGGCAGCACGCGCTCGCCCGCGAACAGTTGCGCGACGTCTTCGCGTTCGCGCGCGACGTGCACACGCGTGCCGTCGACCAGGATTTCGGCTGCGCGGGCGCGCGTGTTGTAGTTCGAGCTCATGACGAAGCCATAGGCGCCCGCCGAGCGGATCGCGAGCACGTCGCCGGCTTCGATCGCGAGCGTGCGCGCACGGCCGAGCCAGTCGCCGCTTTCGCACACGGGGCCGACCACGTCGTAGGTCTGCGCGGGCGCGGCGCGCTCGGCCACGGGCTCGATCGCGTGATACGCGTCGTACATCGCGGGGCGCGCGAGGTCGTTCATCGCGGCGTCCACGATCGCGAAGTTCTTCTCCGCGCCGGGCTTGAGGAATTCGACGGTCGTGAGCAGCAGGCCCGCATTGCCGACGAGCGAGCGGCCCGGCTCGAAATACACTTCGCGCGCCTTGCCCGTTTTCGCGCTATGGGCGTCGATACGATCGAGCACCGTGCGCACGAATTCGCCGATGTCGGGCGGGGTTTCGTCGTCGTAGCGAATGCCGAGTCCGCCGCCCACGTCGATATGGCGAATGCTCGTGCCGTCGGCTTCGATCTGGTCGACGAGTTCGAGCACCTTGTCGATGGCGTCGAGATACGGCGAGATTTCGGTGATCTGCGAGCCGATATGGCAGTCGATGCCAACTACTTCGAGATGCGGCATCGCGGCGGCGGCGCGATAGGTCGCGCGCGCTTCGTCGAACGCCACGCCGAACTTGTTCGCCTTCAGGCCGGTGGAAATGTACGGATGCGTTTTCGGATCGACGTCCGGATTCACGCGCAGCGAGACCGGCGCGCGCATGCCGAGCTGGCCGGCCACGTCGTTCAGGCGGTCGAGTTCGGGAATCGATTCGACGTTGAAGCACTTCACGCCCGCTTCGAGCGCCTCGCGCATTTCGCGCGCGGTCTTGCCCACGCCCGAGAACACCACGTCCGCCGCCTTGCCGCCGGCCGCGAGCACGCGCGCGAGTTCGCCCGCCGAGACGATGTCGAAGCCCGCGCCTTCGCGCGCGAACACGTTGAGCACGGCGAGGTTGCTGTTCGCCTTGACCGCGACGTGCACTTTGGCGCGGCGGCCCGCGCAGGCGTCGGCGTAGGCGTGCCACGCGGCGCTCAGCGCCGCGCGCGAGTAGACGTAGAGCGGCGTGCCGAACTGGGCGGCGAGATCGGCGGCGGACACGCCTTCGACGAAGAGCGTGCCGTGGTCGCGATGAAAAGCGTGGGAGGAAGCGGAATCGGTCATGCGAGCGGGTTTTACGGGTTTGGCGTGGCGCCGGTAGCAGGCTGGGAAGCGGGCTGCGCCGCGCCGTTGCTGGCGGGCACGGAATTCAGTTCGGAGTCCGGCGAAAGCGAGAGCGGCGTGCCGGTGGTGTCGGGCACCGAACCCACGGGCTCCGAAGCGGCTTCGGCACCCGACGCGGGCTGCGGCGCGGTCTCGTAATTGGGCTTCGCGGGCAGGGGCGGCACCGCCGGCATATAGAGCGGGCCGCGCTGACCGCAACCGGCGAGCGCCGAAACGGCAATCGCGCCAACGGCAAAAGCCGCTAGAATCGCGCGGGGCGATGCATGACGAGTCGTTTCGCGGGAGGTCTCGAGGCGTGCCGAAGAGACGCCGCGCGCTGCCGCGCGCATCCTGAAAATGACACGCATAATGGTCCCTGAATGATTAACCGGTGGAGTTTAGCATGCCAGACAGTGACTACCTGAGCCGCGCGGAGGCCGTGCTGACGGCCGTCGAGCGGGCCGTCGACGAAGCCGACGCCGACATCGAACTCGAGCGCAGCGGCAACGTTCTCACGCTCGAATTCGAGAACCGCACGAAGATCATCGTGAATCTGCAACCGCCGATGAGCGAGATCTGGATCGCCGCGAAAGCGGGCGGTTTCCACTATCGTTTCCTCGATGGCGAATGGCGCGACACGCGCTCGGGCACCGAATTCTTTTCGGCGCTCACGGCCTACGCAACCGAGCAGGCGGGCGAACCGGTGCGCTTTGCGCCGTAACCGGGCCATAACCGGGCCACACCCGCAACGAAAACGGGCGCCACTCGCAAGAGCGGCGCCCGTTTTTTATCGACGGTCGACGAGCGTTCGCGCGGCGCTCAGTGCTTGCGGAACAGATTCATGATGTCTTCCTTCTCCTGCGCGCCGAGCTGCTCCGGCGGCGCTTGATTGGCGCCCGAGGCGCCCGAACCCGCGTTGGCCGCGTCCAGCGCCGCCTGGCTGATGCCGACGGTCGAGACGAAGCCGTGACCGGGCAAGGCGTCGGCGTAATACAGCTCGTCGCCGAGCGCGACGATGCCGTCCGGCATGGCCATCTTGTACTCCGGCACGCCCGCGAGCGCCTTCTGCATGTAGTCGATCCACACGGGCAGCGCGAGGCCGCCGCCGGTTTCCTTGTCGCCGAGACTGCGCGGATTGTCGTAGCCGATCCACGCGATCGCCGCGAGCGTGTGCTGATAGCCCGCGAACCACGCGTCGCGCGAGTCGTTGGTCGTGCCGGTCTTGCCGCCGAGATCCGCGCGCTTGAGGACGTTCGACTTCGCGCCCGTGCCGCGCTGCGCGACGCTCTGCAGCAGACTGTTCATGATGTACGCGTTGCGCGGATCGATCGCGCGCGGCGCGTTCTGCTCCGCCACGAGCGGCTGCGCCTGCGCGACCACCATGCCGCGCTGGTCGGTGACTTCGGCAATCAAGTACGGATTCACGCGATAACCGCCGTTCGCGAACACGGCGTAGCCCGTGGCCATCTGCAACGGCGTGACGAGGCCCGCGCCCAGCGCCATCGGCAGATAGGCGGGGTGGCGCTCGGCGTCGAAGCCGAAGTGCGTGATGTACTGCTGGGCGTACTTCGTGCCGATGTGATTGAGGATGCGGATCGACACGAGGTTCTTCGACTTCATGAGCGCGGTGCGCATGGTCATCGGGCCGTCGAAGCCGCCGCCGTAGTTCTTCGGCTCCCACGCCTGGCCGCCGGTTTCGGCGGCACTGAAGAAGAGCGGCGCGTCGTTGATGATGGTGGCCGGCCCGAGCCCCTTGTCGAGCGAAGCCGAATAGATGAACGGCTTGAAGCTCGAACCCGGCTGGCGCCACGCCTGCGTGACGTGGTTGAACTTGTTTTTGTTGAAGTCGAAGCCGCCCACCAGCGCGCGGATCGCGCCGTCCTGCGGCACGACCGAGATGAACGCGCCTTCGATCTGCGGCAACTGCGTGATCGACCACTCGCCCGCGTTGTTGCGCGCGACGCGAATGATCGCGCCCGGCCGGATCTTCTGCGAAGGCTGCGCGCGCGCGCTCAGCGCGAACTGCGCGAAGCGCAGGCCGTCGCCGACGATGCTCGCGCTGTTGCCGTCCATGAAGGTGGCGCGCACTTCCTTGGGATTCGCGGCGGTCACCACGGCGGCAACGAGTTCGCCGTTGTCGGGATGCTCGACCAGCGCGTCGTCGATGGCCTGCTCGCGGTCGTCGGTGTCGGCGGGCAGGTCGATGAACGCTTCCGGCCCGCGATAGCCGTGACGCCGTTCGTAGTCCATCAGCCCCTTGCGCAGCGCGTGATAGGCGACGTCCTGATCGGCCGAATCGATCGTCGTGACGACGTTCAGGCCGCGCGTGTAGGCCTCTTCGTGGTACTGCGCGTACATCATCTGACGCACCATTTCCGCCACGTACTCGGCGTGCACGCTGAACTCCTTGCCCGCGCCCTTGACCACGAGCGGTTGCGCGGCCGCGGCGTCGTACTGCTCGCGCGTGATGTAGCGCAGTTCCAGCATGCGTTCGAGGATGTACTCCTGGCGCACCTTCGCGCGCTTCGGATTGACAACCGGGTTATAGGCCGAAGGCGCCTTCGGCAGACCCGCGAGCATCGCGCATTCGGCGAGCGTGAGATCTTTCAGATCCTTTCCGAAATAGACCCGCGCGGCGCTCGCGAAACCATACGCGCGCTGACCGAGATAGATCTGATTCATGTAGACCTCGAGAATCTGATCCTTCGAGAGCTTCGACTCGATCTTGTAGGCGAGAAGCATCTCGTAAATCTTGCGCGTGTAGGTCTTTTCGCTCGACAGGAAGAAGTTGCGCGCGACCTGCATCGTGATCGTGCTCGCGCCCTGCGTGGCGTGGCCGGCGGTGAGCGCGACGAAGCCCGCGCGCGCGATGCCCGCGAGATCGACGCCGCCGTGGTCGTAGAAGCGTGCGTCCTCGATCGCGAGAATCGCGTTTTTGAGATTGGCGGGCACGTCCTGAAAATGCACGATATCGCGCCGTTCCTCGCCGAATTCGCCAATCAGCACGTGATCGCGCGTATAGATGCGCAGCGGCACCTTGGGGCGATAGTCGGTGAGGGCGTCGAGCGAAGGCAGGTTTGGCGTGGCGACGACGAGCGCATAGCCGAGCACGAGTCCCGCGCACACGAGGCCGGCCACGATCAGGCCGACGAAGCCGATCAGCAGCGTGGCCAGCCACGAGCGCCGGCGACGCCTGGGCGGCTTGGGGCCCTCGGGCGGCGTGGACGGCGGAACGGACGAAGAAAGCGGATCTTGCATACGAACACCAGAAAAACGGTCCCGCGATTATAGCCGCCGGGTGCCCGTGGGCTTTCGAGATGCTTACATGTACGCGCCACGCAGTGGGCAGCAGACTGGTTCCAGGCTGCGCGATGTGACGGGATAACCGCACTGTAGACGCGCCCCTCGCGCGTGGGTAGCGGCTCGCCCGCCTTTTCTCCCACGTTGGCCATTCGGCGGAGTATTCGCGCATCGCGCCGCTTCGCACAATTTCCCTATCGACGCGCGGCGAACGGTTCGCGGCGCGATTTGCCGCGCGGGCACCGCAACGCGCAAGGGAGAAAACGCATGGCGATGGAATTCACAGGTTCGATGTTGCTGGGCGCGCGCCGCTACGCGGCCGGACTGGATCTCGGCGCGCGCGGCGTCACGCTGGTGGTGGTGAGTCAGCGCATTGTCGGGGCGGGGCCGTTGCGGCTCGAATGGCTGGCGAGCGCGCCGCTCGCGCGCGACGCCATGGCGGGGGCGGAGATCGTCGACCGCGCGGCCGTGGTGAGCGCTTTGCACGCGGTGTTTCGCGAGCTGCCGCGCCCGTGCAAGGCGGCCTCCCTGCGGTGCGCGATGGCGCTGCCCGCGAGCGCGACGCTCATCGCGACCGTGCCGCTCGCGCGGCTCGCGCCGTCCGCCGCCGCCGATCCTTCGGGCATCCATGCGGAGCTGGAGCCGCTGGTGCTCGCGGAAGCGGAGCGCGTGGCGGGCGTGGAGCGCGGCGAGCTGGCGGTGGACTGGAGCGTGGCGAGTGCCGCGAGTGCCGCGAGTGCCGCGAGTGCGATGGGAGCGCCAGGCGTGCTGGATGCCGCGCAGGCGGCGCAGTGGCGCGACACGCAGGTGACGATCGCCGCCACGCAGCGCCAGCATCTCGAAGCGCGCATCGAATGCGCGGCCATGGCGGGCATCACGCTGCGCACTGTCGACGACGAAGCGCATGCCGCGTTGCGCGCCATGCGTCACGCGGCCGCCTACGAACTGCCGCCGCTCGAGCCGTGGGTGGCGCTCTGGATCGGCGCGGACGGCATGCAGGGCTGGTTTCTCGTCGACGATTCGGTGCTGCGGCACATGCGCTTTCCCGCGCTCGAGCATGCCGATCTGGTCGAGGCGCTGCGCGATCTCGTGGGCGGCGAGCAGGCGGGCTGCGTGCAGGTCGCGGGCGACATCGCCATGCTGCGCGGCGTGAACTTTTCGCTGGCCGATATCGGCGACGCGTTGGGCGCGCCGGTGCTGCCGTTCGAATGCGGGCCGCTCGCCGACATCGAACGGCCGCTTGCGGCCGATCTGCTCCATGAGCCGTCGTGCGCGGTGGCGTTCGGGCTCGCGCTACGTGGAGTCAGCGAATGACGGGCGCGGTGGCTTTCGAGGCGCGGTGCGCGACGGGGCGGCCCGCGACAGGGCGGTCCACGACAGGGCGGCCCACGACAGGGCGGCCCACGACAGGGCGGCCCACGACAGGACGGAGCACGGGGCGGCCGCCTGCGCTTGCGGCGGCGCGTGCCTTGCCGCGTCGCGCGCCCGGTGGATTCAATCTGCTGCCGTGGCGGCCGCACGCGATCCGGCGGCTGCGTCGCTTGCGTGCGCTCGAATGGCTCGCGGCGGCGCTGGCGGGCGGCGTTTGCGCGCTCGGCGTGCTGGGCTGGCAGGCGTTCGATCGGCATGCCGTCGACACACAGCGCGCGGCGCTCGAACGGTCGCTCGCGCAGTCGCGCACGCCGTTGGCCGAGGCCGCGCGCCTCGCCCGCGAATCCGAAGCGCGGCGCGCCGCTGAGCAGCTTGCCCGGCAACACGCGCGCGCGTCCACACGGTTTCTCGCGCTCGGCGAGGCGCTCGCGCGCGACGTGCCGCCGGGCGTGGTTCTGCAGCAACTCACGCAGTCCGCCGACGAAACCGATCTGGAGGCCAGCGCCGCCGACGAAGCCGCCGCCGCCGCGTGGCTCGGCAGCCTGCGCGCGCTACCCGAGGTCGAGGCAGTGAGCGTGCGCGAACTCAAGCGCGGCACGCGCGCGAGCGCCCCGCGCGCCGCGTCGCAAAGCGCGGAGCCGATTCGCGTGGCCGCGCATCTCGTGTGGAAAGGCGCGGGCGGCGCGGCGGCCACCACGCCGCGTGCGCCGGGGGCGCCGCGCCAACTGCCCGTGGCGCGGCCGAAGGAGGCGAAATGAACACGCTCGCGAGCGCGGGAAACGCGTCGTCGCCGTCGCCGTTGTTGGCGGAACGGGGCGCGAGGCTGAGCGACTGGCTGGCCGTTCACGCGTGGCCCCGGCGGCGGCGCGCGCGCGTGGCGGTGGCGATCGGCGTGATCGCGGCTATCGCGTCGAGCACGGCCTGCCTGGTTGCCGATCCGCTCGACGTGCACGCGGCGCGCAGGGCGCTCGCCGATGCGCACCAGCATCGCACCGACGCGCAACGCGTCCTCGCGCGCCTGCCCGCATTGCGCCGGGAAGCCGCGCAGTTCGCGCCGCGCGCGCCGCACGCGGGCCATGCCGCCGACGACATCCGCCGCGTCTCGCAACTCGCCGCCGAGTCGGGCCTCGTGCTGCAAACGCTGGAGCCGCTGGCGTCGTCGGCACTGTCCGCAGCGTCAGCGCCTTCCGCGCCGTCTACGCGAATCGAGCCGGGCGCCGCGAAAGCCGAGCCGTATCGCGCGATGAAGCTGGGCGCGCAGGGCGGCTTCGCGCCAATGCGCCGCTTCGTCGAGGCACTCGCGCGCGAACCCGCGCTCACGGTGCCGTTCGAACTGGCGCTGCGCCGCACGGGCGAAACGCTCTCGGTTGCGGCGACGGTGCGCGTGTACGACGGGCTCGCGCCGCTGCCCGCAACGGCCGCGCGGCCACTTGCCGCCGACCCGTTTGCGCGCTCGCTCGCGGCGGTCGCGGGCAGCGCGCCCTGGCGGCTCGTGGGCGTGCTTCAGGATCGTCGGCGCAGCGTGGCGCTCGTCGAAACGCCAGAGGGCGTCGTCGCGGTGCAGGCGGGCGTATCGATCGCGGGCGGCCGCGTCGCGAGCATCGACGCCAGCCGGGTCGTGATCGAGACTGGCGGCGCGCGGCAGACGCTCACCTGGGCGGAGGCGGCGAAATGACCAGGATGACGATGATGCGATGGCTCGTCGGCGCGCTGGCGGTTTTCGTCTCGTACATGGCGATGTCGACGGCGCTCGCTTCGGTGCCGCTGCCTCAGTCCGCATGGGCACCGCTCTCGCCCATCTCGCGCGCGGTCGCGCGTTACGAGGCACCGCCGCTGCCCGAAAACATGGAAGCCGGCGCGGGCGCGGACTCCGCCGCGGCAACGCGGTGGATCGCGAATCCGTTCGCTTCGACGGGCGAAAGCGCGGCGCCAGGCGAGGGCGCGGCGCCGCCCGCGAGTCCGTCCGCCGACAACGCCGCCGACAACGCCGCTGACAACGCCGCTGGCAACGTGCCGGAGTCCGGGTCGCAGAAGGGCAGCGCCGCCGATGCGCCGCTCGAAGGGCCGCCCGTGCCGATGGCGCCCGCGTTGCGCTTGAGCGATGCATCGGCGAAAACCGACGGCTTGCCGCCCGACCGCCCGATCACGCTGAACTTCCAGCGCGCCGAGCTGGCCGCCGTTCTGCACGCGTTCGCGCAATTCACGAAGCTCAATATCGTCGCGAGCGAGCGGGCGCGCGCTCAGGTCACGCTGCGGCTCGACCGCGTGCCGTGGCGCACCGCGTTCGACCTGCTGCTCGAATCGAACGGTCTCGCCATGTCGCGCATGGGCGACGTGCTGTGGGTCGCGCCCGCCGCCGAGCTGGCGGCCCGTGAACGGCAGCGCTACGAGGCGCATGCGCGCGCCGCCGAACTCGAACCGCTCGCGAGCCGCGCGTTCGAATTGCAGTACGCGCGCGCCGAGGACCTGCGGCGGCTGCTCGCAGGCTCGGGCGCGCAGCGCGCGTTGTCGAAGCGCGGCGCGGCCGTCGCGGATGCCCGCACCAATCTGCTGTTCGTCACCGACCTGCCCGCGCGGCTCGACCAGATCGGCGAACTCGTGCGGCGGCTCGACGCACCCGCGCGGCAGGTGTTGATCGAGGCGCGCATCGTGGAGGGCGACGAAGGCTTGTCGCGCGAACTGGGCGTGCGTCTGGGCGTCACGCCCGTGAACCCCGATGGCGCGCGCGGCCTCTACGCGGGCACCGACGGCAACGCCTACAACCTCGCGGCAGGACCGCTGTCGGGCTTCGACGCCGCGCAGATCGGCCTCACGCTGCTGGCCGCGCGCGCGACGCGTCTGCTCGACATCCAGTTGAGCGCGCTCGAAGCCGAAGGCCGGGGGCGCGTGGTATCGAGCCCGCGCGTCGTCACGGCGGATCGCGTCAAGGCGGTGGTCGAGCAGGGCACGGAGCTGCCATACCAGGCGAAGGTCGGGCAGGGCGTCTCGGGCGTGCAATTCCGGCGTGCGAGCCTCAAACTCGAAGTCGAGCCGCAGATCACGCCCGACGGCCGCGTGATTCTCGACCTCGACGTCGCGAAGGACAGTGTGGGCGAGCAAACCGCCGCCGGGCCTGCCATCAACACGAAACACGTGCAGACGCGTGTCGAAATCGAGGACGGCGGAACGGTGTCGATCGGGGGTATCGACGCCACCGATGACCGCGATGATGTGACGCGTGTGCCGGTCCTGGGCAAAATACCGGTTTTGGGCGCGCTTTTTTCGCATCGCGCGCACCGCGACAAACGCAGCGAGCTCGTCGTGCTCATCACGCCGCGCGTCGTGGAGCCGAATTGACCCTCTTTCGAGGAACACGCCGCGCACGGGCTCGACGCCGCGCGCAGCGGGGCCGGAACGCCGTGCCCGCAGGCTCGACAACGCCGCCGCTTTGCCAGTAAGCTGCGGCACCAACCTTTCGTAGGAAACGCTGCAAGTGCGGGACGCAAACGCCAATGTATTTTTCGTAGGGCTCATGGGCGCCGGCAAGACGACCGTGGGCCGGGCCGTCGCGCGCCGGCTGGAGCGTCCGTTCCACGATTCCGATCACGAGATCGAAGCGCGCACGGGCGCGCGCATTCCCGTGATCTTCGAACTCGAAGGCGAGGCGGGCTTTCGCGACCGCGAGTCCCAGATGATCGACGAACTCACCGGGCGCGAGGGCATCGTCCTCGCCACGGGCGGCGGCGCGGTGCTGCGCCCCGAAAACCGCTCGGCGCTCAAGGAGCGCGGCTTCGTCGTGTATCTGCGCGCGCATCCGCACGATCTGTGGCTGCGCACGCGGCGCGACAAGAACCGCCCGCTGTTGCAGACGGAAGACCCGAAGGCGCGGCTCGAAGCGCTCTACGAAGTGCGCGACCCGCTGTATCGCGAAGTCGCCGATTTCGTGATCGAAACGGGCCGGCCCTCGGTCAACGGTCTCGTCAACATGGTGCTCATGCAGCTCGACATGGCGGGCGTCGTGCGCGCCGCCGCGCGCGAGTGAGCGGCGCTCAGCGCCGCGGCGTGTTCGCGCCGTCCGTGAGATAACGGCGCGAGCGCACGGCATTGGCGCACCGGATTCGTGGCGCGGGTCCGCAAAGATCGGCGCATGAATTCGTGCAAAGATTCGCGCAAAGATTCGCACATCGGGTCGGGCGC
Source organism: Paraburkholderia acidisoli (assembly GCF_009789675.1). Classification (NCBI taxonomy): domain Bacteria; kingdom Pseudomonadati; phylum Pseudomonadota; class Betaproteobacteria; order Burkholderiales; family Burkholderiaceae; genus Paraburkholderia; species Paraburkholderia acidisoli. The sequence goes on along the minus strand of NZ_CP046913.1, from coordinate 2,881,550 downwards.
GGCATCCGACCCATCCAGCAGCATCGGAACTCTCAAAGATCGTGAGCATGATTACCGTCAACGTCGAACTGGGCGACCGCGCCTACCCCATCCACATCGGCTCCGGACTCATCGGGCAGACCGAACTGTTCGCGCCGCATATCGCCGGCAAGTCGGTGACGATCGTGACCAACACCGTCGTCGACCCGCTCTACGGCGAGACGCTGCGCGCCGCGCTCGCGCCGCTCGGCAAGGATGTCAGCACCGTCGTGCTGCCCGACGGCGAGGCGTACAAGAACTGGGAAACGCTCAATCAGATCTTCGACGCGCTGCTCACCGCGCGCGCCGACCGCAAGACCACGCTGATCGCGCTGGGCGGCGGCGTGACGGGCGACATGACCGGTTTCGCGGCCGCCTGCTATATGCGCGGCGTGCCGTTCATCCAGGTGCCGACCACGCTGCTCTCGCAGGTCGACTCCTCCGTGGGCGGCAAGACCGGCATCAACCATCCGCTCGGCAAGAACATGATCGGCGCGTTCTACCAGCCGCAGGCCGTGATCGCCGATATCGGCGCGCTGGCCACCCTGCCCGAACGCGAACTGGCAGCCGGAGTCGCCGAAGTCATCAAGACGGGCGCGATCGCCGACGCCGAATTCTTCGACTGGATCGAAGCCAACGTCGAATCGCTCAACCGCTGCGAGCCCGCGGCGCTCGCGCACGCCGTCAAGCGCTCGTGCGAGATCAAGGCTTCCGTGGTGGCCGCCGACGAACGCGAAGGCGGTCTGCGCGCGATCCTCAATTTCGGCCACACGTTCGGCCATGCGATCGAGGCCGGACTCGGCTACGGCGAATGGCTGCACGGCGAGGCCGTCGGCTGCGGCATGGTGATGGCGGCCGACCTCTCGGTGCGCGTCGGCATGCTCGACGAAGCGTCGCGCGCGCGCCTCGTGCGCGTGGTCGAAGCGGCGAAGCTGCCGGTGCGCGCGCCCGCGCTCGGCGCTCACCGCTATGTCGAGCTGATGCAGGTCGACAAGAAGGCCGAAGGCGGCGCGATCAAGTTCATCCTGCTCAAGCGCTTCGGCGAGACGCACATCGGCCGCGCGCCCGACGAAGCCGTGCAGGCCACGCTCGCCGCTTCGGTCGCGAGCCCCGGCACGCCCGGCTAACGCACGCCGCCCACCAACTTCGCGGAGGAACCCGGTGTGAGCGACACCCGCAGTGATTCCCGTCGTGATGTGTCGAATGAAGTCTCCGGCGCGCCCGGCGCGTCGAACGAAGCCTTCGACACGGCCGAAGCGTTCAATGTGTCGGACGCGTTCGACGCCGGGCTCGCGCCCTACGCGGCGCACAGCGCACAGTCGCGCGGCCGCCGTCATCCCGAGCCGCCGCCCGCCGCGCGTAGCGAATTCCAGCGCGACCGCGACCGCATCGTGCATTCCACGGCGTTTCGCCGCCTCGAATACAAGACCCAGGTGTTCGTGAACCACGAAGGCGACCTGTTTCGCACGCGGCTCACGCACAGCCTGGAAGTCGCGCAGATCGCCCGTTCCGTGGCGCGCAACCTGCGCGTGAACGAGGATCTGGTCGAGGCGATCTCGCTCGCGCACGACCTCGGCCATACGCCGTTCGGCCATGCGGGCCAGGACGCGCTCAACGAGTGCATGCGCGAACACGGCGGCTTCGAGCACAACCTGCAAAGTCTCGCCGTGGTCGACGAACTCGAAGAACATTACGGCGCCTTCGACGGCCTGAATCTCTGCTTCGAAACGCGCGAGGGCATTCTCAAGCACTGCTCGCGTGAGCACGCCCGCCATCTCGGCGACCTGGGCGAGCGCTTTTTGCTCGGGCGGCAACCTTCGATCGAGGCGCAGATCGCCAATATCGCCGACGAAATCGCCTATAACAATCACGATGTCGACGACGGCCTGCGCTCGGGGCTCATCACCGTCGAGCAACTCGCCGAAGTCGAACTCTGGCAGGCGCACTATGACGCCGCGCGCGCCGAGTATCCGCAGATCGAAGGGCGGCGGCTGATCCACGAAACGGTGCGGCGCATCATCAACACGCTGATCGTCGACCTGATCGGGCAGACGCGGCGCAATCTCGCTACCCACGCGCCGCGCTCGCTCGACGAGGTGCGCGCCGCGCCGCCGCTGGTCGCGCACAGCCCGCGCGTGGCCGCCCAGGCCGCCGCGCTCAAGCGCTTTCTCTATCGCAATCTGTACCGCCATTACCGTGTGATGCGCATGGCGAACAAGGCGAAGCGCGTGGTGAAGGGGCTCTTCGAGGCGTTTTCCGAAGACGCGCGCCTGCTGCCGCCCGCCTATCAGACCGCGGATGCGGCCGCGCAGCCGCGCCTGATCGCGCATTACATCGCGGGCATGACCGACCGCTACGCGCTCAAGGAGTACCGGCGTCTCTTCGTGGTCGAAGACGACGTTTGAGCGTGAGTTGTTGCTTCACGCTTCGCCCCTGCCCTCGAACACGGGAATGCCGACGATGAAGACCTGGCCGTATCCGCGCGTTGCCGCGCATCGTGGGGGCGGCACGCTCGCGCCCGAGAATACGCTCGCGGGCCTGCGCACGGGCGCCCGGTTCGGGCACACGATGGTCGAGTTCGACGCGAAGCTTTCCGCCGACAACGTCGCGTTCCTGCTGCACGACGACACGGTCGATCGCACGTCGAACGGCCACGGCGCCGCCGCGCGCCTGCGTTACGAGGAATTGGCCAGGCTTGATGCGGGGAGCTGGCGCGATGCGCAATTCGCCGGTGAGCGGATGCCGACGCTCGCGCAGGTGGCGGCGTGCTGTGGCGAGCTGAAACTGGCCGCGAACGTGGAAATCAAGCCGTGCGAAGGCCGCGACGGGGAGACGGGGCGTCTCGTCGCGCAAGAAACCGCGCGGCTCTGGGCGAATGCGCCCTTGCCGGGACCCCTGTTGTCGTCGTTCAGCTACGCGGCGCTGGAGGCCGCGCGCGAGAGCACGCCGCAATTGCCGCGCGGCATGCTCTACGAGCGTGTGCCGGAGGACTGGCAAGCGCAAACCGCTGCGCTTGGCTGTGTCTCGCTGCACGCGAGCCACCGGCATCTCGACGCGGCGCTCGTCGCGCGCATCAAGGCGGCGGGACTGTTCATCCTCGTCTACACGGTCAACGACCTCGCGCGCGCGCGCGAACTGGTGCGCTGGGGCGTGGACACGATCTGCACGGACCGCATCGACCTGATCGGGCCGCACGCGCTAGACAGCTAGCGCGCGTTACCGCGGGCGAATACCGGCGCGGCGGTGAACGCCGCGTCGCGTCGCGCCGGAGCGAGGTGCATAGGCCATGCACACCGCGCGGCGCGAACACTCAAACCATCAGCGGCGCGCCAGCAGCGCACCCACGACCAGCGCTACGCCGCCCACGATGGCAAGCGATTGCCACGGGTTGGTGTGCACGTAGTCGTCGGCGTTGGAAATGGCGGCGGTGGTGCGCTCGCGCGCGCTCGCACGCGCCACTTCGAGGCGTTCGCGGGCGGCGTCGAGGCGCTTGCGGATGTCGGCGCGCAACGCGGTGGCGTCGGCCTGGGTGCCTTCGCCTAGCGTGGTTTCCAGTTCGGCGAGCAATTCGCGCAGTTCATCGGTGATGTCGGCGGCGGCACTACGGCCGCGGCGCGCGATGCGCTTCGCATGCTTGCCCGTGCGCGTCCAGGAATCTCCGAGGGCATCTCGCGTATTCGGAAAGGCGCTCATGTACGGCTCCTCTTTGTCAAAAACACCGGGTAAAAGGCTCACCTCGCCGCGTATGAAAAAAGGACGCGGCAGGCAAGATTCGAAGTGAAAGTATTGCGCAATTCCGGTGCCCGAGCATTTGAACGTGGCCGGCGACCAGCGGCAAACGCTTATGCGGCGGGGGTCTCGCATCAAGCGGCAAAACAAATGATTACGGGGACAGCACGCTTTTTCACAGAGGCATAGAATCAGGATAAGCCCATGCGAGTCAGGGAGACATGCGGTGGAGACAGTCAATCAGGAGAGGCAGAAGCCACCCTTCGCCGGATGCCGCAAGGGCAGGGCGAAGAGAGGGCGAGAGGATTCGTCGATGTGCCGCTGCGCTGGCCGGCGGAGCGGCGCCCGCGCCAGCGGGCGGCCCACGGCCGGGCGCCAGGCATGCCGGGCGGCATGCGGGTGGCGCCAGGCCCGGTTAGAACATATAACCGACTTTCAGGTACGTGACGAGCGGGTTCAGGTGAATCTTGGCTTCGCTGCGGCGCTCGGTGCCGAGCTGGTTGTTGACCTTCGTATCGAACGATGCGATCACGCTGATCGGGATGTACGAGAGCGAGAAGCCGGCGAACCAGTGCTTCGTGAACATGTAGTTGAAGCCGGCATTGAATACCGGTGCCCAGGAACGATCCGTGGAAGCGCTGGTCGGACCCCCAAGGACGCCCTGCTCGAATGCGCTGTTGGTGATCTTCGCATCGGTGAACCATGCGTAGGTCACGCCCACGCCGAGGTAGGGGCGGAATTTCGCGTCGGGCTTGTTGAAGTAGTACTTGAAGATCAGCGCCGGGCTCCAGAGGCGTGCGGAACCCACTTTGCCGTAGGGGCTGAAGATGCCGCCACCCGAGAGATCGAACTTCGGCGGGATGCCCAGTTCGGCTTCGGCCGCGAAGCTGTCGGTGATGAAATAACCGATCGACAAGCCGAGCGTGTCGGACGAGCCTACGCTGGCGCCCGTGTTGGCAATGGACTGATTGACGGGCGCGCCGCCTGCGCTATTGATCTTGAGCGGGTCACTGCTGTCTTGCGGCATGAGACGGAACCAGCCCGTCGTGACGTAGAACGTGTTGGCCGATTGTGCGTGTGCTGCCGAAAAACTGGCGAGCGCGGCGATTCCTGCCAGCGCCTGTTTTAATTTCATATTAAGACTCCTCCATGAAAGGCCCGCTCATTATGAACAGAACGTTTGCAACAAACCATACGCGACCGTTAGAGCTTTTTCACTAAGCGCCGCGAGCTTTCCGCCTAAGCCGCATGCCTGCGAGAACCAGTGCTGGCGCGGCCTGGCGGGCATGCGGGTATTCACCAACGGAACCAGGAAAATCGAGCATGGCACGGCTTGCACGTCTTTATGTCCCCGATCAGCCGCAGCACGTGATCCTGCGCGGGCTCGATCAGCAGCCCGCGTTCGTCGATGATCAGGATTACGAGCTTTTCATCGATTGTCTGAAGGCCGCAGCGCGCGATCATCATCTGGCGGTCCATGCATGGGTGTTGATGCCCGGCGCGGTCCAACTCCTCGTTACGCCGTCCGACGAATCCAGCCTGCCCAAGGCCATGCAGGCGGTCGGCCGGCGCTACGTGGCGCATTTCAACCGTCGCTACGCGCGGCGCGGCACGCTCTGGGAAGGGCGTTACCGCGCTACCGTGATCGAGGGCGAGCGCTTCTTCCTGCTTGCGAGCCGCGTCGTGGAACTGGCGCCGGTTCGCAATCATCTCGTTGCCGCGCCCGAAGATTACCGCTGGTCGAGCTATCGGCATCACATCGGGCTCACCGTCGACAGCCTCATCACCGACCATCCGCTGTACTGGGCGCTCGGTAATACGCCGTTCGAGCGTCAGCGCGCGTATCGCGAACTCTGCGAGCAACCGCTCGACGAGCGCGAAACCTCGCAGCTGATGCAAGCCACGCTCAAAGGCTGGGTGCTCGGCGGCGACACCTACCGCGAATGGGCGGGCCGCTCCGCCAACCGGCGCGTCTCGCCGCTGCCGCGCGGCCGGCCCCGCAAGGTGCGCGAGGCGCCCGCCACTGGCGGCGCGGCGGCCTCGCCGCTGCCGGGCAGTCCCGGCCCCGCGAGTCACGCGGGTACCGGCACGCCACATGGAGCGCACGGCGCTTCGCATACGCCCATTCATGGCAGCACGCACGCCGCGGCTCAGGACGCGGCGCAAGGCGGCGGCCAATCTGGCACTCATTCTAGCGCAGGCTCGACGTTCGGCAGCGGCGCAAGTGGCAGTGGCGGCGGAGCGAGTGCGGGCGGTTCGTCCGGCAATACCGAAGATGGCCATTCCGGTGGCAATTCCACAACGCATTCTGACTCGCAGGCGGAGCGCGGCAGCGGTTCCGGTGCCTCGGGCGGCGGCGGATCGAGCGGTTCGCAAGGCTCGCACGGCGAACACAAGCCGGGGCACGGTCCACACTGAATCGCTTTCCGATCAAGCATTTAGCCTTCGCATTATCCTGAAAACGGCTCGTTGCAAGCCGTTTTCTTTTGTCTGATTTTGATATGGCACCATTAAATTAATGTGCGAATGCATCATGTGAATAAATGGGGGCAAATCACACAGGTTTATTTGCATGCCCTTGATTCGTCGCGTATATTCGCCTTTCGGCTCTCCTGGGCGCAAGACGCGGGAAGCTGGTATCGCCCCGCAACGCCGTACAGCGGTCACGCAAGCGGCGTAAAAAAGAATGGATTCAACGGCCGGAAACGGCCTTACTCGACGGTGTCCCCATGAACGATCACCAGCAGCGCGCCGCGGTGCCCGCCGCGCAAGGTCTGTACGACCCGCAAAACGAACATGACGCCTGCGGCGTCGGTTTCGTCGCCCATATCAAGGGCAAGAAGAGCCACGAAATCATTCAGCAAGGCCTGAAGATTCTCGAGAACCTCGACCACCGGGGCGCCGTTGGCGCCGACCCGCTGATGGGCGACGGTGCCGGCATCCTCATTCAGATTCCCGACGCGTTCTATCGCGAGGAAATGGCCAAGCAGGGCGTGACGCTGCCGCCGTTCGGCGAGTACGGCGTCGGCATGATCTTCCTGCCGAAGGAACACGCTTCGCGTCTCGCGTGCGAACAGGAACTCGAGCGCACGGTGCGCGCCGAAGGCCAGGTCGTGCTGGGCTGGCGCGACGTGCCGGTCGACCACACCATGCCGATCTCGCCCGCGGTCAAGGCGAGCGAGCCGCTGATCCGCCAGATCTTTATCGGCCGCGGCAAGGACGTGATGGTCACGGACGCGCTCGAGCGCAAGCTGTACATCATCCGCAAGACCGCGAGCCACCGTATCCAGGCGCTCAAGCTCAAGCACGGCAAGGAATACTTCGTGCCGTCGTGCTCGGCGCGCACGGTCGTCTACAAGGGTCTGCTGCTGGCCGGTCAGGTTGGCGTGTACTACCGCGACCTGCAGGACGAGCGCGTGGTGTCGGCGCTGGCGCTCGTGCACCAGCGCTTCTCCACGAACACGTTCCCGGCGTGGGAACTGGCTCACCCGTACCGCATGATCGCCCACAACGGTGAAATCAACACCGTGAAGGGCAATGTGAACTGGCTGAACGCCCGTACCGGCGCGATCGCCTCGCACGTGCTCGGCGACGACCTGCCCAAGCTCTGGCCGCTGATCTACCCGGGCCAGTCGGACACGGCCTCGTTCGACAACTGTCTCGAACTGCTGGTGATGGCGGGCTACCCGCTCGTCCACGCGATGATGATGATGATCCCGGAAGCCTGGGAACAGCACACGCTGATGGACGAGAACCGCAAGGCGTTCTACGAATATCACGCCGCGATGATGGAGCCGTGGGACGGCCCCGCCGCGATCGCCTTTACCGACGGCCGCCAGATCGGCGCGACGCTCGACCGTAACGGTCTGCGTCCGGCGCGCTACATCGTCACGGACGACGACCTCGTCATCATGGCGTCGGAAGCCGGCACGCTGCCGATTCCCGAGTCGAAGATCGTCAAGAAGTGGCGTCTGCAGCCGGGCAAGATGTTCCTGATCGACATGGAACACGGCCGCATCATCGACGACAAGGAACTGAAGGACAACCTCGCCAACGCCAAGCCGTACAAGAGCTGGATCGACGCCGTGCGCATCAAGCTCGACGAAATCGAGCCGAAGGCGGAAGACGTGGCCACGGCGCGCGCCGAAGCCGCCGCGCTGCTCGACCGTCAGCAGGCGTTCGGCTACACGCAGGAAGACCTCAAGTTCCTGATGGCGCCGATGGCGATGTCGGGCGAAGAAGCCGTGGGCTCGATGGGCAACGACTCGCCGCTGGCGGTCATGTCCAACAAGAACAAGACGCTCTTCAACTACTTCAAGCAGCTGTTCGCGCAGGTCACGAACCCGCCGATCGACCCGATCCGCGAGAACATGGTCATGTCGCTCGTGTCGTTCATCGGCCCGAAGCCGAACCTGCTCGACACGAACAACATCAACCCGCCGATGCGTCTCGAAGTGTCGCAGCCGGTGCTCGACTTCAAGGACATCGCGAAGATCCGCGCGATCGAGCAGTACACGGGCGGCAAGTTCAGCAGCTACGAGCTGAACATCTGCTATCCGGTGGCCTGGGGCAAGGAAGGCATCGAGGCGCGTCTCGCTTCGCTGTGCGCGGAAGCCGTGGACGCGGTCAAGTCGGGCTACAACATCCTGATCGTGTCGGACCGCCGCGCGGACCGCGACAACGTCGCGATTCCGGTGCTGCTCGCCACCTCGGCGATCCACTCGCACCTCGTGCAGCACGGTCTGCGCACGAGCACGGGTCTCGTCGTGGAAACGGGCGCGGCGCGTGAAACGCACCACTTCGCGCTGCTCGCCGGTTTCGGCGCGGAAGCCGTGCACCCGTACCTCGCGATGGAAACGCTCGCGCAGATGGCGCAGGGCCTGAAGGGCGATCTCTCGCCGGAGAAGGCCGTCTACAACTTCACCAAGGCGGTGGGCAAGGGCCTGCTCAAGGTGATGTCGAAGATGGGCATCTCCACGTACATGTCGTACACGGGCGCGCAGATCTTCGAAGCGGTCGGTCTCGCCGACGACCTCATCGCCAAGTATTTCAAGGGCACGGCCTCGAAGGTTGGCGGCATCGGCCTGTTCGAAGTGGCGGAAGAAGCGATCCGTCTGCATCACGACGCGTTCGGCGACAACCCGGTGCTCGAGAACATGCTCGACGCGGGCGGCGAGTACGCGTACCGCGTGCGCGGCGAAGACCACATGTGGACGCCGGACGCGATCGCCAAGCTCCAGCACTCGGCGCGCAGCAACTCGTACCAGACGTACAAGGAATACGCGCATCTGATCAACGATCAGACGAAGCGCCACATGACGTTCCGCGGTCTCTTCGAGTTCCGTATCGACCCGGCGCGCGCGATTTCGATCGACGACGTCGAGCCGGCCAAGGAAATCGTCAAGCGCTTCGCCACGGGCGCGATGTCGCTCGGCTCGATCTCGACGGAAGCGCACGCCACGCTGGCGGTCGCCATGAACCGTATCGGCGGCAAGTCGAACACGGGTGAAGGCGGCGAAGACGAGAAGCGCTACCGCAACGAACTGCGCGGCATTCCGATCAAGAACGGCGACACGATGCAGTCGATCATCGGGCCGGAAGTCGTCAAGGACATCCCGCTGAAGGACGGCGACTCGCTGCGTTCGAAGATCAAGCAGGTCGCGTCGGGCCGCTTCGGCGTTTCGGCGGAGTACCTGTCGTCGGCGGACCAGATCCAGATCAAGATGGCGCAGGGCGCGAAGCCGGGCGAAGGCGGTCAGCTGCCGGGCCACAAGGTGTCGGAATACATCGGCAAGCTGCGTTATTCGGTGCCGGGCGTGGGCCTCATTTCGCCGCCGCCGCACCACGACATCTACTCGATCGAAGACCTGGCGCAGCTGATTCACGATCTGAAGAACGTGAACCCGGTGTCGTCGATCTCGGTGAAGCTGGTGTCGGAAGTGGGCGTGGGCACGGTGGCAGCGGGCGTGGCGAAGGCCAAGGCCGACCACGTCGTGATCGCCGGTCACGACGGCGGCACGGGCGCCTCGCCGCTCTCGTCGCTCAAGCATGCGGGCACGCCGTGGGAACTCGGTCTGGCGGAAACGCAGCAGACGCTGGTGCTGAACCAGCTGCGCGGCCGTATTCGCGTGCAGGCCGACGGCCAGATGAAGACGGGCCGCGACGTGGTGATCGGCGCGCTGCTCGGCGCGGACGAATTCGGCTTTGCCACGGCGCCGCTCGTTGTGCAGGGCTGCATCATGATGCGCAAGTGCCACCTGAACACCTGCCCGGTGGGCGTGGCCACGCAGGATCCGGTGCTGCGCGCGAAGTTCTCGGGCCAGCCCGAGCACGTCGTCAACTTCTTCTTCTTCATTGCCGAAGAAGTGCGCGAAATCATGGCGAATCTGGGTATCCGCAAGTTCGACGATCTGGTCGGCCGCGCGGATCTGCTCGACACGCGCCGTGGCGTGGAACACTGGAAGGCGAAGGGTCTCGACTTCTCGCGCGTGTTCTATCAGCCGCAAGTGGGTGCCGAAGTCGCGAAGAAGCACGTCGACACGCAGGACCACGGTCTCGACCGCGCCCTCGATCACACGCTGATCGAAAAGGCGAAGGCCGCGATCGAAAAGGGCGAGCACGTCTCGTTCATCCAGCCGGTGCGCAACGTGAACCGTACGGTCGGCGCGATGCTCTCGGGCGTGGTGGCCAAGAAGTACGGCCACGACGGTCTGCCGGAAGACTCGATCCACATCCAGCTGAAGGGCACGGCGGGTCAGAGCTTCGGCGCGTTCCTCGCGCGCGGCATCACGCTGGATCTGGTTGGCGACGGCAACGACTACGTGGGCAAGGGCCTCTCGGGCGGCCGCATCATCATTCGTCCGACCAACGACTTCCGCGGCAAGTCCGAAGAAAACATCATCTGCGGCAACACGGTGATGTACGGCGCGCTCGAAGGCGAAGCCTTCCTGCGCGGCGTGGCGGGCGAGCGCTTCGCGGTGCGTAACTCGGGCGCGACGGCGATCGTCGAAGGCACGGGCGACCACGGTTGCGAATACATGACGGGCGGCACGGTGGTCGTGCTCGGCGAAACGGGCCGCAACTTCGCGGCGGGCATGTCGGGCGGTATCGCCTACGTGTTCGACCCGGACGGTTCGTTCGCCGGCAAGTGCAACAAGTCGATGGTCGCGCTCGACCCGGTGCTGCAACAGGCCGAGCAGGAGCGCACGGTCGACCGCGCGCTGTGGCACGCGGGCCAGACCGACGAAGCGCTGCTCAAGGGACTCGTCGAGCGTCACTTCCAGTTCACCGGCTCGCCGCGTGCGAAGGCGCTGCTCGAAAACTGGGATGCGGCGCGCCGCCAGTTCGTGAAGGTGTTCCCGACGGAATACAAGCGCGCGCTGGGCGAGATCGCCGCGAAGAAGGCCGGCCAGGAAGAACTGGCGGCCTGATCCGCAAGCGCGATTCGCCCACGACTGAACGAAGACGAAGCGCCCGCCGCGCACTGGATGCGGCGGCGGGCGCGGTCCCCCTCACTGAATACATTAGATAGACGAGAACCACATGGGTAAGGCAACCGGTTTTCTCGAGTTCGAGCGCCAGCATGAGGCGTACGAAGCACCGCTCACGCGCGTGAAGCACTACAAGGAATTCGTCGCGGCGCTTTCGGACGCCGACGCGAAAGTCCAGGGTGCGCGTTGCATGGACTGCGGCATTCCGTTCTGCAACAACGGCTGCCCGGTCAACAACATCATTCCGGACTTCAACGACCTCGTGTTCCGCCAGGACTGGAAGAACGCGATCGAAGTCCTGCATTCGACCAACAACTTCCCCGAGTTCACGGGCCGTATCTGCCCGGCGCCCTGCGAAGCGGCGTGCACGCTCGGCATCAACAACGACCCGGTCGGCATCAAGTCGATCGAGCACGCGATCATCGACAAGGCGTGGGCCGAAGGCTGGGTCGCGCCGCAAGTCGCGAAGCACAAGACGGGCAAGAAGGTTGCCGTCGTCGGTTCGGGCCCCGCGGGTCTGGCCACCGCGCAGCAACTCGCGCGCGCCGGCCACGACGTGACCGTGTTCGAGAAGAACGACCGCATCGGCGGCCTGCTGCGTTACGGCATCCCCGACTTCAAGCTGGAAAAGTGGCTGATCGACCGCCGCATGCGCCAGATGGAAGCGGAAGGCGTGACGTTCCGCACCAACGTCTTCATCGGCAAGGGTGAGCTGCCGGCGTATATCGGCAACACGGCGAAGGAAACCGTCACGCCGGAGGAACTGAAGGAACAGTTCGACGCGGTGGTGGTGGCGGGCGGTTCGGAAACGCCGCGCGACCTGCCGGTGCCGGGCCGCGAACTCGAAGGCGTGTATTACGCGATGGAGTTCCTGCCGCAGCAGAACAAGGTCAATGCCGGCGACAAGCTGCCGGACCAGTTGCTCGCCAAGGGCAAGCACGTGGTCGTGATCGGCGGCGGTGATACGGGCTCCGACTGCGTGGGCACGTCGAACCGTCATGGCGCGAAGAGCGTCACGCAGTTCGAACTGCTGCCGCAGCCGCCGGAAGTCGAGAACAAGCCGCTCGTGTGGCCGTACTGGCCGGTCAAGCTGCGCACGTCGTCGTCGCATGACGAAGGCTGCTCGCGCGACTGGTCGGTGGCGACCAAGCGTATCGAAGGCAAGAACGGCAAGGTCGAGAAGCTGATCGCCGCGCGTATCGAATGGAAGGACGGCAAGATGGTCGAAGTGCCGGGCTCGGAATTCGAAATGAAGGCCGACCTCGTGCTGCTCGCCATGGGCTTCACGCAGCCGGTCTCGCCGGTGCTCGACGCGTTCGGCGTGGAAAAGGATGCGCGCGGCAACGTGCGCGCCGCGACCGAAGGCGACAAGGCGTACTACACGTCGGTGGACAAGGTGTTCACGGCGGGCGACATGCGTCGCGGCCAGTCGCTGGTGGTGTGGGCGATCAGAGAAGGCCGTCAATGCGCGCGCTCCGTCGACGCGTATCTGATGGGCAGCACGGAATTGCCGCGTTAACAGGCGGATATGGGATTGGAGTCAGCGCTAAAGCGCTAACTCCAATCGACACGCGAAGTTTTCTGCGCCGCGCTCGCGTTTCGTTCCGAAGCGCGAGGCGTGAATGGCGCACCGTCGAACCGGGCACCTGCATGGGTGGCCCGGTTTTTTTTCGCCCGGCGCGCTACCATGACCGATCCCGCATTCGCCGATACGGCCCGATCATGTCCGATGCGCGCGCGACCGATCGTGATTCCGCCGAGCCGCAGCAGTGGCACCGCTGCTTCATCGCGCTCGCCCCCGATGCGCCCACGCGCCACGCGCTGGCCACGCTGGAAGTGCCGCCGCGCGCGCGGCGCGTGCCGCAGGCGCAGTTGCATCTCACCGTGGCGTTCATCGGCGCGATGTCGTTCGAGCAGGGCGACGCGCTCGCGCGCGGGCTCGCCATTCATGCCCCGCACGCCCGGCCCATGCCGCGCGCCGAGGTCACGAAACTCGATTACTGGCCGAAGCGCGCCACGCCGCGCCTGATGGTCGCCGTGCTGGCGATGTCGGAGGCGTTCGCGGCGCTCGACCGGCGCGTGCGTGCCCTGTTGGGCGAAGCGGGTTTGCCGCTCGATGCGCGGGCGTTTCGTCCGCATGTGACGTTGGCGCGCTTTCCGCGCGATGCGGCGGCGGTGCCCGCCATCGGCGAAGACACGGCCTTGCCCGCGCCGCTGCGCTTCGAATCGCTCGTGCTGTATTCGAGCACGCTCGCGAAGCAGGGCGCGCGATATGAGGCGCTTGCCGTGGTGAAGCTGGATTGAGCGCCCGCCACGCGCTCAGTTTCGATACCGCCCCAACGTCAGCCCGTCCAGATCGATCTCCGGCGCGCGCTGCGTCACGAGATCGGCGAGCACGCGGCCCGAGCCCATCGACATCGCCCAGCCCGTCGAGCCGTGGCCCACGTTGAGCCACAAGCCGTCCACGCCCGAGCCGCCGAGCAGCGGCGCGCCGTCGGGGAGCATCGGCCGGCGCCCGACCCAGAATTGCGCCGACGAAGGCGCGCCCGCGTGCGGAAACCAGTCGTCGAGCACTTTCATGAGCGTTTGCAGCGCCTGCTCGCGCAGCGTCGCGCGATGATTGCCGAGTTCCGCCGTGCCGGCCACACGCAGATACGGCCCGAAACGCGTGATCGCCGTCTTGAGCGACTCGTCCATGAGCGCGGCGCGCGGCGCTTTCTGGTCGTCGACCACGGGCAGCGTCGCCGAATAGCCCTTCACCGGATAAAGCGGCACGCGCACGCCGAGCGGCGCGACCAGCGCCGCGCTTTCCACGCCCAGCGCGACCACGACGGCGTCGGCGGCGAGCGTCTGCGGCGTGGCGTCGGCGGGTTCGTTGAGTTCGGCGGGGCGCAGGACTTCGGCGGGCGCGCGGCGCTGCTCGCGGCGTTCGCGCCGGTTGTTGGCGGCGCCGCGGCCGGGCACCGCGCGCACGCGCACGCCGTTCACCTTGCCGCCTTCGGACTCGAGCGCGAGCACTTCGGTGTCGAACAGGAAGTTCACGCCTTGCGCCTCGCACACCGAGCGCAGCTCGCGGGTGAAGCGCGCGCAGTCGCCGGCTTCGTCGTCGGGCAGATAGATGCCGGCCACGGGCTTCACGCGCGACCACGCGAGGCCGGGCTCGATCTGCGCGCAGGCGGCGGCGTCGAGTTCGCGATAGACGATGCCCGCGTCGCGCAGCACGCCCAGCGCCGGTTGCGCGAGCGCGAGGTCGTAATCGCTGCGGAACAGTTGCAGATAACCCTGGCTGCGGCCGTATTCGAACGCGTGCGTCGCCTGGAACGCGTGCAGACATTCGCGGCTGTAGTAGGCGATGCGCTGCATGCGCTGCTTGTTCACGCGAAAGCGCGCGAGGTCGCATTCGCGTAGCCAGCGCGCGATCCAGCGCCATTGCGCGGCGTCGAGCGTGGGCCGGAACACCAGCGGCGAAGTGGGCTTGAGCAGATATTTGACGAGCTTCGCGGGCATCCCGGGCGCGGCCCAGGGCGTCACGTAACCGGGCGCGATCACGCCCGCGTTGCCGAAGCTCGTGCCGAGCGCGACGCCCGGTTCCCGCTCGATGACCGTGACGTCGCAGCCTCGTTCGCTCAAGTAATACGCAGTTGCCACGCCGATCACACCGGCGCCGAGGACGATCGTTTTCATGCCGGTCGAGCAGTTTGGGACGGACGGTATTGCAGCATGTTCGCGCTCATCGTGCAGCGGAACCGGCAGACGGCGTGTCGCGCTGAGGGTGGGCCGGATCGGCGGATAAATCGGCGGACGAATCGGTGGAAGAATCGGTGGGCGAATCGGCAAGTGTCGGCGTGGGCGCTTCGGCCAGCGCCTTGCCCTTCGTTTCGGGCAGGCACAGCGCCGCGACGATCACGAGCAGATAGCCCGCGCCCGCCACCACGCCAATGGATTTCACGAGCGACATGCTCTGCGCGAAGCTGCCGACGAGGATCGGGAAGAACGAGCCGAGGCCGCGCCCGAGGTTGTAGCAGAACCCCTGGCCGGAGCCGCGTATCGCGTTCGGATACAGCTCGGACAGATACGCGCCCACGCCGGCGAAAATGCCCTGCACGACAATGCCGAGCGGAAAGCCCAGCGCGAGCATCGCCGTATCCGTGATCGGCAGCATGGTGTAGGCCATGCCGAGCGCGAACGAGCCGATCGCGAACAGGATGAACGAAGCGCGCCGGCCGATCTTGTCGCAGAGAATCGCACCGACGATATAGCCCGTGAACGAGCCCACGATCAGCACGATCAGGTAGCCGCTCGTGTTGAACACCGAAAGATGGCGCACGGTCTTGAGATAGGTCGGCAGCCACGTGGTGATCGCGTAGTAGCCGCCGAGCATGCCGGTGCACAGCGCGCTGCCGAGCAGCGTGGTGGCGAGATGCGTGCGCGAGAAGATCTGCAGGAAATGGCCGTGAGACTCGCCGGCTTCGCGGGCGCGGCGCGTGGCGAGAAAAACCTCGGGGTCGCTCACGTTGCGGCGCACGTAGAGAATCCACAGCGCGGGCAGGATGCCGATCCAGAAGCACGCGCGCCACGCGTATTCCTCGGGCAGCAGCGCGAAGAACGCCCAGTAGAGAATGGCCGCCGCGCCCCAGCCGAACGACCAGCTGCTCTGCACGGTGCCCACGGCTTTCGCGCGATGCTGCGGCGAGCGGATCGTCTCCGCCATCATGATCGTGACCACCGACCATTCGCCGCCAAAGCCCACGCCTTGCAGCGTGCGCGTGGCGAGCAGCTGCCAGAACGAATGCGTGAAGCCGGAAAGGCAGGTGAAGACCGCGAAGGTGGCGATGGTCCATTGCAGCACGCGCACGCGGCCGTAGCGGTCGGCGAGGATGCCCGCGAGCCAGCCGCCGAGCGCCGACGAGATCAGCGAACTCGTCGCGATCATGCCGGCTTCGCTTTTCGTCATGCCCCAGCTCGCGATGAGCGTCGGGATCAGGAACGAGTAGATCATGAAGTCGAACGCGTCGACGGCGTAGCCGCCGAAGCCCGCATAGAGCGTGCGCCGCTCGCGGCCGTTCAACTCGGTGAACCACTGAAAGGTGCTCATCGCGTGTCATCCCCCTGTTGTTGTGCGCGTCGAGGTCCGTGAACGTGCAGGGACCTCGCGCCATCGACACAATCGGCAAACGAAGCTGGCGGCGCCGCGGCCGCGCGACGAGGGCGGCGGCGAACATGCCGATGGAAAGCCGCCCGTTTGCGTTGCGCGGATGCCCGGTATTTTACGGTGCCAGGCGGTACCGGCGCGAGGGAACAATTTTGGCGCGCGATGCGGGGCCGCGTGGGCGCGTCATTTCGATAGCAAGCGAACGAAGCAGCGGAGCGGAACGATGCCGGCGCGGGGGAGGTGAAAAGGGAGCGCAGGCGATGCGGCGGCGGATGCCGCAAGAACGCGAATGCCTAGCCGAGCGTCAATCCGCCGTCGACATGAATCACCTGGCCGGTGATGTGGCGCGCCGCGTCGCCGAGCAAAAAGGCGATGAGTTCGGCGATGTCGGTGGGGTCGGCCACGCGGCCGAGCGGCGTGGCTTCGGCGGCGTGCGCCCACGCGGGCGCGTTCTCGGGCGTCGGGCCCGCGTCCTTGCGGGTGTAGCCGGGCGCGACGCAATTGACCGTCACGCCGCGCGGCGCGAGTTCGGCGGCCGCGGTTTTGGCGAGCGCTTCGAGCGCGGCCTTCGCGGCGGCGGTGGCCGCGAACGGCGCGTCGGCGCGATAGCGGTGCGCGACGAACGAGCTGAGCGCAACCACGCGCCCGCGCGCCGAGCGTTCGAGCGCGGGCCGCGCGTGCTGCACGAGTGCGGCGAAGGCGGCGGGCATGGCCGCGAACGCGTGCGCGAGGGCATCGGCGTCGAGTGTGGCGAGCGTTTGCCGCTGCGCGTGGCCCGCATTGGCGACGAGCTGGTCGAGCGCGCCGAAGTGCGCGAGCGTGGCTGCGACGAGCGCGGCGGCCGCGCCCGTTGCGGCGAGATCGGCGCCGAACGTGGCGCAGGTCGCGCCATGCCGCGCGCACTGCGCGGCCACGGCGTCGAGCCGCGCGCGCGAGGCGGAATCGGCGCCGCGCGCGTGCAGCATCAGGCCCACGCCGGGCGCGGCGAGCCGACGCGCGAGCGCCGCGCCGATACCGGAGCCGGCGCCCGTGATCAGCACGACACGATCCGCGCGCGTGTCGCTCATGCCGCGACGCGCTCCGCCGTGCGCTCGATTTCGAGCGTTTCGTGGTGATACGCCGCGAGCGATTCGCGATGCGCGACGCTCACGATGGCGGCCTTCGGCAGACGTTCGACGAAGAGCTTGTAGAGGCGGCCTTCGTTGTCGGCGTCGAGCGCGCTGGTCGCTTCGTCGAGGAACAGATAGTCGGGCTTGTGCAGCAGCACGCGCGCGCCCGCGAGACGTTGCTGCTCGCCCGGCGAGAGCACGCGGGTCCAGTGACCCGACTCGCCCAGGCGCTCGGCATAGTCTTCCAGACGGCAGGCGCGCAGCGCTTCGCGGCAGTCCTCGTCGCTGTAAGCGTCGGCGGGCGAGGGATAGGTGAGCGCGGCCTTGAGCGTGCCGATCGGCAGATAGCTCTGCTGCGGAATGAACATCATGCGCGCGTCCACGGGCGCGTCGATCGACCCTTCGCCGAACGGCCAGAGCCCCGCGAGCGCGCGCATCAGCGTGCTCTTGCCCGCGCCCGACGGACCGCGCACGAGCCAGCGCGAGCCCGGCTTGATGGCGATGTCGCGCACGGTGGAGAGCGGCGTGCCGTTGGGCAGCGCGAGCTTGAGGTGTTCCGTCGCCAGCTCGTTGCTGTCGATGAAGTGCAGATTGATGCCGCCGTGCTCCGTGGCCGGCGAGACGCTTTCCTTCAGGCGCGGCGAGTGCACCACGCGCACGAATTCGCGCAGACGATTCACCGTGGCGCGCCATTCGACCAGCGTCGCGTAACTGTTGATGAACCACGAGAACGAATCGCTCACCGTGCCGAACGCCTGCGAAATCTGCATCAGCACGCCGAACGTGAAGGCGCCCGCGAAGTAGCGCGGCGCGGCCACCACGAGCGGGAAGATGATGGCGATCTGGCCGTAGAAGCTCAGCACGAAGGTGAGGCGCTTCGTGTACTTCATCACGCGCCACCAGTTTTCGCGGATGTGCTGGAAGAGGCCTTGCGTGTTGTTGCGCTCGGTGTCCATGCCGTCGTAGAACGCGATCTGCTCGGCGTTCTCGCGCAGGCGGATCAGGCCGAAACGGAAATCGGCCTCCACCTTCTGCTGCTGGTAGTTGATCGACACGAGCGGGTGGCCGACCTTCTGGATCACGAGCGAGCCGAACACGGCGTAGAGCGCGGCGGCCCAGACCATGTAGCCCGGAATGGCGATGGGCGTGCCGCCCAGCGTGACGGTGAGCGCGCCCGCGAGCGTCCAGAGGATCGTCACGAACGAGATGAGCGTGACGACGGTGGAAAGCAGGTCGAGCGTGAGCGAGAGCGTGGTGGTCGCGAACGACTGGAGGTCGTCGCTGATCCGCTGGTCGGGGTTGTCGGCGAGACGATCGCGCTCGATGCGGTAGAACGCGCCCTTGCCGAGCCATTCGTTCAGAAAGCGCGTGGTGAGCCACTGGCGCCAGCGAAAACCGAGCATCTGGCGCAGGTAACGGCCGTACACCGCGAGGATGATGAAGCCGAACGCGAGGCCCGTGAAGATCATCAGCAGATGCGGGAACTGCTTGACGTCCTTGTTCTGCAACGCGTTGTAGAAGTCGGCGTTCCAGCTGTTCAGGCGCACGTTGATGTACACCACGAGCAGGTTCATCACGATGATCGCGACGAGCAGGCCCCAGGCGATCCAGCGTTCCTCGGACACCCAATAGGGCTTGATCAGGCTCCACGCGGTGATCTTCTGATGCTCGTTCTGATCGGGCGTGGCGCGGGAAGATTGGTTGGTCATGTGCGTCCTGATGTTGGGCCGGCAGCGATTTTCGCAGCGATTCTGTCGCCGGCCGCTTAAAGGAGTCTTAACCGCGGAGTTGAGACCGCGGCGGCCTCGGTGGCCTCGGTAGCCGCAGTAGCGTTACCCTCGGGCGGTTTCGGCACTCATTGTCTCACCGTGCGCGCGCACCGCGCCAAATCGACACGCAATGCCGCGCGGCGTTCCGGCCCAACTGGCCGCAGCGCCGCGAAACGTGCCTGAAACAAGGGCTTGCGGCGATTGTGCCAGAGCGCGAGCCCCGTGCCGCCGAGGTTTGCGGGCGCTCCGCGTTTTGTGGTCTAATAATCGATGACGAAACAGGGGTGCTTCACCGGTATGCCGGGCATGCCGCCAGTGAGGCTGAGAGAGACCCTTCGCACCCGATCCGGGTAATACCGGCGCGGGAAGTTTCCAGAAGTTCTGGCTGGTGTTCTCGTTCCGCTTCTCGTTGACTTGTCGCTGCGCGAATGCGCGCGAAGTCGCACGAAGAACGCCAGTTTCCCGCCGGGCGGCATGCCTGGCGCTTCGGACCCGCACCATCGCGCGTCATCGCGCATCGTCGTCGCGGGTCATGTGCGCCGGAACAGCCTCACGGTCGGCCTTGCCAGCCGGTTTCGTCCTTGGGTACGTCTGCAGCTGCCGTACGGAAAGGATCCGATGACCGCCACTATTTCAGCTTGTTCCCCCATTTCCGCGCGTCGCGTGAGCTTCGTCGCGCGCGCCGCGATTCCGTTCGCCGTGCGCGCGGGAGCGCCGTCATGAGCCGCGCCACTCCGCAAGGCGCGAACGGCACGCCCGACTTCGCCGTGCTCGGCGGTGGCCTGAGCGGCCGTCTGGTCGCCTGGCGCCTCGCGGGCGCGGGCCATCGCGTCGCGCTCTACGAGCGCGGCGGTCCCGAGGGCGGCGAAGCGGCCGCGTGGGTCGCGGCCGCGATGCTCGCGCCGCTCGCCGAAGCCGCCGTCGCCGAAATGCTCATCACCGAACTCGGCGTAGCCTCGCTCGAAAGCTGGCCGCGCATTCTGGCCGAGCTGCCCGAACCCGTGTTTTTCCAGCGCAACGGCACGCTCGTGGTCTGGCACAGCGCCGATCGCACCGAAGCGCCGCTGTTCGAGCGCCGCGTGCGCGCCAACGCGCCGCGCGAACTCGCCGATGCCCATTTCATGGCGCTCGCGGGCTCGCAGCTCGACGCCGCCGAACCGGCGCTGGCCGGGCGCTTCGCGCGCGGCTGGCTGCTCGACGGCGAGGGCCAGCTCGACAACCGTCAGGCGCTCGCGGCGCTTGCGGCGGGACTGGCCGAGCGCGGTGTGCAGACGCACTGGCATACGAGCGTCGACGAAACCGATCTGCCGCGTGCGCGCGTGACGATCGACTGCCGCGGGCTGGGCGCGAAGCCGGTCATGCCGGGCCTGCGCGGCATTCGCGGCGAGGTCGCGCGCGTGCACGCGCCGGGCATCGGCCTGACGCGGCCCGTGCGCCTGCTGCACCCGCGCTATCCGCTCTATCTCGCGCCGAAGGAAAACGACGTCTACGTGATCGGCGCGACCGAGATCGAAGGCGAGGACCGTTCGCCCGTGAGCGTGCGCTCCGCGCTCGAACTGCTGAGCGCGGCGTTCGCGGTGCATCCGGCGTTCGGCGAGGCGCGCATCCTCGAGCTCAATTCGCAGTGCCGTCCCACGCTGCCCGACCATCGGCCCGCGCTCGTCTGGGACGGCAAGTCCACGCTGCGCCTGAACGGCCTGTATCGCCACGGTTTCATGATCGCGCCCGAAGTCGCCGACGAAGCCGTGCGGGTCGCGCAGGCGCTGTTCGATGCGCGCGTCACCGACGCCGATTCGTTCGAGACGCTGCGCCGTGCCTCGCGCTGGGGCGAGATGCTGCACGCGCAGGGCGCGCACGAGCCGGCCTGAGCCTTGCGCGAGATTCATCGGCAGAAACCGCACCGTATTAAACAGTCAGTCGCCAACACTATTCATATGGACATCCAGATCAACCAGAAGCCGCTCACGCTGCCCGAAGGCGCGACCGTCGCCGACGCGCTCACCGCTTACGGCGCGCGTCCGCCGTTCGCCGTCGCCGTGAACGGCGACTTCGTGGCGCGCGGCCAGCACGGCGCGCGCGCGCTCAAGGCGGGCGACCGGCTCGACGTCGTGAGCCCGGTGGCCGGCGGCTGAGCGCCGCTCGCCGTCGTTATCCGGCGTCTCCCGTGCATTCCGGCGCTCGCGCCACACCAGGATCGATTGTCATGACCTCATCCCCAACTCCCGCCGACGCGCTCACGCTCTACGGCGAAACCTTCGCGAGCCGCGTGCTGCTCGGCACCTCGCGCTATCCGTCGCTGCAATCGCTCGGCGATTCGATGGCGGCCGCGCGCCCCGGCATGATCACCGTCGCGCTGCGCCGCCAGATGAACGACGGCTCGGCGGGCGCGGGCTTCTTCGATCTGCTCAAGCGCCACGGCGTGCCGCTCTTGCCGAACACGGCGGGCTGCCTGACCGTCGACGAGGCGGTGACCACGGCGCACATGGCGCGCGAAGTGTTCGAAACCGACTGGATCAAGCTCGAACTGATCGGCGACGACTACACGCTGCAACCCGACCCCGTTGGCTTGATCGAGGCGGCCGGCCGGCTCGTGAAAGACGGCTTCAAGGTGCTGCCGTACTGCACCGAAGACCTCGTGATCGGCCGCCGCCTGCTCGACGCGGGCTGCGAAGCGCTGATGCCGTGGGGCGCGCCCATCGGCACCGGCAAGGGCGTGATCAATCCGTACGGCTTGCGCGTGCTGCGCGAGCGGCTGCCCGACGTGCCGCTGATCGTCGACGCGGGTCTCGGCCTGCCGTCGCACGCGGCGCAGGTGATGGAGTGGGGTTTCGACGGCGTGCTGCTCAACACGGCGGTCGCGCAGGCGACGCATCCCGAGGCGATGGCGCGCGCTTTCGCGCTGGGCGTGGAAGCGGGCCGCGCGGCGTATCTGGCCGGGCCGATGGCCGAGCGCGAGGCGGCGGTGGCGAGCACGCCCGTCGTCGGCATGCCGTTCTGGCACCAGGATGGAGATCAACGATGACCGATACGCTGCAACTCAAGAGCCGCGAGCTGTTCTGGCCGCCCGCCGACGAACTCACCGCCGCGACCGAGCGCATCCGCGCGCGGCTGGGCGAGTGGCCGCCCACGCACGCGCCGTGGCGGCTTTGCCTCACCGCGCCTGACGCGCCCAACGGCGGCGATCTGATCGTCGTCAGCGACGCCGCGCCGCATCTCGCCAGCATCGCGCGCTGGATGACCGAAGGCGCGGGCGTGATCGAAGCGCTCGCGGACAACCCGAAGGCCGCGCGCGTCACGCTGCATCTGGGCGGCGAGCGCTACGCGCTGGAAGGCGAACTCGCCGAAGACTGGATGCCCGCGCTGGCGGCGTTTCTCGACTGCGGTTTCGATCCGCACGACGCGCTCGTGCTGGCGATGGCCTGGCGCGACGGCGACGACGCGCAGGCCGACGCGTGGCCCGTGGACATCGCGCGCTTTCCGCGCGTGCTCGGTCTGCCCGACGCGCCCGCGCAGCCGTTCGCGCCGTGCCCGGCGAAGCTCGGCCTCTATCCCGTGCTGCCCACGGCGGACTGGGTCGTGCGGGTGCTCGATTTCGGCGTGAAAACGGTGCAGTTGCGCAGCAAGCAGCCGAAATCGGCGGCGCTCAACGACGAAATCGCGCGCTGCGTCGCGGCGGGGCAACGCCACAATGCGCAACTTTTCATCAACGATCATTGGCGGGAAGCGATGGCCGCGGGCGCGTACGGCGTCCATCTCGGCCAGGAAGACCTGCGCGAAGCCGATCTGAACGCGCTCGCGGCGTCGGGCGTGCGCCTCGGTTTGTCCACGCATGGCTATTTCGAGATGCTGACGGCGCTGCACTTCCGCCCGAGCTACCTCGCCTGCGGCGCGGTGTTCGCGACCACCACCAAGTCGATGCCGACCGCGCCGCAAGGCATGGCGCGCCTCGCCCGCTACGTGCAGCTGCTCGACGGCGTGGTGCCGATGGTGGCGATCGGCGGTATCGACGGCGCCGTGCTGCCCGAGGTGCTGGCCACCGGCGCGGGCAGCGCGGCGGTGGTGCGCGCCGTGACCGAGGCCGCCGACCCGGCTGCCGCCGTTGCTGCGTTGCAGAACGCGTTTACGCAATAATTGTCCCGCCCGAGCGAGGCGCCGCGCCCTGTACGCGTGACGCCCGCCGGGTGGCCATTCGGCGTTCCGCCACGCGCAGCCGCGCGGGTGCGGGGGCCGGAAGGCTTACATCAAATACGCGGGGCGCGCCACGGCAGGTTTTCCACGATGGCCCTATAATCCCGCCTTCGTGTAAATGGACTGTCAGCCACGTGCCCCCAACTTCCGAGACCCTACTGGAGCTGCGCGACGTCGACTTCGGCTACGGCGACCGCCTCGTTCTGTCCGGCCTGAACATGCGCTTCAAGCGCGGTCAGGTGGTGGCGGTCATGGGCGGCTCCGGTGGCGGCAAGACGACCGTGCTGCGTTTGATCGGCGGCCTGATTCGCGCCCAGCGCGGCCAGGTGCTGTTCGGCGGCGAAGACGTCGGCGCGCAGTCGCGTGACGGGCTCTACGCCTTGCGCCGCAAGATGGGCATGCTGTTCCAGTTCGGCGCGCTCTTCACCGACATGTCGGTGTTCGAGAACGTCGCGTTCGCCCTGCGCGAGCACACCGACCTGCCCGAAGAGCTGATCCGCGACCTCGTGCTCATGAAGCTCAACGCCGTGGGGCTGCGCGGCGCGCGCGACCTCGCGCCGTCGGAGATTTCGGGCGGCATGGCGCGCCGCGTGGCGCTCGCCCGCGCCATCGCGCTCGACCCCGAACTCATGATGTACGACGAACCGTTCGCGGGCCTCGACCCCATCTCGCTCGGCATCACGGCCAACCTCATCCGCACGCTCAACGACGCGCTCGGCGCCACGTCCATCCTGGTCACGCACGACGTGCCGGAGTCGTTCGCCATCGCCGACTACGTGTATTTCGTGGCGAACGGCCGCGTCCAGGCCGAAGGCACGCCGGATGAGTTGCGCGCCTCCACCGACCCGATCGTGCGTCAGTTCATCGACGGCGCGCCGGACGGCCCGTTCCGCTTTCACTACCCGACGAACGTCCCGCTCGACGCGGACTTCGGCATTGGCGGAGGCCGCTCATGATTGGCGCCATCAGTTCGATTGGGCGCGGCGTGCTCGACGCGATCGCGGGCGCGGGCCACGCGTCGCGATTCTTCGCGCGCCTCGTGCTCGAATTCTTCCCGTTGTTGCGCCGTCCGCGGCTTGTCACGAAGCAGATCCACTTCGTCGGTAACTATTCGTTGCTGATCATCGCGGTGTCGGGTCTGTTCGTCGGCTTCGTGCTCGGCCTGCAGGGTTACTACACGCTCAACCGCTATGGCTCCGAGCAGGCGCTCGGCTTGCTTGTCGCGCTGTCGCTCGTGCGCGAACTCGGCCCCGTGGTCACGGCGCTCCTGTTCGCGGGCCGCGCCGGCACCTCGCTCACCGCCGAAATCGGTCTGATGAAAGCGGGCGAGCAGCTCACCGCCATGGAAATGATGGCGGTGGACCCGGTGCGGATCGTGGTGGCGCCGCGCATGTGGGCGGGCGTGATCGCCATGCCCATTCTGGCGGCCATTTTCAGCGCGGTCGGCATTCTCGGCGGCTACGTGGTGGGCGTGCTGCTGATCGGCGTGGACTCGGGCGCGTTCTGGTCGCAGATGCAGGGCGGCGTCGACGTGTGGAAGGACGTGGGCAACGGCGTGATCAAGAGCATCGTGTTCGGTTTCGCCGTGACGTTCACCGCGCTCTATCAAGGTTACGAGGCGAAGCCCACGCCCGAAGGCGTGTCGCGCGCGACCACCAAGACGGTCGTGTACGCGTCGCTCGCGGTGCTGGGTCTCGACTTCCTGCTGACGGCGTTGATGTTCAGCTGAGTGTCAGTGTGTTGATCAGCCTCGGCTCGTGCATTGGCGCGAGCCTCGCGGCGAGCGCCTGAGCGCCGCCGCAACGGATTCTCATTGGGATGACGATGAAAAAGAATGCTCTCGACTTCTGGGTCGGCCTGTTCGTGGTGCTGGGTTTTGTCGCGTTGCTGTTTCTCGCGCTGAAGGCGGGCAACATGAGCTCGCTCTCGTTCCAGCAGACTTACGCGGTCAAGCTCAAGTTCGACAATATCGGCGGCCTCAAGCCGCGCGCGCCCGTGAAGAGCGCGGGCGTGACGGTGGGCCGCGTGGCGTCGATCGGTTTCGATTCGAATACGTACCAGGCGCTGGTCACGATCAATCTCGACCAGCAATATCAGTTTCCGAAGGACACGTCCGCGAAGATCCTGACCTCCGGCCTGCTCGGCGAACAGTACATCGGGCTCGAACCGGGCGGCGATTCGGAAATGCTCAAGGCGGGCGACACGATCGCGATGACGCAGTCGGCCATCGTGCTCGAAAACCTGATCGGCCAGTTCCTGTATAGCAAGGCGGCCGACTCGGGCGCGTCGAAGTCCGGCGGCGCCGCAGCGGAGCCGCCCGCACCGGGGCTGGCCGCACCGGCCGCGGCGCCGGCACCCGGAGCGGCGGCGGCGCCGGCTTCGGGCGCGAGCGCCCAATAAGGAGAATACAACGATGACAACCACACGCATGCGCGCCATCACGCTTGGCGTCGCCGCGCTTGCACTGGCGGGGTGTTCGACGGTGCAGACGCCGTCGAAGGACGATCCGTGGGAAGGCTTCAACCGCACGGTCTACACCTTCAACGACAAGGTCGACCAGTACGCGCTCAAGCCCGTGGCTCAGGGCTACGTGAAGGTCACGCCGCAGCCGGTTCGCGAGAGCGTGACGAACTTCTTCTCGAATATCGGCGACGTCTACAACGCGGCGAACAACTTCCTGCAGTTGAAGATCACCGACGGTGTCGAAGACATCATGCGGATCGTGATCAACACGGTCTTCGGCGTGGGCGGTCTGTTCGACGTCGCCTCGGCGGCGAAGCTGCCCAAGCACAACCAGGACTTCGGCCTGACGCTCGGCCACTACGGCGTGCCGTCCGGCCCGTACCTCGTGCTGCCGCTGTTCGGCCCGAGCACGGTGCGTGACGGCGTGGGCCTCGTCGGCAACTACTTCATCAATCCGCTCAGCTATGTCGATCCGGCGGCGCTCTCGTGGGGCCTGTACGGCCTGAACGTGGTGAGCACGCGCGCGAACCTGCTGGGCGCGAGCGATCTGCTCGAAGGCGCGGCCATCGACAAGTACTCGTTCGTGCGCAACACCTACCTGCAGCGCCGCCGCTATCTGCTCTCCGACGGTCACGCAAAGGGCGACAGCGGCGTGCCCGATTACGGCGACAGCGCGCCGCTGCCCAAGTACGACGACGGCGGCGACGACGGTAGCGCGGCGCCGGCCGCGGGTGCGGCGGCCCAGGGCGCCACGCCCGCTTCCTCGGCGGCCGCGGCCACGCCCGCTTCGGGCACTGCGCGTGCTGACACGCCCTCGGCGGCGAGCATGCCGCCCGCCGCACCGGCCACGCTCGAAGGTCCGGACAGCGCGGCCACGCCGGCGGCGGGCGCCTCGCAAACCAACGTGCCGGGCGACCAGATGATTCCGCCCGCGCGCCTCGGTTATCCGGGCATGCTGCGTTTGCGTTGATGGCGGGTGGGCCCGGTTCGGCGGCGTGATGGCGCCGCGCCGGGCGCTCGCTGCCGGGTTCCGGATTGCGTGCCGGCCGCGCTGTCGTCAGACGTAAGCTCACCGTAACAAGCAGAAACGCTTGTTCCAGTTTGCTGGCAGTTTTTGACATGGCGAGATAGCACTCGCGTGATATCGTTGGCTCCAATCTTTGCGCACAACGGGGCGCTTATCCCCAACTTGCAGGGTTCGCTATGAAAAAATTCTTTCTGTATCCGCTTTTCGCCATGTTTGTTTCGTTTGCCGGATTGGGCGGTACCGCCTTCGCGCAAACGGTAGACACCAGCAATCCCGACGCGATGATCAAGACGGTCACGCAACAGGTGCTCGACCAGCTCAAAACCGACAAGTCGATCCAGGCCGGCGACGTCAACAAGATCACCCAGCTCGTGAACGAGAAGATCCTCCCGTACACGGACTTCCGCCGCACCACGCAGCTCGCCATGGGCCGCAACTGGCGCACGGCCAGCCCGCAGCAGCAGCAACAGGTCATCGACCAGTTCAAGATGTTGCTGATCCGCACGTACTCGGGCGCGCTCGCCCAGGTCCGCGACCAGCAGATCCAGTACAAGCCGTTCCGCGCGAACCCGGACGATACCGACGTCGTGGTCCGCTCGACCGTGCTGAACAACGGCCAACAGATCGAACTCGACTACCGCCTGTACAAGACGGCGCAAGGCTGGCGCGTGTATGACATCAACGTGCTCGGCGCATGGCTGATCCAGGCGTACCAGCAGCAGTTCCAGGAAAAGATCCAGCAAGGCGGCGTGGACGGCCTGATCCAGTTCCTCACGCAGCGTAACCAGCAGCTGGCTTCGGGCAAGGCGACCTCGTGAGCGAACGCTTCGCCACCGGCAACATGCTGACCCACGAGAGCGCGAAGGCCGCGCTCTCGACGGGCTTCGCGCAGATCGCGGCGGGCGCAACCGCCGTCGACTGCGCGGCGCTCACGCAATTCGACTCGTCGGCTTTGGCTGTACTCATCGCGTGGCAGCGTGCCGCGCGCGAACGCGGTGCCTCGCTCGCCGTGCTCAACCTGCCTCCCGCGCTCGCGTCCCTCGCGCGCGCGTACGGCGTCGATACGCTCCTGCACGAGCGACATTGACGCGCGTCGCCTGGCCGAACGCCGTACGTGCCGCCGTCATGCACACGTAGCGTTCGAGCGGCACGATGCCGCGCAGCCGGGCCGGCGCCTTCCCCCTGCCAGGTCAGTGGGCGTTTCCGACTTGGCCTATAATCAACCGTTTTTTGGGCGCGGCGTGTTTCGCCGGGACGTCGCCGGGACGTGTTTGACAGCGTCAGGCAACGTTTGCAACGCCGGTTCGCAGGAATCGCGCGCAAGCCGTCCCCAATTCCGGTCTTCCCCGCAGCATTGATGCATTCACAAATCGCGCCGTCATCCAAGTGAACGGCGCTTGAGTCATGCCAGCCATAGAAATCCGTAACGTCAAGAAGCGCTACAAAGAGCTTCAGGCGCTCAAGGGCGTCAGCTTCACGGTCGAAGACGGCGAGTTCTTCGGGCTGCTCGGCCCGAACGGCGCGGGCAAAACGACGCTCATCAGCATTCTGGCCGGTCTCGCGCGCGCCAACGAGGGTTCGATCGCCGTGCGCGGCCACGATGTCGTCAGCGATTAC
The DNA here is from genome assembly GCF_009789675.1 of Paraburkholderia acidisoli. NCBI lineage: Bacteria > Pseudomonadati > Pseudomonadota > Betaproteobacteria > Burkholderiales > Burkholderiaceae > Paraburkholderia > Paraburkholderia acidisoli. The sequence goes on along the minus strand of NZ_CP046913.1, from coordinate 2,852,988 downwards.
CGCAACGCCCGCCGCAATCTCGGCGTCGTGCCGCAGGAACTCGTGTTCGATCCGTTTTTCACGGTGCGCGAAACGCTGCGCCTCCAGTCCGGCTACTTCGGTCTGCGCAACAACGACGCGTGGATCGACGAAGTCATGGCCAATCTCGACCTCACCGAGAAAGCCGACGTCAACATGCGCGCGCTCTCGGGCGGCATGAAGCGCCGCGTGCTGGTCGCGCAGGCGCTCGTGCACCGTCCGCCCGTGATCGTGCTCGACGAGCCGACCGCCGGCGTGGACGTCGAACTGCGCCAGACGCTCTGGAAGTTCATCTCGCGCCTGAACCGCGAAGGCCACACCATAGTCCTCACCACGCACTACCTGGAAGAAGCGGAAGAGCTGTGCGACCGCATCGCCATGTTGCGGCGCGGCGAGGTGGTGGCGCTCGAACGCACCAGTTCGCTGCTGCAGCGTTTCGCGGGTACGCAGCTGTTCGTGCGTTTCTCCGAAGGCGTGCTGCCCGCCGAACTGCGCGCGCTCGAAGTCGATCCGTCGAACGTCAACGGTCAGCAGCATCTGCTGCGGCTCGCGAGTTACGACGACGTCGAACGCATTCTCGCGGCGTGCCGCGCGAACGGTTGCAAGCTCGAAGAAGTCGAGGTCCGCAAGGCCGACCTCGAAGACGTCTTCCTGCAGGTGATGAACGGTCCTGAAGTGGTCGAGGGTCTCGCATGAGCGTCTTGGGTGGTGGGTTCAGCACGCTGTTCTACAAGGAAGTCCTGCGTTTCTGGAAAGTCGCTTTCCAGACCGTGCTCGCGCCGGTCATTACCGCGCTGCTGTATCTGACGATCTTCGGCCACGCGCTGCGCGGCCATGTCGAGGTGTATCCGGGCGTCGAATACACGAGCTTCCTGATTCCGGGTCTCGTGATGATGAGCGTGCTGCAGAACGCCTTCGCGAACTCGTCGTCTTCGCTGATCCAGTCGAAGATCACGGGCAATCTCGTATTCGTACTATTGCCGCCGCTCGCCGCATGGGAGATGTTTGGGGCTTACGTGCTCGCCTCGATCGTGCGCGGCCTCGCCGTTGGCGCGGGCGTGTTCGTCGTGACGATCTGGTTCATTCCGATGAGCTTCGCCGCGCCGCTTTTCATCGTGGCGTTCGCGGTGCTCGGTTCGGCGATCCTCGGCACGCTCGGCCTGATCGCCGGGATCTGGGCGGAAAAATTCGACCAGCTCGCGGCGTTTCAGAACTTTCTCATCATGCCGCTCACGTTTCTTTCGGGCGTGTTTTATTCGACGCATACGCTGCCGCCCGTGTGGCGCGAGGTGTCGCGACTCAACCCGTTCTTCTACATGATCGACGGCTTTCGCTATGGGTTCTTCGGCCGCGCCGACATCGACCCGCTCGTGAGCCTCTCGATCGTGCTGGTGTTCTTCGTGGTGCTCGCCACGCTCGCCATGCGTCTGCTCGCGAGCGGTTTCAAGCTGCGCCACTAAGCCCGCATCAGCGAACGACTACAGCCTGCGCACCTTGCAAACCCGCAGGCACGACATCAGCAGGAGCCATACATCATGTTGTCTTCGGAACAGCTCAAGCAGTACATCCTGGCCGGGCTCGCGTGCGAGCATCTGGAGGTCGAGGGCGACGACGGCACGCACTTCTCCGCGACCGTCGTTTCGTCCGCCTTCGAAGGCAAGCGTCTGATCCAGCGTCATCAGCTCGTCTACGCGGCGCTCGGCGACCGCATGCGCGAGGAAATCCACGCGCTCAGCATGAAGACGCTCACGCCCGCCGAATGGCAGAACGCATAATCTGGAATCTCAGTGCGAATTACCCAGGACAAAAGCGCCGCAGCCAGCGGCGCCGCTCAACATGGCGCAACGCCGCAAGCCGGCTGCACCGATCAGGAAACCTCAGGCATGGATAAACTCGTCATCGTCGGCGGGCAGAGGCTCGCAGGGGAAGTGGTCGTTTCCGGCGCGAAAAATGCCGCGTTGCCCATTCTCTGCGCCGGCCTCCTGAGCGCGGAACCCGTTCAACTCGACAACGTTCCCGACCTCCAGGACGTGCGCACCACGCTCAAGCTGCTCGGCCAGATGGGCGTGCGCACCGAGCAGGACGGCGCGCGCGTGCGGCTCGACGCCTCGAACGTGAACAACCTCGTTGCGCCCTACGAACTCGTGAAGACGATGCGCGCGTCGATTCTCGTGCTCGGGCCGCTGGTCGCGCGCTTCGGCGAGGCCCGCGTGTCGCTGCCGGGCGGCTGCGCGATCGGCGCGCGTCCGGTCGATCAGCACATCAAGGGTCTGCAGGCGATGGGCGCCGAGATCAACATCGAGCACGGCTTCATCGAGGCGCGCGCGAAGCGCCTGAAGGGCGCGCGCATCGTCACCGACATGATCACGGTCACCGGCACGGAAAACCTGCTGATGGCCGCCGTGCTCGCCGAAGGCGAAACGGTGATCGAGAACGCCGCGCGCGAGCCGGAAGTGGGCGATCTCGCGAACCTGCTCGTGGCGATGGGCGCGAAGATCGACGGTATCGGCACGGACCGCCTCGTGATCCAGGGCGTGGACAAGCTGCACGGCGCCGAGCACACGGTCATTCCCGACCGCATCGAGGCGGGCACGTTCCTGTGCGCGGTCGCGGCCGCGGGCGGCGACGTCACGTTGCGCAACGTGCGTCCGCACATTCTCGACGCCGTCACCGACAAGCTCCGCGAAGCGGGCGTGTCGATCGAAGAGGGCGACACCTGGATGCGCGTGCGCATGAGCGAGCGCGCACGCGCCGTGAACGTGCGCACCTCGGAATACCCGGCGTTCCCGACCGACATGCAGGCGCAGTTCATGGCGCTCAACACGATCGCCGAAGGCACCGCGCAGGTCGTCGAAACCATCTTCGAAAACCGCTTCATGCACGTGCAGGAACTGAACCGCCTGGGCGCGCACATCACCATCGACGGCAAGACCGCGCTGGTCGCGGGCGTCGAGAAGCTCTCGGGCGCGAAGGTGATGGCGACCGATCTGCGCGCTTCGGCGAGTCTCGTGATCGCGGGTCTGTGCGCCGACGGCGAAACGCTGATCGACCGCATCTATCACCTCGATCGCGGCTACGACCGCATGGAAGCCAAGCTCACGAAGCTCGGCGCGAACGTGAAGCGCATCAAGGGGAGCGCGGCATGAGCACGGTCGAGTCGAAGCCCACGCCGGCCGCGGCCGTGAGCGCGCCGCTCACGCTCGCGCTGTCGAAAGGCCGCATCTTCGAAGAAACGCTGCCGCTGCTCGCCGCGGCGGGCGTGGAAGTGTCGGAAGATCCCGAGACCTCGCGCAAGCTGATCCTGCCGACCACCGACGCGAATCTGCGCGTCATCATCGTGCGCGCCACCGACGTGCCCACCTATGTCGAATACGGCGCGGCCGACTTCGGCGTGGCGGGCAAGGACGTGCTGCTCGAGCACGGCGGCAGCGGCCTGTATCAGCCGATCGATCTCGACATCGCGCGCTGCCGTCTTTCGGTGGCCGTGAAGGCGGGCTTCGACTACGCGAGCGCGGTGCGCCAGGGCGCGCGCCTGCGCGTCGCGACCAAGTACACCGAAAGCGCGCGTCAGCATTTCGCGGCCAAGGGCGTGCACGTCGACCTCATCAAGCTGTACGGCTCGATGGAACTCGCGCCGCTCGTCGGTCTCGCGGATGCCATCGTCGACCTGGTCAGCTCGGGCGGTACGTTGCGCGCGAACAATCTGGTCGAGGTGGAGGAGATCATGCAGATCTCGTCGCGCCTCGTGGTGAATCAGGCGGCGCTCAAGTTGAAGCGCGCCGCGCTGCGGCCGTTCATCGACGCGTTCGAACGCGCGTCGCGCGGCGAGTCGGCGTAACGCTACGCAGCACACGCAGCAAAACACGCAGTAGCAGCACCGGCGGCAAGGCGTAATCTCGCGCCGAGCCGCGCGCCGCGCATCTCGAAACGCGCCGCGCACAACCGTAACGGATGGATACCAGCATGGCTATCACGATGCGCAAACTCGATTCCAGCGCCGCGGGCTTCAAGCAGGCGCTGCACGCGGTGCTCGCCTTCGAGGCGAGCGAGGACGAGGCCATCGAGCGCTCGGTCGCGCAGATTCTCGCCGATGTGAAGTCGCGCGGCGACGCCGCCGTGCTCGACTACACGAACCGCTTCGACCGCCTCTCGGCCACGAGCGTCGCGGCGCTCGAACTGCCGTTCGCCGAACTCGAAGCGGCGCTCGAAAGCCTGGAGCCGAAGCAGCGCGCGGCGCTCGAAGCGGCGGCGGCGCGCGTGCGCGGCTATCACGAGAAGCAGCGTATCGAGTGCGGTTCGCATAGCTGGCAGTACACCGAATCCGACGGCACCGTGCTCGGCCAGAAGGTCACGCCGCTCGACCGCGTCGGGCTCTACGTGCCGGGCGGCAAGGCCGCGTATCCGTCGTCCGTGCTGATGAACGCGATTCCCGCGCGCGTCGCGGGCGTGCGCGAAATCATCATGGTCGTGCCCACGCCCGACGGCGTGAAGAACCCGCTCGTGCTGGCGGCGGCGCTGATCGGCGGCGTGGACCGCGTGTTCACGATCGGCGGCGCGCAGGCCGTGGCCGCGCTCGCGTTCGGCACGGCCACGATTCCGCCCGTCGACAAGATCTGCGGGCCGGGCAACGCCTATGTCGCTTCGGCCAAGCGCCGCGTGTTCGGCACCGTGGGCATCGACATGATCGCCGGTCCCTCGGAAATTCTCGTGATCTGCGACGGCACGACGGACCCGCGCTGGGTTGCGATGGACCTGTTCTCGCAGGCCGAGCACGACGAACTCGCGCAGTCGATCCTGTTGTGCCCGGACGAAGGCTTCATCAAGCGCGTGGAAGCCGCCATCGACGAACTCCTGCCGACCATGCCGCGCCGCGACGTGATCGCCACGTCGCTCACGAATCGCGGCGCGCTCGTGAAGGTGCGCGACATGGCCGAAGCCTGCGCGATCGCCAACGACATCGCGCCGGAACACCTCGAAATCTCGGCGCTCGAGCCGCAGAAGTGGAGCGCGGAAATCCGCCACGCGGGCGCGATCTTCCTCGGCCGCTACACGAGCGAAAGCCTCGGCGACTACTGCGCGGGGCCGAATCACGTGCTGCCTACGTCTCGTACCGCACGTTTCTCGTCGCCGCTGGGCGTCTATGATTTCATCAAGCGTTCGAGCCTGATCGAGGTGAGCGCGGAAGGCGCGCAAACGCTCGGCGAGATCGCCGCCGAACTCGCGTACGGCGAAGGGCTGCAGGCGCACGCGCGCAGCGCCGAATACCGCATGAAGCCGCAGTGATGTCGATGTGATTCGCGGCGCGGCGCGACGCGCCAAGTCGCGTCGTAACCCGCGACGTGACGCGAATCACCGCCATCGCCGGGGCACGAAACACCCAACGCTTCGGCAAGCCGCATCGACGCAAAGCCATGCGCGCGATGCTTCGGAGAGCGTAGCGAATGGGGCGCGAGCCCCTCGCGCGCACGAGCGAGACCACGACAAAAACCCAGGGCGACCGGCACGCCGAGCCGCCCGTGCTGGCGCGACGCAAGGCGCGCCGCCTCGAAACATGACGACACCACAAGACATCATCCGTCGCGACGTGCTCGCGATGACGAGCTATCCCGTGCCCGACGCTTCCGGTTTCGTGAAGCTCGACGCCATGGAAAATCCGTATGCGCTGCCCCCCGCGCTCGCCACGCAGCTCGGCGAGCGCCTCGCGCAGGTCGCGCTGAACCGCTATCCCGCGCCGCGCCCCGAGGCGCTCATCGCCAAACTCAAGGCCACGATGCACGTGCCCGCCGACTGCGACGTGCTGCTCGGCAACGGCTCCGACGAGATCATCAGCATGATCACGACGGCGTGCGCGAAGCCGGGCGCGAAGATCCTCGCGCCGCTGCCGGGCTTCGTGATGTACGCGATGTCGGCGACCTTCGCGCAGCTCGAATTCGTGGGCGTGCCGCTCACGGCCGGGTTCGCGCTGGACCTGGACGCCACGCTCGCCGCCATCGCCGAACACATGCCGGCCGTGATCTGGCTCGCGTATCCGAACAATCCCACCGGCACGCTCTACGCCGACGCCGACATCGAGCGCGTGATCGCCGCCGCGGCTGCCGCGAAGAGCCTCGTGGTGATCGACGAGGCCTACCAGCCGTTCGCGATGCAAAGCTGGATGCCGCGCGCGGGCGAGTTCGACAACGTGGTCGTGATGCGCACCATGTCGAAGCTCGGGCTCGCGGGCATTCGACTCGGCTATCTCGCGGGACGCGCGGCGTGGCTCAACGAATTCGACAAGGTGCGGCCGCCCTACAACATCAACGTGCTCACCCAGGCCGCCGCCGATTTCCTGCTCGATCACGTCGACGTGCTCGACGCGCAGGCCGCGCAACTGCGCGCCGAACGCACGACGCTCGCCGCCGAAGTGGCGAAATTGCCGGGCGCGCAGGTGTTCGACAGCGCGGGGAATTTCCTGCTCGTGCGCGTGCCGGATGCGGCCGCGGTGTTCGATACGCTTTTGTCCGCGCGGATCCTGATCAAAAACGTGGGTAAAATGCACCCATTGCTGGCGAATTGCGTGCGCCTCACCGTTGGAACGCCCAGCGAGAACGCGCAACTGCTCGCCGCCCTGAAGCTCGTGCTGAAGTAAAAAACCGCACGCTTCGTTCTCCCCACTCTCCGTTACGGGTTGTTTGAAGGAAATTGCCATGCGCGTCGCGCAAGTCGTTCGCAACACCAGCGAAACGCAAATCAGCGTGAAAATCAATCTGGACGGCACCGGCGAGCAAAAGCTCAAGACCGGCGTGCCGTTTCTCGACCACATGCTCGACCAGATCGCACGACACGGTCTGATCGACCTGGAAATCGAGGCGCATGGCGACACGCATATCGACGACCACCATACGGTCGAAGACGTCGGCATCACGCTCGGCCAGGCGGTCGCCCAGGCCATCGGCGATAAAAAAGGCATTCGCCGCTACGGTCACGCCTACGTGCCGCTCGACGAAGCCCTCTCGCGCGTGGTGGTGGACTTCTCGGGCCGTCCGGGCCTCGAATTCCACGTGCCGTTCACGCGTGCGCGCATTGGCACGTTCGACGTCGACCTGTCGATCGAATTCTTCCGCGGCTTCGTCAACCATGCGGGCGTCACGCTCCATATCGACAACCTGCGTGGCCTGAACGCCCACCATCAGATGGAAACCGTGTTCAAGGCGTTCGGCCGCGCGCTGCGCCAGGCCGCCGAATTCGACGAGCGCCAGGCGGGCAAGATTCCGTCGACAAAGGGCAGCCTGTAAGCGAGTCGCCAGTACGGCGCACGCCCGGCCGTTTGTCGGCCGGTTGCCGGCCGGTTGTCGCGCGCGCAATACGCTTTGCACGCGCTTTGCCACGCGCGTGCGCCGAGTCGCGTACATTGACGGGTTTGAGAGCACACGAAGGCGGGCGCACGCCCGCATAGCCTGAGGCCACGGCCAGCACCGCGCGCTTGTCGCTTCGATAAGCCGGTGCCGGCGGCCGGATTCGAGATGAAAACTTCAATTGCGATTGTGGATTATGGGATGGGCAACCTGCGTTCGGTGGCCCAGGCGTTGAGACAGGCCGCGCCGGAAGCGGACGTGGCCATCGTCGAGCGTCCCGAGGCGATTCGCGCGGCGGACCGCGTGGTGCTGCCGGGGCAGGGCGCGATGCCCGACTGCATGCGCAGCCTCGCCGAATCGGGCTTGCAGGACGCCGTGGTGGAAGCCTCGCGCACCAAGCCGCTGATGGGCGTGTGCGTGGGCGAGCAGATGCTGTTCGACTGGAGCGCCGAAGGCGACACGCCGGGCCTCGGCCTCTTGCCCGGCAAGGTCGTGCGCTTCGACCTGCAAGGCCAGTTGCAGGACGACGGCTCGCGCTTCAAGGTGCCGCAGATGGGCTGGAACCGCGTGCGTCAGGCGCGCGCCCATGCGCTGTGGGACGGCGTGCCCGACGACACGTACTTCTACTTCGTGCACAGCTATTACGTGGTGCCGGCGGACGCGTCGCATACCGTCGGCGAGACGCCGTACGGCGCGGCCTTTACCTCGGCGGTGGCGCGGGATAACATCTTCGCCACCCAATTCCACCCGGAAAAGAGCGCCGCGGCGGGCTTGCGCGTGTATCGCAACTTCGTCCACTGGAACCCCTGATTCGCGCGGCGAGGCATGCAAGCGTGCCTGCGCAACGATCGCGCGGGCATTCGATTTGCGGCAGCAAGGCTGCCGAAAGAGTTGTACTAAACTAGCGAAACGGCGTCGGATGGGCCTTTTTTCCACCCGCGCCGGCATTTCCCAACCTCACTCCCAGATACACCCGAAGCTATGCTGCTGATTCCGGCCATCGATCTCAAAGACGGTCACTGCGTGCGCCTCAAACAAGGCGATATGGACCAGGCGACGATTTTCTCCGAGGAACCGGCGGCGATGGCCCGACACTGGGTCGAGCGCGGCGCGCGCCGTCTGCACCTCGTCGATCTGAACGGCGCGTTCGCCGGCAAGCCGAAGAACGAAGACGCGATTCGCGAGATCATCCGCGAAGTCGGCGACGAAATCCCCGTGCAACTGGGCGGCGGCATTCGCGACCTCGACACCATCGAGCGCTATCTCGACGACGGCCTCTCGTACGTGATCATCGGCACCGCCGCCGTGAAGAATCCCGGCTTCCTCATGGAAGCGTGCACGGCATTCGGGGGCCATATCATCGTGGGCCTCGACGCCAAAGACGGCAAGGTCGCCACCGACGGCTGGAGCAAGCTCACGGGCCACGAAGTCGTGGATCTCGCGCGCAAGTTCGAGGATTACGGCGTCGAATCGATCATCTACACCGACATCGGCCGCGACGGCATGCTCCAGGGCATCAACATCGAAGCCACGGTGCGCCTCGCGCGCGCGGTGAAGATTCCGATCATCGCGAGCGGCGGCCTGTCGAACATGAACGACATCGACTCGCTCTGCGAAGTCGAGGACGAAGGCATCGAAGGCGTGATTTGCGGCCGCGCGATCTACTCGGGCGACCTCGATTTCGCCTCGGCGCAAACGCGCGCGGACAGCCTGCGCGAATCCGACGACGCGTAACGCGGCAAACCGGCCTCCGTCTCGGAGGCCGTTTGTTTTTGGCGCGGCGGTTCGAATTGGCGAATGCCGCGCGCGCCGGGTCGGGCGTGTCGCGCGCGCGTGTGCGAAGCGCGCGACAATGCATGGCGCCTGACAGGACGCGGCGGCGCGCGAGGCCGCGCAAGTCGTCGTTCACGCGGCTCGGGTTCGCGCGAATCCACCGCCCGCGACACGTTCCATCCCGGCCACACTCAGGCCGGATTCGGTCAGACTCAGGTCAAATTCAGGTCACATAAAGGCCGCACTCAGGCCACAACGGCCCGCAACCGGCCACACCAGGCATCGCAAGATCATGGCTCTACCCAAACGCATCATTCCCTGTCTCGACGTGACCGCCGGGCGCGTCGTCAAGGGCGTCAACTTCGTCGAGCTGCGCGACGCGGGCGACCCCGTCGAAATCGCGCGCCGCTACGACGAACAGGGCGCCGACGAGCTGACCTTCCTCGACATCACCGCGACCTCGGACCAGCGCGACCTGATCCTGCCGATCATCGAGGCGGTGGCCGCGCAGGTCTTCATTCCGCTCACCGTGGGCGGCGGCGTGCGCGCCGTCACCGACGTGCGGCGCCTGCTCAACGCGGGCGCGGACAAGGTCGGCATGAACTCGTCGGCGGTGGCCAATCCGCAGCTCGTGCGCGATTCCGCCGACAAATACGGCTCGCAGTGCATCGTGGTCGCCATCGACGCGAAACGCAGTTCGGCGCCGGGCGAACCCGCGCGCTGGGAAGTGTTCACGCATGGCGGACGCAAGGCCACGGGCATCGACGCGGTGGAGTGGGCGCGCCAGATGGCCGAGTTCGGCGCGGGCGAAATCCTGCTCACGAGCATGGACCGCGACGGCACCAAGAGCGGCTTCGACCTCGAACTCACGCGCGCCGTGTCGGACGCCGTGCCGGTCCCCGTGATCGCCTCGGGCGGCGTGGGCGGCCTGCAGGATCTCGCCGACGGCGTGGTCAAGGGTCACGCGGACGCCGTGCTGGCCGCGAGCATTTTCCACTACGGCGAGCACACGGTCGGCGAGGCGAAGCGCTTCATGGCCGGCCAGGGCATTTCGGTGAGGATGTAATCGATGAGCAACGCAGATCCCGTAACGGGCGACACGCCCCAGGCCGACTGGCTCGACAAGGTGAACTGGGACGCCAACGGCCTCGTGCCCGCGATCGCCCAGGAAGCCGCCACCGGCGACGTGCTGATGTTCGCGTGGATGAACCGCGAGGCGCTCGCCAGGACGGTCGAAACGCGCCGCGCCGTGTACTTCTCGCGTTCGCGCCAGCGCCTGTGGTTCAAGGGCGAGGAGTCCGGCCACGTGCAACACGTGAGCGAGATTCGCCTCGACTGCGACGAAGACGTCGTGCTGCTCAAGATCGAGCAGGTGTCGGGCATCGCGTGCCACACGGGCCGCCACTCGTGCTTTTTCCAGCAATTCGAAGGCACCGTCGACGAAGGCCGCTGGGTCGCCGTCGATCCCGTGCTGAAAGACCCCGAACACATCTACAAATGACGCAACTGAACTCGAACGACACGCTGCTGCGACTCGCGGCCGTGCTCGACAGCCGCAAGGGCGGCGATCCCGACGCTTCCTACGTCGCGCGCCTCTTCCACAAGGGCGACGACGCCGTGCTCAAGAAGGTCGGCGAAGAAGCCACCGAAGTCGTGCTCGCGGCCAAGGACCTGCGCCAGGGCGGCGAGAAAAAGGCGCTGGTGGGCGAGATGGCCGACCTGTGGTTCCACTGTCTCGTCACGCTCTCGCATTTCGACCTGAGTCCCGCCGACGTGCTGGCGGAACTGGAGCGCCGCGAGGGGCTTTCGGGGCTCGAGGAAAAGGCGCTGCGCAAGAGCCGCGAGCGCGAAGCGAACGGCGACTGAGCGAAGATCGCGCGGAAACCGAGCGGAAACCGAGCGAAGCTTCACGCACGGGGCGCCTCCGGCGTCCCGCATTACGACGGAGAGACCAGCATGTCCGAGCCACGCGACTATCCGCCTGCCGTGTACCGCCATTCGATCGACGCCGAACGGCTGCGCAGCCTGCGCACCTTCACGCACGTGCTCTACGGGCTGTATGCGGTGTACTGGCTCACGGGCGGCGTTTCGGTGCTGGTCGCCATCATCCTCAATTACCTGAAGCGCGACGAGGCGGCGGGCACGCCCTACGAGCCGCACTTCACGTGGCAGATCCGCACCTTCTGGCTCGGGCTGGCCGGGCATTTGATTGGCGCGGCGCTGATTTTCGTGCTGATCGGCATCCCTATATTGTGGGCTGTCGCAATCTGGACGTTGTACCGTATCATCAAAGGCTGGCTGTATTTGTACGATAACAAGCCGCTGCGCGATCCACGCAGCTGGTTTTGAACGGCGTTTAATCGCTCGCGGGAGCATCATGAGCCACGATCGCAGTACCTGTCTCTTCTGCAAGATCGCCGACGGCGAGATTCCCAGCACGCGGGTCCACGAAGACGACGAATTCGTCGCCTTCCGCGACATCCGGCCGGCGGCCGAAACGCACGTGCTCGTGATCCCGCGCCGGCATATCGCCACGCTCGCCGACAGCGAGGAAAGCGACGCGCCGCTGCTTGGTAGAATGCTCGTACTGGTTTCGAAGCTCGCGAAACAGCTGGGTGTGTCGTACACGGGCGGCGAAACCGGCTACCGCACGGTCATCAACACCGGTCCCGGCGGCGGGCAGGAGGTGTATCACCTGCACGCGCATCTGCTGGCCGGGCCGCGGCCGTGGGAACGCATGGGCTGAAGCGGTAAACAGCACGCGTGGGATGCGGGGTCGCATGCCACGTACACGCCATACATTTCAGGCAAGATTTTTTCCGTCACGCATTGCGCGCGGCGGCGGGGTTCAAGGAGAGAGTCAATCATGGGTTCGTTGAGCATTTGGCACTGGCTGATTGTGTTGTTGATCGTGGCCCTCGTGTTCGGCACCAAGAAGCTGCGCAATATCGGCGGCGATCTGGGCGGCGCGGTGAAGGGTTTCAAGGAAGGCATGCGCGAGAGCGAAACGCCGGCCGCCGACGCGCAGAAGCGCGAATTGCCGCCCAACGGCACGGTCGACGTCGAAGCGAAGGACAAGACCCCGCGCTCGAACGACTACCGCTAAGCGCGGGCCGTCGTTTTTTCCCTTCAAGGCTGATTCATGCTCGATCTGGGTCTCACCAAGATGGCGCTGATCGGCGTCGTCGCGCTCGTCGTGCTCGGGCCGGAGCGGTTGCCGCGCGTCGCACGCACGGCCGGCGCGCTGTTCGGGCGCGCGCAGCGCTACATCAACGACGTCAAGGCGGAAGTCACGCGCGAGATCGAGCTCGACGAACTGCGCCGCATGCGGACCGAATTCGAGTCCGCGGCGCAGAACGTCGAGAAGAACGTGCACGACAACCTGCGCCAGCACGAAACCGAACTGAACGACGCGTGGAACGCGGGCACCTCGGTGTCGCCGAGCATTGCCGGCGGCGCGCTGGCGGGCCCGGAAGCGGCGAGCCTCGAAGCGGCCGCCGCGAGTTCCGCCGGGAGTTCTCTCGATACCCCGTCGTGGCGTTCCGGCGACGCGGGCAGCGCGGTGTCGTCGTCCAAACGCAAGAACTGGCGCGTCAAGCAGACCGCCACGCCCGTCTGGTACAAGCGCGCCACCGTGCGCCGCACGCGCGTGCAGTCGGGCGCGGCGCGCGTCGCGCAGCATACGCCGGCCAGCCTGCGCCGGCCCACGCGCTTCTTCTGACACCGTGCGACGCTTTCGCATGGGTCCCAATCAGCGCACGTCCAATTCCAATCGAGGGCCGGTGTGAGCGACCCCCAGCAAAATCAGGAAGGCTCGGAAGAGACCTTCATCTCCCATCTCGTCGAACTGCGGGACCGCATCATTCGCGCGGGCATTGCCGTGATCGTCGTGTTCGTGGGGCTCGTGTACTGGGCGCCCGACATCTTCCGGCTGCTGGCGCGGCCGCTCATGAACAACTTGCCGAAGGACGGCAAGATGATCGTCACCGACGTGACCGGCTCGTTCTTCGTGCCCATGAAAGTGACGATGCTCGTGGCGTTCGTGATCGCGCTGCCGGTCGTGCTGTACCAGATCTGGGCGTTCGTCGCGCCGGGGCTCTACCAGCATGAAAAGAAGCTGGTCGTGCCGCTGGTGGCGAGCAGCTACACGCTGTTCCTGTGCGGCATGGCGTTCGCGTATTTCGTGGTGTTCCCCACCATTTTCCGCGTGATGGCGCACTACAACGCGCCGCTCGGCGCGGAGATGACCACCGATATCGACAATTACCTGAGCTTCGTGCTCACCATGTTCATCGCGTTCGGCGTGACGTTCGAGGTGCCGATCGTCGTGGTGCTGCTGGTGCGCATGGGCGTGGTCACGGTGAAGAAGCTCAAGTCGATCCGGCCTTACGTGATCGTCGGCGCGTTCGTGGTTGCGGCCGTGGTCACGCCGCCCGACGTGTTCTCGCAACTGATCCTCGCGCTGCCGCTCATCGTGCTGTACGAAGCGGGCATCATCGCGGCGCGCATCTTTATCGGCACGGGCGAGAAGAATATCGCCGACGAGGAACACGCGGCGAGTTGAGCCGCTTGAACCTGTGCCGAACCCGCGCCGAACTGGCGCCGCGGTCCTGAGCCGCTATACTGAGCCGATAAAAGGCCGCGAACCCGTTGAGGTTCGCGGCCTTTTGTTTGTCGACGCTCGTTGAAAAGCCGTCGCCGACGTGGCGCGTTGGCGTGCTTCAACCGCCGTCGTCGTCGCCTTCGCCGTCTTCCTGCTCCGGATGCTTCGGCGGCGGCGGGCGCTTGCCGATCATCACGTCGAGGTCCATGTCCTTGTTCTTGCGCACCACGTGGATCTTCGCTTCGGTGCCCGGCTTGATCTGCGCGATCACGTTGAGGAGGCGCGTGGTGTCGGTGATGGCCTCGCCGTTGACGGTCGTGAGGATGTCGCCGGGCTTGATGCCCGCCTTGTCCGCCGGACCGCCTTGCAGCACGCCCGCGACGATCGCGCCCGACTTCTGGTTCAGACCGAACGATTCGGCGATTTCCGGCGTCACGTCCTGCGGTTCCACGCCGATCCAGCCGCGCGTGACCGAGCCCGTGGTGATGATGCTTTCGAGCACGCTGCGCGCCGTGGAGACCGGAATCGCGAAGCCGATGCCGAGCGAGCCGCCCGAGCGCGAATAGATGGCCGTGTTGATGCCGAGCAGGTTGCCGTTCACGTCCACGAGCGCGCCGCCCGAGTTGCCCGGATTGATCGGCGCGTCGGTCTGAATGAAGTTCTCGAACGTATTGATGCCGAGATGGTTGCGCCCGAGCGCGCTGATGATGCCCATGGTGACCGTCTGGCCCACGCCGAACGGGTTGCCGATGGCCAGCACGACGTCGCCCACGCGCGCCTGATCCATCCGGCCCAGCGTGATGGTGGGCAGGTTAGGCAGGTTGATCTTGAGCACCGCGAGGTCGGTTTCCGGGTCGATGCCGATCACCTTCGCGTTCGTGGTGCGACCGTCGGACAGGGCGATTTCGATCTGGTCCGCGCCGTCGATCACGTGCTGGTTCGTTAGAATGTAACCGTCCGGACTGACAATGACGCCCGACCCGAGGTTCGCCGCGGGTTGATCCTGCTGCTTGCGATTGTTGTTGTTATTGTTGCGGTCGCCGAAGAAGTAGCGGAACAGCGGATCGTTCTGGCGCGGATCGGGCGGCAGCGACCCATCCTTGCTCGAGAACACGTTGACGACCGCGGGCATCGCTTTCTGGGCGGCGTCCGCATAGGAGCCTTGTGCGGGGCTGCCACCCATGCCGGGGGCGACTTCCCTGAGCGCGACGATCGGCTCGGCGAGCTGCTTGCCGAACTGCCCCTGGTGTTGCAGCCACTGCGGTTTGAGCGTGGCGACGATGAACATCAACGCCAGCAGCACCGTTACCGCCTGGGCAAAGAACAGCCAAAAGCGTCTAAGCATCTGAAGAGATTAGAGGTTTATATGGATCGGATCGAACTTGAATTGTATCTGAACAATCTTCTCGAATCCGCGCGGTTCAAGGACTACTGCCCGAACGGCCTGCAGGTGGAAGGGCGGCGGCGCGTGGAGAAGATCGCGACCGGCGTGACCGCCTCGCTCGCCTTTCTCGAGGCCGCGCTCGAGTGGGGCGCCGACGCCGTGCTCGTTCACCACGGCTATTTCTGGAAGAACGAGGCGCCGCAGATCACGGGCCGCAAGTACCGCCGGCTCAGAACGCTGCTCGCGAACGACCTGAATCTGTTCGCGTATCACCTGCCGCTCGACGCGCATCCCGAGTTCGGCAACAACGCGCAATTGGGCGCGAAGCTCGGCTGGATCGGCGACCAGCGCTTCGGCGAGCAGGATCTCGGCTGGATGACCACGCTGCCCATGCCCATCACGCTCGCGCACTTCGCCGCGCAGGTCGAGCAGACACTCGGCCGCACGCCGCTCGTGCTAGGCGACGCCGACTGGGAACTGCGCCGCGTGGCGTGGTGCACGGGCGCCGCGCAAGGCTATTTCGACGCGGCGATCGAAGCGGGCGCCGACGTGTTCCTCACCGGCGAGATCTCCGAGCCGATCACGCATACGTCGGCGGAAAGCGGTGTGGCGTTTCTCTCGGCCGGCCATCACGCGACCGAACGCTACGGCGTGCAGGCCGTGGGCAATCACGTGGCGGAGGCGTTCGGCGTGGAGCATCTTTTCATCGACATCGACAATCCGGTTTAAACCGGTGCAGAAGATTTTTTCGTCGATGCGAATAACGAGATCCCGGCAAACTTCGCACAAAAACAGCTGCGGCAAATAAGCGCGAATTGCCGTGATGCAGCATGATTTTATTCGCGAGGCATTTACAAATTCAAAAGAAAGTGGCCCTGATTCCATCGGGAAAACCCCGAGATATCAATGACTTCGGTCGCTTTTTCGAGATCGCCCCTTGTAAATGCCAACTCCATTCGCGCAAACTAGCGTTCGGCAGTATCGCGGGTAAGCTGGCGTGACGGAAAAATCCAACTCAGAAGTGGGGCGATGTGATGCGAGATAAAGAGAATGACCGCGTCGATGGCAGCCGCCGAACCTGGCTGATTGCGACGTCCGTAGCGGGTGGCATCGGAGGCGTGGCCACCGTCGTACCGTTCGTAGGCTCGTTTGCACCATCCGAAAAAGCACGCGCCGCTGGCGCGCCCGTCGCAGTCGACATCACCAATCTGCAGCCCGGCACGCTCATGACGGTGGCGTGGCGCGGCAAGCCGGTGTGGATCCTCAACCGCACCGAGCGCATGCTGGCCGACTGCAAGAAGGCCGACCCCGAACTGGCCGATCCCCACTCCGAGCATCCGTTTTCGATGCCGATGCCGGAGTACTGCAAGAACGAATTCCGCTCGCGCGCCGAGCACCAGAACATCCTGGTGGCCGTGGCGGTGTGCACGCATCTGGGCTGCACGCCCACGGCGCGTTTCCAGGAAGGTCCGCAGCCGAATCTGCCCGACGACTGGCCGGGCGGCTTCCTCTGCCCCTGCCACGGTTCCACCTACGATCTCGCCGGGCGCGTGTTCAAGAACAAGCCCGCACCGCAGAACCTCGACATTCCTCCGTACATGTTCACGTCCCCGACGCAGATCGTGATCGGCAAGGACGAAAAAGGAGAAGCGTGATGGCGACGGGAACCGACAAGGAAGTGGTGGAAACGTCCAGCGGCTCCGGTCTGCAGGGCTGGATCGACAAGCGCTTTCCGCTGACCGCGACATGGAAGGCGCACGTTTCCGAGTACTACGCGCCGAAGAACTTCAACTTCTGGTACTTCTTCGGCTCGCTCGCGCTGCTCGTGCTGGTGAACCAGATCGTCACCGGCATCTTTCTCACGATGAACTACAAGCCCGACTCGACGCTCGCGTTCGCGTCGGTCGAGTACATCATGCGCGAGGTGCCGTGGGGCTGGCTGATCCGCTACATGCACTCCACGGGCGCCTCGATGTTCTTCGTGGTCGTGTATCTGCACATGTTCCGCGGGCTGATGTACGGCTCGTACCGCAAGCCGCGCGAACTCGTGTGGATCTTCGGCTGCGCGATCTTCCTGTGCCTGATGGCCGAGGCGTTCTTCGGCTATCTGCTGCCGTGGGGGCAAATGTCGTTCTGGGGCGCGCAGGTGATCGTGAATCTCTTCTCGGCGATTCCGTTTATCGGCCCGGACCTGTCGCTGTGGATTCGCGGCGACTACGTGGTCTCCGACGTCACGCTCAACCGCTTCTTCGCGTTCCACGTGATCGCGATCCCGCTCGTGCTGATCGGGCTGGTGGTGGCGCATATCGTCGCACTGCACGAAGTCGGCTCGAACAACCCGGACGGCATTGAGATCAAGGAGAAGAAGGACGCGAACGGCATTCCGCTCGACGGCATTCCGTTCCATCCCTATTACTCCGTGCACGACTTCATGGGCGTGTGCATCTTCCTGATGATCTTCGCGGCGATCGTGTTCTTCGCGCCGGAAATGGGCGGCTACTTCCTGGAGTCGAACAACTTCGTGCCGGCCAACCCGCTGCAGACGCCGCCCGAGATCGCGCCGGTCTGGTACTTCACGGCGTTCTACGCGATGCTGCGCGCGACCACCGACCCGTTCAAGATCGTGCTGATGATCGTGATCGCGCTGCTCGGCCTGTACGCGCTCTGGCGCGCGCGCGGCAAGTGGCGCGTCGGGCTGCCGGTGCTGGCGGTGCTCGTGATTCTGGCGATGGCGTTCACGGAGTCGAAGTTCTGGGGCGTGGTGGTGATGGGCACGGCCGTGGTCTCGCTGTTCTTCCTGCCGTGGCTCGACCGCGCGCCGGTGAAGTCGATCCGCTACCGGCCGCTGTTCCACAAGGTGTTTCTCGGCATCTTCGTGTTCGCGTTCCTCACGCTCGCCTTCCTCGGCACGAAACCGCCTTCGCCCGCGGCCACACTGATCGCGCAGGTGTGCGCGCTCGTCTACTTCGCTTTCTTCCTCGGCATGCCGTTCTGGACGCCGCTTGGCACCTTCAAGCAGCCGCCCGAGCGCGTGCGCTTCAAGCCCCATTAATCGACGAGCGAGGAAGACATGACGGGACACTCTCAGTTTTCGACGCTCGCGCGGGCGAGCGTGCGCCGCGCCATGGCCGCGCTGGCGCTGATTTTCACGTTTGGGGTCGGATCCGTAGCTGCGCAGGAAAACATTCCGCTCGACCGCGCTCCCGATAACGGCGAAAATCTTGCTTCGCTGCAGCACGGCGCCCAATTGTTTGTAAACTATTGCCTGAACTGCCATAGTGCGAGCCTGATGCGGTACAGCCGCCTGCAGGATCTCGGCATTCCGCAGAAGCAAATCGAAGATAATCTGCTGTTCACGACCGACAAGGTCGGCAACACGATGTCCATCGCAATGCGCCCGGACGACGCGAAGTCGTGGTTCGGCGTGGCGCCGCCGGACCTCTCCGTCGAAGCGCGGGCGCGCGGGCGCGACTGGCTGTACACGTACCTGCGCAGCTTCTACCGTGACGACACGCGGCCGACCGGCTGGAACAATCTGGTGTTTGAGAATGTGAGCATGCCCCATGTGCTGTGGCAGTTGCAGGGCGTGCGCACGGCGAAGTTCGAGGAAACGACGGACGAGGAAAGCGGGGAAAAGGTTCGTCGCTTCGCGGGGTATCAGGTCGTCACGCCGGGGAAGCTTTCACCGGTGGATTATGATGCTGACGTGGCCGACCTGGTGGCATACCTCGGCTGGATGTCGGAGCCGGAGCAGAAAACCCGCAAGCAGCTTGGCGTGTGGGTGCTTTTGTTCCTCGGCATCCTGAGCTTTTTCGCGTGGCGATTGAACGCCGCGTACTGGAAAGATATCAAATAATCACGTCCTGACCGACGTGGGGCGGTGCGACGAGAAACCGTCTGACGGTTCAGCCGTCAGGCGGTTTTTCGCCTGCTGGCCTTTTGGGTTTATTGAGGAAATGTAAATCATGATGGTTCTGTACTCCGGCACTACCTGCCCGTTCTCCCAGCGCTGCCGGCTGGTGTTGTTCGAAAAGGGCATGGACTTCGAAATCCGCGACGTCGACCTGTTCAACAAACCGGAAGACATCGCCGTGATGAATCCGTACGGTCAGGTGCCGATTCTGGTCGAACGCGACCTGATTCTGTACGAGTCGAACATCATCAATGAGTACATCGACGAGCGCTTCCCGCACCCGCAGCTGATGCCGGCGGACCCGGTGCAGCGCGCGCGCGCCCGCCTGTTCCTGCTCAACTTCGAGAAAGAACTGTTCGTGCACGTGAGTACGCTCGAAAACGAGAAGGGCAAGGCCGCCGAGAAGAACCACGAGAAGGCGCGCCTCGCGATCCGCGACCGCCTCACGCAGCTCGCGCCGATCTTCCTGAAGAACAAGTACATGCTGGGCGAAGAGTTCTCGATGCTCGACGTCGCGATCGCGCCGCTCCTGTGGCGCCTCGACCACTACGGCATCGAACTCTCGAAGAACGCCGCGCCGCTCATGAAGTACGCCGAGCGCATCTTCAGCCGTCCGGCCTACATCGAAGCGCTCACGCCGTCCGAAAAGGTCATGCGCCGCTAAGCTGTTCCCCGGTGGTTTCGGGTCACAGGGGCGGCGTGCACGGCGTGGATGTGGGCGCCGCCTCGCGAAAGGATCGTTGATGCAAGAAATTTCCACCAAGCCGTATCTGCTGCGTGCGCTGTACGAATGGTGCACGGACAACGGCTTCACGCCGCACATCGCGGTGCGGGTCGACAACCGCACGCGCGTGCCGCGCCAGTTCGTGCGCGACGGCGAGATCGTCCTGAACATCAGCTTCGAGGCCACGAGCCAGTTGCAGATGGGCAACGAGATGATCGAGTTTCACGCGCGCTTCTCGGGCAAGTCGCATCGCATCGAGGTGCCGGTGCCGAACGTGCTCGCGATCTACGCGCGCGAGAACGGCCAGGGCATGGCGTTCCCCGTTGAAGCGCCGCCCGGTGACGCCGACGACGTGCTCAATTCCGAAGATCACGAAGACGTTGGCGCGCAGGAAGCGCACGACGAACCGGCGGTCGAACCCGTTGCGCCGAGCGCCGCACGCACCACCGACAAGGACGACGACGGCGGTAACAAGGGCGGCGGCAAGGGTCACCTCAAGATCGTGAAGTAAGGTAGAATAGCGGGCTACGCCGGCTTAGCTCATCTGGTAGAGCAGTTGATTTGTAATCATCAGGTGGCGGGTTCGAGTCCTGCAGCCGGCACCACATTCAAGTCTCGCAATATCGCAAGTCGTCTCAAAAGCCCGCGCCGGCAACGGTTTGCGGGCTTTTTTTCATCTCAAGCTGTCTTAGGATACTCCAGAAAATCTCAGGAAGGTGATGGTATATTCGTTGGCACCGCATGATCGAGTGTTGGTACCGGCCTATGCCCCTCCTGACAGACGCTGCCGTTCGCGGCCTCAAGGCGCGCGAAAAACCCTACAAGGTCTCCGACTCTGGAGGCATGTACTTGTATGTGTTGCCAACTGGCGCGAAATACTGGCGTCTAGCTTACCGATTGGCAGGCCGCCAGAAGACTTTTGCCATTGGCGTTTATCCAGAAGTGACGCTGGCGGAAGCGCGCGAGAGTCGAGATTCGGCAAAAAAACTTGTCAAGGCGGGCATTGATCCCGTGTCCCATCGCGCGGACGTAGATCAACGCCGGCTAGCCGCTCAGCAAAATACCTTCGAAGTTGTGGCCCGCCAGTGGCACAACACGAGAAAGCTGAAGTGGTCAGATAATCACGGCGCGAAAATCCTTAGTTCTATGGAGCGTGACCTTTTTCCTGCGTTCGGGACAAAAGCCGTGGGTGCAATCTCGCGAAGCGATATCTTGGCTGCAATTCGAAAGGTAGAAGCTAGGGGCGCGCACGAGATTGCTCACCGCGTGCTGCAGCGATGCGTTGCTGTGTTTGACTTCGCATGCGCTGGCGGCTTGGTCGAAGTAAATCCAGCGGCACGGCTCAGCGGGCAGCTTACGACCGTGCCCGTTACTCACTACAAGGCATTTAAAGAAAGCGAGCTACCCGAGTTCCTGGGCAGGCTTTCGAGCTATGACGGCGAAGAGCAAACCGGCCTTGCGATCCGACTCCTGATGCTCACTTTCGTCAGAACTGGCGAATTACGCGGGGCAACTTGGGCAGAGATTGACTTTGCCGCTGGGGAATGGCGTATTCCAGCGGAGCGGATGAAAATGCGCGAAGGGCATATTGTTCCGCTTTCGACTCAGGCCGTTTCGGTGTTGCGCCGCCTCCATGCGCTGACTGGTGGGGAGGGTTTGGTTTTCCCCGGAAGAACAAAGGCGACTAGCCCCATAAGCGAAAATACGATTCTTTTCGCGCTCTATCGAATGGGATATCACGGGCGCGTGACCGGTCACGGTTTCCGTACAACGGCATCGACAATCTTGAATGAGCGCGGTTTCAACGCGGATCATATCGAGCGTCAGCTTGCGCATCGTCCAAAAGACAAGGTGCGTGATAGCTACAATCGAGCGCAATATCTGCCGGAGCGGCGCAGGATGATGCAAGCATGGGCTGATTTGCTGGATGGATTGGAGCACAAAGCGCGCACGTCGGCGGGATCGGCAGCAAGGGCGGCAGCACTTTGAAACGCGTTGCAAACAAAACAGGCGACGCAGCGGGTGTGACGATGTGCTCGTTGCCCGATCATCTCTTGAGCTACGGCACCTCCGCACAAGTGAGCTTGCGCAGCTTTTCGTCCGAGAGACCGGATTGGCAAGCACTTCACTTCGAGAAATGGGCGCGCGAGCGAAATGAAGAGGAGCGCGCCGCCCCAGGTTGCCGGAACCAACATAGGCGCATTCGACGCGCGCGAGCACGCGTTCGCAATTCAGAGCAACTAGCCCGCCATTTTGTCGTTTTGCTGGCTTCGCGCCTTCAGGCCGTCCAATCGGGGAATGCTAGCGCGCTCGATCCCCTACAGAAACAATTCAACTCCACGATAGCCTCCTTGCACAAATTGCAAGCGGTTGCGTACCAAAGCGAATACTCAAATTCCATACTCGCGCAAAACGTGAAGCATTGGATCGAGCTATTGACCGAAATTCCGCTCCCAAGCGAAGTCGCTACCGACCCGAAGCGCATTGGATCAAGGCGGACACGAAAGAGCGGGCCTGAAACGCTGCTCGGGGCATTTGCGAGTAAAGAAGCTGCTGCGCACGGACAAAACGGGCGCCCGATGTCGTTTCCTCGTATCTGTGCGATGGCCTTGATTCGGGCGTGGTGGCTGACCTATGGGCAGGTGCCGCAGGTGCGAGCTATCAAGGATTTTAACGACCTATTGGAGGGCATTCTCCCTGATCCGTTAGGCGATCCTAGCGTCGTTATTCGAGCCGTAAGGACTGCGCGCAGGAGTTACGGGCGGCATCGTCGGCGGCAACCGTGGGACGAACAGTGGAACCGAATAGAGGCAAAAGCCCGCCCTTATTTCAGGTGGGGGGTTTAGCCTAACGCTAGGCTTGCACATTGACGCACTATTGACCCGTCTTATAAACAGTCACGAGGCGTCAAGATGACTCAACCTTCTGCAGAACGCTTGTTGCGCTTGCCTATTGTTATGGCACGCGTGGGCCTGTCACGCGCCACCGTTTACCGTCTGGTAAAAGACGGCTGCTTTCCAGGACCGGTCCGCATTGGCGTGCGGGCAGTCGCTTGGCGTGCATCGGAAATTGATGCTTGGATGGAGTCACGCCCTCCGTACGCGGGCGAATAATCATGGCGAAAATTCAGGCAAGGTTTGCGCGATCTACGTCCTCCGCGCATTTGTTTGTTGCGGCATCGCGAAGCGCCCCCCGGCCAGCGCATAAGCTGCCGCCTGGCTATCGGAAATGGAGGCGTGAGGCTCTTTTTCACCAGCGCGTGCTACGCGGCGACATTGAGAAAGCCGCATTGCTCGCGCGGGACGGTCGAGGCTTGAAACAGTTGTGTGTTGCGGTAGGGCGTTATCTGGCCTCCGATGACACCCAATTGTTGGCACTTCGCCAGGTATTCAGTCAAGGCGAACCTCGCGGCTCAAATTGGGAGCACAGCTTCGTCAGCCACTGGGACGGGCGCGGCGAAGAGCTAAGGCGCAAGCTGCATCCGGGTTGGCCCTCTGCGGAATCCCGCGTACCGAAATACGTTCCAAAAGCTGACGGGGCGAAGCGTCTGACTTGGAGGTTCGGGCCAAGCATGCGCGCGCGGCACGTGTTGGTTAAGCAGGCGCTGGAGCCGCTTATTGCGGCGCGGTTGTGGAAGCAGATGCTGAACGACGGGGGCCGCGTGCCTGGCCTATACGAGGTTAGGGAAGCACTAGGCGATCCCGCGATCAGCCATTACGCGAGTGTGGATGTAAAAGCGTTTTTCGATTCTGTGGACTTACGCCGAGCCACCCAGATTCTGCCGCTGACACGGCAGGTTCTGGAAAACACGGTGTGTATGCGACCTGAGGACTGGGCACGGGCTCAAAGCAACGGTGCTCCGCCCTCTATAGCGTCGTGTAGCGTTGCTGCCCGTCGCCCGCTGGCTCTGCTTCAAGGAGCGGCCTCGTCGCCCCTCATTGCATACTATCTCCTCGAAAGTGCATTCGCGGGGATAGAAGACGTATTCCCATACGCCGATAACGCGTTGATTTTGGGGTATTCGCCTGAGGATGTCGATGCCAAAGTCTCCCGCTACCGATCCAATTTGGTAGAGCATCCAGTTGGGCCGCTGCAGCTTGGTTCAATCGAAAGAGGAGAGGTAACGTGCGCGGGAGGGTTTGACTACCTCGGGGTCAATTTTGAAACATCCGACAACCAGTATGGCGAGCGCCGGCATGTGCGCTTGACCGTTTCCGAGTCAACTCTAGATGCGTTCTTCAAGAAATTTGACGCTTGGCTGGCGAGTGACAAGCGCAACAACGATAGGTCGTTGTCACGAGCAAGCAGAGCGCTACGTGGCTTCATTATTGCGATGCCAACGGATGACCGAGCAGCCGTGCTTCAATCAGCGCTTCAACTCGCACAGAGACGAGGTGTGGGCATCCAGCCGCTTACAGATGCCGTCAACGATCTCGTTGCAAGAGCATTTGGATAGCTTTGTGAGTCGCATGCCTCGCGGGCGAGTGAACTTTGTTAACTCCGGTGCGTAGGTAGGCATTCACTCAGGGTGTCCTTCGCGACAAGTAATCCGTTGCTGACGAAGGCCCTGAGCGATGGAAGCGATTTGCAGCAAGTTTCAATTTTGTTTCGAATCGGCGTGTCTCTGGAGGTGCGTTCTCACGGAGAATGCGGGCCGCCAGCTAGTCGGTTTCCACATCGACTTTCAAAATGTTCGCTGACTTTTCGAAGTCGCGTTGCGCGGGCGGCGACTCCTCTTCATTGGCTCGGCCAATTGCGTCCATCCAAGTTAGCCAGCTTGCATAGGCCATTTTGATATCAGCCTTAATCTGTGCGTTGTGCGGTCGGCTTGTTATTGCATCGAACGCCGCTTTGCCATCAGTCTTGCCCGCCCGATAGCACGAGACAAGTGACTCGGTCGCATCGGGCGCGGCTTGTCCATATGATCGTGCTTGGTCCTGTAGGCTACGGTCCAGACCGTATTGAAACTGACACTGGTGCGCGATACCGAAGAGGGTATTTGCAAACGCGACTTCTGGCTTTTGGGAATCTTGCGCGTGGGCGACTGGCGCGACGCTGGCGAAGCAGAAAAGTGCAAGAAGGATTTTGTTCATGGATGATCTCCGTTGTCGTTATCTGTCGGCGCGAAGCCGTTGTTAGCTAGCTTCGTTGACCTTGGTCTATGGACGGCG
Organism: Paraburkholderia acidisoli; assembly: GCF_009789675.1. NCBI lineage: Bacteria > Pseudomonadati > Pseudomonadota > Betaproteobacteria > Burkholderiales > Burkholderiaceae > Paraburkholderia > Paraburkholderia acidisoli. The sequence goes on along the minus strand of NZ_CP046913.1, from coordinate 2,828,068 downwards.
ATTCTAAATGCGGTGGGATAGCGAAAACTGTGAGCAAGCCCACGTTGTCAAATGCCGGCCTAGCGTCTAAAGCAAATAAACAACAATTTTTTTTGTTGGTATTTTTGTTGGTACAAATCATTGTAGATTCCTTCAGAGCTTTACCTGACGGCGATTGCAGGGCAAAATTTGATTCCTGCAGCCGGCACCAAACATTCGAGAAGGGTTATCGCATTCCTGCGGTAACCCTTTTTCGTTTTGCGGCCTAGAAATCCATTACGCCCGCCGCCTCACCCCCGCTTCTCCACCACGTCGATCTCCGCTGCCGTCAGCCCGAACGCCACATAGATCGCCATGTCGATTTCGCGGGCGATCGCCTGCGCGCACGCTGGCTCATGCGCGCGCGCGAACGCCAGCAAACGGTCGACGAGCGCCACGATGCGCGCGCGTAACGCGGGATCGCCGGGCGCGGGCAACGCGTCGATCATCGCCTTCGTGAACGCCACGCCGCCGTTGTAGCTCGAGGCACCGTACTGCGCGCGAATCAGGAATCCCGAGAGCGGGCAGTTGAGCAGCGCGGCCGCGAACTTGAGCACGGCCTCGTCGTGGCTGCGCAGGATCAGCGTGGTCTTGCCGGGGATCGTGTCGCCGGCGAGATCGAGCGCCGCGTCGAGCCGCGTGAGCCCTTTGACGATCACCTTCTTCGCGTCCGCTTTCGCGCGATAGCCGTTCGCGAAGGTCGCGGCGAAGCGCGCGCGATCGACGACCGGCGCCCGATATTGCCGGCCCAGATAAGTCATCGGTTTCGCGCCCCAGCGCGACACGTAATGCGCGAGCGTGCCCGTGTTCACCACGCGATAGTGGCGCGCGAAATCGACGTTCTCTTCGGCTTCTTCGATGAGCGGCGCGAGGCGATACGCGTCGGCGGTCGCGCAGGCATTCTCGCAACCGAGCAGCGTGCCGAGCGCCGGATGCGCGAGCGCGAGGCGCCGCGCGAACGCGTAATGCGGCGAGAGCAGCGCGTCGAGCGTCCACGGCGCGGCGAGCGCCGTCTTGTTCACGCGCGTGAGTTCGGCAAGCGTCGTGCCGTCGAGCCGCGCGGTGCTCAGCGTATCGAGATCCTCCGCGCGAAAGATCGTCACGATGGCGTCGACGCGCGCCTCGTCGAACACGCCGCGCCCCAGCGCGACGATGCGCTCGATCTTGCGCAGATGCCGCGCGCGAAACGCCTCGCCGAACGGTTTCGCGAGCCATTTGTCGGGCGTGAGGTACGCCATCGCGCCGCCCGGTTTCAGCAGCGCGAGACCCAGTTCCATGAAGACGACGTAGAGATCCCAGTTGCCTTTCGCGCTCGGCCAGCGCCGCGCGAGCGCGTCGCGCAGCGGCTTCTGCCCGGCGTTGATCATGCGCTCGGAATCGATATAGGGCGGATTGGCGATCACGGCGTCGAAGCCGTTCGCGCCCGCCGCGTGCCCGTTTTGCGTGAACAGCGCGGGAAAGGCGCGGCGCCACGAGAACGCGATGCCGCGGTCGTCGTGCGCAGGCGCCGCGGTATCGGCGGCGTTCGCAACATCGACATCGCTCAACGCCGCATTGCCTTGCTTGAGATTCGCCGCGAGCTCGGGCAAGCGCTCGGTGAAATCGGCGTGTTCGAGCAGTTCGATCGCGAGCCGCACGCGCGCCATGCCCACGGAGTCGGCGTCGATATCCACGCCGAACAGCGACTGTTCGATGAGGCGGCGTTTCTCGCGGTACAGCATCGCGTCGAGCGTGCGCAACGCCTCGCGATCGCGCCGCGCGCAAAGCGGCTCGCCGTTCGCGCGCGTGACGCGAAGCCGGTCCGCCACGATCGTGAGCGCGCTGTCGCCGAGCCCTTCGAGCAGGCCGAATCGCGCCTTGAGCGCGAGCAATTCGTTGAGCGCGGATACCAGCAGGTGCCCCGAGCCCACGGCGGGATCGCACACGCGGATCGCGTCGAAGATGGCGCGCGCGGCGTCGCGATCGAAAATCGCTTCGGATCGCTGAGCGTTCAGTCGAGCGTTTAGTTGATCGACGCTGTCGTACTGCTTGCCCAGCGCACGATTGAATGCGCTGAGCACCGCGCGCGTGACGGCCGCGCGCGCGAGTTCCATCGCGACGCTGGCGGGCGTGTACCACGCGCCGTCGCGATAGCCGTTGAGCTTTTCGAAGACGAGGCCGAGCGCGGCGGCGTCGATGCACGGCCGCGCCGACGACGCGACGTGCGCGACACCGGTCGAGAAGTCGAACGCCGCGAAAAAGTCGAGCAAACCGGCGAGCAGGGGCGTTTCGCCAGCGGTGTCGTGCGCGCAGCGCGGCAAGCTGGCGGCGTCGTCGAGCGTGCTCATGTCGATAAGGCGCGCGTCGAGGCCGGTGTCGATCAGCGCGGCGCCGAGGCGCGGCAGATGAGCGAAGCGCGCGTCGCGGTTGCCATCGCGATTGCCATCGCCGTGACCGAATACGGCTTCGCAAAGCGCGCCGAGATCGCGAAACGAGCCGAGCGTGCGCGCATTCAGGAACGCACAGGCGGGGTTGTCGTCGTGCAGCGCGACGCAACGCGTTTCGAGCACTTTGAGCAAAACGAGCCGGCTGAGCCACGCGATGCCTATACGCAGCGCGAGCGCGAACCGTTGCGCCTCGTCGAGCGATGTCGCGGCTGGCGATGGCGTCTGCGCAGCAATGCGCTCGAGCGCGAGTTCGATCAGCGTGCCGCTTACGCGCGCGGACGGTTCGTGCCGCTCGATGCCGCGCCGCGTGCCCGTTACGCTTTCGCGCAAGCCCGCGAGGTGCAGCAGCCCGGCGTAGAAGCCGCCGTCGAGCGCCGCGCGGGCGCGCTGCGTGCGCGGCTTGCGTGGGCGGATCGGCGTGAGCGTGTCGGACATGGCGGCGTGGTGGCGCGTCGGCGGCGGAAAACGAAACGGGAAACGTAACGTGAAGCGAAGCCGGAGCGTATAAAGCGAAATTCGGCGGGACATTCTACAGGCGGCCCGGCGAGCCTTCGCAACGCCGTTCGCGCGTGGATTCGTCCTATGCCGTTTGGCCGGCTCGACGCGCGTTGGCGGCTGCGCGATGATCGCCCTCAGCACCCTGCAACGCAACGCAGCGGACCGCGCGGCACTGCTCTGCTATATGATGGCGCGCCGCTAAAGCGAGGGCGCCCACGTGGCGCCGCCCAGGCGGGCCGCCCGGCACGACAGGCTCGCGCCCGCTAACGGAAAGCCGCCGCACTCAATCGACCATGACCGACCAATCCACACTCACCTGGCCCGACACCGAAGGCCCGCGCACCGTGCGCTGGCGCTCCGAAGCGGGCGTGCCCGCGCCGAAGCGCGTCGTCATCGCCGACGACACCACAACCGCCGACACGGCTTACCGGCTCGCCTGCGAAGGCACCGCGTTGCTGTGGCGCGGCGACTACCAGAACGCGCGCCAGCTGCTGCAGGCCATGGCTCGCCGCGCCGAACGCAAGCCGCGCAAAGGCGGCGCGGCGCCCAAAGCGGCGGCCTCGCCTGCCGAAGCCTTCCATTTGCACCGGCAGGCGCAGTCGCAGCGGGCGCGCACGCTCGGCATGGTGCTGATCCCGCTCGAAGGCGATTTCGGCATCGAGCTGCGCCGGGCGCCTGACGTACGGGCCGCCTGCGAAGAAGCGTGGGGCGCGCCGGACGGCGAGCCTTCGGTGGCGTCGTTGCGCGAGATTCTCGGGCTGATCGGCGCGCACGAATGGCGCAAGAAGGGCGTCCCTGTCGCGGCGCTCGGCGGTGCGGTCATTCATCCGTACTACGGCGTGTTCTCGCCGGTGCGGGGCGAATACGTGGATCTCGTCGCGCGCACGCCGTTGCCCTCGGAGGAACTGGCGTTCGACATCGGCACGGGCACGGGCGTGCTCTCGGCGGTGCTCGCATCGCGCGGCGTGAAGCGCGTGATCGGCACGGATCAGGACGCGCGCGCGCTGGCGTGCGCGAAGGAAAACGTCGCGCGGCTGGGTTATGCGTCGCAGGTCGAGGTACAGGAAGCGGACTTGTTCCCGCCGGGCCGGGCGCCGCTCGTGGTCTGCAACCCGCCATGGGTGCCGGCGCGGCCCGCATCGCCCATCGAATATGCCGTGTTCGATCCTGAGAGCCGCATGCTGCGCGGCTTTCTGGACGGCCTGAAGGATCATCTCGAGCCGGGCGGCGAGGGCTGGCTGATTCTGTCCGACTTCGCGGAACATCTCGGGCTGCGCACCCGCGAAGCGCTGGTCGGCTGGATCGTGGAGGCGGGGCTGGAGGTGGTGGGGCGCGAGGACATTCGTCCGCGTCATCCCAAGGCCACGGACCCCGGCGATCCGTTGCATCGCGCGCGCGCGGCGGAAATCACGTCGCTGTGGCGGCTCAAGGCGCGGGCAGAGTAGGGCGATCAGGGAGGGCGCGGCGGGACGGTGTGGAAGGCAAGCGTAGAAGCGGGCCGCTGGCAAGCAGGTTGCCATGACGGCCCGTGGTTCGAGCTTCCCGCGCGGCTCGTGCAGGATGACGAGACGGCGGGAGTCGAGCTTCGGCGAGCGAGATCGAACGCTGCCGGGTCCAGCCAGTGAAAGAAGCGAGGCGGTGGATCGGTTGATCGGCGGAATGATCCGCGCGCTACCCTGGGTAGGCCTCGTCGACCTTGAGGCCGGCGAGCTTGAAGATCACGCGCAAGGTTTGCGGTTTGATGTCGCGTCGCGAGGCGAGCGCCGACATCACGAAATCGAGCACCTTGGCGTACTTCAGCAAGATCAGGCAGGTTTCGAGATCGGCCGCGCCGTCGCGCATGGTTTCCGCTACGCGCAGCATCTCCAGCGAGATGTCGCGCGCCATTTCCAGTTCCAGTTGCTGCTTTTCCGTCCAGTCGGGAACCTGGACCAGTTTCGTCAGCAGTTCCTGGAATTTCTGCTCTGCATTTCCGTCGGGTATCGTATTCATTGCATGCCCCATGCAAGGCCGTGCCGCGTCGCACGCTGTTGCGTAGCAAAGCTACGCCGGCCTGATTCATCGCAACCGGCGATCCCGGTGCGACCTCCCATTACGCGCTCAACCGGGACATAGCCGGTCGGTCGCGCCACTTGTTTGGTCCTTTCTGGGCATCGGGGACAAAAAATCCTCGTGTCTCTTCTAATCAACCCCTCCCTGCCGTCCGCACGTGGGTCAGCGTGGCGGACGTTAGTACGACAACAGCCGCTCTTTTCGGTTCGACGGCCTCGTCCAGCTTTTTCCGTAAAATGACAGATAGACGCAGTCCCTTCTGTCATCTGTCGCACGTTTCGCGACATGTGCCATTGCTCCCCTGAATACGCCGATGTCCAGCAAGAACTACGAAGTCCGCCCGAACCAGTCGATCGAACTGCTCAAAGAGCTGCATATCCTCACGCGCGACGGCAAGATGAACCAGGATAGCCGCCGCAAGCTCAAGCAGGTCTATCACCTGTTCCAGTTCATCGAGCCCCTTCTCAAAGAACTGAAAGAGGACGGCCGCGACGTCACGCTCGTCGATCACGGCGCCGGCAAGTCTTATCTGGGCTTCATTCTCTACGACCTGTTCTTCAAGGATCAGCGCGACAGGTCACATATCTTCGGCATTGAGACGCGCGACGAACTCGTGGCGCGCTCGCAGGAACTCGCCACGCGCCTCGGTTTCGGCGGCGGCATGTCGTTCCTGAATCTTTCGGTGGCCGAATCGATTACCTCGTCGCAACTGCCGCCGCAGGTCGACGTGGTCACGGCGCTGCACGCCTGCGACACCGCCACCGACGACGCCATTCGCTTCGCGCTCAAGAAGCAGGCGCGCTTTATCGTCGTGGTGCCGTGCTGTCAGGCGGAAGTGGCGGGCGTGCTGCGCCGGAACAAGGGCAAGTCGCTCGGGCAGGCGCTCACGGAAATCTGGCGCCACCCGCTGCATACGCGCGAATTTGGGAGCCAGATCACCAACGTGCTGCGCTGCCTGCAACTGGAGGCGCACGGCTATCAGGTGAGCGTGACGGAACTGGTGGGCTGGGAGCACTCGATGAAGAACGAACTCATCATCGCCCAGTACAAGGATCTGCCGCGCAAGCGCCCGGCCGCGCGGCTCAACGAGATTCTCGACACGTTCGGGCTGGCCGAAATGCGCGAGCGGTTTTTCGTGGATGAAGCCGGCGAGGACGCCTCCGAAGCGGTGACTTCGGAAGCGTAAAAGCGCGCGAGGCGGTAATCGAAACGCGGAAAGCGGCAGGCGGCAGATGGCGCGCGCGGCGTCAGTCGCGCTGCGCCATCCACTCGCGCCAGCCGTCGAAGCCGAGCTTGCGCAAGGTTTCCTGATTGCGTTCGTAGATGTCGGCGGCGTCGGGGAAGGCCGCCACGGCGCGCTCGATGCTCGCCTCGCGCAGCAGATGCAGGATTGGATACGGCGCGCGGTTCGTGTAGTTCTCGATCTCGTCCGGCTCGGTGCCCTCGAACTGAAACTGCGGATGAAAGCTCGCGACCTGAAGCGTGCCCTCCAGGCGCAATTGCTGCACGAGCCGTTCGGCAAACCAGGTCGCGTCGTTGAAATCGGCGAAATCCGCGAGCGCGTGAGGCACGATCAGCAGGGTCGTGTCGAGCGTATCGGGGTTGGCCTCGGCGAGAAATTGCAGTTCGCGTTCGAGATCGATCAGGACACCTTCCAGATCGCGCGCCTCGCAAATCGCGTAACGAATCTGCTGCTTCACGTGCACGCTCTTCGCGAACGGGCACAGGTTCAGGCCGATCACGGCGCGCGTGAGCCAGTGGCGCGTCGCGTCGAGAATGGCGGCGTGCCCGGGCGGGGCGCCGGATGCGGGGGCGGTGGCGTCAGAGTTGGCGTCAGAGGTGGCGTCGTCGGTCATCGCGCTATTTTACCGGCGCGCGGGCGATCGCCGGCCGGCGCGGCTGTCGCAGGCGCGTTCGGCAGATTCCCGGCTTTTCAGTCCGATGTCGACGGGAGCACCGAGATCAAACGGCCACCGCCGGGCACGCCGATTCGATCAACACCCGCGCCGTGCGCGGCGCGGCGGCAATGCGCCCGCAACCGGGGCCGTAGGTCTGGCTCGCGGCGTAAATGCCTTCGATCAACAGCGCCAATTGATCGGCGAGCGCGGCCGGGTCGTCGGCGCCGGCCTCCTGTGCAAGGGCGGTAAGCCGCGCCATCAGCTTCGACTTGTGCGCGCTCACGCTGAGCCGCGCGGGATGCGAAGCGTCGGGGAATTCGGTCGCCACGTTCACGAACGGGCAACCGCGGTAGCCCGGCTGCGAGGCGCGCTGCGCCAGATCTTCGAAATATTGCAGCAGCTGTTTTGCCGGCTTGCCCGGATGTTTTGCCAGACTCTCGTCGAAACGCACGAAGAAGCGCGCGTCGTAGCGTTCCAGATACGCGACCACGAGATCGTCTTTCGACGCGAACTGGCGGTACAGGCTCATCTTGTTGACGCCCGCGCGCTCGACCACGGCCTCGATGCCGACGGCGCGCACGCCTTCGAGATAGAACAGGTCGTCGGCGGCGCGCAGCAGCAGTTCGCGCGCGCTCGCGCCGGCGGTGTGCGCCCGTTTGGCGGCGGGTGCGGGCGTATCGTCGTGACGTTTGTGGTTCATAAGCACATCTCGCGATGAGGGGATTGCTTGACAATGTTACCGAGCGGTCACTACTATCGCAACACATTTGTGACCGATCGGTAACAATCCGGCGAAAATTCCGGCGAAACCCGATCGAGCGCGTGGTCGGCGGCGTCTTCGACGTTGCGCGGCGGCGCCTATCGCGATCGGTCGAAACAGAGCCAATCAGGAGCAGAGATGAACTGGGCAGCAAGACGGTTGGGTGGGCGCTTCCATTACGGCTGGGTCGTCGTGGCGGTGGTCTTCTTCGTGCTGCTGGCGGCGGCCGGCACGCGCGCCACGCCGAGCGTGATGATGATTCCGCTCGAACACCAGTTCGGCTGGAGCCGCGCGACCATTTCGCTCGCGATCTCCGTGAATATCGCGCTCTATGGCTTGATGGGCCCGTTCGCGGCGGCGGCCATGCAGCGCTTCGGCGTGCGGCCCACGCTGCTCACGGCGCTCGTGACGATGGCGGCGGGCGTCGCGCTCTCGTCGATGATGACGCATCCGTGGCAGATGATCCTCGTGTGGGGCGTGATGGTCGGCGGCGCCACGGGCGTGGCCGCGCTGTCGCTCTCGGCCACCATCGTCACGCGCTGGTTCACCACGCATCGCGGCCTCGCGATGGGCATCCTCACCGCGAGTTCGGCCACGGGGCAGCTCGTGTTCCTGCCGTTCCTCGCCGCCATCGCCGAAAAATACGGCTGGCAGCCGGTCGTGTTCGTGGTGGCCGCGGCGCTCGCCGTCGTGGTGCTGCCGGTGATCCTCCTGTTGCCCGAGCGGCCCGCGAACCTGAGCCTGCGCCCGTTCGGCGAGGCGCACGATGCCCCGGTCGCGCCGCCCGCGCCGCAGCAAAATCCGCTCAAGATCGCCTTCGACGCACTGTTTTCGGCGAGCAAGACCCGCGACTTCTGGCTCCTGTTCTTCAGCTTCTTCATTTGCGGCGCCAGCACCAACGGCTACGTGGGCACGCACCTGATCGCCATGTGCGGCGATTACGGCATGACCGAAGTGCAGGGCGCCTCGCTGCTCGCGACGATGGGCATCTTCGACCTGTTCGGCACCACGCTCTCGGGCTGGCTCTCGGACCGCTTCAACAGCCGCGTGCTGCTGTTCTGGTACTACGGGCTGCGCGGCCTCTCGCTCATCTATCTGCCGCACGCGTTCGGCATCGACTTTTTCGGTCTGCCGGTCTTCGCGGTGTTCTACGGCCTCGACTGGATCGCGACCGTGCCGCCCACCGTGCGTCTCGCCACCGACGTCTACGGCAAGGAGCGCGCGCCCATCGTGTTCGGCTGGGTCGTGGCGGGGCATCAACTGGGCGCGGCCTTCGCCGCGTATGGCGCGGGCCTGCTGCGTTCGAGCCTCGGCACCTACACGGTGGCGTCGATGATCTCGGGTGGTTTGTGTCTCGTGGCGGCGCTGCTCGTGCTGCGTATCAATCGGCGTCCGCGCGCCGTGGGGGTGCAGCCGGCGGCTTGAGTGGCCGGGCGAGCGGGCGGCAACCGGATCGCATCTCGCCGGCCTCGGCACCCGGCCAGCCGCCCGATTGAGCGCCCGACGGAGCGCACGACGGAGCGCACGACGCGCGAACCACGCACCGTGCCGCATCGACGCCGTCCCCCGTGTTGAGCGCTTTTCACGGGCTGCGGTTATGCTAGTGTCCCCCGGGCGACGCGCCCGCCAACCAAGGACATCAGAGGCATGACGAAGCACAAACCCGCACCAACCGCTGTGCCCATCCATGAACTGATCGCCGGCCGCTGGAGCCCGCGCGCGTATTCGAGCGAACCCGTGAGCCGCGAGGCGCTGCACGCGGTGATCGAGGCGGCGCGCTGGGCGCCGTCGGGCTATAACCTGCAGCCGTGGCGCTTCATCGTGTTCGACCGCTCGGCCGACGAAGCCGCGTTCAAGCGCGCCTTCAACACGCTCGTGCCGTTCAACCAGCAGTGGAACGCGCCCGCACCGGTGCTGATCGCCGTCACGGCCCAGACGCTCACCGCGAAGGGCGACGTGAACCGCACCGCGCAATACGACGCGGGCGCGGCGGCCATGTCGCTCGTCTTGCAGGCGCATGCACTCGGTCTCGCCGCGCACCAGATGAGCGGTTTCGACGTGAACGCCTTCCGCACCGAATTCGCCCTGCCGAACGACGTGGAGCCGCTCGCGATCATCTCGATCGGCCACTACGGCGACATGGACAAGCTCGAACCCGTGCTGCGCGACCGCGAGAAAGCGGAACGCGCGCGCGCGAACGTCGGCGAAATCGCTTTCGAGAACGCCTGGAAGCAGCCTTTCAAGGGCTGATGTCGTTGCGTCGAGCGGCCGCGCTTAGCGTCACTCGCGCATGCGAACCCCAACGCGCGGCAAGGTCCGCGCGTTTTTCGTTGATGGCGCGCCGTCCACGCACGCGAGACGGCCTGCCGATGCGGGCATCGGGGTCGCATCGCGCATGCGTGAAAGCCGATCATTCTGTCATCGCACCGGCGCGCACGGCGTCACGCGTGCGGGCCGCCGCCCGCGCACTGGCCACACCTTGCGCGGCACGCCGCGTGCTTCGCGCATCCGGGGGCCGGCGGCGCCTTGCGGTTGCCCGGCGCGGCGCTTTCGTGATACAAAGCCCGTCCTCCCCCGTCCTTCCTTTCGAGCGTGCGCAGTTCCCTGCGACGCGCCTTTGCCATGACCAGCTTTTGCGCGATTGACTTCGGAACGTCCAATTCAGCGGTGGCGCTGCCCGCCGCAGCCGGCGACGCCATGCGCCTCGCGCCGGTGGAAGGCGCTCACACGACCTTGCCGACGGCGGTGTTTTTCAACGTCGACGAACACACGCGCGAGTTCGGCCGCTCCGCGCTCGCGTCCTATATCGACGGCTTCGACGGGCGGCTGATGCGCTCGATGAAGAGCATTCTCGGTTCGTCGCTGGCGGAAACCACTACCGATCTCGGCGACGGTAGCGCGATCCGCTACACGGACATCATCGCGATCTTCCTCGAACACCTGAAGCGCAGCGCCGAGCGTTGCGCGGGTGCGCCGATCACGCACGCCGTGCTGGGCCGCCCGGTGTTTTTCGTCGACGAAGACCCGCGCGCCGACCGTCTCGCGCAGGATCAGCTCGAAGCCGCCGCGCGCGGCGTGGGCTTTCGCGAGATCGAGTTCCAGTACGAGCCAATCGCGGCGGCATTCGACTACGAATCGCGTCTGACGAAGGAAGGGCTCGTGCTCGTGGCCGACATCGGCGGCGGCACCTCGGACTTCTCGCTCGTGCGCGTGGGGCCCGATCGCATGACGCGCCTCGAGCGTAAGGACGACGTGCTCGCGCATCACGGCGTGCACGTCGCGGGCACGGACTTCGACCGCCGCGTGGAGCTCACGAGCATCCTCAGCGAACTGGGTTACCGCTCGCTCGACCCGGAAGGCCGCGAAGTGCCCAATCGCATTTATTTCGATCTCGCGACCTGGCACCTCATCAACACGATCTACACGCCCAAGCGCACCGCCGACCTCAAGCTGATGCGCCACCTTTACCCCAACACGCGTCAGCACGACCGGTTGATCCGCGTGGTGGAGCAGCGCCTCGGTCATGCGCTGATGGCGCGCGCGGAGGAGGCGAAGATCGGCGTCTCGGCGGGCGGCGAAACGATGATCGATCTCGAAGCGGTGGAAGCCGACCTGCGCCTCGCGTTCGACGACGCGCAACTGGTCGAGGCGGGGCACGAGGAAACGCGCCGCATCGTGCAGGCCGCGCGCGATACGGTGCAGGTCGCGGGCGTGGCGCCCGGCGAAGTGAGCGCGCTCTATTTCACGGGCGGCTCGACCGGCCTCGTGTTCCTGACCCAGGCGCTCGCCGAGGCGTTCCCCGGCTCGCAGGCGGTGTTCGGCGACCGGCTCGCCAGCGTGGCAACGGGCTTGGGTATTCACGCACAGCGTTTGTTCGGCTGAAGGTGCCGGCGCAAATGCGCCGGGCCAATGAGTTTGGCGGTTTGACTTCGCCTGGCTGGCCCGCATTGCGCGGCCCGCGCAGGTGGTTTCTACGATCTGCGTAAAATCGCCAGACGATAAAAAACCCCACCTTCAAGGAGAAGCGTGGGGTTTTTCGGTAAGCTTGCCGGCAGAAACGTGTTTTGCCGGGAGTGCCTACAAGCTCAGGTCTTAGACCGGCTTGATGTTGGCAGCTTGCTTGCCCTTCGGGCCCGTACGGACTTCGAATTGAACCTTTTGGTTCTCTTGCAGCGTCTTGAAGCCGTCGACCTTGATTTCCGAGAAGTGCGCGAACAGATCTTCGCCGCCGCCGTCGGGGGTGATAAAGCCAAAGCCCTTAGCGTCATTGAACCACTTGACGGTACCGGTTTCCATATTACTTTCCTAAAAATGAATGAAGGCCGAAGCCCGAGAGGTGCATGAAAATCAAGGAAGGGGTATGGGACCAACCGGAGTACCGTTGATGGGCGAACTACGAAAGACCTATTCACACTCGCCGCTTGAAATCCTGCCCGAACTTTATACGGCTAATTGCGAGGAAGGTCAACTAGCTATAAGGGTAAGTCCATAGTTTTTTAGCGCAGGGTCGAAACAAAACCTTACAAAGCTTGATAAGCAAATGATTTTTTTGTATTAGGCTGCACTTTTTTGAGACCTTCGCGCGGTGCAACCGTTAAACTACGCGCCGCGCGACAAGTTGCGCCTACAGGCGCAATCCATCGTGTGGAGGTGCGACTGCCACAGGGAAACCCGCCCGCAAAACAGACGGGATATCGTGGTGTCGAGCTGCTCTTGAAACAGGAGAAGACGTGAAAAGTTCTATTCAACGGAACATCGGCCCGTTTGCGCTGATGTTCACCGGCCTCGGGTCGATCATCGGTTCGGGCTGGCTGTTCGGCGCATGGAAGGCCGCGAAAATCGCCGGTCCCGCCGCCGTCTGCGCGTGGATCATCGGCGCCGTGGTCATTCTGGCCATTGCCCTCACCTACGCCGAACTCGGCGCCATGTTCCCGGAATCGGGCGGCATGGTGCGTTACGCGCGTTATTCGCACGGCGCACTGGTGGGTTTCATCAGCGCGTGGGCGAACTGGATCGCCATCGTTTCGGTGATCCCGATCGAAGCCGAAGCTTCCATTCAATATATGAGCACGTGGCCCTACGACTGGGCGCATGCGTTATTCGTCGACGGGTCATTAACCCATTCCGGGTTAGGACTGTCCGCGCTGCTCGTGATCGTGTACTTCATGCTGAACTATTGGGGCGTGAAGCTGTTCGCGCGCGCCAACAGCGCGATCACGATCTTCAAGTTCATCATTCCGGGTCTCACGATCATCGGCCTGATGAGCACGGGCTTCCACCACGAGAACTTCGGCGAGTCGAGCACGTTCGCGCCCTACGGCTGGTCGGCGGTGTTCACGGCGGTCGCCACGAGCGGCATCGTGTTCGCGTTCAACGGCTTCCAGAGCCCGATCAACCTCGCGGGCGAAGCGCGCAATCCGTCGAAGAGCGTGCCGTTCGCGGTGATCGGCTCGATCCTCTGCGCACTCGTGATCTACGTGCTGCTGCAGGTCGCCTACATTGGCGCGGTCTCGCCGGCTGACGTCGCGAAGGGCTGGAACACGTTCAACTTCAAGTCGCCGTTCGCGGAACTCGCGATCGCGCTGAACCTGAACTGGCTCGCGATCCTGCTGTACGTCGACGCCTTCGTGAGCCCGAGCGGCACCGGCACGACCTACATGGCCACGACCTCGCGCATGATCTACGCGATGGAGCGCAACAACACGATGCCGGCCATGTTCGGCAACGTGCACCCGTTCTACGGCGTGCCGCGCCAGGCGATGTGGTTCAACCTGCTCGTCTCGTTCATCTTCATGTTCTTCTTCCGCGGCTGGAGCTCGCTCGCGGCGGTGATCTCGGTCGCCACGGTCATTTCGTACCTGACCGGCCCGATCAGCCTGATGGCGCTCAAGCGCGCCGCCACGGACATCGAGCGTCCGCTCACCGTGCCGTTCATGAAGGTGATCGCGCCGTTCGCGTTCGTGTGCGCCTCGCTCATCCTGTACTGGGCGAAGTGGCCGCTGACCGGCGAAATCATCCTGCTGATGGTCGTGGCGCTGCCGGTGTACTTCTACTTCCAGGCCAAGCAGGGTTTCGCTGGCTGGGGCGCGGACCTGAAGGCCGCCTGGTGGCTGGTTGCCTACCTGCCGGTGATGGCGGTGCTCTCGCTGATCGGCAGCAAGCAGTTCGGCGGCAGCGACCTGATTCCCTACGGCTGGGACATGCTGGTCGTCGCGCTGTTCTCGCTCGTGTTCTATTACTGGGGCGTGCATACGGGTTACCGTACGCCGTACCTCGAAGAGCGCAACGAACACGACGAAGTGCTCGAAGGCATCGGTTCGCACTAAGCGTTCGAATCTGCGTGCCGCGCCGTCAAGCGCGGCGCGTCGGGAAAAAGCCCGCCCGAAGCGATTCAGGCGGGCTTTTTTGCGTCTGGCGATTGCGCAGATGATTGCGCCGATGATTACGCCGATGATTACTGCACGGCGCTCCCGAACACGTAGTTCGTCATGGCCAGCGCGCGCTGGTAGGTGCCGAGCGATTGCACGCCGAGCGTGTAGTCGTCGTCGGCGGCGCCGAGCGCGGCGAACACGGGCAGCAGATGCTCGTCGGTCGGGTGCATGTACTCGGCGTGCGGGGCGCGCTTGCGATAGTCGAGCAAGGCGTCGATATCACGCGCGGCCAGGTGATTCTCGAACCAGTCGGTGAACTCGGTCACGCGCGGATCGGCGTCTTCGGGGCGCGCCGAGAAGTCGGCGGCGCGCAGATTGTGGGTGATCTGGCCCGAACCGACCACCATCACGCCTTCGTCGCGCAACGCACGCAGCGCGCGGCCGAGCGCGAAATGATGCGCGGCGTCGGCGCGCGGCTGGATCGAGAGCTGCGCAACGGGCACGTCGGCGTTCGGGAACATCAGCAGCATGGGCACCCACGCACCGTGGTCGAGGCCGTGCGCTTCCTCGTCGACCTGCACGCCTTGCGCGCGCAGCAGTGCCGCCGCGCGTTGCGCCGTTTCGGGCGCGCCGGGCGCCGGATACTGGATCTCGTAGAGCGCGCGCGGAAAGCCGTAGAAGTCGTGAATCGTTTCGGGCTGCGTGGCGATGCTCACCGCCGGGCGCTGCGTGTACCAGTGCGCCGAGAGCATCAGGATCGATTGCGGGCGCGGCAGGTGGTCCGCGAGCGAAACGAAACCTTCGCGCGGCATCGACGGGTCGATCGGCAGCGTGGGCGCGCCGTGGGAAATGAACAGGGTGGGTGTACGGTCGGTCATGATCGTGGGGCGCGCGGGTTTTAAATTCGGCGCGCGAAAAATAACGGGATTGCGATCAATATAAGACCCCACCGCGGGGAATTAAACGAGGCGAAACGGAATTGATTGTGTCGCCGATGTTGATAATCGGCGAGGCGAAATCGGGCCGTTATTCGGCTGCGCCGCCGAGCCCTTGCCATGCCCGCGCGAGCGCGGGGCCGAGCGCGAACAGGTCGAGCACGCGCGCGACGGTGTGATCGACCATGTCGTCGATCGAGGCGGGCTGGTTATAGAACGCGGGCAGCGGCGGGAAGATCACGCCGCCCATTTCCGTCACGGCCGTCATGTTGCGCAGATGCGCGAGGTTGAACGGCGTTTCGCGCACCAGCAGCACGAGGCGGCGGCGCTCCTTGAGCGTGACGTCGGCGGCGCGCGCGATGAGGTTGTCGGAGAGACCGTGCGCGACGCTCGCGAGCGTCTTCATCGAGCAGGGCGCGACGATCATGCCGTCGGTCGCGAACGAGCCCGAGGCGATCGTGGCGCCCACATCGCGCACCGCATGCACGACGTCGGCGCGCGCGTGCAGATCGTCTTTGCCCAGCGCCAGTTCGTGCTGGATGTTGAGCCAGCCCGCCGCCGAAACCAGCAGATGCGTTTCTACGCCGCCCACGCGCCGCAGCATGTCGAGCATGCGCACGCCGTAGATCGCGCCCGTGGCGCCCGTGATCGCGACGATCAGCCGGCGCGGCGGGTTCGCCGTGGCGTTCGGGGTGGCGGCAATGTGGTTCACGAAGATAAGCGGGCGGGGAAAAACGCGGATGACGCGCGAGGCGCGCAACGGCAGACAGGTGAATGAGCGGTGCGGCGCGGCCGTGAAGCGCGGCCACGAAGCGCGGCCACGAAGCACGACCATGAAGCACCGCATCGGCACCGCATTGAGCGGCGCGTCCGGCCTGCGCTCACGCGCTTACGCAGCGCGGGCCGGAACGCCGAAACACCCTCAAGCCGCGGTGAACAGCTGCTGCAGTTCGCCGTTCTGGTACATCTCCATCATGATGTCCGAGCCGCCGACGAATTCGCCCTTCACATAGAGCTGCGGAATGGTCGGCCAGTTCGAGAATTCCTTGATGCCCTGGCGGACTTCGTCGTCCTCGAGCACGTTGACGGTCTTGAACTGATCGACGCCGCAGGCTTTCAGGATTTGCACCGCGCGACCGGAGAAGCCGCACATCGGGAACTGCGCGTTGCCCTTCATGAAGAGGACGACGGCGTTTTCGTCGACGATCTGCTTGATGCGTTGTTGGGTGTCCATGACTGACCTTGCGATTTGAATTGATGCGGAATACGTTGGATTGCAGGATGAAATGATAGCGGATTTCGCCTGCGCGGGCCGGGCGCTCCCGAGCCGCCGAAGCGGCCGACTCGCGACGCTACTGCGCGAGTCGCCCGCCGCTGATACGCTCGATGCCCGCCAGATCGCGCTCCGAGCGCACATCGGCGAAACCGGCGTTTGTCAGCAGCGCGCGCACCGCGGCAGCCTGATCGTAGCCGTGCTCCATCCACAGGACGCCGCCCGGCACGAGATACGCGGGCGCGCCGGCCACGATCGCGCGCAGGGCGTCGAGACCGTCGGCTTCGTCGGTGAGCGCGCCGCGCGGCTCGAAGCGCAGGTCGCCCTGGTCGAGATGCGGGTCGCCGTTCGCGATATAGGGCGGGTTGCTCACGATCGCGTGGAAGCGCGGCGCGGCTTGCGCCGAACCCAGCGCGTCGTACCAGCTGCCTTCGGCGAACGCGAGCGCGCCGCCGGGGCGTTGCGCGTCGAGCAGTTTTTGCGCATTGCGCGCGGCCACGGCGAGCGCGGCGGCCGAGCGGTCCACGGCGCACACGCGCGCGTCGGGCCGCGCCGAGGCGATCGCCACGGCAATCGCGCCGCTGCCGGTGCCGAGATCGAGCACGCGCGGCTGCGCGACGCCTTCGAGCGCGGCCAGCGCCGTTTCCACCAGCAGCTCGGTTTCGGGGCGCGGGATCAGCACGTCGGGCGTCACGTCGAAGTCGAGACCGAAGAACTCGCGCGCGCCCACGAGCTGCGCGACGGGTTCGCCCGCGGCGCGGCGCGTTTCCAGCGCGCGGTAGCGAGCGACCTGCGCGGCATCGAGCGGTTCGTCGCCGCGCGTGATGAGCTGCGTGCGGCGCCAGCCGAGCACGTGCATGAGCAGCACGCGCGCTTCGAGCGCGGGCAGCGGCGAGGCGCGCAACAAGACTTCGGCGGTGAGGGCGGGTTCGCTCACGGGGTCGGCTCTCTTGGTCGGCTTGCAGTCGGCTTGCTTAGTCGGCGTCGCCGAGCGAGGCCAGTTGCTCGGCCTGATGCTCGGACACCAGCGCGCCGATCAACTCGTCGAGATCGCCGTCCATCAGCGCTTCGAGCCGGTACAGCGTGAGGTTGATGCGGTGGTCGGTGAGCCGCCCTTGCGGGAAGTTGTAGGTGCGAATGCGCTCCGACCGGTCGCCCGAGCCCACCAGACTCTTGCGCGTGGCCGCTTCCTTCGCGTGCGCTTCCTGCTCCTGCTTGTCCTTGATGCGCGCGGCCAGCACCTTGAGCGCGCGATCCTTGTTCTTGTGCTGCGAGCGGTCGTCCTGGCATTCCACGACAATGCCGGTCGGCAAGTGCGTCACGCGCACGGCCGAGTCGGTCTTGTTGATGTGCTGACCGCCCGCGCCGGACGCGCGGAACGTGTCGATGCGCAGATCGGCGGGATTGATCTCGACTTCGCCGATCTCGTCGGCTTCCGGCATCACCGCGACCGTGCACGCCGACGTGTGGATGCGGCCCTGCGTTTCCGTCGCGGGCACGCGCTGCACGCGATGGCCGCCAGACTCGAACTTGAGCTTCGAATACGCCGCTTCGCCCGCAATGCGCACGATCACTTCGCGGTAGCCGCCGAGATCCGACTCGCTCGCCGACATCATTTCGATCTGCCAACGATTGCGTTCCGCATAGCGCAGATACATGCGCAGCAGGTCGCCCGCGAACAGCGCCGACTCGTCGCCGCCCGTGCCCGCGCGAATTTCGAGGTACACGTTGCGGTCGTCGTTGGGGTCCTTCGGCAGCAGCATCATCTGCAATTCGTGCGCGAGCTGCGCCATGCGCTCGCGCGACGCCTTCACTTCCTCTTCGGCGAAATCGCGCATCGACGCATCGCTGAGCAGATCTTTCGCCGCCGCTTCGTCGTCGCGCGCCTGACGCCACTGCGCGTACTGCTCGACCACGGGACCGAGTTCCGCGTGCTCGCGCGTGAGCTTGCGGTACTGGTCGCGGTTCGACGTCACGTCGGGGCGGCTCAACAGGTCATTGAGCTCGGCCAGGCGTGTCGTCAGCTGGTCGAGCTTCGATTGCATGCTCGTTTTCATCGGGCGGTGCGGAGCGGGCTCCGGAAAGGACTGCGAAAGAGAGGATGCCGGTGGTGCCAAACGGCGGCCGGACTGGCTAGCGGAACCCGCTGGCAGGAATCACTAACGGACTGGCGCGGGTGCGCGGTGCGGCGGGTGTCGCGGCCGGTCGTGCGCCGCGCGCAGGCGGCATGCCGGACGCCGAGCCCGAAGGCGAGCGCCGCTAAAGATCGGACGAGCCGGACGAATCAGACGAATCGGAGGATTCTGCAGGATTCGACGCGCGCGGGGAAGCGGCGTCGGTGTCGTCGTCGGCCTTGCCTTTGGCGGGCTGGCCGTGGCGGTAAAAGCCGCCCATCAGTTCGATGAGCGAGTCGCGGTTCTCGCCGCGCGTGGTGTTGAGCGCGTGCGTGGGACCGTGGATCAGCTTGTTGGTGAGCGACTGCGAGAGCGCTTCGAGCACGGCGGCGGGATCGTCGCCGCGCGCGAGCATCTTGCGCGCACGGTCGAGTTCGGCGCGGCGCAGCGCGTCGGCCTGCGTATGCATATGGCGGATGACCGGCACGATGCTGCGCGAGTCGAGCCACTGCATGAAGTTCTCGACGCGCGACTCGATGATGGTTTCCGCCTGCGCCACGGCCGCCTGACGCGAGGCATTGCCTTCTCGCACGATCGTGCCGAGGTCGTCGACGGTATACAGGAACACGTCTTCGAGCTGGCCGACTTCGGGCTCGATGTCGCGCGGCACCGCGAGGTCGACCATGAAAATGGGGCGGTGACGGCGCGCCTTCACCGCGCGCTCGACGGCGCCGAGCCCGATGATGGGCAGCGTGGAGGCCGTGCACGAGACGATGATGTCGAACTCGTGCATGCGCGTGGGCAGGTCGGAGAGCGGAATCGACTTGCCGCCAAACCGTTCCGCCACATAGCGGCCGCGTTCGGCGGTGCGGTTCGCGACCACGAGTTCGCGCGGCTGCTGGGCCGCGAAGTGCGCGGCGCACAGCTCGATCATTTCGCCCGCGCCGATGAACAGCACGCGCTGGTTGGCGATCTTGTCGAAGATGCGCTGCGCGAGCCGCACGGCCGCGGCCGCCATCGACACCGACTGCGCGCCGATCTCGGTCGAGGTGCGCACTTCCTTCGCCACGGCGAAGGTGCGCTGGAACAGCTGGTTCAGGTAGGTGCCCAGTGCGCCCGCTTCGGTCGCGGTGCGCACGGCGTCCTTCATCTGGCCGACGATCTGGGTTTCGCCCAGCACCATGGAATCGAGCCCCGAGGCCACCCGGAACGCATGACGCACGGCTTCGGACTGCGGCAGCGTGTAGACGTGCGGCGCGAGTTCCTCGGCGCGAATGCCGTGGTACTGGGAGAGCCAGCTCACGGCGGCTTCGCGCGAGCCTTGCGCGTCGGTCGCGCAATACAGCTCGGTGCGGTTGCAGGTGGAGAGAATGGCGGCTTCCGGCGCGCTCAGCGAGCGCTTGCCGGACCACGCTTCCTTGAACAGGGCGAGCGCGGGCTTGATCTGTTCGAGCGGAAACGCCACGCGTTCGCGCAAGGCGACGGGCGCGGTGTGGTGATTGATTCCGATCGTTAGAAGCTGCATACCATGGGGCGAAGATTTAGGCGGATATTATAACTTTTCCTCGCTTCTTACATTGGCCACGGCAGATTCCGAAGTTTTGTGTCCCGGATCAGACGGTGAATCTGACAGGCGTTCGAGCTGGTAGCCGAACCCGTACAACGTGGTCAAACGCCAGCCGTGCTCGGGCCCGAGCTGCAATTTGCTGCGGAGCCGCGACGCGTGCGTATCGAGCGTGCGCGACCGAACGTCGCGGTTCAAATTCCACACGGTTTCGAGAATGCGCGCGCGGGAAACGGGGCGCGATGCATTCGTGAATAACAGCAGCGCGAACCGGAATTCCTTGGGCGTGAGCGTGGCGGTCTGACCCCGGAACGACACCTCGTAGCGCGCGGAGTCGAACAGGTAGTCGCCGAAGCCGTGGCGCGCGCGATTGCGCGGGCGGCGCACGCCGGCGCGGCGCAGCAGGGCGTCGATACGGGCGAGCATTTCCGGGCCGCGCACGGGCTTGGCGATGCAGTCGTCGGCGCCGGCTTGCAGGCTCGTGACGATCTCGCTTTCATGCGGCGACACCATGAGCACGATGGCGGGCAGGCCCGGCAGACATTTGCGGACTTTGGGGATGAGTTCGTCGGCGCCCGACTCGCCGCACCACCACGCGGCGATCAGGAGATCGAAGGTTTCGTCGTCGAGCGTTTCGAAGAGCGCTTCGCCATGCGTGAAATGCTGGCATGCATGGCCGCCTGCAATGAGCAGACGGACGACGGTTTCTGCCTGACGGGCATCCGGTTCGACAAGAGCGATTCGCATAGGGGGCGTGCGGCTGCGGCGGGTCGGACGCGCGCTTGCCTTGCACCATCCCGACCCCTACACTCAACCGCTACGCGGGAAGCGCCAAGCCGACCGTTTTTTCCATTGAAAATAGGACGTAACTGAGCCTCAAATGCTATCTCCCGCCTTTCGACGGTCCTATCGGACTTTTCTGAAAATCTATAGGACGCGTCGCTGATGGGCTGGCCCGGCGTCATCTTTCTCGGACTCGTCGTAGGCTGTGCGGGGTGGTGGCTGCATCCCATGCGGCGGGCCGCGCGCGGCGGTCTCGTGGTGGCGCTCGCAGCCGGCGTGCTGGGCGCGGTGCTCGCGAAGGTCGCGGGGCGCGTCACGGGCGGCTTCTACGACGGCGAACTGCTCGAATGGCCGCTGTGCACGGCGCTCGCGCTCGTGTTCGTGATGGCGGCCGTCGCGCTGCGCGCTCGCCGCCCGGCGCGGACCTAGACGCCGGCCGCGCCGGCGCATCATCCGCATCAATCGAATCAGTCGCACGATGGCAACGACGGCATCGCTCATGTCCCCGCATCCGATCTCTCTAGCAGGTGAAACCTCATGAACGCCCGACTCCCCGAAACGTCCACGATTCCCGAACGCATCGCCGCGCTGCGCGCCGCCATGGCGCACGCCGGCGTGGACGCGGCCCTCGTGCCGTCCGCCGACCCGCATCTCTCCGAATATCTGCCGCGCCGCTGGCAGGGCCGCGAATGGCTCTCGGGCTTCACGGGCTCGGTGGGCACGCTGGTCGTGACGAAGGATTTCGCGGGCGTGTGGGTCGATAGCCGCTACTGGGTGCAGGCCGAGAACCAGCTCGCGGGCACCGGCATCCAGCTCATGAAGATGACGGGCGGCCAGCAGACCGCGCCGCATATCGACTGGCTCGCGCAGCATGTGCCCGCGGGCGGCGCCGTGGCCGTGGACGGCGCGGTGCTCGGCGTGGCCTCGGCGCGCGCGCTCGCGAACGCGTTGACCGCGCGCGGCGTGGCGCTGCGCACCGACCTCGATCTGCTCGACGACGTCTGGCAGGGCCGCCCCTCGCTGCCGCTCGAACCTGTTTACGAGCACGTCGCGCCGCACGCGGACGCGAGCCGCGCCAGCAAGCTCGCGCAACTGCGCGAAACCATGGCGACCCACGGCGCGCAGTGGCATTTCGTGTCCACGCTCGACGACCTCGCGTGGCTCTTCAACCTGCGCGGCGCCGACGTCAACTACAACCCCGTGTTCGTCGCGCACGCGCTGATCGGCCCGGACGACGCCACGCTGTTCGTCGCCGACGGCAAGGTGAGCGCCGCCCTCGCGCAGTCGCTCGCGAACGACGGCGTGCGCGTCGCGCCCTACGCGCGGGCCGCCGAGGCGCTCGCCGCGCTGCCGGAGCAGGCCGCGCTGCTGGTCGACCCGCGCCGCGTGACGTTCGGCTTGCTGCAGGCCGTCTCGAAGGCGGTGAAGCTGGTCGAATCGATCAATCCGAGCACGTTCTTCAAGTCGCGCAAAACGGCCGCCGAAGCCGAACACGTGCGCGCGACCATGGAGCAGGACGGCGCGGCGCTCGCCGAATTCTTCGCGTGGTTCGAAGGCGCGCTCGGGCGCGAAACCCTCACCGAACTCACCATCGACGAAAAACTGAGCGCCGCGCGCGCGCGCCGCCCCGGCTTCAAGTCGCTCTCGTTCGCGACCATCGCGGGCTTCAACGCGAACGGCGCGATGCCGCATTACCGCGCCATGCCCGAGTCGCACAGCCTGATCGAAGGCAATGGTTTGCTGCTGATCGACTCGGGCGGCCAGTACGTGAGCGGCACGACCGACATCACGCGCGTGGTGCCCGTGGGCACGCCCAGCGCCGAACAGAAGCGCGACTTCACGCTCGTGCTCAAGGGCATGATGGCGCTCTCGCGCGCGCAGTTTCCGCGCGGCGTGCGTTCACCGATGCTCGACGCCATCGCGCGCGCGCCTATCTGGGAAGCGGGCGTCGACTACGGTCACGGCACGGGCCACGGCGTGGGCTACTTCCTGAACGTGCACGAAGGGCCGCAGGTGATCTCGCACTACGCGCCCGCCGAGCCGTGGACGGCCATGGAGCCGGGCATGATCACGTCGATCGAGCCGGGCATCTACCGGCCGGGCCAGTGGGGCGTGCGCATCGAGAATCTCGTCATGAACCAGAGCGCGCAAACCACCGGATTCGGCGAATTCCTCCAGTTCGAAACGCTCACGCTGTGCCCGATCGACACGCGCTGCATCGACCTTGCGTTGCTGCGCGCGGACGAACGCGAGTGGCTCAACGCGTATCACCAGACGGTGCGCGTGCGCGTGGCCCCGCACGTGAGCGGCGCGGCGCTGGCGTGGCTCGAGGCCCGCACGCAGCCGATCTGAGGTTCATCACCCACGTCGATCAAAACGTCGATCGACGTCGATCAAAACGAGGAGCAGGACGCGCATGGCGATCAAGGCAGTGGTGTTCGATTTCGGCAACGTGCTGGTGGACTGGAGCCCCGAGTACCTCTATCGCAAGCTGATTCCCGACGACGACGAACGCCGCTGGTTTTTCGCGAACGTCTGCACGATGGACTGGGTGATCCGCCAGGACGGCGGCGAGCCGATCGCCGAGGGCACGCAACGGCTCGTGGCGGAATTCCCCGCGCACGAGGCGCTGATCCGCGCGTTCTACGACCGTTGGCACGAGATGGTGCCGGGCCTGCTCGAAGGCGGCGTGGCGACGTTCGAGCGGCTCGAGGCGGCGGGCGTGCCGCTGTTCGGGCTCACGAACTGGTCGGCGGAGACGTTTCCGTGGGCGTGGGAGCGCTTCGGCATTCTGCGCCGCTGCCGCGACGTGGTGGTGTCCGGGCGCGTGCGACTCGTGAAGCCCGACGCGGCGATCTATCACGAGATGTTCCGCCGTATCGAGGCGCAACTGCCCGGCGTGCAGCCCGGGGAACTCGCCTTCATCGACGATAACCCGCGCAATGTTGCCGCGGCCGCCGCGCTCGGCTGGCACGCCGTGCATCACACGAACAACGCCCAGACCGACGCGCGCCTGCGCGAACTCGGGCTGCCGGTCTAGCGCGCGGTCTTCACCGCTTTCCTCATTTCAACGCGTTACGGCGAAGCCGGCGCCGCGGGCTGTCCGAGCAGACCGCGCAGCGCGTCGGCGAGGCCCTTCGCGGTTTGTCCGGCGCCTTTCGCCACGCCTTCCGCGCTCACCCCGAGCGCCTGCGCGAAGCCCGCGCGCAACTCTGTCAACAGATTCTCGTTGAGCTTGAACTTCGGGTCGTGCAGATTGCCGTCGAGCACGAAGTGCAGCGTGATGTTGCCTTTGTGCGATTTGAGCGCGGCAACGGCGGCACGCGTGGGGATCGAGAGAAATGAGTCGAGCGGATCGTCGCTTTCGGCCAGTTGCAGGTCGTGCAGCGTGATCGTGCCCGGCGCGTGAATGTGATAGCTGCGCACGCTCGCGGTGAGATCGAGATCGACCGTGCCGCCCGTGACGTTGGCCTTCGCGCCGGCCTTTTTCAGCAGATACGGATCGACGGTGCGCACGTCCACGCCACGCAGCACGGTGTGCGTTTGCGAGTCCTTGCTCGCGATGCGGATCCAGCCGTCGAAGCTCACGTGGCCCGTATGCGCCGGACCGCTCACGTCGCCCGCGACCGAGACGCGCGTGGGTTCGTCGAGCGCGGGCAGATGCACGTTGTCGACGCTCGCCTGCGCGTGAGTCACCGTCACGCGCCACGGCGGATTGCTCACCGTGCGGTCGTAGAAGTCGAACGCGCCGTTCTCGAAACCGATATGGTCGATGACCTTCTCGCCCGGCACGCCGCTGTCACTCGCGGCGCCCGGGCTCGAGGCCGGGTTGGCGGCTTTCTGCATCTCGTCGCGCAGGTTCGGCAGGATCTGGATCGAGCCGTCGGCGCGGCGCAGCACCGTCATCGTGAAATCGCGCACGACGAGTTCGCGAATATGCACGCGATGCGCGAGCAGCGCGCGCAGGTCCGGCACGATGGTCAGGCGCCCGGCGTGCAGCGTGTCGGCGGTTGGCCAGTCGCGCGGCGGCTTCAGGCTCAGATCGGTGAGTTCGACGGAAGACAGGTTCCAGGCCACATGGATGGACGACGCCGTGCCGATGGGCGCGAGCGTGCGTTCGATGGCGGCTTTGGCCTCGCGCTGGAGCACGTAGAGCGTGCCGAGCGCGGCCAGCACGATGAGGGCGACGACGATCGCCGCGATGAGCAGAACCCGGTTTCGGATCGACGTGGCCATGCGCTGAGTCCCGCAAAAGGGAGAGTGAGACCGAGGTGAAAGAGCCCGAAGCGTACCGCATTCGAGCAACCGGCATGCCGGGCGTGCGCGTATGAAATGCGCGTATGAAAAAACGGCGGCCGCTCGCGAGAGGGGCCGCCGTTCGCTGCGCGCCGTGCAAGTCATGCAAGCGGCGCGGAGGTTTGCTTACCGGCTGATCGGCTTGTAGCGCAGACGCTTCGGACGCGCGGCTTCTTCGCCGAGGCGCTTGATCTTGTCGGCTTCGTATTCCTGATAGTTGCCGTCGAAGAACGTCACTTGCGAATCGCCTTCGAACGCGAGGATGTGCGTGGCGATACGGTCGAGGAACCAGCGATCGTGCGAGATCACCATGACCGAACCCGCGAATTCGAGCAGCGCGTCTTCGAGCGCGCGCAGCGTTTCCACGTCGAGGTCGTTCGACGGTTCGTCCAGCAGCAGGACGTTGCCGCCGGAAATGAGCGTCTTGGCCAGATGCAGACGGCCGCGCTCACCACCCGACAGATTGCCGACGATCTTCTGCTGGTCGCCGCCCTTGAAGTTGAAGCGGCCGATATACGCGCGCGACGGCGTTTCGTACTTGCCCACCGTCAGCACGTCGGCGCCGCCCGAGATTTCCTCGAACACGGTTTTCTCCGAAGCGAGCGCGTCGCGGCTCTGATCGACGTAAGCGAGCTTGACCGTCGGGCCTTGCACGATTTCGCCCGAATCCGGCTGTTCCTTGCCCGTGAGCATGCGGAACAGCGTGGACTTGCCGGCGCCGTTCGGGCCGATGATGCCGACGATCGCGCCCGCCGGAATCTTGAAGCTGAGATCGTCGATGAGCAGACGGTCGCCGTACGACTTGCTGACGTTCTTGAACTCGATGACTTCGTTGCCCAGACGCTCGCCCGCCGGAATGAAGATTTCCTGCGTTTCGTTGCGCTTCTGGTAGTCGGAGCTGGACAGTTCCTCGAAGCGGGCGATACGCGCCTTCGACTTGGCCTGACGGCCCTTCGGGTTCTGGCGCACCCACTCCAGTTCCTTCTTGATCGCCTTCTGGCGCGCCGATTCCGACGCTTCTTCCTGCTTCAGGCGCGCTTCCTTCTGGTCGAGCCAGCTGGAGTAGTTGCCCTTCCAGGGAATGCCGTGGCCGCGGTCGAGTTCGAGAATCCACTCGGCGGCGTTGTCCAGGAAGTAGCGGTCGTGGGTCACGGCGACCACGGTGCCCGGGAAGCGCGTGAGGAACTGTTCGAGCCACTCGACCGATTCGGCGTCGAGGTGGTTGGTCGGTTCGTCGAGCAGCAGCATGTCGGGCTTTTCGAGCAGCAGCTTGCACAGCGCCACGCGGCGCTTTTCGCCGCCCGAGAGGTTGCCGATCTTCGCGTCCCAGGCGGGCAGGCGCAGGGCGTCGGCGGCGATGTCGATCTGCTGTTCGGCGCTGCCGTCGGTGGTGGCGAGGATCGCTTCGTACTTCGCCTGCTCGGCCGCGAGCGCGTCGAAGTCGGCGTCGGGTTCGGCGTAGGCCGCGTAGATCTCGTCGAGCTTCTTCTGCGCGTTGAACACGTCGCCGAGACCTTCCTCGACCGCTTCGCGCACGGTCTTTTCGGGATCGAGCTGCGGCTCCTGCGGCAGATAGCCGATGTTCAGGTTGGGCATCGGCGTGGCTTCGCCTTCGATGTCCTTGTCGACGCCGGCCATGATCTTGATGAGCGTGGACTTGCCCGAGCCGTTCAGGCCGAGCAGGCCGATCTTCGCGCCGGGAAAGAACGACAGCGAGATGTCTTTCAGGATCTGGCGCTTGGGCGGCACGATCTTGCCGACCCGGTTCATGGTGAAGACGTATTGGGCCATGAGAGTGTCTTTGGAGTCTGAAAAAGCGGGAGCAAAAGGGGCGGTATTCAGCCTGGAAACGCGGCGATGGCGTCCAGCGATGCTGGGGATGCCGCGTCGAAACTGCAAATGCGGGACTGCGCAAACCGCTATTGTACGGGGCGCGGGCGGCGGGGGGATCGCGTCTGTCTATCGGCGCCTTGTCCTGTGCCGCGCCGGGGTCGCGTCAGAGCCACTGCGCGACGCCGCCGTGGCGCGAGCAGGTGCCGCTGTGATGGCGGCTGAAGCTGTAGGTGCCGTCGCGGCATTGCGCGCTCGCGCCTTCTGGCACGCGGCCCGAGCGCGTGTGCGCGGGCGAGTGGACGGCCTGGCCGTCGCGATTCACGTAGCCGTGGTGATTGTCGAGGTCGGATTCGTCCGGCGTGGTGTAGGTGCTGGCCGGGGGCTGGTAGGCGAAAGCGGATGCCGGTGCGATCAGGCAGAGCGCAAGCAGCGCCGCACCCATAGAACGTGCGGTGCGTGAACGTGCAGAAGGTGCAGAACGTGCAGAAGGTCCCGTCATTGTTGTTATCTCTCGTGTCGTTGTTTTCATGCTGCCGGTTCGCCGCAGCCCGCAGTCCGGAGGCGGCAGACGTAAAAAAGCCCGCTCGGAAGCGGGCTTTCATGATGCCTCAGGTGCGGCTTAGACGTTGAACAGGAAGTTCATCACGTCGCCGTCGTGCACGACGTATTCCTTGCCTTCGGCGCGCATCTTGCCCGCTTCCTTCGCGCCGGTTTCGCCCTTGTACTGCACATAGTCGTCGAACGCGATGGTCTGCGCGCGGATGAAGCCGCGCTCGAAGTCCGTGTGGATCGCGCCGGCCGCCTGCGGGGCCGTATCGCCCACGTGGATCGTCCACGCGCGCACTTCCTTCACGCCCGCCGTGAAGTACGTTTGCAGGCCGAGCAGCTTGAAGCCCGCACGGATCACGCGGTCGAGGCCCGGCTCTTGCATGCCCATGTCGGCGAGGAAGGCGACCTTGTCTTCGTCGTCGAGGTCGGCGATCTCGGCTTCGATCGCGGCGCACACGGCCACGACCGGCGCGCCTTCGGCTTCGGCGTGCTTGCGCACGGCGTCGAGGTACGGGTTGTTCTCGAAGCCGTCGTCCTTCACGTTCGCGACGTACATCGTCTTTTTCGCCGTGATCAGGCAGAACGGCTTGAGGAGCGCCTGCTCGTCTTCGTTCAGGTCGAGCGCGCGCACGGGCTTGGCCTGGTCGAGTTGCGCGCGCACTTTTTCCATCACGGCGACGAGCTTCGCGGCTTCCTTGTCGTTACCCGACTTGGCCGCCTTCGTGTAACGCGACAGCGCCTTTTCGACGGTGCTGAGGTCGGCCAGCGCGAGTTCGGTGTTGATGACTTCGATGTCGGCGAGCGGATCGACCTTGCCCGCGACGTGAATCACGTTCTCGTCTTCGAAGCAGCGCACGACGTGCGTGATGGCGTCGGTTTCGCGGATGTTGGCGAGGAACTGGTTGCCGAGACCTTCGCCCTTGCTCGCGCCCGCGACCAGACCCGCGATGTCGACGAACTCGACCACGGCCGGCACGATGCGCTCGGGCTTGACGATCTCGGAGAGCGCCTTCAGACGCGGATCCGGCACTTCCACGACGCCGACGTTCGGCTCGATCGTGCAGAACGGATAGTTTTCAGCCGCGATGCCGGCTTTGGTCAGCGCGTTGAAGAGGGTGGACTTGCCGACGTTGGGCAGGCCGACGATGCCGCATTTGAGGCTCATGAAATTCTCTGCATGTCAGGGTGGCGACGTGAAGCTGGCCGCGCGCGAGGCGTCGGGAACCGGTGGCCTCGCCATCTTCGAACAAAGCGCGGGGCGGCGCTGGCAACACGTAGGGGGCGCGATGCGCGTCACGGCGCCGGGCGCCGCGCGAATCGCGAAAACCGCAATTGTAACCTCGTCGGCCGGTCGGCTCGACGGCGGGTTCGACGACCTTTTGCGGGAAGGGTTCCGTGGCGGGTCCGGCGGCGCGCCGGGCAGGCGCGGCAAGGCCGCCGCGGCCGGCTGCGCCCGCTTGCCGCAGCGCGGCGCCGGCTGCGCGGATCCGGCCCGTCCGGCCGTGCCCGCGCACCCCCCGCGGCTATAATGCGCGCATGAATGCAACCCACCAGACCTTTGATGTCGCCGTGATCGGCGGCGGGCTCGTCGGCAAGTCGGCGGCGCTCGCGCTGACCCAGGGCGGCCTGCGCGTCGCGTTGCTCGCGCAGCCCTGCGCGCCGCTGCCCGCCGGCGCCGTATTCGATGCGCGCGTCTACGCGTTCTCGCGCAGCTCCCAGGCGCTGTTCGAGCGGCTGCGGGTCTGGCAGGCCGTCGATGCCGCGCGGCTCACGCCCGTCTACGACATGCGCGTGTTCGGCGACGCCGCGGCCGAGCTGCATTTTTCCGCGTATCAGGCTTCGGTGGCGCAACTCGCGTGGATCGCCGAATCGTCGCTGGTCGAGCGCTCGCTCGACGCCGCGCTCAAGTTCCAGCCCAACCTCACGTGGCTCGACACGCGCGCCCAAACGCTCGACGTGAACGCTGACGCGGCCGTCATCGGTCTCGCCAACGGCCGCGTGATCCAGGCCGATCTGGCCGTGGGCGCGGACGGCGCGCATTCGTGGGTGCGCGCGCAGATCGGCTCGCAGGTGGTGCGGCGCGATTACCGCCAAACCGGCGTGGTGGCGAATTTCCGCGCGCAGCGGCCGCACGGCGAAACCGCGTACCAGTGGTTCCGCGAGGGCGAGATCATTGCCTTGCTGCCGCTGCCCGATCAGCACGTGTCGCTGGTATGGTCGGCCGAAGCGCAGCATGCCGAAGCGTTGCTGAAACTCGCGCCCGAGCAACTCGCGGCCGAAGTCGAGCGCGCGACCCAGGGGCAGCACGGCGCGCTCGAATGCGTGACGGCGGCGCAGGGCTTTCCGCTCGCGCTGCAAACCGTCGACCGGCTCGTGGCGCCGCGCGTGGCGCTGGTCGGCGACGCCGCGCATCTGATTCACCCGCTTGCCGGTCAGGGCGTGAACCTCGGTCTGCGCGACGTGGCGGCGCTCGTCGACGTGATCACGCAGAAGGAAGCGTTCCGCGATCTCGGCGACATGGTGCTGCTGCGCCGCTACGAACGCGGCCGCCGCGAGGACATCCAGAAGCTCGTCGTGGCCACGGACGGGTTGCAGCGCGTATTCGCGTTCCCCGGCATGCTCGCGCGCGCGGTGCGCAACACCGGCATGGCGCTGGTCGGCGGGCAGCCGCTGCTCAAACGCTGGCTGGTGGCATCGGCGCTCGGCTGAGCGGGGGCCGCGCGGTATCGGCAGGAAAGGGCGCTCAGGTTCCCAGCGCGGCGCCGCGCGAGCGCCGTTCTGCGGCGCGATGGAAGCCCGAAGGGCACTGGAAGCGCCACGCAGCTTAGAATGTACGTATTCGCCCCGCGAACTTTTACCGCCGACCTCGCGCCCTCCGTTTGTCGGGCGCGCGCGGGCCGGGCGGTTCTCGCGGAACTCTGCGCGCCGCCATCATGCGGCGCCCGAATCAGGAATGCATCCCATGCAAACGCGTACGCACTTCACCACGCGCCTCGCCGCGCTCGTCGTGGCGGTGGCCGCCTCGGCGCTCGGCTGCTCGGCCCAGGCCGACCAGACCACCGACAAGATCAAGTCCGCGCTGGTGTCGCGCCTCGGCATCGACGCCGGCGATATCAAGGGCATCACCAAGACGCCCATGGCCGGCCTCTACGAGGTGAACATCGGCACCCAGCTGCTCTATAGCGACGCCAACGGCGACTACGTGTTCAACGGCGACCTCATCGACGCCAAAAACCATCGCAACCTCACCCAGGCGCGCATGGACGAGCTGAACAAGGTCGACTTCGCGAGCCTGCCGCTCGCGAACGCCGTGAAGGTCGTGAAGGGCAACGGCAGCCGCAAGATGGTCGTGTTCTCCGACCCGAACTGCCCGTACTGCCATCAGCTCGAAAGCACGCTCAAGTCGATCGACAACGTGACGGTCTACACCTTCCTCTATCCGGTGCTCTCGCCGGACTCCACCGCGAAGGCCAAGCAGATCTGGTGTTCGACCGACCGCGCGAAGGCGTGGGAATCGTGGATGCTGGACCGCAAGGCGCCCACGGCCGCGGGCACCTGCGACACGGCCGCCATCGACAGCAATCTCGCGCTCGGCCAGAAGATGAACGTGAACGGCACGCCCACCGTGATCCTCGCCGACGGCACGCGCCTGCCGGGCGCGGTCAGCGGCGACCGGCTCGAAAAAGCGCTGAGCAGCGCGCACTGAGCCTCGCCCGAGTTCGCCGGCCGCTGTTGCGGCCGGTGTTATTTTGAGCGGCGCGTTTGCCGTTCGCCTGGCTGTTCGCGTGACCGTTTGTGTGGCCGTTTGCGGCGATGCAGATTCGCCAGCCGTCACGTGCAACGCACCGCGTCATGGTGTGTGATCGGCGCGAAAGCAGGCCCATTCACGCCGATCCAACCAATGTGCACCGCGCGCCGTCGCCTTCACGCGCCACCCGCCGTGAGTTTGCGTGACGTTTGACGCGCCGACCGACTCCCTCACCCTTGCCGCCGATGAAGCCGATCCGATACACCATCGTCCCGAAGAATCCCGCCGCGCATCTGTTCGAAGTGACGCTCACCGTCGACGATCCGTCGCCCGAAGGCCAGTGCTTCATGTTGCCCGTGTGGATTCCGGGCAGCTACATGGTGCGCGAGTTCGCGCGCAACATCGTCACGCTGCGCGCGTTCAACGACGCGGGCCGCAAGGTGCGCGTGACGAAAACCGACAAGCATTCGTGGCAGGCCGCGCCCGTGAAAGGCGCGCTCACGCTGCGCTACGAGATCTACGCGTGGGATCTTTCGGTGCGCGCCGCGCATCTCGACGACACCACGGGGTTCTTCAACGGCACGAGCGTATTTCTCGCGGTGCCCGGTCATGAAGACGCGCAACACGTGGTCGACATCCAGCGGCCGGACGGCCACGCCTACCGCCACTGGCGCGTGGGCACGGCGCTCGCCGAGGCGCGCGGCACCAAGCGCTACGGCTTCGGCGAATACGCGGCCGCGAGCTACGACGAGCTGATCGATCATCCGGTCACGCTCGGCGACTTCACGCTCGCGAGCTTCAAGGCGCACGGCGTGCCGCACGACATCGTGATCGCGGGCCGCGTGGTCGGGCTCGACATGGAACGCCTTGCCGCCGACCTCAAGAAGATCTGCGAGGCGCAGATCGCGCTGTTCGAGCCGCGCACCAAGCGCGCGCCCATGGAGCGCTACGTGTTCATGACGCAGGCCGTGAGCGACGGTTACGGCGGCCTCGAGCATCGCGCGTCCACGGCGCTCATCTGCAATCGCACCGATCTGCCGGTGAAGGGCAAGCCCGAAACCACGGACGGCTATCGCACCTATCTCGGCCTGTGCAGCCACGAGTACTTCCATACGTGGAACGTGAAGCGCATCAAGCCCGCCGCGTTCGCGCCTTACGACCTCGCGCGCGAGGACTACACCTCGCTGCTGTGGCTGTTCGAGGGCTTCACGTCGTATTACGACGATCTGGTGCTCGTGCGCAGCGGTCTGATTTCCGCCGACGACTACTTCGGCCTGCTCGGCAAGACCATCGGCGGCGTGCTGCGCGGCGCGGGGCGCCTGAAGCAGAGCGTGGCCGAAAGCTCGTTCGACGCATGGGTGAAGTACTACCGCCAGGACGAAAACGCGGCCAACGCCATCGTCAGCTATTACACGAAGGGCTCGCTGGTCGCGCTCGCGTTCGATCTGTCGATTCGCGCGCAAACCAGCGGCCGCAAGTCGCTCGACGACGTGATGCGCCTTTTGTGGCAGCGCTACGGCCGCGACTTCTATCGCGGCAAACCGGTGGGCGTGGGCGAGGACGACGTCGAAGCGCTGATCGCCGAGGCCACCGGCGTCGAACTCGGCGCGCTGTTCGCCGACGCCGTGCGCGGGACGCGCGACTTGCCGCTCGCGGCGCTGTTCGAGCCGTTCGGCGTCACGCTCGAAGGCGAACCGGAGCGCGGCGCGAAACCGTCGCTGGGCGCGCGCTTGCGCGGCGGCGCGGAAGCCACGCTGGCGGTCGTCTACGAAGGCGGCGCGGCGCAGAAGGCGGGGCTCTCGGCCGGCGACGCGCTGGTCGCCATCGACGGTCTGCGCGTGACCGGCGCGAATGTCGATGCGCTGCTCTCGCGCTACCAGCCGGGCGCGAAGGTCGAAGTCCACGCGTTCCGCCGCGACGAACTGCGCGTCGCGCGCCTGACGCTCGACGCCCCCGACATCGCGCGTTACAAACTCGTGGCCGCCGCGGAAAAACGCACCGAGGGCCGCGCCAGCCCGCGCTCGCCCGCGCGCGCGATGCGCGAGCGCTGGCTGGCGGCGTGAGCGACAGCGGCGCATGCGCGGCATAAAAACGGCCTAAGTGCGACGCACCGGCGCGAAAAGTACGGTTTCGGCGCAAAAAACGCGCGAATCCACACAAAACGGCGCGGGCCGACGATCACTTCGTCGGGCCCGCGCCGTTTTTCATGCCCGCGATTGTTCTACCGTTGCAACAATCCGTCATCGGCGGGGGCCTTTTTCGGGGCGCAACAAAAAAACACAATGCCCTCACTCGCGCAAAACCTTGCGCCACTGAGACCCGAAGGAGCCACCATGACCACGATCCTGCAAATCAATTCCGCCGCCCGTTCGCAAGGCGCCCAGTCGACGCTGCTCGTCAACGAATTGACGGAGCGTCTGCAACAATCGAATCCGGGCGCGCAAGTCGTCACGCGCAACCTGCAAGCCGACCCGCTGCCGCACCTCGACGACGCCGTGCTGGGCGCGTTCTTCACGCCGGCCGAGCAGCGCACGCCGGAGCAGCAAGCCATCGCCGCGCGCAGCGAAGCGCTGATCGCCGAACTGCAAGCCGCCGACATCGTCGTGATCGGCGCACCGCTCTACAACTTCGGCATCTCGTCGCAGCTCAAGACGTACTTCGACTGGATCGCGCGCGCCGGCATCACCTTCCGCTACGGCGCGAACGGCCCCGAAGGCCTCGTGACGGGCAAGAAGGTGTTCGTGGTCTCGGCACGCGGCGGCAAGTATCAAGGCACGCCGCACGACAGCCAGACGCCGTACCTCAAGTCGTTCCTCGGCTTCCTCGGCATGACGGACGTGAACTTCATCTACGCCGAAGGCCTCAACATGGGCCCGGACGCAGCCAGCGCCGCACTCGCGAGCGCCCGCGAAGCGATCGCCGTGGCGTAAGTTTTTCGCCGATTTCCGGTCGATGTCGGGTCGATACCTCGACCGATAGCGGTGGTTTGATGCGCCGCCAAAGCAAAACGCCACGAAAGCGATTTCGTGGCGTTTTTGTTTGGGCGCGCGTGGATCGCACGAGCGCGAGCGCGAAGCGAATGCGGCGATGCGGCGATGCGGCGACGCCGGTCAGGCGAGCACGACGCCTTCTTCGGGCAGGCGCCAGTCGATCGGCGCGCGGTCGTGCGCCTTCAGATAGTCGTTCGCCTGCGCGAAATGTCCGCAGCCGAGAAAGCCGCGATGCGCGGAGAGCGGCGACGGATGCGGCGCCTCCAGCACGCAATGCGCGCCCGAGAGGAGCGCGCGCTTGTTCTGCGCATGCGCGCCCCACAGCATGAACACGAGATGCTCGTGGCGCGCGGCGAGTTCGCGGATCAGCGTGTCGGTGCAGCGTTCCCAACCGCGTTTCGCGTGGCTCGCGGCGTTGGCGCGCTCGACCGTCAGCACCGTGTTGAGCAGCAGCACGCCCTGACGCGCCCACGCGTCGAGGCAGCCGTGCGCGGGCGCCGCAATGCCGAGACTTGCCGCGATCTCCTTGAAGATGTTGCGCAGCGAGGGCGGCGGACGCACCGCGGGCGGCACCGAAAACGCGAGACCGTGCGCTTGCGGCATGCCGCGATCTTCGCCGTGATACGGGTCCTGGCCGAGAATCACCACCTTGACGTCGTCGGGCGAGGTGAGGCGCAGCGCGCGGAACACATCGGCGGGATACACCGTTTTGCCAGCCGCGCGTGCTTCGTCGACGAAACGGCACAGCGGCGCGTAGGCGTCGCTCGCGATGAACGGCGCGAGCAGGTCGCGCCAGGCGGCGGGCAGCGCGTCGAACTGGGCTTCGAGGCGTTCGGCGGGCGCGGCTTTTTCGGCCGATGAAGCGGCCGACGAAGCAGCAGACGAAGCGGCGGGCGAGGTTTTCGGCATAGCGTGAGCGGATTCGCTGGCGATGTCCTGCACGAACGCAGGCGCGTGGGCAGGCGAGGCGGGCACGGGATAATCGCCCGCGTCGAACAGCGAAAAAATCGTGATCTGGCGCGGATCGACTTCCGGCGCATCCGGCGCGTCGAGCGTGGCCTGCGCGGTGTCGGCGGCAAGCTCGTCCTCGAACAGCGACGCCTGCACCGGCATGCGGGCGCGCGGGGATTTCGTGATGGTCATGGGCGGCAAGTGTCGCAGCAAACGCCTGGCGATTCAATCCACGGCGGGCGTTTCAGGCGTTGCCGGGTGTGTGTTGCAACTAACAGCGGTTTTCCGCGCGAGGCGGCGCGTGGTTAGCGGCGCGCGACCCGCGACGAGCGGCGCACACCGCACACCGCGGCGATGCCATACCGCAGGCGTCATCGCCCACCGCCGCGCCGTCATCCGCATGACCGTCGCTCAAACCCCGCTCAACCCTCGCGCAACCGATAGCCGCGTTGCGCCTTGCTCACGTCGTCGGGCGCGAGTCCGGGCAGCGCCTGCGCGAGTTCCGCCGCGAGCGTGTGCAGCGCGGTTTCGTCGCCGTCCTTCAGTTCGAGTTCGATTTCGCAGATCGGCGTGCGACGCGTTTTGTCATCCACGTCGGCCACGACTTCGCCCCGATCGATCGCCGCCTCGACCTGGGCGCCCGCCACGTCGAGCGTCCACAGCGTGCGCGTGAAATCGGTGCGAAACAGCGGAATCAGGTTGCTGGCCGCGCCCGCAAGCGCCGTCGATACCCCGGCTTCGTCGCACTCTCGCAGCAGCGCGTCGATCTCCAGCGCCTCGCCCGCCACCGGCATTTCCCACTCGTGCCGCTCGTGCAAGCCGTTTTTCGCCGCGCCCACGCTCTTGAACGTCTGCAGCCAGCCGTCCGGCGTGCGGCGCAGCCGCAACGCGCTTTTGGCGCGCGCGAGCGCGAGCGCCGGCGTGTCGAAGTAAATGTTCTCCAGATGCACGGCGCGGCCCGGCGTGCCGGCGCGCGTTTCCAGCCAGCGCAGCGCCGCCTCCACCTGATCGCGCGGCAGCGCGAGCTTGATTTCGCGTTCGATTGCCATGGCGCGGCTCAGAAGAACATGCGGGCGAGTTCCGCGCCCGGCTGTTCGGCGCGCA
This sequence comes from Paraburkholderia acidisoli, assembly GCF_009789675.1. Lineage (NCBI taxonomy): Bacteria > Pseudomonadati > Pseudomonadota > Betaproteobacteria > Burkholderiales > Burkholderiaceae > Paraburkholderia > Paraburkholderia acidisoli. The sequence continues at coordinate 2,791,905 of NZ_CP046913.1, read as the reverse complement.
TGAACGCCTCGCCCACGAGGAACGTGTGCACGGCCAGCGCGCGCATCTTCTCGACGTCGTCGCGCGAGAGAATGCCCGATTCCGTCACGACGATACGGTCTTCCGGCACCTCGTCGAGCATGCCGATGGTGGTTTGCAGCGTCGTTTCGAAGGTGCGCAGATTGCGGTTATTGATGCCGATGAGCGGCGTCTTGAGCGTGAGCGCGTGCTTCAGCTCTTCGCGGTCGTGCACTTCCACGAGCACCGCGAGGCCGAGCGAATGCGCGAGCGCTTCGAGGTCGCGCATGTGGCCCGGCTCGAGCGCGGCGGCAATCAGCAGGATCGCGTCGGCGCCCATCGCGCGCGCTTCCACCACCTGATACGGATCGACGATGAAGTCCTTGCGGATCACGGGCAGGCTGCACGCGGCGCGCGCGGCTTCCAGATACGCGGCGCTGCCCTGGAAGAACTGCACGTCGGTGAGCACGGAAAGGCAGGCCGCGCCGCCTTCGGCGTACGAACGCGCGATCCCGGCCGGTTCGAAGTGCTCGCGCAGCACGCCCTTCGACGGGCTGGCCTTCTTGACTTCGGCGATCACGGCCGCCTGGCCGTTGGCGTGCTTCGCGCGAATCGCGCCGACGAAGTCGCGCAGATCGCGCGTGGCCGCTTGCAGGCGCAGTTCTTCGAGCGGCGCGCTTTGCAGCGCCACGCGCACTTCTTCGCGCTTCACGGCAATGATTTTTTCGAGGATGTCGCTCATGGTGTGTGCTTAAAACGGTGATCGATCAGCGTGCGCGGTGAGTCTCAAGCGCGCTTGAATTGCTGCGTGAAGCGTACCAGTTCGTCGACCTTGGCGCGTGCGCGGCCGCTGGCGAGCGTATCGCGCGCAAGGGCAATGCCTTCCGCGATCGAGTTCGCCACGTTGGCCGAGTAGAGCGCCGTACCCGCGTTGAGCGCGACGATCTCGCGCGCCGTGCCGGCTTCGTTCGAGAGCGCGCCGAGCAGCATCGCTTTCGACTCTTCGGCGTTCTCGACCTTGAGCGAGCGGTTCGAGACCATCTGCATGCCGAAGTCTTCGGGGTGAATCTCGTACTCGCGAATCTCGCCGTCCTTGAGTTCGCCGACAAGCGTGGCCGCGCCGAGCGAGACCTCGTCCATGCCGTCCTTGCCGTACACCACGCACACGTGCTTCGCGCCCAGACGCTGCATCACGCGCACCTGAATGCCGACGAGGTCGGGGTGGAACACGCCCATCAGCTGATTGGGCGCGCCGGCCGGATTCGTGAGCGGGCCGAGAATATTGAAGATGGTGCGCACGCCCAGTTCGCGGCGCACGGCCGCGATGTTCTTCATCGCCGGATGATGGTTGGGCGCGAACATGAAGCCCATGCCGGTTTCGGCGATCGACGCGGCCACCTGTTCCGGCTGCAGGTCGATGTTCACACCGAGCGCCTCGAGTACGTCCGCGCTGCCCGACTTGCTGGACACGCCGCGATTGCCGTGCTTGGCGACCTTCGCGCCCGCCGCCGCGACCACGAACATCGACGCGGTGGAGATGTTGAACGTATGCGAACCGTCGCCGCCGGTGCCGACGATGTCGATGAAATTCGAGTTGTCCTTCACGTCGACGTGATTGGCGAACTCGCGCATCACGGTCGCGGCCGCCGCGATCTCGCCGATGGTTTCCTTCTTCACGCGCAGGCCCGTGATGATGGCCGCCGACATCACCGGCGAGAGTTCGCCGCGCATGATCATGCGCATGAGATGCAGCATCTCGTCGTGGAAGATTTCGCGGTGCTCGATCGTGCGTTGCAGCGCTTCTTGCGGGGTAATCATGATCGTGGCTCCGGGTTACGCGCGTTGGGTCTGCTTCAGGAAGTTCTCGAACAGCGCGTGGCCGTGCTCCGAGAGAATCGATTCCGGATGGAACTGCACGCCTTCCACGTCGAGCGTCTTGTGGCGCACGCCCATGATTTCGCCGTCTTCGGTCCACGCCGAGACTTCGAGGCAGTCGGGCAGCGACTCGCGCTCGATCGCGAGCGAGTGATAGCGCGTGACGTTGAAGTGCTTCGGCAAGTCGGCGAATACGCCTTTGCAGTCGGTTTCGATCGAACTGACCTTGCCGTGCATGATGGTTTTCGCGCGCACGACACGGCCGCCGAACGCCTCGCCGATGGCCTGATGGCCGAGGCACACGCCGAGAATGGGCGTCTTGCCCGCGAATTCGCGCAGCACGTCGAGCGTGATGCCCGCGTGTTGCGGGTTGCTCGGTCCCGGCGAAAGGCAGATGCGCGCGGGGTTGAGCTGCTTGATCTCGTCGAGCGTGATTTCGTCGTTGCGATACGTGCGGACGTCTTCGCCGAGTTCGCCGAAGTACTGGACGATGTTGTAGGTAAACGAATCGTAGTTGTCGATCATGAGCAACATGGTCTTGTCTCCGCTCAGAAGTCGCTGTCGAGGCCGTCCTGCACCTGCTCGGCGGCGCGCAGCACGGCGCGCGCCTTGTTTTCCGTCTCTTGCCATTCGGACTCGGGCACCGAATCGGCCACCACGCCGGCCGCGGCCTGCACGTAGAGATTGCCGTTGTGAATCAGGCCCGTGCGGATCGCGATCGCCAGATCCATCTCGCCGTTGAACGAGAGGTAGCCCACCGCGCCGCCGTAGAGGCCGCGCTTCACCGGTTCGAGTTCGTCGATGAGTTCCATCGCGCGCACCTTCGGCGCCCCCGAAAGCGTGCCGGCCGGGAAGGTCGCGCGCAGCACGTCGAAATTGTTCACGCCGGGCTTGAGCTTGCCTTCCACCGAACTCACGATGTGCTGCACGTGCGAGTACTTCTCGATCACCATCTTGTCGGTCACGGCCACCGAGCCGATTTCGGCGATACGGCCCACGTCGTTGCGCGCGAGGTCGATCAGCATGACGTGCTCGGCGATCTCCTTCGGGTCGTTGAGCAGTTCCGTGGCGAGTTCGGCGTCGCGCTCGGGCGTGTTGCCGCGCGGCCGTGTACCCGCGAGCGGCCGGATCGTGACGATGCGATCCTCGCCGCGCTTTTCCTGGCGCACCAGAATTTCCGGCGAAGCGCCCACCACGTGGAATTCGCCGAAGTTGTAGTAGTACATGTACGGCGAAGGATTCAGCGAACGCAGCGCGCGATACAGCGAGAGCGGATTGTCGCGATACGGCTTGGTGAGGCGCTGGCCGACCTGTACCTGCATCAGCTCGCCCGCGGCGATGTATTCCTTCGCACGGCGTACGGCCGCGAGGTAATCGTCCTTCTTGAACTCGCGGAAGGTCTCGGTGCGCACGCTCGCGCTCGTCACCGGCGGCTGCACGGTGGTGCGCAGACGCTGCTTGAGTTCGCGCAGACGGTGCTTCGCCTTCGTGTACGCCTCGGGCGTTTGCGGATCGGCGTAGACGATCAGGTAGAGCTTGCCCGCGAGATTGTCGATGACCGCGACTTCCTCGGTCAGCAGCAACTGGATGTCGGGCAGGCCGAGATCGTCGGTGGGGCAGGTCGCGGCGAGCTTTTTCTCGATGTAGCGCACCGCGTCGTAACCGAAGTAGCCCGCGAGACCGCCGCAGAAACGTGGCAGGCCGGGACGCTGCGCGACCTTGAAGCGCGCCTGGAATTTCGCGATGAATTCGAGCGGGTCGCCGTGGTCGGTTTCGATCACCTGGCCGTCGCGCACGACTTCCGACACGCCATTGCTCGCGCGGATCAGCGAACGCGCGGGCAGGCCGATGAACGAGTAGCGGCCGAACCGCTCACCGCCCACCACGGACTCCAGCAGGAACGAGTTCGCGCCGCCACGCTCGGGCTGCGCGAGCTTGAGGTAGAGCGAAAGCGGCGTTTCGAGATCGGCGAGCGCTTCGGCGATCAGCGGGATGCGGTTGTAGCCCTCGTTGGCGAGAGACTGAAATTCGAGTTCGGTCATGTTCCGATCCTGTGCGTGCTGCCGGTCGCGACGTCGGGTGCGGCCCGCCGCTTGTGCGGGCGCGGTGCCAGGCGCGATGGCGACTGTTTTTCGAGTGCTAGGGTGGCTTGAACGCTGGCGCTCGCTCGTGCGGCCGGGCGGCGCGGTGAAGCGCTGGGCCAGGCCGGCGTGCGGAATCTCGACGGAAGATTCTGGCGTAGCCGTTCGCGCCTGGTGTGTTCGGTCGCACGCGACGATAAGCGGGCGACGAAACAACGCACAGGATGGGCGACAGCCAGCGGCCAGAGCAGCCGACGATTTACCGCAACAGTTTAGAGTCGAGACACGCGCGAGTGCGCAGCGAAGTAAAAAACGGTGCTGAAGACAGACTTCAGCGAACCTCGAGTGAGGTTAGCGCGACCAGCGACGCCAGGGCCAGGCTCCCCGGTCGATGCTAATCAGACTCCGTTTTTTATTCAGAAACATGAGGATGATGACGTTCAGTTGAGAACTTAGGTCAGAGTGTTGTGCGCTGCGACAACCTTGGCGGCTTCGAGCAGCGTGGCAACTATACCATCGGATTGAATTTGCTGTACAGGTTGGCCGTGGTTGTAGCCGTAAGGCACCGTCAGCGTGGCCATGCCGGCCGCGCGGCCCGCGAGCGCGTCGTTTTCCGAGTCGCCGATCGCCACCGCCGCCTGCGGTGCAACACCCAGCCGTTCGCACGCCGTGAGCATCGGCAGCGGATCGGGCTTTTTCTTCGCCAGGCTGTCGCCGCCCAGCACGACTTCGAAATATTTCGCGAAGCCGTACTGCGCGAGCAGCTCGACGGCGAAGCGGTGCGGCTTGTTGGTCACGCAGGCGAGCTTCACGCCCGCGTCGCGCAACGCGGCGAGGCCCGCTTCCACGTCGGGGTACAGATGCGTGTGACGGCCGTTGATCTTCGCGTACTCGTCCTGGTAGAGCGCGAGCGCCTCGTCGAAGCGCGCCTGGGCGTCGGCCGCGGCAAAGCGCGGCGCGAGCACGCTCTTGATGAGATGCTCCGAGCCCTTGCCCACGTAGCCCATCACCTCTTCGCGCGTGGTTTCTTCGGCGTCGAATTGCGCGAGCATGCCGTTCAGGCCCGCGGCGAAGTCGCCGGCGGTATCGACCATGGTGCCGTCGAGGTCGATCAGCGCCGCTTCGATGCGCGGCGCCTTGAGCTGGATGGCGTCGCTCATCGTGCGTTCTGCGCGTCGTTGCGCGCGTGCGTCACGGTCGCGAGCTGCGCGCGCATCTGGTCGATCACCGCCTTGTAGTCGGGCTTGCCGAACACGGCCGAACCGGCGACGAAGGTGTCCGCGCCCGCCGCGGCGATTTCGGCGATGTTGTCGATCTTCACGCCGCCGTCCACTTCGAGATGGATCTCGCGGCCCGTGCGTTCGTTATAGGCGTCGATGCGCGCGCGCGCTTCGCGCAGCTTGTTGAGCGCCTCGGGGATGAACGACTGGCCGCCGAAGCCCGGATTCACCGACATGATGAGCACGAGATCGAGCTTGTCCATCACGTGGTCGAGGTAGCTCAGCGAGGTGGCGGGATTGAACACGAGACCGGCCTTGCAGCCGTGATCGCGGATCAGCGAAAGCGTGCGGTCGATATGGTCGGAGCCTTCCGGGTGAAAGCTGATGACGTTGGCGCCGGCCTTCGCGAAGTCGGGCACGATGCGGTCGACCGGGCGCACCATCAGATGCACGTCGATGGGCACGTTCACGTGCGGGCGGATCGCCTCGCACACGAGCGGGCCGATCGTGAGGTTCGGCACGTAATGGTTGTCCATCACGTCGAAGTGAATCCAGTCGGCGCCGGCTTCGACGACGTTGCGGACTTCCTCGCCAAGACGCGAGAAGTCGGCGGAGAGAATGCTGGGAGCGATGCGGAATTGCGTCATGGCGGCGAGCGGAAACTGTCGGAAAAACCGTATTTTACCGTCAGCCGGGCGAGGCGCCGGGTTGCGGGTGCTGCCCGCATGACGCAGAATGCGGAACCATGTGCCGCGCATTGCGGCGCGCCCGCGAGCCTTGCCGCGCGGGACTTCGAAGTCAAACGAACCGCCAACCGAACCGGCGCATGCGCCCGGAGGATTGGACCGATCTGGAACGAGGATGAGCCAGTACGAATTCAGCGTGACGTCGCAGGTGCGCTACCTGCCCGAAGAATCGGACCCGGAGCACCGTAAATATGCGTTCGCCTACACGCTGACCATTCGCAACACCGGTCAGGTCGCCGCGCAGCTGATCGCGCGCCACTGGATCATCACCGACAGCGAAGAACACGTTCAGGAAGTGAAAGGTTTGGGCGTGGTCGGCCATCAGCCGCTGCTCAAGCCGGGCGAACAATTCGAATACACGAGCTGGGCCGTGATCGCCACGCCAGTGGGCACGATGCGCGGCGCGTATTTTTGCGTGGCCGAAGATGCCGAGCGCTTCGAGGCGCCGGTTGCCGAGTTCGTGCTGCGCATGCCGCGCACGCTGCACTGAGCGCGCGCCCGGTGCCCGCGGCCGGGCGTGGGGGGAACGCTTGCGCGATTTTCGGGTCTGCTAGTCCTGACGCCGCTCGTCGTGGCGGGCTCGCTCTCGCTGCTTCCTGCCCGACGCGGTCCACACAACGATGAAAATCAACAGGAACAGCGCAAGGAGCGCCTCCAGCGCAAACATGAGCATCGGGTATTCGTCGAGCAGATCTGACATGGCGGCATCCATCGAGAGTCGTCATTGTAGGCGCGAAATCGCGCCGGAACCGGCGGCAATGCCGGGTATTACGGGGGCGCATACGGGCGCGCGCGCCAGCGCGCGGCGCATTGGCGGATGGCTGGGCGCCGTCGCGCTCGCGGCGCTGCTGGCCGCGTGCGGCGGCCCGAGTTACGTGCGCACCACGCCGCCCAAGGGCGCGCCCGCGTTGCCTTCGCAACTCGCGGCGCAACGCCTGACGCCGGTCGCGTGGCAACAGGTGCCGGGCTGGCAGGACGACTCGCTGATCGGCGCGACGGCCGCGTTGCGCGCGAACTGCACGCGGCTCGCGCGCGAACCGCGCTGGCAGCGCGCCTGCGCGGCGGCCTCGCAGATCGACGATCTGGACGCCGCGGGCGCGCGCACCTTCTTCGAGACGTATTTCACGCCCTATCAGTTCGCCAACACCGACGGCACGCTCGACGGTCTCGTGACCGGCTACTACGAGCCGCTGCTGCGCGGTTCGCGCACGCGTCACGGCATCTACCAGACGGCGCTGTACCACTGGCCGGCCGGCTATCGCGCGGGCGGCCCGCTGCCGGCGCGCGCGCAGCTCGAACGTTCGGGCGTGCTGAGCGGCAACGAACTCGTCTGGGTCGACGATCCGATCGAAGCGTTCTTCCTGCAGGTGCAAGGCTCGGGCCGCATCGTGATGGAAGACGGCAGCGTGATGCGTCTCGGCTTTGGCGGCACCAACAATCAGCCGTACAAGTCGATCGGGCGCTGGCTGCTCGATCGTGGCGAGCTCACGCCCGCGCAGGCGACCATGCAGGGCATCAAGGCGTGGGCGCGCGCGAATCCGACGCGCGTCGACGCGCTGCTCGACACCAATCCGCGCTTCGTGTTCTTCCGCGAAATGCCTTCCACGGAAAGCGCGGCGCAAGGCGGCGCCGACGGTCCGATCGGCGCGCTCGGCGTACCGCTCACGCCGGAGCGCTCGATCGCCGTCGACCCTTCCTCGATTCCGCTCGGCACGCCCGTGTTTCTCCAGACCACGCGCCCGCTCACCAACACGCCGCTCAACCGGCTCGTGTTCGCGCAGGACACGGGCTCGGCGATCAAGGGTGGCGTGCGCGCCGACTACTTCTGGGGACTCGGCGACGACGCTGGCGATCTCGCCGGCAAGATGAAGCAGGGCGGCCGGATGTGGCTGCTGTTCCCGAACTCGTGATTCGTCGAGGTTTGTCCCGATTCGTTTAGCGACGACGTAAAAAAGCCGGCGGAAGCCGGCTTTTTTATTGGTGCGAGTTCAACGGCCGCGCGTTTGGGCGAGGCCTGACTGCGGCGCTCACTTCGGCCGCTTGTCGATCACGCGCCGTGCCTTGCCCACCGAACGCTCGATGCCGTTCACGTCGAGCACCTTGATGTGCGCCGTCACGCCGATCAGCGCCTTGATGTCGTAAGCGAGCGCCTTGCTGGCGGCGTCGAGCGCGCCGTAGTCGGGCGCGCTTTCCGGGCACGGCTCGCAATTGAGCGTCATGACGTCGAGCGGACCTTCCTTCGTCAGCACGATCTGATAATGCGGCGCGAGCGCGGGTTGCTTGAGCAGCAGTTCTTCGATCTGCGTGGGGAAGACGTTCACGCCGCGGATGATCAGCATGTCGTCCGAGCGGCCGGTGATCTTTTCCATGCGGCGCATCGTGCGCGCGCTGCCGGGCAACAGGCGCGTGAGATCGCGCGTGCGATAGCGGACGATGGGCAGCGCTTCCTTCGTGAGCGAGGTGAAGACCAGTTCGCCGAATTCGCCGTCGGGCAGCACTTCGCCGGTTTCCGGGTCGATGATCTCGGGATAGAAGTGATCTTCCCAGATCGTCGGGCCGTCTTTGGTTTCGGCGCATTCCGAGGCCACGCCCGGACCCATGACTTCCGAAAGCCCGTAGATGTCGACGGCCGTGATGCCCATGCGCTGCTCGATGGCCGTGCGCATGTCGTTGGTCCACGGCTCCGCGCCGAAGATGCCGATGCGCAGCGACGACGAAGCCGGGTCCATGCCCTGGCGCTCCATTTCGTCGGCGATGGCGAGCATGTAGCTCGGCGTGACCATGATGATGTCGGGACGGAAATCCTGGATCAGCTGGACCTGTTTTTCGGTCTGGCCGCCGCCGAACGGAATGACCGTGAGACCCGCGCGCTCCGCGCCGTAGTGCGCGCCGAGGCCACCCGTGAAAAGACCATAGCCGTAGCTGATGTGCACCTTGTCGCCGCGCCGCGCGCCCGCCGCGCGCACCGAACGCGCAACCAGGTTCGCCCACGTGTCGATGTCGCGCGCGGTGTAGCCGACCACGGTGGGCTTGCCGGTCGTGCCCGACGAGGCGTGAATGCGCGAGATCTGATCCTGCGGCACCGCGAACATGCCGAACGGATAGCTGTCGCGCAGATCCTTTTTCGTGGTGAACGGGAAGCGCGCGAGATCGGCGAGCGTTTCGAGCTGCGACGGGTGCACGCCCGCTTCGTCGAACTTGCGGCGATACACGGGCGAATTCTCGTAGGCGTGCGTCAACGACCATTTGAGGCGCTGGAGTTGCAGCGCCGCAAGCTCGTCGCGGCTCGCCGTTTCGATGGGATCGAGCGGCAGCGTGGTGGTCATGGGTGTCTCCTGAATCGTAAGGACTTTAGTCGTGGCGCGTGGCAAGTGCAGGGGCAACCCGGTTCACGTTGCGGCGGGAATGACGTTGCCGCGGATCTGCGCGGACTTACCTCGGAACATTGCGACGGTTTCGCCCGCGCGGTTCGTGACGCGAATGTCGTAGACCCCGTTGCGGCCCGACAGGACCTGCTCGATGGCTTCCGCGGTCAGCACTTCGTCGCGCAAAACCGGGCGCAGGAATTCGATCGAGCAGCCGGCCGCGACGGTATTGATGTTGTACGAGTTGCACGCGAAGGCGAACGCCGAATCCGCGAGCGAAAAGATCATGCCGCCGTGGCAGGTCTGGTGGCCGTTGAGAAACTCGGGCCGCACGGCCATGCGCAGGCGCGCGTAACCGGCGCGCACTTCGAGCAGTTCCATGCCGAGCGCGCGCGTGCAGCCGTCGTTTTCGTACATGGTTTGCGCGGCCGCGCGCGCGAGTTCGTCGGGCGACAGATCGGCCTGCGCGGGCGGGTTGTGGGTGGCTTGTGTCGACATGTCAGCGGCCCTCGAAGCGCGGCGCGCGTTTTTCGATGAACGCCTGCACGCCTTCCGCGTAATCGTGCGAGGCGCCCAGTTCGCGTTGCAGGTCGCGCTCGAGATCGAGCTGCTGGTCGAGCGTGTTCGATGCCGATGCGCGCAGCGCTTCACGCGTGGCGACGATCGCGCGCGTGGGCTGCTGCGCGAGGCGCGCGGCGAAGGCGGCCGCGGTGTGCGCGAGTTCGGTGTCTTCGGTGACTTGCCAGACGAGCCCCCAGCTTTCAGCTTTCTCCGCGCTGAGTTTGTCGCCGGTGAGCGCGAGACCGAGCGCGCGCTGCATGCCGACCCGCTTGGGCAGGAACCACGTGCCGCCGGAGTCTGGCACGAGACCGATCTTCACGAACGCCTGGATGAAGCTCGCCGAGCGCGCGGCGAGCACAAGATCGCAGGCAAAGGCGAGATTCGCGCCCGCGCCCGCCGCCGTGCCGTTGACGGCCGCGATCACGGGCATGGGCAGCGCTTGCAAGCGTTTGATGAGCGGATTGAAATGTTCCTCGATGAGCGCGCCGAGATCGCTCATCGCGCCCGGCGTGAAGTCGAGATCGGCGAGATCCTGGCCCGCGCAAAATCCGCGGCCCGCGCCGGTCAGCACGAGCGCGCGCGCTTGCGCGGCAGTGACTTCGTCGAGCGCGGCGGCCAGCTCGCGATGCATCGCGCGGGTGAAGCTGTTGAGCTTGTCCGGGCGGTTCAGCGTGATGGTGGCCACGCGCGTGGCGGTGTCGATTTCGACGCGGATCGCATCGTAGGGCATCGTTGTCTCCGTTATCTCCGTTCGTGTCTCGTTCCCGGCGTGGCCTTAAGGCACCTATGAGGCACCTATGAGGCACGTATTTGAGGCGCTGATTCCGGAAGCGCTTATTCGGACACGCGCTCGATCGCCAGCGCAATGCCTTGCCCCACGCCGATGCACATGGTGCACAGCGCGTAGCGGCCCTGCGTGCGCTCCAGTTGATGGAGCGCCGTGGTGACGAGCCGCGCGCCGGATGCGCCCAGCGGATGTCCGAGCGCGATCGCGCCGCCGTTCGGGTTCACGCGCGCGTCGTCGTCGGCAATGCCGAGCTGGCGCAGTACCGCGAGACCCTGCGACGCGAACGCTTCGTTCAGCTCGATCACGTCGAACTGGTCGATCGTCATACCGAGTTGCTTGAGCAGCTTTTGCGTGGCGGGCGCCGGGCCGATACCCATGATGCGCGGCGCCACGCCGGCCGTGGCCATGCCCAGGACGCGTGCGCGACGGCGCAGGCCATATTGCCGGGCGGCGGCTTCATTGGCGAGCAGCAGCGCGCAGGCGCCGTCGTTGACGCCGGAGGCATTGCCGGCAGTGACCGTGCCGTCCGGCTTGACGACGCCCTTGAGCTTGCCGAGCGCTTCGAGCGAGGTTTCGCGCGGGTGTTCGTCGAGCGTCACGCGCACCGGATCGCCTTTCTTCTGCGCGATTTCGACCGCGACGATTTCCTGCGCGAGCGTGCCGTCCTGCTGCGCGCGGGCTGCCTTTTGCTGGCTGCGCAGCGCGAACGCGTCCTGATCGGCGCGATTGATGTTGAATTCGACCGCGACGTTTTCCGCCGTTTCCGGCATCGAATCGACGCCGTATTCCTGCTTCATCAGTTTATTGACGAAACGCCAGCCGATAGTCGTGTCGTAAATGGCCGCTTCGCGCGAAAACGCCGCGTTCGCCTTGCCCATGACGAAGGGCGCGCGCGTCATGCTTTCCACGCCGCCCGCGATCATGAGACTGGCTTCACCGGCCTTGATCGCGCGCGCCGCGCTGCCGACGGCGTCGAGGCCGGAGCCGCACAGGCGGTTGAGCGTGGCGCCGGGGGCATCGGTCGGCAAACCGGCAAGCAGCGCGGCCATGCGCGCGACGTTGCGGTTGTCTTCGCCGGCCTGATTCGCGCAACCGTAAATGATGTCGTCAAGTGCGCGCCAGTCCACGCCGGGGTTACGCTCGATGAGCGCGCGAATGGGCACGGCGGCGAGGTCGTCGGCGCGAACGTCCTTGAGGGCGCCGCCGTAGCGGCCGAACGGCGTGCGAATCGCGTCGCAGATATAGGCTTCGGTCATCTCGGATTCCTGGGGCGCGAGCGCGGTTTGCGCTCACACCTTCATGCTAAGGGGACGGGGAGTGGGGCGCCATTCGGCCAAACGGCATAGGCCGTTCAGCCGACTGCAACGCTCGCCGCTTTCGGTTCAACATGAACGCGGCTTTGAACCACGCGGAACCGGTTGGCCACGAACGCGGCGTCGGCCAGCGCGGCGTTGGCCGCGGGATTGGCGCCGGTGCCGTGGAAGTCCGAGAACGCCGCCGACTGGTTCACGAACACGCCGCCCGTGAGGTTGATCGAGAGCGCCACGCCGCCCGTGATGGCCGCTTCGTACGCGGCGTCGATCACGGCTTGGTCGGTGCTGTAGACCGAAAGCGTGAGCGCGCCGTGATCGCGCGCGGTTTCGCCCGCGAGCTTGAGCGACTGCTCGGTGGAGTCCGTGGCGATCACGAAGGAGATCGGGCCGAACCATTCGCGCGTGAACTGCGCGGCGTCGCGAGCGGCGTCGAGCGAGAGCACGAGCGGCGTGCGCACGCGCGCACCGGTGAATTGCGGGTGCTCGATCGTCTGGCTGTCGGCGAGCACGGTGCCGAGCTGGCGGGCTTCGTCGATGCGCGCCGTCACGCCGTCGTTCTGGATCGCGCCGAGCACTTCCACGGCGCGGGCCGGATCGGCAACGAACTTCTGCACGGCGCCGGCCAGCGCCTGGGCAACGGCTTCGAAGCTCATCGGCCCTTCGGCGGTGCGAATGCCGTCGCGCGGCACGTAAATGTTTTGCGGCGCCGTGCACATCTGGCCCGAGTAGAGCGACAGCGAGAACGCGATGTTGCGCGCGACCGCTTTCAGATCGTCGACGGAATCGATCACGATCTGGTTCACGCCGGCTTTCTCGGTGTAGACCTGCGCCTGGTGGGCGTTGCGTTCGAGCCAGTCGCCGTTCTGCGTGCTGCCCGTGAAGTCGATCAGCTTGATTTCGGGGCGCAGCGCGAGTTGCTGGACGAGCGCGCCGTCGTTGGGATCCGTCGCGAGCAGCGTCACCACGTTCGGATCGAAACCAGCTTCGCGCAGCACCTCACGCGCGATGCGCACGGTGATCGCGAGCGGCAGGATCGCGCCGGGGTGCGGCTTGACGATCACCGTATTGCCCGTCGCCAGATCGGCGAACAGGCCCGGGTAACCATTCCAGGTCGGGAAGGTGCAGCAGCCGAGCACGAGACCCGTGCCGCGCGGCACGATCGTGAAGCGCTTTTGCATCGCGAGCGGCGGGTTTTTGCCCTGCGGCTTTTCCCAGTGCGCGTCGGCGGGAATGCGGCGCAGCTGGTCGTAGGCATAAGCCACGGCTTCGAGCGCGCGATCCTGCGCGTGCGGGCCGCCCGCCTGGAACGCCATCATGAACGCCTGGCCGGTGGTATGCATCACGCTGAATGCGATCTCGAAGCTCGCGCGATTGAGGCGCTCGAGGATTTCGAGACTCACGCCGGCCCACGCCTGCGGGCCAGCCGCGCGCCAGTCGCGCTGGGCTTGCCGAGCGGCGTCGATCAGCTGGTCGGGTGTCGATTTCGGATAGCGCGCACCGAGCGCGAAACCGAACGGCGAGGTTTCGTTACCGACGGTTTCGCCGGTCGCGGGCTGGTCGAGTTCGAAGGGGCGATCGAGGTGCGCCTTGAACGCGGCTTCGCCGTCCGCGCTGGCGGATTCCCCGTACACTTTGGGGCTGGGCATTTCGGCGAACGGGCTCCAGTAGCCGCGGGTCTCGATGGCAGCGAGCGCCTTGTGCAGCGCGCCCTCGTGTTTGGCGAACAACGGATGTGTCATGGCTCGACGTGGGGAAGAGAGGTTGGACTGGGCCCGTATCAATTAATTGACCGACCGGTTGGTTGGCAAATGTTAGCATTAGTCAAACTTCGGCGTGAAAAATTTTTTGCGAGACTTTTCTTAGAGGGAAGGAGGACGTATGGGGTACGAGAACATCCTGGTCGAAACGCGCGGCAAAGTCGGCTTGATCACGCTCAATCGCCCAAAGGCGCTCAACGCACTCAATGACGCGTTGATGGACGAACTGGGCGCGGCGCTCAAGGCGTTCGACGCGGACGAGGGCGTGGGTGCGATCGTCATTACCGGGAGCGAGAAGGCGTTCGCGGCGGGCGCCGACATCGGCATGATGGCGAGCTACAGCTTCATGGACGTCTATAAGGGCGACTACATCACGCGCAACTGGGAAGCGATTCGCTCGATCCGCAAGCCGGTCATCGCGGCGGTCGCGGGTTTCGCGCTGGGTGGCGGCTGCGAGCTGGCCATGATGTGCGACATCATCTATGCCGCCGATACAGCGAAGTTCGGCCAGCCGGAGATCAAGCTCGGCGTGATTCCGGGTGCGGGCGGCACGCAGCGTCTGCCGCGCGCGGTCTCCAAAGCGAAGGCGATGGATCTCTGTCTGACGGCCCGGATGATGGGCGCGGAGGAAGCGGAGCGCGCCGGTCTGGTATCGCGGGTGATTCCCGCCGCTGAATTGCTCGACGAGACGATCGCGGCGGCCACGACTATCTGCGAGTTCTCGTTGCCGGCGGTGATGATGGCCAAGGAGGCCGTGAATCGCGCGTATGAAACGACGCTCGCCGAAGGCGTGCACTTCGAGCGCCGGATGTTCCACTCGCTGTTCGCGACAGAAGATCAGAAGGAAGGGATGGCGGCGTTCGTCGAGAAGCGCAAGCCGGCGTTCAAGAACAAGTAAGTACTGGCGAGATGATCGGGCCGCGGGCGTTGCCTTATGTTCCAGGTAAAGGCGGCCGGATTTATTTCACGCCACCCCCTTGCGGGTTGGCTCACGGGGCGCTAAGATTCGCCCCCTTCGCAGTTCAGACGTAGCGGGAACCGCGAAGCCGCCACGAAACGGGCGGTGGTCGGATCAGCAGATTTTTGCGCTCGAGGTACCGGTTTTAAACGGTGAGCGAAAAAAAGATGTTGACGAGACGAAAAAGATTCTTCATAATCTCGTTTCTCTGCTGCTGACGCAGCAACGCAGAAAACGCCAGACAGTAGCGCAGCAGTTTGCGACTGGCCAGCGGTTTCGGCGAATCGATCTTTAAAAATTTACAGCCGATAAGTGTGGGCGCTTGATGCGGTGGCGGCCTGAAACGTTCTCCGGAGCGCTTCAGGATAAGCAAAAGTATCAAGAGTCTCACACTAAAGTAAGTCAGGTTTTTGAATTTATTCAGATTCCTGTCAGCTTTGAGTGAGCGACCGGTTCGAAAGAACCGAAAAACAGTAACAGGTTTGAACTGAAGAGTTTGATCCTGGCTCAGATTGAACGCTGGCGGCATGCCTTACACATGCAAGTCGAACGGCAGCACGGGTGCTTGCACCTGGTGGCGAGTGGCGAACGGGTGAGTAATACATCGGAACGTGTCCTGTAGTGGGGGATAGCCCGGCGAAAGCCGGATTAATACCGCATACGATCTACGGATGAAAGCGGGGGACCTTCGGGCCTCGCGCTATAGGGGCGGCCGATGGCGGATTAGCTAGTTGGTGGGGTAAAGGCCCACCAAGGCGACGATCCGTAGCTGGTCTGAGAGGACGACCAGCCACACTGGGACTGAGACACGGCCCAGACTCCTACGGGAGGCAGCAGTGGGGAATTTTGGACAATGGGGGAAACCCTGATCCAGCAATGCCGCGTGTGTGAAGAAGGCCTTCGGGTTGTAAAGCACTTTTGTCCGGAAAGAAAACCATCTGGCTAATATCCGGGTGGGATGACGGTACCGGAAGAATAAGCACCGGCTAACTACGTGCCAGCAGCCGCGGTAATACGTAGGGTGCAAGCGTTAATCGGAATTACTGGGCGTAAAGCGTGCGCAGGCGGTGATGTAAGACCGATGTGAAATCCCCGGGCTTAACACGGGAACTGCATTGGTGACTGCATCGCTGGAGTATGGCAGAGGGGTAGAATTCCACGTGTAGCAGTGAAATGCGTAGAGATGTGGAGGAATACCGATGGCGAAGGCAGCCCCCTGGGCCAATACTGACGCTCATGCACGAAAGCGTGGGGAGCAAACAGGATTAGATACCACGGTAGTCCACGCCCTAAACGATGTCAACTGGTTGTTGGGGATTCATTTCCTTAGTAACGTAGCTAACGCGTGAAGTTGACCGCACGGGGAGTACGGTCGCAAGATTAAAACTCAAAGGAATTGACGGGGACCCGCACAAGCGGTGGATGATGTGGATTAATTCGATGCAACGCGAAAACCTTACCTACCCTTGACATGTACGGAATCCTGCTGAGAGGTGGGAGTGCCCGAAAGGGAGCCGTAACACAGGTGCTGCATGGCTGTCGTCAGCTCGTGTCGTGAGATGTTGGGTTAAGTCCCGCAACGAGCGCAACCCTTGTCCCTAGTTGCTACGCAAGAGCACTCGGGGAGACTGCCGGTGACAAACCGGAGGAAGGTGGGGATGACGTCAAGTCCTCATGGCCCTTATGGGTAGGGCTTCACACGTCATACAATGGTCGGAACAGAGGGTTGCCAAGCCGCGAGGTGGAGCCAATCCCAGAAAACCGATCGTAGTCCGGATCGCAGTCTGCAACTCGACTGCGTGAAGCTGGAATCGCTAGTAATCGCGGATCAGCATGCCGCGGTGAATACGTTCCCGGGTCTTGTACACACCGCCCGTCACACCATGGGAGTGGGTTTTGCCAGAAGTGGCTAGTCTAACCGCAAGGAGGACGGTCACCACGGCAGGATTCATGACTGGGGTGAAGTCGTAACAAGGTAGCCGTATCGGAAGGTGCGGCTGGATCACCTCCTTTCCAGAGCTTTCTGCTCACCGCGTTTTAAGCGCTCACACTTGTCGGCTGTAAAGAAGACAGACTCAGGGGTCTGTAGCTCAGTCGGTTAGAGCACCGTCTTGATAAGGCGGGGGTCGATGGTTCGAATCCATCCAGACCCACCATGTCGATTGACCGTTGGTGCTTCAGCACCTACGGGCATCCCATCCCCGCAGGGGACAGGGCGTGTGCATGCCACTGGGTCTGAATGGTACGAGCGGGGGATTAGCTCAGCTGGGAGAGCACCTGCTTTGCAAGCAGGGGGGTCGTCGGTTCGATCCCGTCATCCTCCACCAATCCTCAATGCCTAGTGTCCGGTTTGAACACAAGCCGGGTATTAAGCATTGGCGATTGAGCCAGTCAGAGCGATGTGAGTAAAACCATATCGGCTGTCGTTCTTTAACAATCAGGAAGAAGTAGTAAAGAGATTCATCTGAAAGTGTCTAGAGATGGGCACGAGTAGGTGAATCAGGGTTGTGATTGTATCAATGTATTTTTAAGTGATCGAAAGATCGCCTTGAAATACGGCGCAACACGAATACTCAACCTGTAACGCGTGACTCTCGCTGTGAGCAATCACACAGAGACACACCCGTTATAGGGTCAAGCGAACAAGTGCATGTGGTGGATGCCTTGGCGATCACAGGCGATGAAGGACGCGGTAGCCTGCGAAAAGCGGTGGGGAGCTGGCAAACAAGCTTTGATCCACCGATATCCGAATGGGGAAACCCACTCCGTATGGAGTATCCATGACTGAATACATAGGTCATGTGAAGCGAACGCGGCGAACTGAAACATCTAAGTAGCCGCAGGAAAAGAAATCAACCGAGATTCCCAAAGTAGTGGCGAGCGAAATGGGACCAGCCTGCATTCTTTATCTGTACCGTCAGCCAAACGCTCTGGAAAGTGCGGCCATAGTGGGTGATAGCCCCGTAGGCGAAGACGGAATGGAAGAACTAGGTATGCGACAAGTAGGGCGGGACACGTGAAATCCTGTCTGAAGATGGGGGGACCATCCTCCAAGGCTAAATACTCGTGATCGACCGATAGTGAACCAGTACCGTGAGGGAAAGGCGAAAAGAACCCCGGGAGGTGAAATAGATCCTGAAACCGCATGCATACAAACAGTCGGAGCCTCGCAAGGGGTGACGGCGTACCTTTGTATAATGGGTCAGCGACTTACATTCAGTGGCAAGCTTAACCGAATAGGGCAGGCGTAGCGAAAGCGAGTCCGAACAGGGCGTCCAGTCGCTGGGTGTAGACCCGAAACCAGGTGATCTATCCATGGCCAGGTTGAAGGCACGGTAACACGTGCTGGAGGACCGAACCCACTAACGTTGAAAAGTTAGGGGATGAGCTGTGGATAGGGGTGAAAGGCTAAACAAACCTGGAAATAGCTGGTTCTCTCCGAAAACTATTTAGGTAGTGCCTCGTGTATCACCTTCGGGGGTAGAGCACTGTCATGGTTGAAGGGTCCATTGCGGATTACTTCGCCATAGCAAACTCCGAATACCGAAGAGTGCAATCACGGGAGACAGACATCGGGTGCTAACGTCCGGTGTCAAGAGGAAACAACCCAGACCGCCAGCTAAGGTCCCCAAATATGGCTAAGTGGGAAACGAAGTGGGAAGGCTAAAACAGTCAGGAGGTTGGCTTAGAAGCAGCCACCCTTTAAAGAAAGCGTAATAGCTCACTGATCGAGTCGTCCTGCGCGGAAGATGTAACGGGGCTAAGCCATATACCGAAGCTGCGGATGCACATTTATGTGCATGGTAGGAGAGCGTTCTGTAAGCCTGCGAAGGTGCATTGGAAAGTGCGCTGGAGGTATCAGAAGTGCGAATGCTGACATGAGTAGCGATAAAGGGGGTGAAAGGCCCCCTCGCCGTAAGCCCAAGGTTTCCTACGCAACGTTCATCGGCGTAGGGTGAGTCGGCCTAAGGCGAGGCAGAAATGCGTAGCTGATGGGAAACAGGTCAATATTCCTGTACCAGTGTGAAATGCGATGGGGGGACGGATCGCGGAAGGTTGTCCGGGTGTTGGAAGTCCCGGTCGCTGCATCGAAGAAGGCACTTTGGCAAATCCGGGTGCGCAATTCAAGGGTGTGGCGCGAGCGGCCTCGAGCTGCGAAGCAATCGGAAGGGGTTCCAGGAAAAGCCTCTAAGCTTCAGTTTCACATTGACCGTACCGCAAACCGACACAGGTGGGCGAGATGAGTATTCTAAGGCGCTTGAGAGAACTCGGGAGAAGGAACTCGGCAAATTGGTACCGTAACTTCGGGATAAGGTACGCCCTGTAGCTTGATGCGCCTGCGCGCAGAGGGTGAAGGGGTTGCAATAAACTGGTGGCTGCGACTGTTTAATAAAAACACAGCACTCTGCAAACACGAAAGTGGACGTATAGGGTGTGACGCCTGCCCGGTGCCGGAAGATTAAATGATGGGGTGCAAGCTCTTGATTGAAGTCCCGGTAAACGGCGGCCGTAACTATAACGGTCCTAAGGTAGCGAAATTCCTTGTCGGGTAAGTTCCGACCTGCACGAATGGCGTAACGATGGCCACACTGTCTCCTCCCGAGACTCAGCGAAGTTGAAGTGTTTGTGATGATGCAATCTCCCCGCGGCTAGACGGAAAGACCCCATGAACCTTTACTGTAGCTTTGCATTGGACTTTGAACCGGTTTGTGTAGGATAGGTGGGAGGCTGTGAAGTGTGGACGCTAGTCTGCATGGAGCCGTCCTTGAAATACCACCCTGATCTGTTTGAGGTTCTAACCTTGGCCCGTGATCCGGGTCGGGGACAGTGCATGGTAGGCAGTTTGACTGGGGCGGTCTCCTCCCAAAGGGTAACGGAGGAGTACGAAGGTACGCTAGGTACGGTCGGAAATCGTGCTGATAGTGCAATGGCATAAGCGTGCTTGACTGTGAGACCCACAAGTCGAACAGGTGCGAAAGCAGGTCATAGTGATCCGGTGGTTCTGTATGGAAGGGCCATCGCTCAACGGATAAAAGGTACTCTGGGGATAACAGGCTGATACCGCCCAAGAGTTCATATCGACGGCGGTGTTTGGCACCTCGATGTCGGCTCATCTCATCCTGGGGCTGTAGCCGGTCCCAAGGGTATGGCTGTTCGCCATTTAAAGAGGTACGTGAGCTGGGTTTAAAACGTCGTGAGACAGTTTGGTCCCTATCTGCCGTGGGCGCTGGAAGTTTGAGGGGGCCTGCTCCTAGTACGAGAGGACCGGAGTGGACGAACCTCTGGTGTACCGGTTGTCACGCCAGTGGCATCGCCGGGTAGCTATGTTCGGAAGAGATAACCGCTGAAAGCATCTAAGCGGGAAACTCGCCTCAAGATGAGACTTCCCCGGGGACTAGATCCCCTTGAAGGGTCGTTCGAGACCAGGACGTTGATAGGTCAGGTGTGGAAGCGCAGTAATGCGTTAAGTTAACTGATACTAATTGCCCGTAAGGCTTGATCCTATAACAGGTGTGTGCCGGCAGCCGCCAGTGCGTTAGCACGGAAGGGTGCCCCATCCTGCACAAGGTGCAGGATCTTGGAGAACACATACGGTTGAGATCGTTGTTGTGCCTGAAACAACACAACCCCAATTAAGCAGCACCTCTTTACGCTTCTTCCCGATTGGCTGTGGCGCACCGTAAATGCGACGCAGCAACCCGTCATGCCTGATGACCATAGCGAGTTGGTCCCACCCCTTCCCATCCCGAACAGGACCGTGAAACAACTCCACGCCGATGATAGTGCGGATTGCCCGTGTGAAAGTAGGTAATCGTCAGGCTCCTCATGCTGTAAAGTTCGAAACCCCGGTAACTCCGAAAGAGTGCCGGGGTTTCGGCGTTTACGCGTGCTGAAACAGCCGCACGCCAGACGAAAAAGCCGCCCGGTGAGGCGGCTTTTTTGCATTCAACATCAACTCACTACGCTCAAGTCTGCGCAAGAAACTTCGTCGCCAGATGCACCCAGAACGACGATCCCACCGGCAGCAGCTGATCGTTGAAGTCATAGCTCGCGTTATGGAGCATGCAAGGGCCGGCACCGTGCCCGGCTTCGCGGTGGCTGCCCTCGCCGTTGCCCAGAAACGCGTAGCAGCCGGGCTTGTCCAGCAGCATGAACGAAAAGTCCTCGGCGCCCATTGTCGGTTCGACATTCGCATCGACATGATCCGCGCCCACGACCTCACGCATCACCTCGGCGGCAAATTGTGTCTCCGCGCTGCTGTTCACTGTTGGCGGATAGTTGCGGTGGAACGTGATGTCGACGGAACAGTCGTACGCGTCGGCCGTGCTCTCGGCGATCTTGCGCAGGCGCGCTTCGATCAGATCCAGCGTTTCGGTGGTGAAGGTGCGCACCGTACCCGCGATCCATGCCGTGTTCGGCACCACGTTCACCGCATCGCCGGCGTGAATCTGCGTGATCGACAGTACCGCCGTATCGAGCGGCTTCTTGTTGCGCGTGATGATGCTCTGCAGCCCGTTCGCGATCTGCACGGCCGTGAATACCGGATCGCGGCCGTTGTGCGGCAGCGCGGCGTGCGACCCCACGCCCTTGATTTCGATACGGAATTCGTTGCTCGACGCCATGATCGGCCCTTCGGTCACGCCGAAGTAGCCGGCCGGCATGCCGGGCCAGTTGTGAATGCCGAACACGGCATCTACCGGAAACTGCTTGAAAAGGCCGTCTTCGATCATCGCTTTCGCGCCTGCGCCGCCTTCTTCGGCCGGCTGGAAAATGAAGACGATCGTGCCGTCGAACTCACCGTGTTTCGCGAGATATTGCGCGGCGCCCAGCAGCATGGCGGTATGGCCGTCGTGGCCGCACGCATGCATCTTGCCCTCGTGCTTCGAGCGATGATCGAACGTGTTGAGTTCCTGAATGGGCAAGGCGTCCATATCGGCGCGCAAGCCGATCATCCGTTTGCCGTTGCCGCGCTTGAGTACGCCGACCACGCCCGTTTTGCCCATGCCGCGATGCACTTCGAGACCCCATTCCTCGAGCTTCTTTGCCACGAGGTCGGCGGTCTGGGTTTCTTCGTAGCGCAGCTCGGGATGCGCGTGGATCGTTCGTCGGAGGCCCTGAATTTCGCCGTGGGCGGCCTGGATTTCCGGGATCAGTTTCATGGCTGACGGTGCTCGAAAAGGTGGGCGCCCGGCCTTTGGCTCACGATGCCTCGATTCGGCCGGGTCTAGGCGATCCATTCTACGCTGAACCATTTTTTTCTCGCCAACCTCCGGGTTGCGCAAGTGGGGCACCCCACGGACAGACTAAAATCTCCAATTCGATTCAACGCTTTGCTCACCGGTCAACGATGAACGCACCAGCCGAATTTGCCCGCGCGGTTTGTCCGCACGATTGCCCCGATACCTGCGCGCTGCGCGTGACGGTCGAGAACGGCCGGGCGATCAAGGTGAGCGGCGATCCCGACCACGCGCCCACGCAAGGCGTGCTGTGCACGAAGGTCACGCGCTACGCGGAACGCGTGCACCATCCGAAGCGCCTGACGCAGCCGATGAAGCGCGTCGGCCGCAAGGGCGAAGGACGTTTCGAGCCGATCAGCTGGGACGAAGCCAGCCGCATCGCCGCCGAACGCCTTGGTGAGATTGCCCGGCGCGCGCCCGAAGCGATCCTGCCGTATAGCTACGCCGGCACGATGGGCCTCGTGCAAGGCGACAGCATCGCGCAACGCTTCTTTCACAAGCTCGGCGCGTCGCGGCTCGATCGCGCGATCTGCGCGGCGGCCGGTGCGGCCGGTCTGCGCTATACGTTCGGTTCGAGCCTCGGCATGCTCACCGAGCATTTTGCGGAAAGCGAACTGATCCTGATCTGGGGCGCGAATCCCATTGCGTCGAATCTGCATTTTTGGACCCGCGCGCAAGAGGCCAAGCGTAACGGCGCGAAGCTGATCGCCATCGACCCGTATCGCTCGCTCACGGCCGAGAAGTGTCATCAGCACATCGCGCTCAAGCCCGGCACGGACGGCGCGCTCGCGCTGGGCATGATGCACGTGCTGATCACCGAAGACCGGCTCGATCACGCTTATATCGCCGCGCACACACACGGCTACGAAGCGTTGAAAGCGCGCGCGCTCACCTACACGCCTGCGCGCGTAGCGCAGATTTGCGGCATCGGCGAGCAGGAGATCGTCGATCTCGCGCGCCTCTACGCGTCCACGCAGAAGGCGTCGATTCGCATGAATTACGGCTTGCAGCGCGTGCGCGGCGGCGGCAATGCCGTGCGCGCGATCGCGTGCCTGCCCGCGCTCACGGGCGCGTGGCGCGAGCGTTCGGGCGGCGTGCTGCTGTCGTCGTCGGGATGGGCGCCTGTCGATACGAACGCGTTGCAGCGCCCCGATCTCATTCCGGGCTGGCCGAAGCATCAACCGCGCATCGTCAACATGAACCAGATCGGCGACGCGCTCACGCACCCGGGCGACGCCGCGTTCGGCCCGAAGATCGAGGCGATCGTCGTCTACAACTCGAATCCCGTTGCGGTCGCGCCCGAATCGGCGAAGGTCGCCGCGGGTTTCGCGCGCGAAGACCTGTTCACGATCGTGCTCGAGCAGTTCCAGACCGATACCGCCGATTACGCCGATTTGTTGCTGCCCGCCACGACGCAGCTCGAACATCTCGACGTGCACAAGTCATATGGCCACACGCACGTGATGGCGAATCTGCCCGCCATCGCGCCGGTGGGCGAGGCGCGCCCGAACACGGAGATTTTCCGCACGATCGCGCGCGCCATGAATCTGACCGAACCCGCGTTGTTCGAGAGCGACGAAGCCGTGGCGGCGAGCGCGTTCGACTGGAACGATCCCGCGTTCGCCGGCGCGGACTGGGACGCGCTCAAACGCGAAGGCTGGCTCGAACTCCAGATCGCCGATGCGCCGTTCGCGAACGGCGGCTTTCGCACGCCCACCGGCAAGTGCGAGTTTTACAGCGAGGCGCTCGCGAAGGCCGGGCTTGATCCGCTGCCCGATTACCTGCCGCCGTACGAGTCGGCGGACGGCGCGCCCGAACTGGCCGCGCGCTATCCGCTCGCGATGATCTCGCCGCCCGCGCGTAACTTCCTCAACAGCACCTTCGTGAACGTCGAGAGCCTGCGCGCGACCGAAGGCGAGCCGCACGTCGACCTGCATCCCGCCGATGCCGCGCACCGCGCGATCGCCGACGGCGACGAAGTGCGCATCTTCAACGATCGCGGCACGATGCGCGCCCGCGCGCGCGTGACCGAACGGGCGCGCCCGGGGCTCGTGGTGGGGCTTTCGATCTGGTGGAAGAAGCTCGCGCCCGACGGCCGCAACGCCAACGAAGTCACGAGCCAGGCGCTCACGGACCTCGGCGGTTCGGCGACGTTTTACGACTGTCTTGTCGAAGTCGCGCGCGCCTGAATCTCCGCTCACCTTTCATCGCCCCTGCAATAGCGCTTTCTCGCGCGTTCGAGGGGCTTTTCTAACTCGCTGATTTGCAGACATAAAAGCGGGATCGCCATGCTACGATCCGTTTTTTAGCACGATCATTCGAAAAATCCAGGAGGAGACGCCGCATGGAAAAAGTCTGGCTGAAATCGTACCCGCCCGGCGTTCCCGCTGAGATCGACGCGAGCCGTTATGCGTCCATCACGGCGCTGCTCGAAGAGAGCTTCAACGCCTACCGCGCGAAGCCCGCGTTCGCATGCATGGGCAAGACGATCACCTACGGTGAGCTGGACCAACTCTCGCAGCGCCTCGCCGCGTGGTTCCAGTCGCGCGGCATCGCGCGCGGCGCGCGCATCGCGCTCATGATGCCCAATGTGCTGCAGTATCCGGTCGCGCTCGCGGCGGTGCTGCGCGCGGGTTACGTCGTCGTGAACGTGAATCCGCTTTACACGCCTCGCGAACTCGAACATCAGCTGAAGGACAGCGGCGCCGAGGCGATCGTGATCCTCGAAAATTTCGCCGCGACGCTCGACGCCGTGATCGCGAATACGCGCGTGAAGCACGTGCTCGTCGCGTCGATGGGCGATCTGATGGGCGCGAAGGGCTGGATCGTCAATTTCGTCGTGCGGCGCGTGAAGAAGATGGTGCCCGCGTGGACGCTGCCGGGCCATGTGCGTTTCAACGACGCGATCGCCGCGCGCACGACGTTCCAGCGCGTCGAGCAAACCCCCGAGGACGTCGCGTTTCTTCAGTACACGGGCGGCACGACCGGCGTGGCGAAGGGCGCGACGTTGCTGCATCGCAATCTGATCGCGAACGTGCTGCAATCCGCGGCGTGGACCGAGCCGGCGCTCGCGCGCGTGCCGGCGGGCTCGCAGGCGGTGACGGTCGCGGCGCTGCCGCTGTATCACGTGTTCGCGCTCACGGTGTGCGGTTTGCTGACGATCCGCACGGGCGGCCTCGCCGTGCTGATTCCGAATCCGCGCGACATCGCCGGCATGATCAAGGAGCTGCACGGCTACACCGTCACGACGTTCCCGGCCGTCAACACGCTCTACAACGCGATCCTCAATCATCCCGACTTCGACAAGCTCGACTTCTCGCATCTGCTGGTCGCGAACGGCGGCGGCATGGCCGTGCAGGAAGCCGTGGCGAAGCGCTGGTACGAGCGCACGCAAACGCCGATCGTCGAAGGCTACGGTCTTTCCGAGACCTCGCCGAGCGTGACGTGCAATCCCGTCACGGCCACCGAGTACACCGGCACGATCGGGCTCGCGCTGCCGTCCACGGAAATCTCGATTCGCGACGACGACGGCAACGAGTTGCCGATCGGCGCGGCGGGCGAGATCTGCATTCGCGGCCCGCAGGTGATGGCGGGTTACTGGCAGCGTCCCGAGGAAACCGCCAAGGTCATGACCGCCGACGGCTACTTCAAGTCGGGCGACGTGGGCGTGATGAACGAATCCGGCTACATCAAGCTCGTCGATCGCAAGAAGGACATGATTCTGGTCTCGGGCTTCAACGTGTATCCGAACGAAGTCGAAGACGTGGTCGCGAAGCTGCCGGGCGTGTTCGAAGTGGCGGCCGTGGGCGTGCCGGACCAGAACTCGGGCGAAGCGGTGAAGCTCTACATCGTCAAGAAAGATCCCGCGCTGACCGACAAGGACGTGTTCGATTACTGCAAGACGCAGCTCACGGGCTACAAGCGGCCGAAGATCATCGAGTTTCGCAACGATCTGCCGAAGACCAACGTCGGCAAGATCCTGCGGCGCGAGTTGCGCGACGGCCGCGCCTGAGCGGCGTGGCGCGCGACTCGTCTTGATGCAGGAAAGCCTGCCCGCCGAGGGCAGGCTTTTTTATTGGCGCGACGCGGGGTGACGGCGGCTTCGGCGGCGTCGACCGGTGGCGAGCGCCAAAGAAAAAAGGCGCCCGGAGGCGCCTTCGAGTTTGATACGACTCTTCTTCTTAGAACTTGTGACGGATACCGACGCGAGCCGTGAACTGGTTCTGGTTCGACGACGGCGTCAGGTTGTTGATGCCTGCCGTTGCGTCGACGATGTTGCCAGCCGCGTTCAGCGTGTCGCCCAGCGCGTGCTGGTAGACGCCGACAACGTACACGTCCGTGCGCTTCGACAGGAAGTAGTCGACGCCCACTGCGCCCTGGTGGTACTGGGCACGCGATGCGCCGTCGATCGACGCGCCGCGCGTGTAGTCGTACGCGAGACCTGCGAGCAGGGCCGGCGTCAGCTGATACTTGAAGTTGACTTCGACGTTGTTCAGCGTTTCCGACTGGCCGCGGCGAGCCGCGAGCGCTGCCGTCGTGTACGACGAAGCGAGGTTGCCGAAGCGGATGTTCGAATACGTCAGGCCGAACGTGGCTGCGCCGAACGTGTATGCGCCGCCCGCACCGATGACCTGGTACGTGTTGGCCGAAGCGAAGCCAGCGTAGACCGGCGAGGTGACAGCGGCGTTAGCTGCCGTCGTCGTGCCGCCGTTGTTGAACAGGCCGCCCGAAGCTGCCGGCGTACGTGCGTTCAGGTAACCGACGCCGAGCACGAGGGGACCGTTGTTGTAGCCTGCGCCCAACGACCAGATCTGGTTGCCCGTGAAGTTGCCTGCCTGGCCGCCGAAGCTGTACGTGCCGCCGAACGTCAGGCCAGCGTAGTTCGCGCTGGTGAACTTGACCGTGTTGTTCGTGCGGTAGGCGTTGTTGAAGTTGTCGAGGTCACCCGGGTGAGCCGCGATGTAGCCGCCCCACTGGTCGCCCGTTTCGAGCGGACCGACGTAGTCGACGACGGAGTCGTACTGACGACCCAGCGTGACCGTACCGACTTGCGCCTGGCTCAAACCGACGTAGGCTTGACGACCGAACATCAGACCGCCTTGACCGAGCTTGCCGTTGTTCACGTCGAAGCCGTTTTCGAGCACGAAGAGCGCCTTCAGACCGCCGCCCAGATCTTCCGTGCCACGCAGGCCCCAACGGCTACCTTGCAGAACGCCGCTCGACAGGTTGTACAGGTGCTGGCCACCCGAGTTCGTGTTGATGTTGAAACCTTCGTCGATGATGCCGTACAGCGTGACGCTGCTCTGAGCGTGAGCGACGCCCGCGAACGCGCCCAGCGCTGCAAGCGCGAGAAGCGACTTCTTCATTGAAAGATCTCCAGTGTTTGCGAATATTTATGCGTCTTGTAACGGGACCGGATTTTTTATCTTGCTTGGGTCCCTTCGTCTAACTTCGCGAGAAGTTGCACGTAATGTAACAAAAGGGTTTTCTGCCACAAAGGAAAAGGGAGGCACCGCTAAGTACCTGTTTCGTTTACACAACATGGTCTAGAATATGCGCCTATCTATCGGCGCAGGCCCCGATTGACGGATCGCCGCAAGTTTGTGTAGCCGCGAAACGACCGTCCTGGGCGAGCGAAACATGGAGTGCCGACGAGCCGATTCCGACTCGCCGACGGACCCGAAGCAACGTATGGGAGGCTGGATGACGCTGGACGATCTGATCACCGAACTCGACCGCGGATTGCGTTCGATCACGGGCGTATCGCGCATGTCGCGACCGATGCCTGTGCCGGTATCGCAACCGGTATCGCAATCACTGCAGCAATCGGCGGAGGTCGCGGCCGATGCCGCCATGATGACCGCACACGCGGAATCGAACGAAGCCGATCTGACTGACAATGCCGCCAACGGCACGGATCTCACGCCCGCCGAACGCGCGCACGCCGCCGGCCTCATGCGCGTGAATCACGTGGGCGAGGTGTGCGCCCAGGCGCTCTACCAGGCGCAGAAAATGGCCACGCGTTCGCCGTCGCTGAAAGCCGCGTTCGAACAGGCGGCGCTCGAAGAAGAAGATCATCTCGCGTGGACCGCGCGCCGCTTGCAGGCGCTCGACTCGCGTCCTAGCCTGCTCAATCCGCTCTGGTATGCGGGAGCGCTCGCGATCGGTTTCGCGGCCGGGCGGTTTGGCGACAAGGTGAGCCTTGGTTTCATGGCGGAAACCGAGCGCCAGGTCGAGCATCACCTGGACAGCCACCTCGACAGCCTGCCGCCCGCCGATCTCGAATCGCGCGCCGTGGTCGAACAAATGCGCGCCGACGAAATGGCGCATGCGAAGTCGGCGGTCGAACTCGGCGGCATCGATCTGCCGCTGCCAATGCGCTCGCTCATGCGCGTGGCATCGAAAGTCATGACACGCACGGCGTACTACATCTAATAAGATGACGGTGGGACGGCAACGCATGCCGGCCCGCCGCGATTATCCTTTCAGAGCTTGCAATCTCCCCGAATTAATCCCCGCTCGACCCCGCTCCAGCCCTCGAAACACGCCGTTTTTCCCCGCGCTTTTCACGTATCACCTTCACATCCCGCGTTAGCTCATTCATTCATAACGCTTTTTGCCTTTTAAGCCGACTTGAAGAGGCGCCGCTAAGTCCTTGTTCTAGCGGGCAAATTTCGTCAAAAAACGTCTGGTCTCCCTTGACCCTCGTAAGGCGTTCCTCTAAAGTGGGAGACAGTGTGAGAAAGTGTATTTTTGTGTGATTTCAAGCGCATATTCAGGTAGATTTTCGGGCTATTAGCGGGGCGCCGGGCGCCTCCGTACGAGGGGGAGCCAATTGTTCCAGGGGGCGTCGGCGCTGACACTCGATGCGAAAGGACGGATGTCGATTCCGTCCCGCTATCGAGACGCGCTGCAACAACAGGCAGAAGGCCGGGTGACGATCACCAAGCACCCGGACGGCTGCCTGTTGCTATTTCCGCGCCCCGAATGGGAAGTCTTCCGCGCGAAGGTCGCCGCGTTGCCGATGGACGCGCACTGGTGGCGCCGCATCTTTCTCGGCAACGCCTCCGACGTCGACGTCGACAGCGCGGGCCGCGTACTCGTCTCACCTGAATTGCGCCTGGCGGCGGGAATGGAAAGGGAAGTCATGCTGCTTGGCATGGGTAGTCATTTTGAGTTGTGGGATGCACAAACGTACGCCGCCAAGGAACAGGCGGCGATGGCGCAGGGCATGCCCGACGCCTTGAAGAATTTCACGTTCTGACCGCGGGTAACGAGCCATGGCACCTGCGATGGGAAATGAACTGCAGCATCGCACGGTGCTGCTCGACGAAGCGGTCGATGCCCTCGTCACGCGCAAGGACGGCGTCTATGTGGACGGCACGTTCGGGCGCGGCGGGCATAGTCGCGCGATTCTGAACCGGCTGGCCGAAGGCGGCCGTCTGATCGCGTTCGACAAGGACCCGCTGGCGATCGCCACCGCCGAACAGGTGGGCGACGCGCGGTTCTCGATCGTGCACGAAAGTTTTGCTTCACTGCGCGACGCCATGGCGGAGCGCGGGGTAGGGCGCGTGTCGGGAGTATTGCTGGACCTTGGCGTGTCGTCGCCGCAAGTCGACGATCCGCAGCGCGGTTTTAGTTTCCGCGCCAATGGTCCGCTCGACATGCGGATGGACCCGACGCGCGGCGAGTCCGCCGCTGACTGGCTCGCTCGGGCCACGTTGCAGGAACTGACGGAGGTAATTCGGGATTATGGGGAAGAACGGTTTGCTTTTCAGATTGCAAAGGCGCTTGTTGCTCGCCGGGCAGAGTCCGACCGTCTCGGGCCTCTCGACAGCACGGGCGAGCTTGCCCAAATCGTGGCTAACGTCGTCAAAACCCGTGAGAAGGGTAAGGACCCGGCAACCCGCACCTTTCAAGCTATACGGATTCACGTCAATCAAGAGCTTGCGGAGTTGCAGGTCGTTCTAGAGGCAGCCATGTCGTTGCTGGAACAGGGGGGGCGGCTCGTGGTCATCAGCTTTCATTCGCTCGAAGACCGTATCGTCAAGCGATTCATGCAGGCGCACGCGAGCGCGCCGGCGATCGATCGCCGTCTGCCGATTCGCGCTGTCGATCTGCCGAGTCCGCCCCTCAAGCTGCTCGGCCGCGTGTTCGCGAGCGACGAAGAAGTCGCCGCGAATCCGCGCGCCCGTTCCGCCGTGATGCGCACCGCGGAGCGCGTCACGTCATGAACCGTCTGAACATCTTCCTGCTGATCGTCGTGATGGGTTGCGCGCTTTCCGTCGTCAACGCCACGAATCAGCAGCGGCAGATCTTCATCCAGTTGCAACGCGCGCAGTCGCAGGAGCACCAGCTCCAGCAGGACTACGCGCAGCTTCAGTATCAACAGAGCGCGCTGTCGAGAACGTCGCGCATCGAACAGATCGCCACCGATTCGCTCAAGATGCAGCCCGTCACGACCGGACGCACGCAATATCTGACACTCGCACCGGGCGCCGCGACGGCAGTCGACGCGCCCGTGCCTACGTCCGCGCCCGCGCAGGGCGCCGCCGCCACGCCCGCTCGTCGAGGCGCGCGATGAAAAAAGACCATAACCGCCGCAAGAGCGTCCCCTTCAGCGCCAACCCGATTCTCTCGGTGCGCCTGCCCATGTGGCGTTCGAAGTTCGTCGTGTTCCTGCTCTTCATGGCGTTCGTCGCGCTCGCCGCGCGCGCGTTCTGGATCCAGGGTCCGGGCAACGCCTTCTATCAGAAGCAGGGCGAAAGCCGCTATCAGCGCACCATCGAACTGCCCGCCACGCGCGGCAAGATTCTCGACCGCAACGGCCTCGTGCTCGCGACCAGTCTGCCCGTGCGCGCGATCTGGGCGATTCCCGAAGCGGTGCCCGACGATCTCGGCGCCGACAAACTCACGCAACTCGGCAAGCTGCTCGACATGAGCACGACCGACTTGCGCAAGAAGCTCTCGGAAGACAAGACGTTCGTATACGTGAAGCGTCAGGTGCCGCTCGACGTCGCGCAGCAGGTCACGGCGCTCGACATTCCGGGTATCTATCAGCGCAACGAGTACAAGCGTTTCTATCCCGAAGGCGACGTCACCGCGCACTTGATCGGCTTCACCAATGTCGAAGACGAAGGCCAGGAAGGCGTCGAGCTATCCGACCAGAAGCTGCTCGCGGGCGTGCCGGGCATTCGTCACGTCATCAAGGACCGCATGGGTCACATCGTCGAAGATGTGGACGAAACGGTCGTGCCCCACGACGGCAAGGACGTCGAACTGTCGATCGACAGCAAGATCCAGTACATCGCCTATTCGAACCTCAAGGCGGCCGTGCAGAAGTTCAAGGCCAAGGCCGGCGCGGCGATGGTCGTGGACGTGCGCACGGGCGAAGTGCTCGCGCTCGTCAACTATCCCACCTACAACCCGAACGACCGCTCGCACCTCACGGGCGAGCAGTTGCGCAACCGCATTCTCACCGACGTGTTCGAGCCCGGCTCGATCATGAAGCCGTTCACGATCTCGCTCGCGCTGGATCTGCATCGCGTCTCGCCGTCTACACTGGTGGATACGGGTGCGGGGCACTTCACGCTCGACGGCGCGACGATCACCGACGACGCCGGTTTCGGCGTGCTCACCGTTGGCGGCGTGATCCAGAAGTCGAGCAATATCGGCGCGACCAAGATCGCGATGACGCTCCGGCCCGAAGAAATGTGGGACATGTACACCAGCATCGGTCTCGGTCAGGCGCCGAAGGTCGGATTCCCCGGCGCGGCGGCGGGACGGCTGCGTCCGTGGAAAAGCTGGCGCCGCATCGAACAGGCGACGATGTCGTACGGCTACGGCCTCTCGGTCTCGCTGTTCCAGCTCGCGCGCGCGTACACGGCCATCGCGCACGACGGCCAGATTCTGCCCGTCACGATTTTCCGTTATCCCGGCGACGACCAGCCCGTGCAGGGCACACAGGTGTTCGCGCCCGTCACGGCGCGCGAAGTGCGCACGATGCTCGAGAGCGTGGTGTCGAAGGACGGCACCTCGCCCGACGCGGCGGTGCCCGGTTATCGCGTGGGCGGCAAGTCCGGCACGGCTTACAAGCACGGTCCGCACGGCTACGACCACTCGAAGTACCGCGCGTCGTTCGTCGGCATGGCGCCGATGCCGAATCCGCGCATCGTCGTGGCCGTGACCGTCGACGAACCCACGGCCGGCAGCCACTTCGGCGGGGCGGTGTCGGGTCCGGTGTTTTCGGGCATCGTCGGCGACACGCTGCGCTCGCTCAACGTGCCGCCCGACATGCCGGTGAAGCAACTCGTGGTGGAAGACAGCAGCGCCTCCGCGCCCGTCGTCGCGAACGCGCCCGGTGCGGCGACGCCCGCGCCCGCGCCCGCGGCGAAACACGTGTCGGTCGCCGCCAGCAAGAATGCCGCCGCGCGTCACATCAAGGTCGCCGACAACGCGAAGAGCCGTCCCGGAGTCGTGCGATGAGCGCCGTGCGCAATCAGCATCCCGCGCACCGGCAGATCGCGGCGGCGCTCGCGTGGCTGCGCGCGCACGTCGCGCCCACGGCCGGCCTGCACGCCGACACGCGCTCGCTGCAAGCCGGCGACGTGTTCGTGGCCTACGCCGTGGACGGCGCCGACAATCGTCCGCACATCGCCAACGCGCTCGAACGCGGCGCGGCGGCGGTGCTGTATCAGCCGGAAGGCTATGCGGGCGCCGCGCTCGACGCCGCGACGGCATTGCCCGTGCCGCAACTCGACGCGCTCGCGGGCGAGATCGCGAGCGGCTGGTATGGCGACCCGAGCGACGCGATGCTCGTGGTTGGCGTGACGGGTACGAACGGCAAGACCTCGTGCAGCCAGTGGGTGGCCGCCGCGCTGTCGGGCATCGGCCAGAAGTGCGCGATCGTCGGCACGCTCGGCAGCGGCTTCGTCGGCCAGCTCGTCTACACCGGCTTCACGACGCCCGACGCGCCGCAGCTGCAACGCAGCCTCGCGAAATTGCGCAGCGAAGGCGCACAGAGTATTGCGATGGAAGTATCCTCGCACGCGCTGCATCAGGGCCGCGTGAACGGCACCTCGTTCGACATCGCGATCTTCACGAATCTCTCGCAGGACCATCTCGACTACCACGGCACCTTCGAGGCGTACGAAGCCGCGAAGGCACGCCTGTTCGCCTGGCCCGGGCTGCGCGCCGCCGTGATCAATGTCGACGACGCCGCGGGGCGCCGCCTCGTCGCGGCCACGCGCGGCAACGCGCGCACGATCGCTTACGGCGTCGCGTCGCCCGCCGCTGAGTTTCCGGCAGCCGACGCCTGGCTGCGCGCGGCCGACGTGCGCGCCACGGCCACGGGCACCGCGTTTCGTCTGGAAACGTCCGGCTGGGGCGAGGCGAACGTGGAAGTGCAAACGCTCGGCCTGTTCAACGTCAGCAATCTGCTGGGCGTGCTGGGCGCGCTGCTGGCGGCGAACGTGCCGCTCATCGCCGCGCTCAACGAACTCGCGAAACTGCAGCCGGTCAATGGCCGCATGGAGCGCCTGGGCGGTCGCGCCGACCATGACGAGCCGCTCGTCGTGATCGATTTCGCGCATACGCCCGACGCGCTCGAAAAAACGCTCGAGGCGCTGCGCCCGATGGCGCGGGCGCGCGGCGGCCAGCTCGTCTGCATGTTCGGCTGCGGCGGCGACCGCGACGCGACCAAGCGCCCGCTGATGGGCGCGATCGCCGAACGCCTCGCGGATCAGGTCGTCGTGACGAGCGACAACCCGCGCAGCGAAAACCCCGCCGCGATCATCGAGCAGATCGCACAAGGCATGCGCGAACCCGCGAAGGCGCGCCGTATCGAGGACCGCGCGAGCGCGATCCTGCAGGCGGTGCGCGGCGCGGCGCGCGAAGACGTCGTCGTGCTCGCCGGCAAAGGCCACGAGTCGACCCAGGAAATCATGGGCAAGAAGCGCGCGTTCTCCGACCAGGATCACGCGCGGCTTGCTCTCGCTGCCCGGCCGACTTCGGACCGGCATGGGCGCGGAGGCGGTGAATGACAATGCTTTCTTTGCGCGAAGCCGCGGCGCTGATCCCCGGCGCAACCGTTCTCGGCGACGAGAACGCGACCTTCGAGCGCATCGCGACCGACAGCCGCACGACGGGTCCCGGCGACCTGTTCGTCGCGCTCAAGGGCGACCGCTTCGACGCGCACGACTTCCTCGCCGAAGTCGCGGGCCGCAACGTGAGCGCGGCGCTCGTGTCGCGCAGCCCCGGCGACTGGCGCATGCCCGCACTGCGCGTGGACGACACGCGCACGGCGCTGGGCGCGCTCGCGCTCGGCTGGCGGCGCCGCTTCGCGCTGCCGCTCGTGGCGGTCACGGGCAGCAACGGCAAGACCACGGTCAAGGAAATGATCGCCACGATCTTCGCGGCGGCCGTGGGCGAGAGCGAGCGTCTCGCCACGCAAGGCAATCTGAACAACGACATCGGCCTGCCGCTCACGCTGCTGCGCCTGAACGCGGCGCACCGGCTCGGCGTGGTCGAGCTCGGCATGAATCACCCCGGCGAAACGGCGCTGCTCGCGAACATCGCGGAGCCCACGGTGGCCGTGGTGAACAACGCGCAGCGCGAGCACCAGGAATTCATGGCGACGGTCGAAGCCGTCGCGCTCGAACACGCGAGCGTGATCCACGCGCTCAAGCCCACGGGCGTGGCCGTGTTTCCCGCCGACGACGCCTACGCGGGCATCTGGCGCGTGGCCGCCACGGGTTCGCAGATCCTCGACTTCGCGCTGCATACCGATGAACGCGCGGTCGAAGCGGCCGTCACCGGCAAGCTCGTTGGCGAGACGGGCGGCGATGCGAACGGCAACCGCCTCGCCATCGCCACGCCCGAAGGTCATCTCGAAGTCGAATTGAAGGTGCTCGGCGCGCACAACGCGCACAACGCGCTCGCGGCCACGGCCGCGGCGCTGGCCGCGGGCGTGTCGCTCGAAGCGATCGGCCGCGGGCTCGAAGCGTTCGAGCCCGTGAAGGGCCGCCTGCAGGTCAAGCGCGCGGCGCTCGGCGAGCTCGCGGGCGCGACCGTCATCGACGATACCTACAACGCGAACCCCGACTCCGTGCGCGCCGCCATCGACGTGATCGCCTCGCATGCATCGCCGCGCGTGCTCGTGCTCGGCGACATGGGCGAAGTGGGCGACAACGGCCCGGCGTTTCACCGCGAAGTGGGCGAATACGCGAAGGCGCGCGGCGTCGACGCGCTCTATACGCTCGGCGACGCCTCGCGCGACGCGGCAAAGGCATTCGGCGCGAAGGCGCTGCACGCCGCCAACGTCACGCAACTCGTGAGCGCGCTCGCGGCCGCGAATTACGGCGCGAACGCCACGATCCTCGTGAAAGGCTCGCGCTTCATGCAGATGGAGCGCGTGGTCGCCGCGTTGACGGCACCGGTCACGAATCCGCACAACCCTGCGCCGGACGCTGCGTCCGGCGCGCACTGAAATACGAAGGAATACAGGCAATGCTACTGGCGCTGGCGCAATGGCTGCAGAATGACGCAAGCTTCTTGCGCGTGTTCAGTTATCTGACGTTCCGCGCGGTGATGGCGACCATCACCGCGATGGGCATCGGGCTCTTTTGCGGCCCGTGGGTCATTCGCAAGCTCACCGCGATGAAGGTGGGTCAGGCCGTGCGCAAGGACGGCCCGCAAACGCACCTCGTGAAGTCGGGTACGCCGACCATGGGCGGCGTGCTGATTCTCATGGCCATCGCCATTTCCACGCTGCTGTGGGGCGATCTCGGCAACCGCTTCATCTGGATCGTGATGCTCGTGACGTTCGGCTATGGGCTGATCGGCTGGGTCGACGACTATCGCAAGGTGGTCCACAAGGACCCGCGCGGCATGTCCTCGCGCGAGAAGTACTTCTGGCAGTCGGTGATCGGGCTGTTCGCGGCCGTGTATCTCGCGTTCAGCGTGTCCGAAGCGAACAACGTGCGCGTGTTCGACCTGTTCATGGCGTGGGTGCGCAGCGGCCTCTCGATGGGCTTGCCCGCGCGCGCCGACCTGATGATCCCGTTCCTCAAGTCGATCAGCTACCCGCTTGGCGTGTGGGGCTTCATCGCGCTCACGTATTTCGTGATCGTCGGTTCGAGCAACGCGGTCAATCTCACCGACGGCCTCGACGGCCTCGTGATCATGCCGGTCGTGCTCGTGGGCGCCTCGCTCGGCGTGTTCGCCTACGTGATGGGCAGCTCGGTCTTTTCGAAATACCTGCTGTTTCCGCACATTCCCGGCGCGGGCGAACTGCTGATCTTCTGCTCGGCCATGGGCGGGGCGGGGCTCGCGTTCCTCTGGTTCAACACCCACCCGGCGCAAGTGTTCATGGGCGACGTGGGCGCGCTCGCGCTCGGCGGCGCGCTCGGCACCATCGCCGTGATCGTGCGTCAGGAAATCGTGCTCTTCATCATGGGCGGCATTTTCGTGGCGGAAACGTTCTCGGTGATGCTGCAGGTCACCTGGTTCAAATACACGAAAAAACGCTTCGGCGAAGGGCGGCGCATCTTCAAGATGGCGCCGCTGCATCACCACTTCGAACTGTCGGGCTGGAAGGAAACGCAGGTGGTCGTGCGCTTCTGGATCATCACGTTGATGCTGTGTCTGTTCGGCCTCTCCACGCTCAAGCTGCGCTAAGCGCGCATTGAGCGGGGCGCTGGATTCACCAAGGTAAGCAAGGAAAGCAAGCGATGTTTGGCGAGAAGTTTCGGGATCGGCAAAAGCCGATGGTGCTCGTGCTGGGACTCGGCGAATCGGGTCTCGCGATGGCGCGTTGGTGCGCGCGGCAAGGTTGCCGCCTGCGCATTGCCGACACGCGCGAAGCGCCGCCGAATCTGCCCGAACTCGCGGCGCGCGGCATCGAAGCCGATTTCGTCGGCGGCCCGTTTTCCACGGCGCTGCTCGAGGGCGTCGAACTCGTCGCCATCAGCCCCGGGCTCTCGCCGCTCGCCGAAGACCTCGTGCCGCTGATCGCGGCGGCCCGCGAGCGCGGCATCGAAGTCTGGGGCGAACTCGAA
The DNA here is from genome assembly GCF_009789675.1 of Paraburkholderia acidisoli. Lineage (NCBI taxonomy): Bacteria > Pseudomonadati > Pseudomonadota > Betaproteobacteria > Burkholderiales > Burkholderiaceae > Paraburkholderia > Paraburkholderia acidisoli. The sequence goes on along the minus strand of NZ_CP046913.1, from coordinate 2,754,951 downwards.
CTCTTCGCGCAGGCGCTGCGCCATCTCGGCGAAAGCGGTTACGCGCCGAAGGTGCTCGCCATTACCGGCACGAACGGCAAGACCACCACCACGAGCCTCACGGGCATGCTGTGCGCGCGCGCGGGCAAGCGCGTCGCGGTGGCGGGCAACATCAGCCCGGCCATGCTCGACAAGCTCGCCGAAGCGATCGACAACACCGCGCTGCCCGACATCTGGGTGCTCGAACTCTCGTCGTTCCAGCTCGAAACCGCGCACACCTTCGCGCCCGACGCCGCCGCGATCCTCAACATCACGCAGGATCATCTCGACTGGCACGGCGGCCTCGACGCCTACGCCGCCGCGAAGGGCCGCATTTTCGGCGCGAACACCACGCGCGTGCTCAACCGCGACGACAAGCGCGTGATGTCGCTCGCCAAGGCGGGCACCGGCGGGGGCGGCGAAGCGAAGCTCGTCACGTTCGGTTTGAACGAGCCGCAGAACGACGGCGATTTCGGCCTGTTGCGCGACAACGGCATGCAGTGGCTCGTGCAGGCGCACGATCCCGACGCGAGCGACGAGCCCGTTTCGGCGCGCCGCCGCAAGCAGCAGGCCGCCGCGCCGGTCGAACTCGCCATGAAGCGTCTCATGCCCGCCGACGCGCTGCGCATTCGCGGTCTGCACAACGCGGCGAACGCGCTCGCGGCGTTCGCGCTCACGCGCGCGATCGATCTCGCGCCCGCGCCGCTCCTGCACGGCCTGCGCGAGTATCGCGGCGAGCCGCATCGCGTCGAACTGATCGCGTCGCTCGACGGCATCGATTATGTCGACGACAGCAAGGGCACCAACGTGGGCGCCACGGTCGCGGCGCTCGACGGCCTCGCGCAGCGCGCGGTGCTGATCGCGGGCGGCGAGGGCAAGGGCCAGGACTTCGATCCGCTCGCCGAGCCGGTCGCGCGCTGGTGCCGCGCGGTGATGCTGATCGGCCGCGACGCGCCGAAGATTCGCGCGGCGCTCGACGCCACCGGCATCGCGCTCACGGATCAAGCGACGCTCGAAGCCGCCGTGCGCGCGGCCACGGCGCTCGCGCAACCCGGTGACGTCGTGCTGCTCTCGCCCGCGTGCGCGAGCCTCGACATGTTCAAGAATTACGCCCATCGCGCGGCTGTGTTCCGCGACACGGTGGAAGCCATCGCCGCAGAACGGGGGACGTCGATATGAGCTGGTCCGAACGATTCGGTTCGCGTTTGTCGCGTGAGGCGACCGCCGCCGGCGCCGCCGCGGGCGGTACGGCTTCGGGTGGCGCGGGTGCGGCCACCGGCCGCTCGGGCGGCCTCGCGAGCGTTGTCAACGGCGTGCGTCCCGCGCGCTCGCGCATGCTCGACTACGATCACTCGCTGCTTTGGGCCGTGATCGCGCTGCTCGGGCTCGGCGTCGTGATGGTCTATTCGGCCTCGATCGCCATGCCCGACTCGCCCAAGTACGCGTCGTACCGCGACTGGGCGTTCCTCGTGCGCCACATCGTGTCGCTCGTGATCGGCACGATCGCGGCGCTGGTCGCGTTCCGCATTCCGGTGTCCACGTGGGACCGCTGGGCGCCCAAGCTCTTTCTCGCTTCGCTGCTGCTGCTCGTGATCGTGCTGATCCCGCACATCGGCAAGGGCGTGAACGGCGCGCGCCGCTGGATTCCGCTCGGCATCACCAACATGCAGCCGTCGGAAATCATGAAGCTCGCCGTCACCATCTACGCGGCCAACTACACGGTGCGCAAGCAGGAATTCATGCACAGCTTCGGCAAGGGCTTTTTGCCGATGGCGCTCGCCGTGGGCGTGGTCGGCGCGCTGCTGCTGCTCGAACCCGACATGGGCGCGTTCATGGTGATCGCCGCGATCGCGATGGGCGTGCTGTTCCTCGGCGGCGTGAACGGCAAGCTGTTCGGCGGCCTCGTCGCCACCGCCGTGGGCACGTTCACGCTGCTCGTGTGGGCGTCGCCGTGGCGTCGCGAGCGGATCTTCGCCTACCTCGATCCGTGGGACGACCGTTACGCGCAGGGCAAGGCGTATCAGCTCACGCACTCGCTGATCGCGTTCGGCCGCGGCGAGTGGTTCGGCGTGGGTCTCGGCGGCAGCGTCGAGAAGCTCAATTATCTGCCCGAAGCGCACACCGACTTCATCCTCGCGGTGATCGGCGAAGAGCTCGGTTTCGTCGGCGTGCTCGTCGTGATTCTGCTGTTCTACTGGATCGTGCGCCGCGCGTTCGAGATCGGCCGTCAGGCGCTCGCGCTCGACCGCACGTTCGCGGGCCTCGTCGCCAAGGGGCTCGGCGTGTGGTTCGGCGCGCAGGCCTTCATCAACATGGGCGTGAATCTCGGTCTGCTGCCGACCAAGGGGCTCACGCTGCCGCTCGTGAGCTACGGCGGCTCGGGCATTCTGCTGAACTGCGTCGCGGTGGCGCTGCTGCTGCGCGTGGACTACGAGAACCGGGTGTTGATGCGCGGAGGAAAAGTATGACCGCTGCCACGCGCACGCTCATGGTGATGGCCGGCGGCACCGGGGGACACGTGTTCCCGGGGCTCGCCGTCGCGCATCGCATGGAGCAGTGGGGCTGGCGCGTGGTGTGGCTCGGCAATGCCGCGGGCATGGAAGCGACGCTCGTGCCGAAGCACGGCATTCCCATGGAGTACGTGCGCTTTGGCGGCGTGCGCGGCAAGGGCATCAAGACCAAGCTCATGCTGCCGCTCAACCTGCTGCGCGCGTGCACGCAAAGCCTCGCGGCGCTGCGCCGCGTGAAGCCCGACGTGGTGCTCGGCATGGGCGGCTACATCACGTTCCCGGCGGGCGTGATGAGCGCGCTTTCCGGCGCGCCGCTCGTGCTGCATGAACAGAATTCGATCGCGGGTCTCGCCAACAAGGTGCTCGCGAAACTCGCGAAGCGCGTGCTCGTGGCGTTTCCGGGCGCGCTGCCGCACGCCGAGTGGACCGGCAATCCGATCCGCGAGGAACTCGAACACGTGGGCAGCCCAACCGCGCGATACGCCGCGCGCGGCGGCCCGTTGCGCGTGCTCGTGGTGGGCGGCAGTCTGGGCGCCGCGGCGCTCAACGAAGTCGTGCCGCGCGCGCTGGCGCAACTCGCGCCGGGCGAACGTCCGGGCGTGGTGCATCAGGCGGGCGCGAAGCATATCGACGCGCTGCGGGCGAATTACGTCGAAGCCGGTCTGATCGACGAAAAAACGGCCGATCAAGCAGCCGACCAGGCAGCCGACGAAGCCGCCGTGAAGCTCGTGCCCTTCATCGACGACATGGCGAGCGCCTACGAAAACGCGGATCTCGTGATTTGCCGTTCGGGCGCCATGACGGTGGCCGAGATCGCGGCCGTGGGCGTGGCCGCGTGCTTCGTGCCGTTCCCGTACGCCGTGGACGACCATCAAACCACCAACGCCGCATTTCTTGCTGACAAGAACGCGGCGCGGGTGATGCAACAACGCGACCTGACGGCGGAAAAACTCGCCGACTGGTTGCGGCAACAGACCAGAACATCGCTGGCGGAAATGGCCGAGCGCGCCCGCGCGCTCGCGAAACCCGACGCCGCCGATCAGGTCGCGCGTATCTGCGCGAGCGTGGCGGGCGTAGTAGCGGGAGGAAAGCAATGAAACACATCGTCAAACACATCCATTTCGTCGGCATCGGCGGCGCGGGCATGAGCGGCATCGCCGAAGTGCTCGTCAATCTCGGCTATCACGTGAGCGGCTCGGACCTCGCGAAGAACGCGGTCACCGACCGTCTCGCGGCGCTCGGCGCACGCATCGCGATCGGCCACGCCGAAGAGAACATCGAAGGCGCGAACGCCGTGGTCGTTTCCACGGCCGTGCGCGGCGACAACCCCGAAGTGCTGGCCGCGCGCCATCGCCGGATTCCCATCGTGCCGCGCGCCGTGATGCTCGCGGAACTCATGCGCCTGAAACAAGGCATAGCAATTGCTGGCACGCACGGCAAAACCACGACCACTTCGCTCGTCGCGAGCGTGCTGGCAGCGGGGGGGCTCGATCCGACCTTCGTGATCGGCGGCCGTCTGATCAGCGCGGGCGCGAATGCGCGGCTCGGCACCGGCGACTTCATCGTCGCGGAAGCCGACGAATCCGACGCGTCGTTCCTGAATCTTTTTCCGGTGATCGAAGTCATCACGAACATCGACGCCGACCACATGGACACCTACGGGCACGATTTCGCGCGCCTCAAGCAAGCATTCATCGAATTCACGCATCGCCTGCCGTTCTACGGCATCGCGGTGCTGTGCGTCGACGATCCGAACGTGAAGGAAATTCTGCCGTTCGTCTCGAAGCCGATCATCCGTTACGGCTTCGCGTCGGACGCGCAGGTGCGCGCGGTGAACGTGGTCGCGCGCGACGGCAAGATGTATTTCACGGCGATGCGCGAAGACGCGCCGTCGATCGACATCGTGCTGAACCTGCCGGGCACGCACAACGTGCAAAACGCGCTCGCGGCGATCGCGATCGCGACGGAACTCGAAGTGAAGGACGCGGACATCCAGCGTGCGCTCGCGGAATTCAACGGCGTGGGCCGCCGCTTCCAGCGTTACGGTGAAGTGCCGGTCAACGGCGGCGGCGCTTACACGTTGATCGACGACTACGGCCACCATCCGGTGGAAATGGCGGCAACGGTCGCGGCGGCGCGCGGCGCGTTCCCCGGCCGCCGTCTCGTGCTCGCGTTCCAGCCGCACCGCTATACGCGCACGCGCGATTGTTTCGAAGACTTCGTGCGCGTGTTGTCGACGGTCGATGCGCTCGTGCTCACCGACGTCTACTCGGCGGGCGAAGCGCCGATCGTCGCGGCGGACGGCCGTGCGCTCGCGCGCGCGATTCGCGTGGCGGGCAAGGTGGAGCCGGTGTTTATCGAAACGGTGGACGAAATGCCGGACGCGCTGGCCGCGGTGGTTCGCGACGGCGACGTGGTGATTACGATGGGCGCGGGTTCGATCGGCGGTGTGCCGGGCCGGATCGTGCAACAGGAACAGAAGGCGTAAAGCGAAATGAGCAGCATCGACCCTAAAGATTTCGGCAAGGTTGCCGTGTTGTACGGTGGCGTGTCCGCGGAGCGCGAAGTGTCGCTCAAGTCGGGCACGCTCGTGCTGCAGGCGCTGCAAAGCGCGGGCATCGACGCACATCCGTTCGATCCTTCGGAGCGTCCGCTGTCCGCGCTCAAGGAAGAAGGCTTCGTGCGCGTGTTCAACGCGCTGCATGGCGGTTACGGCGAGAACGGCCAGATCCAGGGCGCGCTCGACTTTTACGGCATTCGTTACACGGGCACGGGCGTGCTGGGTTCGGCGCTCGGTCTCGACAAATTTCGCAGCAAGCTCGTGTGGCAACAGCTCGGCATTCCCACGCCGCCGTTCGAGACCGTGCTGCGCGGCGACGACTACGCGGCGCGCGCGCCGCAGATCGTCGCGAAGCTCGGCTTGCCGTTGTTCGTGAAGCCGGCGAGCGAAGGCTCGAGCGTCGCGGTCATCAAGGTGAAGACGGAAGCGGACCTCGCGCCGGCGCTGGAAGAAGCCGCGAAGTTCGACAAGATCGTGCTGGCGGAAAAAAGCATTGAAGGTGGCGGCGAATATACGGCGTGCGTCGCGGGCGATCTCGATCTGCCGATCATCAAGATCGTGCCGGCAGGCGAGTTCTACGACTACGACGCCAAGTACATTCTCGACACCACGCAGTACCTGATTCCCTGCGGCGTGGCGCCGGAAAAGGAAGCGGAGCTGAAGAAGCTCGCGCGCCGCGCGTTCGACGTGCTCGGCTGCACCGACTGGGGCCGCGCCGACTTCATGATGGACGGCGCGGGCAACGCGTACTTCCTCGAAGTGAACACGGCGCCCGGCATGACCGACCACTCGCTGCCGCCGAAGGCCGCGCGCGCGGTGGGCATCGAGTATCGCGAGCTGGTGGTGAAGGTGCTGGCGCTCACGCTGCAAGACTGAATTCGCTGAATCTGCCTGAAACCGTTTTTAAGCCTGACCAATTGATCGACAACGTGCCGTCTCGACATGTGGAATAACGTACGCCAGCTCAACCTTGCCGCCAACGCGTTGCACACGCTGCTCGTGCTCGCGCTGCTGGCGGCCGGCTGTTACTGGCTCGTGCAGCGGCCGAATTTCGCGCTGCGCGAAATCCGCATCGAAGGCGACACCGAGCACATCAATTCGCCCACGGTGCGCGCGAGCGTGGTGGGGCGGCTGAAGGGCAACTTTTTCACCGTCGATCTCGACACGGCGCGCGCGGCGTTCGAGCAGATGCCGTGGGTGCGTCACGCGAGCGTGCGACGCGTATGGCCGAATGCGCTCGCGGTGTCGCTCGAGGAGTACAAGCCGCTCGGCACGTGGGGCAGCGACCAGCTCGTGAGCACCGACGGCGAGTTGTTCACGGCGAACCAGGGCGAGCTGGACGAGGAACTGCCCGCGTTCGACGGCCCGGACGGTACGGCGAAGGAAGTCGTCGCGCGGTATCACGACTTCGAGAAGTGGTTCGCCCCGCTCGGGCTCACGCCGGACGAAGTGACGCTGTCGCCGCGCTACGCGTGGACGGTGAAGCTCTCGAACGGCATGCAGCTGGAGCTGGGCCGCGAACGCAACGCCGACACGCTCGGCGAGCGCTCGCATCGTCTCATCGCGGCATGGCCGGCGGTCACGCAGCGGTGGGGCAAAGACATCGAATACGCGGACTTGCGCTATCCAAACGGGTTTGCCCTGCGGGCGGCCGGCATGCGCTTCATCAGCGACACGCCGGGTCCGGGCAAGAAGTAACAGCACATCACACGCAACGAGCACGATATGAGTAAAGACTATAAGGATCTGCTGGTCAGCCTCGACATCGGGACGTCGAAGGTGGTGGCCGTCGTCGCCGAAATGAAGGGCGACGGCCACTACGAGGTGATCGGTCTCGGCCAGAGCGAATCGAAAGGTCTCAAGAAGGGCGTGGTGGTGAACATCGAGGCCACGGTGCAGTCGATCCAGCGAGCGCTCGAAGAAGCGGAACTCATGGCCGACTGCAAGATCACTAACGTGTTCACGGGCATCGCCGGCAGCCATATCCGCAGCTTCAACTCGAGCGGCATGGTCGCCATCAAGGAGAAGGAAGTCACGCAGGCCGATGTCGCGCGCGTGATCGAAACGGCGAAGGCGATCAACATCCCGACCGACCAGCAGGTGCTGCATATCCTCACGCAGGAATTCATCATCGACGGCCAGGAAGACGTGCGCGAGCCGATCGGCATGAGCGGCATCCGCCTCGAAGTGAAGGTGCATATCGTCACGGGCGCGGTGAGCGCGGCGCAGAACATCGTGAAGTGCGTGCGCCGCTGCGGCCTCGAAGTGAACGACCTCATTCTGCAACCGCTCGCTTCGTCGCTGGCGGTGCTGACCGAGGACGAAAAGGAACTGGGCGTGGTGCTCGTCGACGTCGGCGGCGGCACGACCGACATCGCGATCTTCAGCGAAGGCGCGATCCGTCATACGGCCGTGATTCCGATCGCGGGCGACCAGGTCACGAGCGACATCGCCATGGCGTTGCGCACGCCCACGCCCGACGCCGAAGACATCAAGGTGAGCTACGGCATCGCGAAGCAGGCGCTCGCCGACCCGGACGAAATGATCGAAGTGCCGGGGCTGGGCGAGCGCGGTCCGCGCACGCTGTCGCGCCAGGCGCTGGCGGCCGTGATCGAGCCGCGCGTGGAAGAACTGTTTTCGCTCGTGCAGCAGGTCGTGCGCGAGTCCGGTTACGAAGAGCTGCTGAGCTCGGGCGTCGTGCTGACGGGCGGCGCCGCGATGATGCCGGGCATGGTCGAGCTGGGCGAGGACATCTTCCTCAAGCCCGTGCGGATCGGCGTGCCGGAATATGCGGGCGGTCTCGCCGATGTCGTGCGCAATCCGCGCTACTCCACGGCCATGGGTCTGCTCGTCGAAGGACGCTCGCAACGCATGCGCGGCCGCAAGGTCGCGGTGCAGTCGGGCTCGATGGGGCAGGTGTTCACGCGCATGAAAGACTGGTTTCTCGGCAACTTCTGACGCAACTTTTGACCGAACTTCCGGCCCAAAGCCGGGTTGGTCGTAGCAGGAATGGCGCAGTACAGGTAGTGAAAATCGCGCTGGTGCCGGCGGCTGGCGCGCGGAGAGCGGTTGCCCGATCGCTCACCGGATAACGGCCGAGGTGCGGAAATCTTTTTCTTGACGGAGGCAACATGGAATTCCAGATGCTGGAAACGGAAACCAACGGCACCATCATCAAGGTGGTGGGCGTGGGTGGTGCTGGCGGCAATGCCGTGCAGCATATGATCAGCCGCGGCGTGCAAGGCGTCGACTTCATCGTGATGAACACGGACGCCCAGGCGCTGTCGCGCTCGCGTGCATCGGCCGTGATCCAGCTCGGCAACACGGGTCTGGGCGCTGGCGCCAAGCCGGAAATGGGCCGCGCGGCAGCGGAAGAAGCCCGCGAGCGTATCGCCGACTCGCTGCGCGGCGCGCACATGGTGTTCATCACCGCGGGTATGGGCGGCGGCACCGGCACGGGCGCAGCCCCGGTCGTCGCGCAGATCGCCAAGGAAATGGGCATTCTCACCGTGGGTGTGGTGAGCAAGCCGTTCGAGTTCGAAGGCGGCAAGCGCATGCGCGTTGCGGAAGCCGGCTCGCAGCAACTGGAGGATCACGTCGACTCGCTGATCGTCGTCCTGAACGACAAGCTGTTCGACGTGATGGGCGATGACGCCGAGATGGACAAGTGCTTCCAGTGCGCGGACGACGTTCTCAACAATGCAGTCGCAGGCATCGCGGAAATCATCAACGTCGACGGTCTGGTCAACGTCGACTTCGAAGACGTGAAGACGGTGATGGGCGAGCAGGGCAAGGCCATGATGGGCACGGCCACGGTGGCCGGCGTCGATCGCGCGCGTCTCGCGGCGGAACAAGCCGTGGCGAGCCCGCTGCTCGAAGGCGTCGATCTGTCGGGCGCGCGCGGCGTGCTGGTCAACATCACGTCGAGCCGTTCGCTGCGTCTGTCGGAAACGCGTGAAGTCATGAACACCATCAAGAGCTACGCGGCGGAAGACGCCACGGTGATCTTCGGTGCCGTGTACGACGACGCGATGGGCGACGCGCTGCGCGTGACGGTGGTGGCAACGGGTCTGGGCCGCGCTGCGAAGAAGCAGCAAGCCGCGCCGATGCAACTGCTGCGCACGGGCACGGACAACCATCCGATCCCGCAACCGCAAACCTACGCGCCGCAAGGCAACACGGCCGACTACGGCGCGCTCGACACGCCGGCCGTCTGGCGCACGTCGCGCGACACCGCGGCTTCGCATGTGCAGGCGCTGCAGGAAAAGGGCGTCGACACGTACGACATCCCGGCGTTCCTGCGCAAGCAGGCGGACTAAGGTCGTCGAGCGGGTCTGTCTGCGGCGCGGCGCAAGTGGGTTTGCGCCCCTCCGCGGCATGACCGCGCGCGAGGCGTCGCAATGAAGGCGAGCAAGACCAGCAAGGCCGCATCGGCGAGGATGCGCGGCAGGGACGGTTGTCCGCGACGCGCGCGGTGTCGTGCGCAAGCGGAATGGGCGCGGTGTCGCCTGGCGAATCTGCCTATCCTTGATGAACATCGTTGCCCACCGTTGCGGCGTGATGGCGCGCGCACAGACGGCATCCGCCTGAACCGCTATAACCGCTCGCACATCGTTGCGAAGGACGAGTCATGATCAAGCAAGGCGATACGCTGCCGGACGCGACCCTCTTCGAGTTCGTCGAAGACGAGCGCGAGGGCTGCACACTGGGCCCCAACAGCTTCGAAGCACGTAAGGAAGCCGCGGGTAAGCGCGTGGTGATCTTTGGATTGCCGGGTGCGTTCACGCCCACGTGCTCCGCAAAGCATGTGCCGGGCTACATCGAACATGCCGACGCATTGCGCGCGGCCGGTGTCGACGAAGTCTGGTGTGTGTCCGTCAACGACGCGTTCGTGATGGGCGCGTGGGGCCGCGATCAGGGTACCTCGGGCAAGGTACGCATGATGGCCGACGGCAGCGCTGCATTGACTCGCGCACTCGGGCTGGAGCAGGATTTGTCGGCGCGCGGCATGGGAATCCGTTCCCTGCGCTACGCGATGGTGCTCGACGACGGCGTGGTCAAGACGCTGCACGTCGAAGCACCCGGCAAATTCGAAGTGAGCGATGCCGCGAGCATACTTGCCTCGTTGACCGGCGCATGAGCGCGCCCGGACGCTGCGTTGCCGCACGACGTTGTCGTTAAGCAACGCGCATTCGCGGCGCAAATGTGACAGGCAATTACGCGAGTTCCGCGGGCCGATGTCCGGAAACGCCTCCGTTTCGGGCGTCGGCCCGTCCTCCATTCCCGTTTGATGTGCGCCGGGAAACAGTTTGTCACGCCCAGGAGGACGACGGACTTGCTGCAACTGGAGTATACTTCGCCCTATGAATTAAAAAGTCCCGATTGGGATTTTCAATGAGTAGAAAATTATGTTGAAGCAGCGAACCATCAAATCGATCGTGAAGACAGTCGGCATCGGCCTGCATTCCGGCCGTAAAGTCGACCTCACGCTCCGTCCGGCGGCGCCGAACACGGGCATCGTGTTCTCGCGCGTGGATTTGCCGACGCCGGTGGACATTCCTGCCTCGGCCATGGCGATTGGCGACACCCGCCTCGCGTCCGTGCTGCAGAAGGACGGCGCGCGCGTCTCGACGGTCGAGCATCTGATGTCCGCCTGCGCGGGCCTCGGTATCGATAACCTTTATGTCGATGTCACCGCCGAAGAAATTCCGATCATGGACGGCAGCGCCTCGTCGTTCGTGTTCCTGATCCAGTCGGCGGGTATCGAAGAACAGAACGCGCCCAAGAAGTTCATCAAGGTGACGAAGCCGGTCGAGATTCGCGACGGCGACAAGTTCGCGCGTCTCGAGCCGTATTTCGGCTTCAAGCTCAAGTTCACCATCGACTTCCGTCATCCGGCCGTGGATAAAACCGGCCAGGCGCTCGAAGTGGATTTCGCCAACACGTCGTACGTGCGGGAAATCGCCCGTGCGCGCACCTTCGGCTTCGCGCATGAAGTCGAGATGATGCGCGAACTGGGTCTGGCGCGCGGCGGCAGCATGGACAATGCGATCGTGCTCGACGAGTACCGCATCCTCAACAACGACGGACTGCGTTACGACGACGAGTTCGTGAAGCACAAGATGCTCGACGCGATCGGCGATCTCTATGTGATCGGCCATCCGCTGCTGGCGTCGTACGACGCCTACAAGTCGGGCCACGGTCTGAACAACGCGCTGCTGCGCGAATTGCTCGCGCACGAGGACGCCTACGAGATCGTCACGTTCGACGACACGCAGAAGGCGCCGCGCGGTTTTGGCTACGAAGCGCAAACGGCGTTTGCCTGACCGGCCGAAGCCAACCACGCAAAAAGGGCGACACATGTCGCCCTTTTTCTTTTGGTGCCGTCGCGAACGCTAGTGCGGGACGCGATTTAGCGCCGATTTAGCGTTTCGTATGACGCGCCGCCATCTTCGCGAGCGCGGCCTGCAACGGCGAAGGTTCCAGATGCTCGCTGAGCGCTTGCAGCGCCGCGGCGCCCACCGGCGTCATGCGCGCCTGTTTGGGCGGCACGGGATCTTTGACGGCCTGCGGGCGTACGCGAATGCGCACGCCGTCGAGCGCCCAGCCGCGCGCCTGCAGATCGGCCACGAGGCGCGGCTCGAGGTGCCGCAAGCGCGCCGCAAGTGCGTTGTGCGCGGCGAACAGCGCTAGTTTGCCGTCTTTGATGAAGCCTGGTTCGATGCTGGCCGCGAGATAGTCGGGCAGGAGCGCGTCCAGGTCGCGCCGTATCGCCGACATCTGCTCGACACCCGCGCGCAGCGGCGCGAACGCGTCCGTGCGGCTCAGGACTTCGGTGAGCAGCTGCGGTGCGCGCGACCTTGAAAACGGCGAGAAACGGCTCATGTTCCGGAGGGATGCGTAAGTACAGGCGACGCCCGCGGTTCAGGCATGGCGGGGCGAAGGGTGCTGTCATTGTAGCTTGCGCATCGGGTAAGAACGCGCCTTTTGGCCGTTCGGCCAGGGTCGCGGGCACTCCACACGCGACCCATTGCCGCATGGCGGGAAGGCGTCCGCGCGGGCATCCGGCACGCAATCCACGTCTCGCGGGGCGACTTCCCGCTGACACAGGCGACGGAGAGGGCGCGTGCTAAAATGCCTGATTCGAATCCACTATTTTGGGCTAAAGCTGCCGAGGTTCTTCCGATCCGGGTGCGCGGCGCAGCGTTGTTGTGTCCAGCACCCAGCGCGCGCAGGAATCCCGGCCGAAGCCGCGACGCAGACACCGATCCGATGACCACCGGTTTCTTACAGAAAATCTTTGGCAGCCGCAATCAGCGCCTGATCAAGCAATATCAGAAGACGGTCGCGGCGATCAACGCGCTCGAACCGAAAATCGAGCAGTACACCGACGAGCAACTGCGCGCGAAAACGGTCGAGTTCCGCGAGCGCGTGGCCAACGGCACCTCGCTCGACGAACTGCTGCCCGAAGCGTTCGCGGTCTGCCGCGAAGCGAGCAAGCGCGTGCTGAAGATGCGCCACTTCGACGTGCAGCTGATCGGCGGCATGGTGCTCCATTACGGCAAGATCGCCGAAATGCGCACCGGTGAAGGCAAGACGCTCGTCGCGACGCTGCCCGTGTACCTCAACGCCCTTTCGGGGCGCGGCGTGCACGTGGTCACGGTGAACGACTACCTCGCCCAGCGCGACGCCGAATGGATGGCGCGCCTCTACAACTTCCTCGGTCTCTCCGTCGGCATCAATCTGTCGCAGATGGACCACGCCATGAAGCAGGAAGCCTACGGCGCGGACATCACCTACGGCACGAACAACGAGTTCGGCTTCGACTACCTGCGCGACAACATGGTCTACGAGACCGAGGCGCGCGTGCAGCGTGCGCTGAACTTCGCCGTGGTCGACGAAGTGGACTCGATCCTGATCGACGAAGCGCGTACGCCGCTCATCATTTCCGGCCAGGCCGAAGACCACACCGAACTCTACGTGCGCATGAACGCGCTGCCGCCGCTGCTCGAACGCCAGATCGGCGAAGAGAAGGCCGACGGCACGGGCGTCGAAAAGCCGGGCGACTACACGCTCGACGAAAAGGCGCGCCAGGTGTTCCTCACGGAGTCGGGTCACGAGAAGGCCGAGCGTCTGCTTGCCGAGTGGGGCCTGATCGGCGAGGGCGAAAGCCTCTACGCGCCGCAGAACATCACGCTGATGCACCACGTGTACGCCGCCTTGCGCGCGCACACGCTGTTCTTCAAGGATCAGCACTACGTGGTGCAGAACGGCGAAGTCGTCATCGTCGACGAATTCACGGGTCGTCTGATGGCGGGCCGCCGCTGGTCCGACGGTCTGCATCAGGCCGTGGAAGCGAAGGAACACGTCAAGATCCAGAGCGAAAACCAGACGCTCGCTTCGATCACGTTCCAGAATTACTTCCGCATGTACGCGAAGCTGTCGGGCATGACTGGCACGGCGGACACCGAAGCGTACGAATTCAACGAGATCTACGGTCTCGAAACGGTCGTGATCCCGACCAATCGCGTGCCCAAGCGCATCGACAAACAGGATCAGATCTACAAGACCGCGAAGGAGCGTTACGACGCGGTGATCCGCGACATTCGCGACTGCCACGAGCGCGGTCAGCCGGTGCTGGTCGGCACCACGTCGATCGAAAACTCGGAACTGCTCTCGCATCTGCTCACGAAGGCGGGTCTGCCGCACGACGTGCTCAACGCCAAGCAGCACGGCCGCGAAGCCGCCATCGTCGCGGAAGCCGGCCGGCCCAGGCGCATCACGATCGCCACCAACATGGCGGGCCGCGGCACCGACATCGTGCTGGGCGGCAACGTGGAGAAGCAGGCGTCCTTCATCGAGGCCGACGAAGCGATTCCCGCCGACGAAAAGGCGCGCCGCATCCAGCAGCTCAGCGACGAATGGCAAACGCTGCACGATCAGGTGAAGGCCGCGGGCGGCCTGCATATTATCGGCACCGAGCGCCACGAATCGCGCCGTATCGACAACCAGCTGCGCGGCCGTGCCGGCCGTCAGGGCGATCCGGGTTCGTCGCGCTTCTATCTCTCGCTCGAAGATCCGCTGCTGCGCATTTTCGCGGGCGACCGCGTGCGCGCCATCATGGACCGCCTGAAGATGCCGGAAGGCGAGCCGATCGAAGCGGGCATCGTCACGCGCTCGATCGAGTCGGCGCAGCGCAAGGTGGAAGCGCGCAACTTCGACATCCGCAAGCAGCTGCTCGAATACGACGACGTCTCGAACGACCAGCGCAAGGTGATCTACCAGCAGCGTAACGAGCTGCTCGAAGCGCACGACATCACCGAAACGATCGGCGCGATGCGTCAGGGCGTGATCACGGAAATCGTGCAGCAGTACGTGCCGGCGGGCAGCATCGAAGAGCAGTGGGACGTGCCCGAGCTCGAAGAAGCGCTGCGCAACGACTGGCAGCTCGACCTCGCGATCCAGGAAATGATCAACGAGTCGTCGCAGATCGACGCGCAGGAGATTCTGGAAGCCGTGCTCGCCGCCGCCGACGAAGCCTACGAGCAGAAGGTTGCGCAGGTGGGCCGCGAGTCGTTCAGCGGGTTCGAGCGCTCGGTCATGCTGCAGACGCTCGACCGTAGCTGGCGCGAGCATCTGGCGGCGCTCGACCATCTGCGTCAGGGTATCCATCTGCGCGGCTATGCGCAGAAGAACCCGAAGCAGGAATACAAGCGCGAGGCGTTCGAACTGTTCGCCGCGATGCTCGACGGCGTGAAGATGGAAGTCACGCGCATCGTCATGAACGTGCGCATCCAGTCGCCGGAACAGCTCGAACAAGCGGCCGAACAGATGGACGAGCAAGGCGGCCATCTGGAGAACGTCGAGTTCCGTCATGCCGAATTCGCCGAAGCGGCGCCCGCGGCCGCGGCAGTCGCGCCGGTCGCCGCCGACGCCACGGCGGCCATGGTCGGCGCGGCCATGAGCCAGGCGCCGGTGGGCGGCGACGACCTGCCGAAGGTCGGCCGCAACGACCCGTGCCCGTGCGGCAGCGGCAAGAAGTACAAGCAGTGCCACGGCAAGATCGCGTGATCCGCGAGATTCGCCTGCTCGTTTGACGGGCGGCGCGGGCTGACTGGCCACGCCGCCTGAAATACGTTTGCCACTCAAGCAGCGTAGATCCGTAGATTCCGGTGGCCCGCTCCTCGCGGCGGGCCTTGCGTTTTGAATCCCGATGCCGGTGAGGCCTGAGCGCCTCAGCCGGCATCGCCTTTTCGACAGGTCGCCACCATGGCTGTCAATTTCCCCTCGATCGATCCCGCACAACTCCATCCGGTCGCCGGCGTGACGCTCGGCTGGGCCGAGGCCAATATCCGCAAGCCGAACCGCAAGGACGTGCTCGTGATTTCCGTCGACGAAGGCGCGAGCGTCGCGGGCGTGTTCACGCTCAACCGCTTTTGCGCCGCGCCGGTCACGGTTTGCCGCGAACATCTCGCGGCGGTGCGCGCGGGCGGCAAGGCCATTCGCGCGCTCGTGGTGAACACGGGCAACGCGAACGCGGGCACGGGCGAGCCGGGTCTCGCGAATGCGCGCGCCACCTGCGACGAACTCGCTCGCCTGCTGAACCTCGAACCCGCGCAAGTGCTGCCGTTCTCGACGGGCGTGATTCTCGAACCGCTGCCGGTGGACCGCCTGAAGGCCGGCCTGCCCGCCGCGCTCGAGAATCGCAAGGCCGCCAACTGGTACGACGCGGCGCAAGCCATCATGACGACGGACACGCTGCCGAAGGCCGTGTCGCGTCAGGTCGAGATCGACGGCCATACGATCACGTTCACGGGCATCAGCAAGGGTGCGGGCATGATCAAGCCGAACATGGCGACGATGCTCGGCTTCCTCGCCTTCGACGCGAACGTGGCGCAACCGGTCCTCGACGAACTCGTGAAGTACGTGGCGGACCGCTCGTTCAACTGCGTGACGATCGACGGCGATACCTCGACCAACGACTCGTTCATGCTGATCGCCTCGGGCAAGTCGAGCCTGCCCGCGATCACGTCGACGGACTCGCCCGCCTATGCGGCGCTGCGCGACGCGCTCACGGCCGTGTCGCAGGAGCTTTCGCAACTGATCGTGCGTGACGGCGAAGGCGCGACCAAGTTCATGACCGTGCAGGTGGAAGGCGGCAAGGACGTGGCCGAGTGCCGCCAGATCGCCTACGCGATCGGCCATTCGCCGCTCGTGAAGACCGCGTTCTACGCCTCGGACCCCAACCTCGGCCGCA
Organism: Paraburkholderia acidisoli; assembly: GCF_009789675.1. Lineage (NCBI taxonomy): Bacteria > Pseudomonadati > Pseudomonadota > Betaproteobacteria > Burkholderiales > Burkholderiaceae > Paraburkholderia > Paraburkholderia acidisoli. Next base: position 2,738,606 of record NZ_CP046913.1, on the reverse strand, counting down.
TCCTGGCCGCTATCGGCTATGCGGGCGTGACGGATCTCGACACCGACAAGATCGACCTCTATCTCGACGACGTGCTCGTCGCGAAGGCGGGCGGCCGCAATCCCGACTACCGCGAGGAAGACGGCCAGCGCGTCATGAAGCAGAGCGAGATCACCATTCGCGTGCTGCTCGGCCGCGGCGACGCGCAGGCGACCGTCTGGACCTGCGATCTCTCGCACGACTACGTGAGCATCAACGCCGATTACCGTTCGTAAATCCGGCTCGTCAATTTCGCAGCTCGTAACTTCATCGACATGGATAAGCTCGAACAGTTTTTGACCCGCGCCGAAGCGTTGCTCGGCCGCCTCGAAGCCGTGTTGCCGCCGGCCGCGCCCGACGTCGACTGGAATGCGGCGGTGGCGTTCCGCTGGCGCAAGCGCCAGGGGCGCGGTTATCTGCAGCCGGTACCGGCGATCTCCGACATTTCGCTCGACGACCTGCAGAACATCGATCGCCAGAAGGATCTGATCGACCGCAACACGCGTCAATTCGTGCACGGCAAGCCCGCCAACAACGTGCTGCTCACGGGCGCGCGCGGCACGGGCAAGTCGTCGCTGATCAAGGCGTGCCTGAACGCGTATTCGAAAGACGGCCTGCGCCTGATCGAAGTCGACAAGGACGATCTGCACGATCTCGGCGACATCGTCGATCTGATCTCCACGCGCCCCGAGCGCTTCGTGGTGTTCTGCGACGACCTCTCGTTCGAAGACGGCGAGTCGGGCTACAAGGCGCTCAAGGTGGCGCTCGACGGCTCGGTGGCCGCGCAATCGGACAACGTGCTGATCTACGCGACCTCGAACCGCCGCCATCTGCTGCCCGAGTACATGAGCGACAACGAGTCGTACAAGCACACGTCCGACGGCGAGATTCATCCGGGCGAAGTGGTCGAAGAGAAGATTTCGCTCTCCGAACGTTTCGGCCTGTGGGTGAGCTTCTACCCGTTCAAGCAGGACGATTACCTGACGATCGTCGGCCACTGGCTGCGGCACTTCGGCGTGAGCGATGCCGAAGTCGAAGCGGCGCGCGGCGACGCGCTCGTCTGGGCGCTGGAGCGCGGTTCGCGTTCGGGCCGCGTGGCGTGGCAGTTCGCACGCGACTGGTCGGGCAAGAAAGCGCAAGAGGCGTGAGCGGCATGAGCGATCAAGCCAACGCCAATGCCAGCGCGAACGCGGGCGCGCGCCCGGTCACGGAAGTCGCGGTGGGCGTGCTCGTCCAGCCCGACGGCCGCTATCTGCTCGCGCAGCGCCCCGAAGGCAAGCCCTACGCGGGCTACTGGGAATTCCCCGGCGGCAAGCTGGAGCAGGGCGAGACGGTCGAGGCCGCGCTCGCGCGCGAGTTGCACGAGGAACTGGGTGTCGACGTGACGGCGTGCCATCGCTGGCACACGCTGGAGCACGATTACCCGCATGCGTACGTGCGTCTTTACTTCTGCAAGGTCACGCAATGGACGGGCGAGCCGCATGGCCGCGAGGGCCAGGCGTTTGTCTGGCAATCGCTGCCGGCGACGGTCGAGCCCCTGCTGCCCGCGACGATTCCCGTGCTGGAGTGGCTCGCCGCTGAATGAGGCGCCACGCTTTGCGTCCATGAGACGATGAAGCGAAAGGCGAGCCGATTAGTGATCTCGCCATGAAACGAAAAGGCCGCTGTGCATCATGCAGAGCGGCCTTTTTCATGGGTGATTCGGTACGACGCGGAGCGTTACTGGCGCGTTTCGCCGGGCGCGTCTTCGGGCGGCGATTCTTCATCGTTGCCGCCAATGCGATATTTCTCGGCAGCCCATGCGCCCAGATCGAGTTGCTTGCAGCGTTCCGAGCAGAAAGGGCGGAAGCGGTTTTCCGGCACCCAACGGACATCTTTGCCGCAGGACGGACATTTGACGACTGAGATCATGCGAAACGGACTTGGGTCGATGCGGTTGAAACGCGGTTGAAGATTACAGGCTGCACAGCGTGAGCTGGAACGGCACGTCCTGATCGACGGCGCGCGGACGCAGATCGCCGTCCTGCACCGTGAAGCGCACCCACAGCATGTACTTGTTGGCGCTCGCCTCGGGAATCACGCGCAAGTCCGGTGCCACGCGCACCTGCATCAGTTGATACGCGCGACCCGAGAGCATTTGCTGATAGCTGCCCTGCATGGCCATGACCTTCGAAGCTTGACCCGATTCGCGTGCCAGCCGCAGCACGATGGCGGCTGCGTCGCGCAACGGCAGCAGCGGCGTGACCCACTTCGCGATGTCCTGGCGGCGTTGATCGGCATGCAACTGCTGCCACGCGTAGTACGACGGCAGGTCGAACTTGCAGGTGCCGCCCGGAATGATGGCGCGGCTGCGTATGCTCGTGAGCCATTCGTTGTCCATCAGATGCTGGCCGGTTTTGCCTTGCATCTGCGTAAGACCGGCGAGCGTCTGCTCGATTTCGCCGAGCACCGCTTCGAGCGCGTTCTGCTCGATGCCGGGATTGCCGCGGAACGGTGCGAGCGTCTGGCGTTGCCGTTCGAGTTCCTTCATGAGGTCCGACTTGAGGTCGGCGCGGCCCGCGACTTCCGCGATTTCGAAGAGCGTCGTGAGCGCGACGTGATGTTCCCTCGGATCTTCCTGGGTCAGGAAGAACGTAAAGCGCTCGAACAGGTCTTCGAGGCGCAGCAGCGTCCGGATTCGCTCGTTGAAGGGATACTCGTAAAGAATCAAGCGCGCTCGCCTCGGGCGTGGTCGGTGAAGGATTGCAATTGCAGCACATTCTAATGCCGTGAGACTACGGTCGCAATCGCGCGGGCAGCGTGTTTCGCCGCGTTTTGCCACGTCTCGCCGCGGGTTCTCGCGCGTGTTTGCGCTTTTACGCGCATTTTCGATATGTCCCGCGTTTCGCCTGCGCTTCGCGCTTGCGAGGTCATTCGACTCTCATGCGCGCCAAGGGTTCGCGTTTGCGCTCACGATATTTCGTGGGCGCCGCACCGATGTTCGCGAATCGCTTGGGGTTGGCGTGTGAATCGTGGTGATCATGCGCGCGCGTGCGCGAGTCTCAGATACTTCTGATGCAGCGCCTCGACTTCCTGTTCGAGCGATTCGAGCGTGGCGCCGTCGTTGGCCACGATGTCGTCGGCGGCGGCGAGGCGCGCTTCGCGTGTGGCCTGCCGCGCGATGATGGCGAGCACTTGCTCACGCGTAAAGCCATTGCGGCGCATCACCCGCGCGATTTGCGTTTCGACGCTGCAATCGACGGTGAGCACGCGCTCGACGCGCGTTTTCCACGTGCCCGATTCCACGAGCAGGGGCACGACCGCCATGACGTACGCGCCGCGCGCTTCGCGCATTTCGCGCTCGGTTTCCGAACGTATGAGCGGATGCGTGATCGCTTCGAGGCGCTTGCGCGCGGCCTCGTCGCCGAACACGAGGGTGCGCATGCGAGTGCGATCCATCGAGCCGTCCGCTGCAACAAATTCGGGGCCGAATTGTGCGGATATTGCCGCCATCGCCACGCCGTTCGGCGCGGTGACGCGATGCGCGATGAGGTCCGTGTCGACGAGCGTGACGCCGCGCGCCGCGAATAAATCGGCGACCGTCGATTTGCCGCTACCGATGCCGCCCGTGAGACCAACCGCGAACATGAATCAACTCCCCCACGCAAAAGCGCCATATAGCGGCGTGCCCGCAAACAAGGTGACGAGCGCGCCCACCGCGAGATACGGACCGAACGGCAACGGCTCTTCGAAACGCATGCGTCCGCTCAAGGTGGCCGCGACACCGACGATCGCGCCCGCGACGGCGGCGATCACGACGATCTGCGGCAACGCGCTCCAGCCGAGCCACGCGCCGAGCGCGGCCAGCAGCTTGAAGTCGCCGTGCCCCATGCCTTCGATACCGCGCAGCAACCGGAACAGCCAGTACACGCACCAGAGCGCGAGATAACCGGCAATCGCGCCGATCACGGCTTCGTGCAGGCCCGTGAACGTGCCGGCGAAATTGACGATGAGACCGGCCCAGAGCAGCGGTTGCGTCAGCTCGTCGTAGAGCATTTGATGTTCGAGATCGATGGCGCTCGCGGCGATCAGCACGGCGCACAGCGCGAACGCGGCGACGGCCTTGCCCGACGGGCCGAACGCGATGAGCGCGGCGGCCGCGCACGCTGCGCCCAGCAGTTCGATGAGCGGATAACGCACGCTCACGCGCGCGTGGCATTGCGAGCAGCGCCCGCGCAACGCGAGCCAGCTGAACACGGGGATGTTTTCCCACGCGCGCAGCACGTGGCCGCAATGCGGACAGGCGCTGCGCGGCAGCGAGAGGTTGTAGCGCGCGGGCAGGCCGTCGTTTTCGAACAGCGGGCCGGGGGTGCCGAGCGTTTCGGCGACGTCGGCGCGCCACGCGCGTTCGAGCATGATCGGCAGACGATGCACGACCACATTGAGGAAGCTGCCGATCACGAGCCCGATCACGATGGCGAAGCCCATCAGCACGCCGAATGGCAACGTGCCGAGCACGGCGGCGAAAGTAGGGCTGGCTTCGGAAGCGGACAGGATGGGAACGGGCATGAAGCGGTACGGGAAGCGGAACAAGAAGCGGAACCGGAATCTGGCAGCGATGCTACACCACGTTGCCCAGTTGAATGATGGGAAGATACATCGCCACCACGAGGCCACCGACCAGCGCGCCCAGCACCACGATTACGAGCGGCTCGCAGAGGCTGGAGACGAGCGCGATCTTTTCGTCCACCTGACGATCGGCGAGCGCGGCCACGTCGAGCAGCATGGCGTCGAGCGCGCCCGATTCCTCGGCCACGGCCACGGGCTGAATCACGTCGGCGGGAAAGCAGCCCGCGGCGCGCATCGCGGCGGCGAGGCGCTCGCCGTGCCGCAGACGCGCGCTGATGCCTGCGCTCGCGCGATCGAAGAACGCATTGCCGCTGGCGTGTGCGAGCGAGTCGAAGGCGTCGGCGAGCGGTGTGCCGGCGGCGAGCAGCGTGCCGAGCGCGCGGCTCCAGCGCGCCGCGCACAACGTGACGAGCAACGGCCCGCAGAGCGGCAGCTTGAGCAGCGTGCGGCCGAACGCGAGACGCGCCGCTTCCGAGCGGCGCAAACCCTGATTCAAGGCGACCACGGCCGCCACGACGACGAGCGCCGTTGGCACGCTCCAGCGCGCCGCACCCGCCGAGAGCATCAGCACGAATTGTGTGGGCGCGGGCAACGCGGCGCCGAAGCCGTCGAAGATCTGCTTGAAGGTCGGCACCACCCAGACGAGCAACGCCGTGGTGATGGCGAGCGCGAGCAGCAGCACCGCTACCGGATACGTGAGTGCGGCGCGCACTTTCGCGCGCTGCGCGGCGGCGCGTTCGCGGTCGTCGGCGAGACGCGCGAGCACGGTGGCGAGCGCGCCCGAGGCTTCGCCCACCGCGACGAGCTGGCAGTACAGCGTGGCGAAGCGCGCGGGGTGGCGCGCGAGCGCGGCGGCGAACGGCAGGCCCGTGGCGATGTCGCGCGCCAGCGCGGCGGCGATGCGCGGCATGCCGTGCGGCCCCGGCGACTGTGCGAGCAGATCGAGCGCGTTCGCGAGCGGCAGGCCCGCGCGCAGCAGACTCGCGAGTTGGCGCGTGAAGCGCGTGACGTCGGCGTGACTGGCCTTGGGCGCGGGCGCGCTCGCGCGCCGCTCGATCGCGAGCACGGTAATGCGTTCGCGCTTGAGCGCGACGCGCACGGCGGCCGCGTCGAGCGCGATCACCGTGCCGCGTTTGAGCGCGCCCGTGGCATCGAGTCCGCGCCACGCGAAGCGCCAGTCGGCATGCGCGCGATTCGTATTGGCCACGGCGGCGTTCATGCGGCCTCCGTGGCGGCGAGCGCTTCCGCGAGACTCGTCGTGCCGTCTCGCACCCGGGCGAGCGCGGCCGCGCGCAAGCTGGCCACGCCGCTTGCGCGGGCTTCGCGCGCGATCTCGTGGGCACCGCGCCCCGCGACGATCAGATCGCGCATGGCGGTTGAAATCGGCATGACTTCGTGAATGCCAATGCGCCCGCGATAGCCGATGCCATGACACGCCTCGCAACCGCGCGCGACATACAGCGGCGCGGCATCTGCGTCGATGCAACCGGCGGCGCGCAAGGCCGCCGGCGAGTCGTCGCCCGGCGCGCGGCACTGCATGCACAGGCGCCGCACGAGACGCTGCGCCGTGACGAGCCGCAGCGCGCCCGCGAGGTTGTACGGTTCGACACCGATGTCGATGAGACGCGCGCACGCGGCGCTCGCGTCGTTGGTGTGCACGGTCGAGAGCACGAGGTGGCCGGTTTGCGCGGCTTTCACGGCGACGCTGGCGGTTTCCTCGTCGCGGATCTCGCCGATCATGATGACGTCCGGGTCCTGGCGGAGCAGCGCGCGTAGCGCGACCGCGAAGGTGAGGCCGGCCTTCTCGCGCACGTTGACCTGATTGATGCCCGCGAGCTGGATCTCGGCGGGGTCTTCGACCGAGCAAAGATTGCGGGCGGTGCCGTTGAGCATTTGCAGGAAGCAGTACAGCGAGAGCGTTTTACCGCTGCCGGTGGGGCCGGTCACGAGCACGAGCCCGTGCGGCGCGCCGATCGCGGCGGCCACCGCCTGGCGCTGCGCGGGGTTCAGGCCGAGCGCGTCGAGCGTGAGGTTGGCGGGAAGCGCTTCGAGCCGGCGCAGCACGAGCTTTTCGCCGTGCAGCGTGGGCAGCGAATTCACGCGATAGTCCTCGGCGGCTTGCGACGGCGCGCCGGACGCGAGGCGCAGGCGCCCGTCTTGCGGAATGCGCCGCTCGGCGATGTCCATGCGCGCGAGCACCTTGATGCGCGTGACGAACGCGTCGCGCAAATGCGCGGGCGGCCGCGCCATTTCGTGCAGCACGCCGTCGATACGCAGACGCACGCGCCAGCCGTGCTCCATGGGCTCGACATGCAGGTCGGACGCGTTGCGGCGCGCGGCTTCGCCCAGCGTGTGAGTGAGCAGCCGAACCGCGGGCGCGTCGTCGAGCGACGCCGGGGATGACGCGAGCGCGCCGCTTTCGGCGTTGCCGGCGAAAGGGGCCGCCCGGGTGGCGTGTGCGGTTTGATCAGGAGTGGAAAACATCGCATGCCGGCGCGAAGCCGCCTTTATCGGGTGACGGCTTCATCTTCGGCCGCGGCGCGTGCTCGCACCACCTGGCCGAACGGCTAACGTCAGTGTCCGGGCAGCAGCTTTTTGGCTTTTTGCAGCGTGCCCTCGCGCGCCTTCGCGCCGGGCCGGAAGAGCTTGACGGTGCGCACGGCCTGATCGTCGCTGCGCAGCACTTCGAGTTTGACGTCGTTGATCTGCAGGCACACGTCGCCTTCGGGAATCTCTTCGAGCGTTTCGAGGATCAGGCCGTTGAGCGTTTTCGGGCCGTCGGTGGGCAGCTTGATGTGCAGCCAGCGATTGAGTTCGCGCAGCGGCATGCTGCCCGGCACGATGCACTCGCCCTGTTCGTTCCAGCCGCCGCGCCCCGTACCGCTGCGCGGCATCGACGTGGTGAATTCGCCGATCAGTTCCTCGATGATGTCCTCGGGCGTGACGAGGCCTTCCATTTCGCCGTATTCGTTGACGACCAGCGCGATGCGATGACGGCTTTCCTGGAAGTACTGAAGCTGCTGGAACACCGGCGTGCCCGTGGGTACGAAATACGGTTCGGTGAGCAGTTCGCGCAGCGTCTCGCGCTCGAAGTCCTGGTTATGCAGCCCGGCCAGCGTCTTGCGCACGTGCAGCACGCCGAGCACGCGGTCGATGTCGCCCTGGTAGACGATCAGCTTGTTGTGATAGCAGGTTTCGAGCTGATGCAGGATGTCTTCGAGCGGCGCGTCGTAATCGAGCGCCTCGATGCGCCGGCGCGGAATCATCACATCGTCGACGGTGATGTTTTCGAGATCGAACAGGTTGAGCAGAATGCTGCGGTGTTTGGTCGGCATGAAACTGCCCGACTCGAGCACGATACTGCGCAGTTCTTCGGTGGAGATGCGTTGATCGTTCGCCTTGCTCGTGTTGATGTGCAGCACGCGCAGGATGGCATTGGCGAAGCCGTTCACGAACCAGATGATGGGCTTCGTCACGCGCATGAGCGGCGCGATCAGCAGGCTGGCGGGCAGGGCGATCTTTTCGGGAAAGGTCGCGCCGACGATCTTCGGCGTGATTTCCGCGAACACGATGATGAGAAACGCCACGATGCCGGTCGCCACCGAGAGCACGAGATTGTCGTGGCCGAAGGTGCGCAGCGCGATCGAGGTGGTGAGCACCGGGATGATCGTGTTGAACAGATTGTTGCCGATCAGGATCACGGAGAGCAGCAGGTCGGTGCGACCGAGCAGGCCCTGGGTGGTTTTCGCGCCGAGCGCGCCCTGGTTGGCGAGGTGTTTGAGCCGATGGCGGTTAAGCGCCATCATCGCCGTTTCGGAGATCGAGAAGAAGCTGGAGCAGATGAGCAGGACGAAGACGGCGCCAATCTGCGCCCATAAGGGAAGGTGGTCCACGCGTCGAGAGGAGTGAGGGGGCGGATGGAAAGACTATAGCAGAGGGGTCGGGCGCGCCCGAGGCGGCTGGCCCGGTGTTGGCCGGGTGTTGGCCGGACGGATAAGGCCATGCCGGCGCGGCGCCGGTCTTCTCGATGGCGCGCGGTGATTCGCATTGATCCGCAGTGCGCTGACGGCATCGGCGATAAAAACCGCGGACGAAAAAAAGCCGCGCAATGCTGCGCGGCTTTTTCGAAATTCTGGTCGGGGTGAGAGGATTCGAACCTCCGGCCTCTACGTCCCGAACGCCATTTCGAGCTTAAACGCGGTGCCCCAGTTGAGGGATGTTTAATTATAAATCAATGACTTACGAATTGCAAGGAACAGGCTGCCGTTCCCGAACTCGGTGGCAAGTTCGAAAAACTGCCACTAATCTGCCAACGATTTTTGCACTCTGCGAACCATCTTGGGCTGCCACCCGTTTGCCATCGTCAGATTTATTTACGCCTCACTCCCGCAATGATGTGACGGTCTCGCGTCAACCGGTGCGCCGACGGCCCGGCTTCGAATCAAGCCGCCGTGTCTATGGTGGCGTTTTCGCATAAGGACGTCCCGTCAATGGTGGCGCTTTCGCATTAGACCGGCATGGCATTGGGTGGCGTGCACGGTTCGCAGGTTGGCTCCGGTCCAGCAATCCGCGAAGATGGTCAGACTCGCAACGGGGGCTTATGCGAAAGCGCCACCATACTCTTTCGCCCCATGCGAAACCGCCAGTTATGCGGTTGCATACAAGGCAGCCGTCCGCATCGGTCATCGTATATCGTGTGCCGACACGTTCGGATATTCGATTGAAAGCAACGCTTCCAACCGTACTTCATGCCAGCGGCGCCCCCGGGTTCGCTGCTTTCGCATAAATTTCATTCGTTTTCAATGGCACATCCCACGGACTCAAGGTGAGGAGGCGATTGCCGTAAACCAGAGAAGTGGCCTTGTTACATCCAAGGTCTATTGACCACACTTCGCGAGAGGAATTGTTTTGAAGAAGTCGAATGACCCGAGCCAAGTTTTTTTGCAGACGCTGACGAGTCTCTACTTTTATAACGCGGTAAAGCCCATCTCAGGTCGCAAAGAGGCGGACGAGTTGCCGCCGATGGAAGCGCTTGTCTTGGGCATGATGTGTCTGACCAAGACGTATAACAGTCGAAACTTCACCAATCTGCTCTATCGCAAATATGGGGCGTTCGATTCACGTGAATGTGACAAGCTGACTGAGGTCGGTATTCTCGGCCTGGTCGAACGCGGCTACCTCAAACCTGCGTCAAAGAAGGCTGAGGCAGCCCTTGATGAACGTGACATGGAAATTTGGGGCCTTGGGGACGTACCATTCGTGGTCACTGCGAAGGGCGCCAAGCGCATCGGGTATGTGGTTGCCAACCTGCGCGGTGAAGACGTGAAAGATGTCATCAAGGGCCTCCAAGCCGAATCCAAAGAGGCAGCAAAAGGTTGGGCGACCTCGCTCTAACGCTCAATTCGGCGTGAGCAAATCAGCCCCTTTTCGGCTATCGAGTTCCATACTATGCGGCGGCAGCATTCGATGTATGGCTGCTCTTAGTTTGTTGGGCCGGTAGATTGGACATCGTGTCCTTGAAGGACACGATGTTATTTTTCGGGGGGGCCGAAGTTTTCGAAGCCAAGCAGTGCTGCGGCCTACGGCTTGTTCTAATGAGACATCCCCAACGTTTCGCCCTTCAGCTTGCTAACAACAGACTGGCGATGCGACGTCTGTAGGCTATATAAGGTGGAACGGGATACACCGAAACGCTGCGCGATTTCAGCAACGGAAATGTCTCGGTTTTTCATCATCGCGAGCGCGGCTCGAGTTTCTTTCTCGGTCAATATTTGCGGCCGGCCGCCCTTCCGTCCGCGCGCCCGCGCGGCGGCTAGACCAGCGACGGTACGCTCTCTGACCAGTTCACGCTCGAACTCAGCGAGCGCGCCGAACAAATGAAATACAAGCTTGCCTGCGGGGCCGCCGGTGTCGATGCATTCCTTGACCGATTTGAACTTAATGTCTCGTCCTTCGAGCTCATTGACGATTCGAATCAGGTCTTGCAAGTTGCGTCCGAGCCGGTCTAATCGCCATACGACGAGTGTGTCGCCTTCCCGTAGTGCTTTCAGGCACTGCGCTAATTCTTGCCGGTCGGTCGACTTACCGCTTGCCTTGTCCTCATAAATGTTGACGGCGCCTGATGCGTGCAGAGCGTCCCGTTGGAGGTCGAGCGTCTGTTCGGCCGTGCTGACGCGCGCGTATCCAATTACTGCCATGCGTACCCCTTTTTCAGATGTTGATTGTTGGACGGAATGTCAAACATGTAAAAGGGTATAGCTCAGCGGGCGGCTGCGATTTTCGCGACGTCCAATAAACCTTCGTTTTCTGGGCAATGTAGGTCGCTTGCCAAGGGTCCTTGGCATCGCAAGAAATCTCGCGTTAACCGCTGCAAGGTCGCCATAGTTGTCCGAGCCGTCTCGCTCGCGGTGGCAAGGTCACCAAAATTGTCCGAGTCATCGCGTTCGTGGTTGAAGGGTCATCGAAGTTGCTCTCAAGCTTTCCATTGAAACAGCGGCGCTATTGAGCTTCCTTCAGACACCGATGCATTCACGTCGCCGGTTTCGGACAATCTCGGTGACCTTGTCGTTTCGAGAGGCTAACTACAGCGCGTCTCGCTCATCGAGTCGACGAGGCGAGAGACGTTGCCGTCGTCGTCGCACTTGTTTATCGACAGCCTGCTGAATACGTCGTGCCACTGCACATGGCTTTTCCGAAGAAGGGAGCAGCCGGCGCTCGAGCCGCCAGGAAACGGGCGCGTGCTAGTCCGCACAGGTCACCATAGTCGTCGGGGGGCGAGTACAACTGCCACACGGCATCATTCTTCCAGCAATCGTTCAGCAACGTTTCTAAAAAATGTAGAAACGTTGCTGAAAAGATGTCTGCTTGTGCTAAGCTGCAGTCTCCATACGCAGACTGGGGGAGCAAAACATGAGCACACAAACTTTGACGTCAATGGCCCTCGGCCATCACTTGGCTCGCCTGCGAGACCAGGCGGGATTGAAGCAGGCTGAGCTCGCCAAGAAAGTGACATGGAGTCCCGCAGTCCTCTCGAGAGTTGAAAGTGGGGAGCGCGACGTGAGCTCAGAAGAACTCGAGGAGGTTTTGCAAGCAATTGGTTCTGAAGAGGCGCTGAAGCTCCGAGAGCGCATTCAGCGACAGTGGCAGGTGCTGCCCCAGCCATCCCTCGACCATCCCGAGCAGGAGCGCCTGTGGGAAGCGGAACTCGCGGCCCAGCAGCTTCGGGCCTTGTCGGCATCCGACGATGTGTCCGGTTCATTCCAGCGGCGTCTCGATGAATACCAAGAAGAACTGCACCATTTGGCGAGCCTTGTGCTTAAGCGCGAGCATACAGTTGCCTTCATCGGCAGCATCGGTATCGGCAAATCAACGGCAATTTGCCGTATGACGGGGCTTGAGGTACGGGAGGATGATTCTTTGGCACAACCCGTCTTAGAGGCCGGCGCTGGCGGTATTACCGTATGCGAGGTGCATCTTCAGACAGGTCCCCAGTACGGCATCACTGTAGAACCATGCTCGGATGAAGAAATCCGTCAGCATGTTGCCGACTTTGCCGACCATATCAGCCGTGCGAGCACCGCTGCCGCAAGTGATGATGTCGACGCTACTGAAGCAGATGGGCAGGGAATTTCACGGGAAATTGAGCGGGCTATTCGGAACATGTCGGGACTGAGGCTCCGCCGAGAAAAAATCGAAGGGAAGACTGTCCGCCGTGACGATGCGAAAGAGATGGCTCAGCGGTTTGAGTCGACGCGAGAGGTTGTGGTGGAGGTACTTTCTCGCATGGAGCTTCATCGTCGTGACACGCGAAACATCTGGTACGACCCGTCTACCGGAAAGGCGCCGCTCGCTTGGTTGAAGGACACTTTCGAGTCGATTAACAATGGCCGGTTGGCTGAATTCACGCTTCCGAAGCGAATTGAAGTAGTCGTACCGATGAAGCTTCTTGAGGGAAGCGACCTCACTACGCGGTTGATTGATACAAAGGGCATCGATAGGACGGCCGCCCGTGCTGACCTCGAGGTGCACCTCCACGACCCCCACACACTGGCAGTTCTTTGCTCCAGTTTTAATAATGCGCCAGGCGCCGAAGCGCGCTTACTTTTGTCGCGCGCCCGCGAAGCAGGGATTCGGAACTTGGCACTGAAGGCGGCAGTCGTCGCCCTGCCGCGTCCTGAAGAGGCTCTGGCAGTAAAAGACGATGGGGGGGAGAGAGTAGAGTCGGTGGAGGAGGGGTACGAGTTGAAGGGCGACCAGGTGGCGACCGCGCTTGAGCCGCTGGGACTGGGCGATTTGCCGATAGGGTTCTTCAACGCACGGGAAGATGCACCATCGTCTCTTCAAGACTTTGTCGTCAAACAACTTGAGCGCGTAAGGGCGGAGTTTGCTCAGCGACTCGACCAAGCGACGGAGAACGTTCATGAAGTGATGCGGAACCGAGAGCGTGAACAAACGCAAGCCGTCATCCGAGATGCAGCCGCACAACTGAAAAACTGGCTGGCGCAAAATGCTGCTTGCCCACCCATAAGGCAACAACTCCAAACTAGCTTGATGACTGAGTTGGCCAAGGCTCACGCGAGTACGATTCACGCAGCAGTTCGGCGCGGCGGCGATTGGCCGAATTTGAACTACAGCCATGAACTCGGGCACGGTGCTCGTGTACTTGCGGCGAGTTCGCTTGGCCGCAGCTTGGAGGCGTTCAAAGCCGTTGCCGAGAACATCCGCACGAATCCTGACTACGCGATTGCGGTGTCTCTAGTTTCGCAGGCCGAGAAAGTTATGCTCTCCGCCTTCGATGGCGTGCTTGCCAAGATGCGCTTGCTCGGGGAGACGCTATTCGAGGAGGAGATGCGAAGGGATGCAACTTTCTGGCGAAATTGCGAAGGCGAATGGGGTAAGGGAGGCGGGTACCGAGACCGTGTTGTAACCCGCAGTCGGCAATGGTTCGATGACGAGCGGAAGGACGAACTCAACAAGGCAATTCAGAACTTGTTGTCTTCCGAGTGGGCCGACAGTGTTTCTCGGGTCTCTGCTCTGTTGGAAGAGTAAGGAGCCTTTAGTCTTTGTTCCTATTCTGGAAGACTACGAAGCTCGAAAGAGTGTCTAGTTTAGACACTCTTTTTTAGGCCGTCGCGCGCTCCACGCATTTCATTTCACCATGACTGGTGCAATTCAACGCTTACTTGCATTTTCCAAGTAAGTGTCATGCTTTGTTGTCGGGTACGGCCAACAGCAGTCGCTGCGTGCGCTTCACGACCCATGCTGCTTCAAGTTCCGAAAAGTCCCACTCGCCAGCGTCTATTTTCAATCTCATGCCTCTCTCCGCCCGACTCAATGCCACGTCGGGCGGCAGACCAGTGGCGGCAATTTTTCGCAAGACATACGCTGAGAGCTGATTTGCGAGGTCTTCGCACGCGTCGTAACGGACCCACAACTCTTCTTCCGTGAGAGCACTTTGATAACGACCGTCTATTTCACGAACGAGAAGTTTCGGTTGAACTCCGGTCACAGCGCCAAGGTTTGCTTCTCTCGGAAAGTCATCGGGTACATGTCGCTCGGTCATCGTGTTCTCCAAAGCTGCCGCCGATGTAAGCGCAGCGAGATGCCGGTATTCGCTGCCATCACGTCACGCCGCTCAGTATTGCCGGCTGTGTTCCGCGCAACGACATCACGAGGCGGCGTCATACGCGTAGATGTCGAGACGCGGCTTCTAATCATCTCCCGTCTGCGATTGATGTGGTCGAGGAAACAGCTTGACTGTGTCTTTACGCAACAAAATGGTCGCGTTCGTATAACGACAATTTGTATTTTGCCAACTCGTCTCTGGCGAGATTGACGGCGGATACCTGACCTTGCTAGCGTGCATTCAAGACCGTCTGCCATTGCCCTTAGCGTTGCAGATGCACGAATCGCAACTAAGAGAACCTTGGTGGTTTTGCGCCAATTTGATGAGAGAAAGGTCATGGCAAGCACTGTGAGCGATAACGAAGACATCGCCGCACTTATCAAGGCCCGAACGCGGCACGCGATTCGCGCTTCTGTTATCGCAGCAGTCCTAGACGACCCTGTAGGCGTCTGGAGGCTTCTTGAACTGCCCGCGGAGGAACTCGGGCGGCGTATCAGAAGCCACCTATGGGACGTCAGTGGAGTTGCCACGGTATTTAACTACGACCTGCCCGCGCTTCGCGAAGAAGGAGAAAATCTGCGTAAGCGCTATGAACGCATCGCGAAATCACGGAAAGACGCAACTGAGTTGTTGAGTGAAGCCGAAAAGGCAAACCCTGAACGTTCTCAGCTCATTCGTCAACGCAAGGTTCTATGCGAAGAAGACTTCCGTCTGGCAACCAATATCACCAAGAAGAAGCTAGAGAAGGATGTTGCCGGCGGGCGCGTGTTCAGTGTCGACTTTGGCGGAGAGCCGTATTACCCGGCCTTTTTTATCCCCAAACTTTTTGACCGGAACGACTTCGCGAGTGTGTTCCGTCGGCTTGATGGCTTATCGGCATGGAGCAAATGGGACTTCTTCACCAGTCCGATTGAGTCGCAGCAAGGGGCTACTCCGCTTCAGCTATTGATGGTTGAATCCATGGAGCAGGTATTGAAGGCTGCAGACGCATTTGTGAATCGATGACCGAGGTGTCTTTTTGATGGACGGAGAAGCCGCGGCTGCAACGTTTCAAATTGGACTCAGTGCCTTGCGGAGAGCGCTATGAGTACGAATGGGCTACCGCCGTTATTCTTCAACAATTTCACGCCAACGTTGTTTGTAGATTTCGATGGCACTCTTCACCGAGGCACTGGGATGTTGGGGCCGGGTGGATGCATATCGCTCGACAACGGGAATCCGATGTTTGAATTTGCGTCGCTGCTTGCAGACATCCTTGAGCCGTATCCGCGAGTCGAAATTGTGCTGACCAGCGCATGGATGTATTGGCTCTCACTCGACCAGATGGTCACGTATCTGCCCAGCGGACTGGCGAGGCGAGTTGTCGGCACAACGCTGGAATACAAACCTCGGTTTGGCTATTTAAAGGATGGGACGGCGAAGACCTACGTCATCAGGTCGTACGTCATCGGTAAAAAGCTCGTGAACTGGCTTGCCATCGACGATTCCGTCTACGGTGCGTTGCAATTGAGCTCCGAATCGTTGCCGCTCGAGTCACACCTCATTCTGCTCAATGGCGAGCATGGAATTGGGGCGCCCGAAGTGCAGCAGCGAATACAAAAATGGCTTGTCCAGGTTCATGGTTGACCAGATGCAGTTCAGGCAGTTGAGAGTGTTCTACTAGAACACAGCCCCCCGGTTTCGGGCGAGGTATGGGCGGTGGACAACCAGAAGTGTTCTACTAGAACACGGTCCGGGTTTCGGGCGAGGTATGGGCAGCGGGCAAACAGAAGTGTTCTACTAGAACACGGTCCCGGTTTCAAGCGAGGTATGGTCAGGACGTTTAGGCGACGGCACGAATCCTTGGAGTAACTGATGACTTCTTCTGATACGAACGCGCAAGCGTCCAAAGCTGCCGATGATTTCGTTTCAATTGCCGATGCGGCAAAGCAGCTCTTCGTTTCCCGGCCGTATGTCCTGAAACTCCTCGAGCGAGGAGAACTAGACCTGCACCATGAAGTCGGGAACGAGCGGTTTATTACGCAAGCATCAGTTCAACGCTGTCGGGCGGACCGTGATGCCGCTGCGCAGGCCTACCAAGATTTGGCGACGGACGAGAGCTGAGCAGGTCGAGCAGCGAGCGAATGACCTCCTCCAAGGGCCGTGGTCAGAACTTTGGCGATGAAACCAGTGATGAGGGGCTTTCCAAGATGGTTATCAATATGAAAGCGCTGTGGAAGCACTTGACCCCGGTAACGCCAGCGCAGGCAGAGAAGGCCATGGCCGCATCATTGACGGCGCACGCCGAGAAGTATGGCCCGCCGTCGAAGACTAGCGTCTGTCTTGAGTCGCCCAACAAGGCCGTAGATGAGCTCGATGGCGAATCCGCTGACGTGTCGTCATCATCGCCCGAGTAGGCCTCTCATGTTGTTCGCTCGAGTCGGGCGTCAGTCGCGCTGCAGTTATCGCCCCTGAGAAAGGCCGCCCCGTCGGAGCGGCTCGTTTTCGAAAAAGGTTCACCTTTGTCGTCAATTGTTTGAGCAGCCTACTAACGCGCTCCCCAGCTCCGAAATGCGCCATCGTCGGAGCGCGGCCTGGGGGATGCGTTGGGTGCTCGGAGCATCGTCGGCATCGCGATGCTTCCGCCAAACACAATCGCTGTCTGCCTCGCGAGGCCAGCTATGCGTCTGACCTCCCGCCGGTCCGCCCATTCACTCGCCGACTGAACCGCGGCCAAGTCCTTCTCGGACGTTAGCCGGAACGTGACCCAGTTGTTGCATTGAGAGAGCACGGTTGGTGAGATTTCGGACGGTCGTTGAGTGCTTAACCACAAAGCCAATCCGAACTTACGTCCTTCCTTTGCGAGGCGTTCGTACGCTAGCGAATTCTCATTTGCCTCCTCGCCCGAACCAATCGGGCGCATGTAGTGATGAGCCTCCTCCAGAACTAACAGCGTCGGTACTGCTTGATGCTGGCCGCGCCGGAATAGCTCGTACGCGTACAGCTCGAGAAGCGACCCGAGAACGAACGGGGTGAGGTCATGAGAAACGCGGCGCAGGTTGATGATATGCACGCGCCAGTCGACTTCCTGGCCGCCGAAGATACGTTCTACGAGATTGGCTGACTCGACTGGCCACGACAGTCGAGCGCCGTGACCTGGGCCACCGTTGACATCAACAACATCGGTGAACATAGGGTCTTCTGAGAAACGATGAATTCGCGTGACCAGTGGAGAAACGTTGGAATAGTGGAAACTGGACCGCTCCGCAGCACCGCCCCGTCCGGGCTGAATCCCGTGGCTCTCCGCCACGAGTGCAGCCAACGCCGCCATATGAGGCCACTGGGTAACTGCCGGCGCGGTGCCGTTCCGTATGCGTTGCATGCGTGCATCTGCATCGTTAGCTCCAGCCTGCCGACAGTCATCAAACAATGTTGCCGCAACGTCAGTTGCTAAGCCCGCACCCTTGGCTGCGGGGAACCACTGGACCTTGTTGAGATGCTCAAGTGCAAATGAAAGCGCGGGGCGTTGGGTTTTTTCGCTTGGAATGAGTAGTCGATGAAGCCCGAACCTGCCAAGTGCGTAATACGGGATTTTCAGCGAGTTGGCTTCATCACCACCGAGCGTCGTTACACGTACAGCGTCGGCGGGGAGGCCAGCGAGCTGAAACGCATCCTCGTACTCACCATTAACGTCGAACACAACCACGCGAGCGCCGGGCAGCCGCACTACCTGCTGAAGAACCGATGCTGTGAAGCAGCTCTTGCCTTGGCCGGAGCTGCCCAAGACGGCAACATGCCGTGAAAGGAAACTTTCAAGTCCAACCCGCAACATACCGCCACCTCGTAAGTCCTCGCCAAGGTTTATTGGCACGTCTTCGGCATCAGGTCGTCCGAGTGATGCTTCCAGCTCCTCACGCGTCAGAGGGAAGGCTTCAGCACCTAACGGAGGGGTTGGAAGTGAGTCGCTTACGAATCGGGTTGCGCCGCCGTCTCGGAAAAGTCGCCCGACAACCACGCCGGTGAGATTGCGCAACGGCTCGGACTGGTGAGTGCTGGACCCGATTCCGAGGCGATGGGCTTCCTTGGGCTCTGCAAAGCTGAGCGTGAGGACTTTCATGACCAGGATTCGACTTCCGGCGTCCAACGCTAGGAGACTTCCTACTTCGGTGACGGTCGAAACGCCTTGCATGTGGGCCGCGACTTGGCCGCGGTGCATATCTAACAGGTTGAGAGTGACCTCGGCCCCATCAATCTGGACCACATAGCCGACCGGCTGACGACTTCTCATAGACCCTCCGCGGGGTCGTGCGCTTCGGCTTCGGGGGCGAGCGGTTCGCGAAGTGCTTTCGCCAAGCGACGCATCTCGTCGTCGTACAAGAGCGGGTCGGGCAACTGCGCGGCCAGCTTGTCCAGATACGCCTCAGCACCGCCACCAATAACTGTCACCCGAGGATTCTTGAGTGCCAGCAATTTACGTAGCGCGGGGGGCAGCGTCGGGCTCAGCACATCTCCCGAAAACTCTGGAGAGTAGACGACAAGCTGTAGCGTTGGGTTGAGCAGCGCGGATGTGAGCAGTCGATTGATATGCTCATCGCCGAATCCATAGCCGCATACGAGCAGGCTCGTCTGTGGCCGGGAAAGGAATTCGGAAAACCGCCTGAACAACTCGCCGAGAACATATCCGACGGTTTGCATGTACTTTGCGGCTCGCGGCAGCACCATGAATCCGAGTTCCGTCTCATTCAGGTCGCCCAAGAAGGATTGAATCTTCTCTCCGGCAAGGGCGGCCTGCATCTCATAGACTTGCCCGGAGTCCTCTCGCCAAGTCAACGAGCCGTGCAATTTGGCGAGGTAGACGTTGTAGACGCCGAATCGAGCCTCGCCCCGCGCTTGCGTGTTGCGGAACCCAAGGTCGAAGCTTTGAGGTGAAAATCGTCTGCTGTGGACGCCGAGAAATCCGTTCACCACCTGTAGGTCGATGCTCTCTGCGGACCATTCGACCGCGAGGTCGTAATTGGTCGTGAACACCCATGGTGCTGCCTGGCCGGGCTGGCGAGCGGCGACGAGCTTCTGTAGGACAGTACGATGGTGTTGTAGCTGAACAGAGTCTGATTCGGCGCCACCGAGAGATTGCCACCACGCAGGCTGCAGTTGGGCGGCACGCACAACTGCGCGAGTTAGATGGGCGCGTGCCCGCTCAAGTTGCGGCACATCGGCACTCCCTTGCCGTTTCCATTCCACGAGCGCAATTTCGAGCGAATCGTTCAATTGCTCTACGTTGGGGACGACCCTTTCGTCCGGGGCAGCGAGGGCCTCAGAACGGATGAATCCGTGTTCTTTAAGCCACTGCGCTTCGTCGGCAGACGTATCGACGAAGTCGGACCATAAACTCCACATCGTTTTGCCGCCGACAGCAACTGATGCCCCGGCGCCCAGCAGCAACCCCACATTCTCCAGGCGTAGAAGGCTCGCGAGCTGCGCTTGAAGTTCGATTTCGTCCGTCAACGAGGTCGCTCCCCGTATGCCTACAATTGCCATCGTAGTGTCTCTCGAGTTTATTAAGTTCTGGCGCGCGCGGTCTAATTTTGCATGTGCAAGGCCCGGTCGAATGCTTTAAATAACCGAGGTGAGGTTTGGAGCGACCGCCGCTACGAATTCAGAAAATTTCGACGCTATTTGACGTTCTTGACTATCGAAGTCGCAATACGTTTTTTTGCATGGGTTTGCTCGCAATCATGGGTAAATCGGGGTAACAGATGCATATACTCTATGCAGTCATGTGACTGCTTTCAGACCATGACTTATGCAAGAGCTTATGTCTCCCAAAGCGCTGGCGGCCTTTCTTGGGCTGGCCGTGCAAACAATCTACAACCGCCACTCGACTGGCGGCGACCTTCCGAAATCTATCAAGTTAGGCAGCCGACTGCGCTTCAGCGGGAGCGATGTCGATGCGTGGTTGGACGCGAAACGTCAGTTCATGACAAGCGCCACGCAGGACGGGTGAACTGATAACAGACTTCTATCTGCACCACACCAAGTAATACGCCCCGGTTGCAGCCGGGGCGGGTGCACCCAAAGGCGCGTGTTGCTCTCTCACAAATGAGTATATGCGCGAACGGACCCATCGTCGCCGCTCAGCGCGGAGGACAGACATTTTGAACGGTGGCATCGAGGACACAGCTAGATAGCTGATGCGGCACACAACTTTCGTGTGCCATGTTTGATTCATCATATCCGGTCGCGGAGCGGCCGAGTTGTACTGCGACGTCCGTCGCGCGCTTTGCTGAACTTGTCAAAAAGATTGGAACAAGTGCGTCACCCGCAGTTCGCAAACGCAAGAATGCCGCGCGAAAAAAGCTGAAATGCGTTATTGACGAGCAACGCCGGTACGCAAAGCAAGCGAATCTTCGGGCCGTCGCGCTGACGTTGACCTTCAACTGTGATGCGGATTTCTCGACGAAGCATGTGAGCCGATTCTTGGACCGCATGCGCAAATCGTTCAAAGATGTGGAATCGTGCCTCACCTATGCGTGGGTATTGGAGCGCGCCGGTAAATTACACTACCACCTGATAGTGTGGCTTCCTCGCAATATGGCTCTTGAGCACTCAAAGCTGGCGAACTGGTGGCCGTGGGGAAGCACATGGGTCGAGGCTTGTAAGAGCGTTAAGGCTTGGGGACGCTACATTTCCAAGTTCGATTGCGTTGGAAAGTTACCAAAGGGTGCGCGCCTTTTTGGCTGTGGTGGGCTTGACCCCGACGGCAAAGCCGCGGTTTCCCGGTCGGCCTTGCCGCAGTGGTTGCAGGAAGTTCTTCCGCGGCGCCATCGTGCTCGGCGCATAATCGGCGAGGGTTGGGTTGACCTTTCGACTGGCCAACTGCACCACTCCCCGTACGTCTGGACACCATGGGGAATATTGCTTGCCACCGCTAACCAGCGAGCGCATCCACGAATCGCTTGACCATGCTGTCGCCTGCATTGGTCGGTGATGCATGGCCTGATTTTGTTTTTTGAATTGCGGCTGAAATGCTGAGGACTCGTCTGGAGGACGACGTTTAAGCGTGCAGGAAGTCGTGCAGTCGCTGTCTAAGGTCTGGTGCCTTGGTCTCGCAGTCCCAGATTACGAGGACGCACCATCCGGCAGCCTCCAAAGCCTTGATGGCTTCAGCATCCCTCTCGCAGTTTCGCTGCAATTTGGGGAGCCAGTATTCCAGCCTCGACTTTGGCAGGCGTGCATCGGAACAGCCTGCCGGGTGTTGGTGCCAAAAGCAGCCATGCACGAAAATTATCTTCCGCTGCGAAGCAAAGGCCAAATCTGGCTTTCCTGGAAGGTCTCTTCGGTGCAATCGATAGCGGTAACCCATCGACCAGACGAGGCGTCTGACCACATACTCTGGCCGCGTATCTTTGCTGCGAATTCGCCGCATATTTTCACTGCGGCTAATCGGCGGCGTACCGGCTTTACTCGTTTTCGGGTTTGCTTTTCGCGGCATTGACCGACTGCAGGAAGTCTGCTGATTCTTCCGGATATTTGCGCAGCAGCTTTTCAAGGACCTTTATCTGCTCGCTCCCGGGAGAGCGTCGTATTTGGGCTAACAGCTTCTCGTGGTCCGGTCGAGCTGTTGTGATGTTCGCAGCCCCCTCGTTGCAGACGGAACACAGCACGCGCAAATTGTGAGCGTCGTCCGTACCACCTTGGCTTTTGTCAATCCAGTGACCGAGTTGAAGGCGGGTCGGGCGGCCGTCGTGAGGATTTATTTCCCCAGCGACTGCGCCACACGATTGGCAAGTGAAGCCGTCTCGGTCTAAAACGAGCGCTCGTGTTTCCTTTGAAATACCCCGCTCACGCGGTGGGCGTTGGGTATTGTCAGCTAAGACATACTGGCCAGGGGCGAGGTCACTGCGGTCGTTATGACTCTGAATGTTGTACCCTTGCTCGTCGCGCAGTTCACGGATGCGGCGGCCCCATTCAGAAGCATTTCCCGATGCCTCACGGAGTTCGTCGGACGTCACCACCTTGCCGACGTTGTCCTGTAAGTACGCAAGCAATTTCGCTTTGGAGCCGTTGCCTCGTGTAGCCATTTTGAGTCCCCTTGTTACGCGGCGATGCGCTTCCGCCTGTTTTCTTTTGCCTTTGCAGCGAGCAACACTTTCGCTAATGCTCGTCCCACGGCTGCCGCCACCGGCGGCGGGAAAGCGTTACCGATTTGCCGGTATGCGGCTGTCTTCTTGCCGTTGAACTGCCAGTCGTCGGGAAAGCCTTGAATTCGCGCAGCCATGCGGACAGTAAGTCGTGGCATTCCAACGAACTCTCTTGTTGGCGGCTCATTGGCTATGCCCATACCATCGACGCCAAGTGACGCCCATGCTTTCTTTGCACGCGTTGGACCAAGGTCGGGCCCCCCGTGCTTCTTGGAGCCACCGACCAGAGTCGGCGCTATTTCATTGGCTTCTTTGGCCCAACGTTTCGCACCAACCCAACCATCGGCTGCCATCAAGTCGAAGAGCGTTTCGCCAACTGTGGGTGCACGATGTTCGAGCGGCGCTGGCCACGTTATCTCGTTCGCAATGTCTTTCCGGATAGCAAGGAAAATAACCCGTGGGCGCAGTTGCGGAACGCCATAATCCGAGGCGCTCAGTAGGCGCCAGTCCGTGACGTAACCCAGTTCATCCAAGCGAGACTGGATTTTCTTCCGATAATCCTCGAAAACGGCGTCCATCAAACCTCGGACGTTTTCGAGCATAACCGCCTTCGGTCGCATTTCCTCGACCAACCTTAGCGC
Source organism: Paraburkholderia acidisoli (assembly GCF_009789675.1). Lineage (NCBI taxonomy): Bacteria > Pseudomonadati > Pseudomonadota > Betaproteobacteria > Burkholderiales > Burkholderiaceae > Paraburkholderia > Paraburkholderia acidisoli. The sequence continues at coordinate 2,715,594 of NZ_CP046913.1, read as the reverse complement.
CTCAGGAAACATATCTCGCTCATCGTCGCTGCCGAGTTGCTTACCTGCTTTCGAAAATGGGGGGCACGGCACCCCCCCAGCAAGAAGGTCGACACCGCCGTAGGGCAATCCTGAAAAATCTCGCAGGTCCTTGTTGATAACGTTCCAATCTGGTCTGTTGAGACGCAGCGTGCTGCAGAAGGCGCTCTCAATCTCGACCAGAGCGACGTGCTCGAAGCCCGCTTGTTCGAGCCCTAGTGCTTGGCCACCTGCGCCAGCACAAATTTCCACAGAGGTCAGCATGTTCGCCTTTCATTAAGTGCATGACGCCTCGCAAGCGATGGGCGCCGGATGGCGCGATTTTATCAGCGGTGCAATCGGCTCGCCAGGAAAACGTAGCCGTGGTGGCGCGGGGGGCGTACCTGTGCGTTGTCATGGCACGTCGCACTTTCTGAGCATAGCCACGACTGCAAGCGGCGGGGCAGCCCAATGCTCTATGCCCGAGCGGAGTGAGACGAAATGCCGGTCTCTCAGTCCAGTGGCAGCCTGTCTCCATGGCTGACCTTTTGAAGATAAAAGATGTGGGGCAGCTCTTCCGCGTATCCGCGTCGGCGCACCGCATGGAACAGTTCCCAGGTTTGAGTTCGTACGCCGTGAAAACCCGGCTGACGAGCAATGCGTTGCAGCGTCTCGCTAACGGCTGAGTATTGTCGCTGCGCAATCTGTGATGCAAGAAGCGCGTGCAGTTCTGTCATCTCGCGCTTTTCGCGGCGCCACGTCCACACGGTCCGACCTGCCGAAGGATAAAGGACCAATTCGTAGCCGAGCCAAGACATCCGAGGCTTACTGCCGACAGTGCGCAGCATTTCATCTTCTAGGCCATTGCCATCGGTTGCGAGAAGGAGCCACGCAGCGTACTCAGCTTCTTGCGGCCAATACATCACGAGCACGGCGTTCGCACGCCCTTTGCTTTTTCGAGTGATTCGCTGTGCGGCCGTGCAGCCGATACCGAAGCGTGCGTGGAACTTCTTGGCGAGGGCCTCAGCCTTAGTGGCCTTGACCGTTCCGCAGGTATATCGACAGTAACCCTTGGGTACGCAATCGAGAACGCGGGCGAGGGCGGCGGTTTTACTACGTGCGATTGGCGTGGTGGCGAGCATGAGGTATCCGGATGGAAGGGGATACCTCGTATAGGTAAAAAAGCCGCGCTGATTGGATGTGATTCACTCGGTACGTATGAGACGTAATGATGTTCCGTGCGGAGCGCGGACATCGTCTATACAGAGGTAGGAAAACTGTGTTTGCAAGGGCACTCCGTCGGCGAAGGCCGGCACGCGTCGCATGCGCGGCGGTCTGCCCGGTGTCCCCTCATGCGTGTGCGTGAGGGCTCAGCGGACAGGCCGCCAAACTGTAAACACACACGCTCGAAAGAGCACGTCGGGGCGCCACCCCGACAGGTCCAGGTCGCCAACCTGGGCCAAGCAAACGCTGTAGCCGCATGCCTCTAATAGGGCTGGTGCGGCTGCGAAGGGCGCTGGAGGGTGAAACTCCTTCCTTCGACCCAATCCCGCTGGCCAACGCGCCAGCAGAAGTTGGGCGACACGGAAACGGCGGCAGGCAGGAAATGGCCTGACGACCTGTTATCTGGCGAAAGTCGGTGAGAGTCCGATTCGGGGGGCGTACCGCAAGGGCGCAACCCGTGCCGCACACGACGGCTGATGAGCGTGCAGTGATGCACGAGGGCTGCAAGGGGAAACCTGGCGCAGTCGGCACCTCGGGAAACCGGGGGTCTCTGGATAGCTTAAGCGTGTAACGGCGCCTCTCGAAAGGCGCTGTGCGGAGCAACGTGGAGCCATAGGCATTAAGCCGTGGTTCGTAGTCGATGAAGCATGAACTGAGTACCTGAGCCGCTATGGAACATCGGGCTGGGGAAACCTGCGGGGAGCCGGAAGGCTAGGCGATTGTGGAGACAATGGCGCTACGTTGCGCAGTAGCTGATAACTAACGTGGGAACCTCTCTTCGTACCGGGTCGGGTGGCACCGTCCGGGTTGATGGCAGAGAGGGGGAGACTGGCTGAGTAGGGTTTGACTCATTGAGCGATACGACCGAAGCTCATGCGGAACCACGGAAGTGGTAGCACGGTTGGCACCGTGCTCCGAAAGGTTGGAGCGTTTGCGCAGTGTGTGGTTGGGCTTGGCGGCCCGTTATAGTGATGTGCCGTTTCTTCCGCTTGGCCGCGGGAGAAACGAACTCCGACCTTGGCCGGTTGGACAGCGATAAAGGAAAAGGTATCCAAGGACATTTGAACTCATGCCCGGGCGTCATACTCGACGCCCGGGCATACCCACTTGCGATGTGACACGAGGCCGACTCTGTTGACTACGCAAGTTTCCGTGCAAAGTCGACGCGGATGACGTTCATGGCGTTGCTACCAGCCGCGCTAACGCCGATACAGGGCAATTCGTTTGCGACGTCAGCTTCCGGAGACATCACGGTCGAGTCCCGAATGATGTCTCCGATACTGACGGATGCGTCGGTTCTCAAACGTCGCCTGCCGTGATGGGAATGCGACTCATCGGATGAGGCAAACGCAGCGTCCAGCCGTTTCGCCAGGCTTTGAGTGCAGAGATGTGCGTACCGGAGCAGCATGCGCGTGTCGCGGTGGCCGCTGAATGCCTGAAGGTCGACCAACGAGAAGCCGCCCGGAGTGTTACTGCCCGCCTCTGCTACGCGGGAAATCGCCTCATGGCGAAGGTCATGAATGCGCAGGTCATCATCTTCGGCCAGGCCAGCCTGCGCGCAAATTCGCCGCCATGCTTTGCGAAGGCCATCGACGCCAATCGGAAATACGACATCATGGGTTCTGGGTAAAGCACGCAGCATTTCAACCAGGTCAGCGCGAAGAGGAACCTTGCGCGCTCGGCCGTTTTTCGTTTCAGGCAGATATGCGATTTGCGCCGCGAGGTCGACATTTGACCAGGTGAGCGTCAGTGTTTCGCTTCGGCGCGCAGCAGTCATCAGCTGGAAGTGCACGAAGGTCTCGAGCAATGGCACATGCTCGTAAGTCTGTTCAGCTTCGGGCAAGTACAACTGCCGGGCACTCTTGACCACCTGCTTGCGGCGGTACACCGTGGCAGCATCGGTCGCCTCCTGGCGCTCTTTCTGCATGAGCTGTTCGAGTCGGGCGGCTATCGACGCCTCCTTGTCTTCAGCGTGCGCTCCTGCGAGCAGGCGGTCTTCCTCCCCGTCCTTCAGGCGACGGTCACGCTCGTTGAAATATTTCGGGCGCCGCACCCCGGCCATCGGATTCTGGGCGACGTGAATACGCCAGGAGTCGATGGCAATGCGGCAGACGGCTGAGAAAATGTCGATTTCGCGGTCGACCGTGGCTGCGGAAACGACATCGCACCGTTCATCGATGTAATCTCTGAAGTCTTCTGGGACAAGTTCCGCAAAACCTTTCCGGATGAACTTGCTGGCTTCCGATACCTGACCCATCCGTGCCCCGCTGGGGGTGCGAAGCTTCGTGGAAGCCACTTTCGGATGGACGTTGGGGTGGTTTGCGATGATTTCGGCCAGGTCCTGGCGAGGCAGTCCGGCATCTTGCAGCAAAGCGTTGATTTTGTAAGCCTCGACTTCGAAGCTCTTGTGGCGCGGCGCCTCGTCGCGCAGGTATCGAATCAGCAGTTCAGCGAAGGTCGTCTGAAGCCCGCGGGCATAGTCGATGAACAGGCTGCGCCGATGCTCTGCTTTGAGATTCAGCACAATCGTTTCCGCGTCTTTGTAGCTGCACGCATGGAGCGTCTGATTCTTTCGGGAAACGCTGCGGTCGCGAACAATAAAGCAATCGTCGAGTCGGCCGAGTTTGGGCCGGAGCCCTTGAGCCGTGAGTTCCCGGCTGTACGCTTCGGCTTTGGACTTGGCCGTGTGGGGGAAGAGTTGGGTGAGGTCGTCGCGGTTCTTGACCGAGACCTGATAGCGCGAACGGTTTTCGATGGACGCCACGTCCATGCTCCAGATTGTTGAGGAGCACCGTATAAGTCGAAAAAGTGGCGATAATTTGCGTCGAGCGGACCGATTTTCAAAAATGTGCCTGTGAGTTCTAGGCAAACTTTTTTTTCGGTGGGGCATCGGGGTGGCATTGCCACCCGTTTGCCACCCGAGGCAGCACAAACAAAAACAGCGGACATTTAGTCCGCTGTTTTGTAAGGAAAATTCTGGTCGGGGTGAGAGGATTCGAACCTCCGGCCTCTACGTCCCGAACGTAGCGCTCTACCAGGCTAAGCTACACCCCGAATTTACTGCTGGACTCAACGCGTTGCTTTGTCTTGTTCAAGACTGGCGCGTCGTCGAGTAAGAACATAATTCTAGCAGGCTATCTTTGTAAATGGAAGGGGGGAACGCCGAAATTGCGTCGGCGGCCGCCTGAGCCTCGGCTTTCGCGCACTGGAGCGTGTGGTCGAGCGCGCCCGAGCGCGTGATAGCCGCGAAAATCTCGTCGAAGCGCGTGGTGCCGCCTTGCTCGATGGCTTCGCGCGCGAGCGCCGCTTCCGCCGCCGTGCCGTGCTCGATCAACCAGATCAGCGGCAGCGTGGGCTTGCCTTCGCGCAGGTCGTCGCCGGCGTTCTTGCCCATGGATTCCGGCGTGCCCGTGTAGTCGAGCCAGTCGTCCATGATCTGGAACGCCGTGCCGATGCGCCGGCCGTATTCGGCGGCCGCTTCTTCGGCGTGCGCGTCGGCGCCCGCGAGCACCGCGCCCAGTTGCGCCGCCGCCTCGAACAGCTTGGCCGTCTTGTAGCGGATCACCTGCATGTAGCGCGCCGTGTCCACGTCGGCGTCGTGCATGTTCAGGAGCTGGAGCACCTCGCCTTCGGAAATGATCGTCGTGGCCGAGGAGAGGATCTCCATCACGCGCATCTTGCCCACGCCCACCATCATCTCGAACGAGCGCGAATACAGATAGTCGCCGACCAGCACGCTCGCCGCGTTGCCGAACAGCGCGTTGGCCGTCTGGCGGCCGCGCCGCAGGTCGGACTCGTCGACCACGTCGTCGTGCAGGAGCGTGGCCGTATGGATGAATTCGACGACGGCCGCGAGCACGTGGCGATGCGTGCCGCGGTCGCCGAGCGCGCCGGCCACCAGCAACAGCAAGGCCGGACGCAGACGCTTGCCGCCCGCGCCGATGATGTACTCGGAGATCTGGTTGATCAGCATCACCTCGGACGCCAGACTCTGCCGGATGACACGATTCACCTGCTCCATGTCGCTGACGATGGGAGCAAGCAGGGTGGCTGCGCTGGGAGTAGGGGTGGCGGTGGACGACATGATGGCAAATAAAGGTAGTGCCGCGGATTATAAGGCGAATCGCTATCAGGCCGGACTGTGCCCTGACGTCCGGCCGATGGTTCCCTCTACTTTTGCCGCGCCGGGCGGGATGTTCGCGCGGCGGGTTCCGGTGCGACGTGGCGTGGCCGGCATACCGCTGCGGCGCGCGCGGCCTTGCGCGCCGGGGCGCAAGGCGCAGTGAAAAGCACAATCGCGGCAAACTCGCAACGGTTTTGACCGCGTAGCTAACTCCATGTATAATCTAGGGTTTCGGGCGCGCAGTGTGCCCGGAATATTTGAAAGAGTGAGGTTTTCAATGTACGCGGTCATAAAAACCGGCGGCAAGCAGTACAAAGTTGCCGTTGGCGAAAAACTTAAAGTAGAACAGATACCGGCTGACATTGACGCAGAAATCACGCTCGACCAGGTGCTCGCAGTGGGCGAAGGCGAATCGATTAAGTTCGGTACGCCGCTGGTCGGTGGGGCTTCCGTCAAGGCCACCGTTGTGTCGCACGGTCGTCACGCCAAAGTGACCATCTTCAAGATGCGTCGCCGGAAGCACTACCAGAAGCATGGCGGCCACCGCCAGAACTACACCGAACTGCGCATCGACGCGATCAACGCGTAAGCGCACGCAGGTAAAGGAGCAAACAAATGGCACACAAAAAGGCAGGCGGGTCGTCACGTAACGGCCGCGATTCCGAGTCGAAACGACTTGGCGTGAAGGTGTACGGCGGCCAGGCAATCCTCGCCGGCGGCATCATCGTTCGCCAGCGCGGCACGCGTATGCACCCGGGCAACAACGTCGGCATCGGCAAGGACCACACGCTCTACGCGCTGGTCGACGGCCACGTCGCGTTCACGACCAAGGGCGCAGCTAACAAGCACACGGTCACCGTCGTCCCGGCAGCGGTCTAAGTTCCAGACCGTTCGCAATCGACGCAAAGAAGGCCCCGCGAAGTTTGCGGGGCCTTTTGTTTATCTGTGCGTTTGTTTACTTGCGCATTGATCGCGTGTCGAACCGACGCGCGCGAGTTGGACCGGCGTTAGCCGTTCGGCCAGGTTGGCCGGCGTCGCTGCGGCGGGCAAAATACCGATATTCACGGGACGGAGTTACGCATGAAGTTCATTGACGAAGCGAAGATCGAAGTCATCGCCGGTGATGGGGGTGATGGCAGCGCGTCGATGCGGCGCGAAAAGTTCGTCCCGTTCGGCGGGCCGGATGGTGGTGACGGCGGGCGCGGCGGCAGCGTCTGGGCGGTCGCGGACCGCAACATCAACACGCTGATCGACTACCGCTACACGAAGAAGCACCAGGCGCGCAACGGCGAAAACGGCCGCGGCTCCGACTGCTACGGCAAGGGCGGCGACGACATCACGCTGCGCATGCCGGTGGGCACGACCATCACCGACCAGGACACGGGCGAGCTGATCGCCGACCTCACCGAGCACGAGCAGCGCGTCATGGTCGCGCACGGCGGCGCGGGCGGCCTTGGCAACCTGCATTTCAAGTCGTCCACGAATCGCGCGCCGCGCCAGAAAACCGACGGCAAGCCGGGCGAGCGCCGCATGCTCAAGCTTGAGCTGAAGGTGCTGGCCGACGTCGGTCTGCTCGGCATGCCGAACGCGGGCAAGTCCACCTTCATCTCGTCGGTGTCGAACGCGAAGCCGAAGATCGCCGACTACCCGTTCACGACGCTCGCGCCCAATCTGGGCGTGGTGCGCGTGGGTCCGAGCCGCAGCTTCGTGATCGCCGATATTCCGGGCCTGATCGAAGGCGCGGCGGAAGGCGCGGGTCTCGGCCACCAGTTCCTGCGCCATCTGCAGCGCACGAATCTGCTGCTGCATCTCGTCGATCTCGCCCCGTTCGACGAAACGGTCGATCCGGTCGCGGAAGCGAAGGCCATCGTCGGCGAACTGCGTAAATACGACGAGCTGCTGTTCGAAAAGCCGCGCTGGCTCGTGCTGAACAAGCTCGACATGGTGCCGGAAGACGAGCGCGCCGCGCGTATCGCCGACTTCGTCGAGCGCTTCGAGTGGAAGGGTCCCGTGTTCGAGATTTCGGCGCTCACGGGCCAGGGCTGCGAGAACCTCTGCTACGCCATCTACGACTACGTCTCCGAGCATTCGGATGCGCGCCGTGCGGCCGAGGCGGAAGACCTCGCATCCGACGTGCGTTTTCGCGAGCAGCAGAATGTGGCGGGCGCGAGCGAAGGCGCCGCGCCCACGCAGGAACCGCAGGAGTAAGTGCGCAGTGCACGCCGGCGCGCGGGTCGCGCCGGCAATTCGAGGCAAACCTCACGCGTCATAGTTATTAGGGGAGACCGCGCAGCATGCGTTCCGTCATCGCCGATTCGCGGCGTCTGGTAGTGAAAGTCGGTTCGAGCCTCGTCACCAACGACGGTCGGGGCCTCGATCATGCGGCAATCGGCCGCTGGGCCGCGCAAATCGCGGCACTGCGTGCGCAGGGCAAGGAAGTCGTGCTCGTGAGTTCGGGTGCGATCGCCGAAGGCATGCAACGGCTGGGCTGGACGAAGCGACCGCGCGAGATCGACGAACTGCAGGCAGCGGCCGCCGTCGGCCAGATGGGCCTCGCGCAGGTCTACGAGAGCCGCTTCGCCGAGCACGACATCCGCACCGCGCAGATCCTGCTCACGCACGCCGACCTGGCCGACCGCGAGCGTTATCTCAACGCGCGCTCCACGCTGCTCACGCTGCTGCGCCTGGGCGTGGTGCCGATCATCAACGAGAACGACACGGTCGTCACCGACGAAATCAAGTTCGGCGATAACGACACGCTCGGCGCGCTCGTCGCGAACCTGATCGAAGGCGACGCGCTCGTCATCCTCACCGACCAAAGCGGGCTCTACACGGCCGACCCGCGCAAGGACCCGGCCGCCACGCTGGTGCGCGAAGCCGACGCCGGCAAGCCCGAACTCGAAGCCATGGCGGGCGGCGCGGGCTCGAGCCTCGGCCGCGGCGGCATGCTGACCAAGATTCTCGCGGCCAAGCGCGCGGCGCACAGCGGCGCGAACACGGTCATCGCGAGCGGCCGCGAGACCGAAGTGCTCGTGCGGCTGGCGCAGGGCGAGGCCATCGGCACGCAGCTCATCGCGCGCACCGCGCGCATGGCGGCGCGCAAGCAGTGGATGGCCGACCACCTGCAGGTGCGCGGCCACGTGGTGATCGACGACGGCGCCGTCAACAAGGTCATGGCGGACGGCAAGAGCCTGCTGCCCATCGGCGTGATCGGCGTGCAGGGCGCATTCGCGCGCGGCGAGGTCATTGCCTGTCTGAACGCGTCGGGCGCGGAAGTGGCGCGCGGCCTCACCAACTACAGCAGCGCGGAAACCAAGCTGATCCAGCGTCACGCGAGCGGCGACATCGAAGGCATCCTCGGCTACATGCTGGAGCCGGAGCTGATTCACCGCGACAATCTCGTGCTCGTTTGAGCGGTCGTTCGAAGCGCGTTCCCGGCTTCGAGCTCGCACAAAAAAGCCGCTGCGGCCAAGGCCCAGCGGCTTTTTTCATGCTTTTTTCGTACGTCGATGTCGCGTGGCTCAGCGCACCAGCGTCGATTGCGTGCGACCGTAGCGGATGTTTTCGACGATGGTCGGCGCCTTCGCGACCGGCATCTTGTTCGCGCAGAAGTAGTCGTGATACAGCGCGGCCTGGTAGGCGTTGAGCGAACCGCTCTCGATACGCGACCAGTTGTTCGCCACGGTCCGATCCCAGCCGTTGTGCTCGGCGTCGAGGCTCGCGTAGAGGCGCCACTCGTAGGTGTCGCAGCGAATGCCTTCGTAGTTCACGTTGCGCGCGCCCGAATCGCTCGTGATCACGACCGTATAGCGCACCACGCCGTCGGTGCCGACCGAAACCGACGCGGGATCGACGGCGAACTTGAGCGGCGTGTTGTTCGAGACGTCGAACGGCAGCAGCTTCGCACCCGCCTGCGGCAGCGCCGGGAGGCTCTCGACCTTGTTTTCCTGCCACTCGCCTTTGCGGTCGAGCAGGTAGGTGAACGCGCTGTCGTCCTTGTTGGTCGGCCCCGAACTGGAGCAGCCTGCCAGCGTCAAAAACAGCACACCGCCTGCGGCGCAGGCCGCAGCAAGAGCAAATCGTTTCAAATTGGTTTTCCTCGAAGCTCCGGCGCTGAGCGCACGAACGTGCAGCGCCGCCAATGCGAACCGCGAGGCGCGGCGCGCAGGGGCGCCGGTCTCGCCGGTTCGGGCGTTCTTTCGCCGGTCGGCGCGATCCGATCCGTACGCCCGGTTCAGGCGTCCTGGTCGTGCTCGTCCGGCGCAGGCTCGATGATACTCTGCGCGGCAGCACAATCGCCGTCGATCGGCACACCCGGCGACGTTACGACAGATGTCACCATGGCCGCGCCCATCACGGCGTCGGCGTGCGCCGACGTCACGATGCGCGGATACCGCACCTCGTGGACCTGCACGTGCACGCGCTCCTGACGCGCCGCGGCGGGCCGGCGCAGGAAGCGCGAGAGTTCGGTCAGCGCAAGCTGATACACGTCGCGCTTGAACTCGATGACCGCTTCCAGCGGCACCCAGTACTCGTTCCAGCGCCACGCGTCGAACTCGGGATGCTCCGTTGCCCGCAGGCAGATATCGCAATCGCGCCCGACCATCCGCAGCAGAAACCAGATCTGTTTCTGCCCGCGATAATGGCCGCGCACTTCGCGCTTGATGAACTTGTCCGGCACCTCATAACGCAACCAGTCGCGCGTGCGACCGACGATCTTGACGTGCTCCGGATGCAGACCGGTTTCTTCGTGCAACTCCCGATACATTGCCTGCATGGGGGTCTCACCATATTTGATGCCCCCTTGCGGAAACTGCCAGGAATGTTCGCGAACCCGTTTGCCCCAAAACACTTCGTTTCGCGCGTTCAAGAGGATGATGCCGACGTTCGGGCGAAACCCCTCACGATCCAGCATACAACCACCTTCGAATCCTTTAAAATTGCTTTGATTATAAACAGATAACGGCCCTCACGCACCCGCTGCCCGGAAGTTTGGAGCGAACGGTCACAAGCTTGCCTTGCACTTCGTGTCCGGTTTGCCCGGCGCGCCCGAAACGCGTCGCGCCGCCGCGCGAAAAAACGGCCGCGAGCCCAGCCAGAGGGCCGCTGCGCGCGTGCCGTCACGGTATAGTGTCGGACTCCGCACGTTCGGCCCGGTTACGCGAACGCTCATGCGAGCCGCAACGCGAAATTCGCGCGCCATCCACGGTTTCACCTTCTCAGGGCGGTCTGCACCGGGCCGCCGCTTTTGGAAAATTCTGAATGAAAGCCTCCCGTTTCTTTATCGGCACCCTGAAGGAAGCGCCGTCCGACGCCGAAATCGTCAGCCACAAACTGATGGTTCGCGCGGGCATGATCCGTCGCGTCGCTGGCGGCATCTACAACTACCTGCCGATCGGTCTGCGTTCCATTCGCAAGGTCGAGCAGATCGTGCGCGAAGAAATGAACCGCGCGGGCGCGATCGAACTGCTCATGCCGGCCGTGCAGCCGGCCGAGCTGTGGCAGGAATCGGGTCGCTGGGAAAAATACGGGCCGGAACTGCTGCGCTTCAAGGACCGCAAGCAGAGCGATTTCGTGATGGGACCGACGCACGAGGAAGTCGTCACCGACATCGCGCGCAACCAGATCAAGAGCTACCGCCAGTTGCCGGTGAACTTCTACCAGGTGCAAACCAAATTCCGCGACGAAATCCGTCCCCGTTTTGGTGTGATGCGCGGCCGCGAATTCATCATGAAGGACGCGTACTCGTTCGATAAGGACGTCGACGGCCTCAAGCTTTCGTACCAGAAGATGTACGACGCCTACACGCGCATCTTCACGCGTCTCGGCCTCGAGTTCCGCGCGGTCGCGGCCGACAACGGTTCGATCGGCGGCTCGGGCTCGCACGAATTCCACGTGATCGCCGAAACCGGCGAGGACGACATCGCGTACTGCCCGACCTCGGAGTTCGCGGCCAACGTCGAAGCCGCCGACGCGCTGCCGCTCGTGGCCGAGCGCGCCGCGCCCGCCCAGGCGCTCACGAAAACGTCCACGCCGGGCGCGGCCAAGTGCGAGCAAGTCGCCGAACTGCTCGGCATCCCGCTCGAAAGCACCATCAAGTCGATCGTGCTGGCCACAGACAACGAAGGCGCCGAGCCCACGATCTGGCTGCTGCTGCTGCGCGGCGACCACGATCTCAACGAGATCAAGGTCGGCAAGCTCGAAGGCCTGGGCGGTTTCCGCTTCGCCACGGAGAGCGAGATCGTCGAATGGTTCGGCACGCCGCCGGGCTACCTCGGTCCGCTCAATACGAAGAAGCCGGTCAAGGTGATCGCCGACCGCACGGTCGCGAACATGAGCGACTTCGTGGTGGGTTCGAACGAAGCGGACTTCCACACCACGGGCGTGAACTGGGGCCGCGATCTGCCGGAACCGGTCGTGGCCGACATCCGCAACGTGAAGAAGGGCGATCCCTCGCCGGACGGCAAGGGCGTGCTCGACATCTGCCGCGGCATCGAAGTGGGCCACGTGTTCCAGCTCGGCACGAAATACTCGGACGCGATGAACGCCACCTATCTGGCCGAAAACGGCAAGCCCGCGCCGATGCAGATGGGTTGCTACGGCATCGGCGTCACGCGTATCCTGGGTGCGGCGATCGAGCAGAATTTCGACGACAAGGGCATCATCTGGCCGGAAGCGATCGCTCCGTTCGAAGTGGTCATCTGCCCGATGGGCATGGACCGCAGCGAACTCGTGCGCGAGCACGCCGAGCGCGTGTACAACGAACTCGTGGCGGCGGGCGTGGACGTGATCCTCGACGATCGCGGCGAGCGCCCGGGCGTGATGTTCGCCGACTGGGAACTGATCGGCGTGCCGCATCGCCTCGTGATCGGCGACCGCGGTCTGAAGGACGGCAAGATCGAGTATCAGGGCCGCCGCGACACCGAAGCCACGCTGCTCGCGGCCGAAGAAGCCGCGCAGGCGGTGGTCGCGAAGGTGCGCGCCGCGCTCGGCCGCTGATTCGTCCTCATTCGATTCGCCATTCGGCAAACCCGGCTAAAGGAGCGCCCAGAGCGTGGAGTACAGTTTCCTGTCCGCTACGATCCTGCTGCTCCTGATCACCGATCCGCTCGGCAACATTCCGCTTTTCATCACGTGTCTGCGCGGCGTCGCGAAACAGCGCCGCGCGATCGTGATCCTGCGCGAGGTCGGCATCGCGTTCGTGATCCTGCTCGTCTTCATGGTGGCCGGCAACGGCTTCCTGCGCATGATGGGACTCACGGACACGTCGCTGCGCATCGGCGGCGGCATCGTGCTGTTCCTGATCGCGCTGCGCATGATCTTCCCGCATCCGGGCGGTCCGTTCGGCGGCGGCGATAAAGGCGGCGAGCCGCTCATCGTGCCGCTCGCGATTCCCGCGCTGGCGGGGCCGTCGGCGCTCGCCACGGTCATGCTGCTCACCTCGCAGGCGCCGGGCAAACTGTTCGAATGGATCGGCGCGCTGGTCGTGACCATGGTGATCTGCGCGGTCGTGCTGGTGTTGGCCGAGCGCATCCAGCAGTGGCTGGGCGAGCGCGTGGTGACGGCCTTCGAGCGGCTGATGGGTCTCGTGCTCGTGGCGATTTCGGTGGAGATGATCCTCGCGGGCATCGCCAATTTCGTGCATCACCTTTGACGGCGGCATCGGCACGTTCGAATTCGCATCGACGCAAACAAAAAAGCAGCCCGAGGGCTGCTTTTTTCATGGCGCTTCGCGAAACCGGTGCGAGGCGCGTCAAGCGCCTTCGGTCAGCGCGCGAATGGTCGGCAGATTGCGCCAGTAGCCCTTCGCGTCCATGCCGCAGCCGAACACGTAGCGGTCCGGCACCGAAAAACCGCAGTAGTCGGGATGCAGCGGCTTTTGCTTCGGGATGATCTTTTCGCACAACACGGCCGAGAGGAAACGCTTCGCGCCCATGTCCATGATGCGGTCGCGGATCGCGGCCATGGTCTCGCCTTCGTCGAGGATGTCGTCGAGCACGAGCACCACGCGGTCCTTCACCGACTCGCGCGGCGCCACGCGCCACTGCATTTCGGCGCTGCCCTTGATGGCGTTGCGATAGCGCGTGAGGTGGATGTAGTCGAACTCGAGCGGGAAGTCGAGGTGCGGCAGCAGCATGCCGGTGAACACGGCGGCGCCGCCCATCACCGACAGCACGAGCGGGAAGTCCTCGCTGATCTCGGCGCGGATGGCGTCGGCCATCCGGCCGATCGACGCGTTGACGTCGCCCTCCGAAACGATCTCTTCGGAGTGGCGGAAAATGTGGAGGGCTTCTTCGCGATTCATGAGTCTGGCGAGGCGGTAGCGATTGAGTGTGAAAAACGGCGGTGCAAAGTCAGGCGGCGCGCTACAGCATAAACCCGTGCGTTCTTCCCTCGCGCGCCGCGTGTCCGCGGGCCGCGCGCGCAAATCCTGCGCCTCGCGGCTCGCGAGATCGAAATCAGCGCATGCCGGGCATCATGCCCTTCATGCCGCGCATCATCTTCTGCAGATTGCCGCCCTTGAGCTTCTTCATCATGGTGCGCATCTGGTCGTACTGGTTGAGCATGCGGTTCACCTCCTGAACCTGCACGCCCGCGCCCGCCGCGATGCGGCGCTTGCGCGTGGCCTTGATGAGATCGGGCTTGGCGCGCTCTTCGGGCGTCATCGAATTGATGATGCCTTCCATGCGGCGCATCTGCTTTTCGGCCTGGCCCATGTTGGCGCCGGCGGCGGCCTGCTGGAACTGCGCGGGCAGCTTGTCCATGAGCGACGAAAGGCCGCCCATGTTCTTCATTTGCGAAAGCTGCGCGCGGAAGTCGTTGAGGTCGAAGTCGCCGCCCTTCTTGACCTTGTTGGCGAGCTTTTGCGCGGCCTCGACGTCCACGCCGCGCTGGGCTTCCTCGACGAGCGCCAGAATGTCGCCCATGCCGAGAATACGGTTCGCCATGCGGTCGGGGTGGAACACCTCGAGACCGTCGAGCTTTTCCGCCACGCCGACGAACTTGATCGGCTTGCCCGTGATGTGGCGCACGGAGAGCGCCGCGCCGCCGCGCGAGTCGCCGTCGAGCTTGGTGAGCACGACGCCGGTGAGCGGCAGGGCGTCGTTGAACGCCTTCGCCGTGTTGACCGCGTCCTGGCCGAGCATGGCGTCGACCACGAACAGCGTTTCGGCGGGCTTCAGGAACGCGTGCAGCGCGCTGATCTCGTTCATCATGGCTTCGTCGATACCGAGACGGCCTGCCGTGTCGACGAGCAGCACGTCGTGGTAATGGCGGCGAGCCCAGTCGATGGCCGCGGCGGCGATGTCCACCGGCTTCTGGTCCGGCTGCGACGGGAAGAAGTCCGCGCCGACCTGTTCCGTCACCGTCTTCAACTGCGCGATAGCGGCAGGGCGGTAGACGTCGCACGAAACGGTGAGGACCTTCTTCTTGTACTTCTCGCGCAGGAGCTTGGCGAGCTTGCCGGTGGTCGTGGTTTTACCCGCGCCCTGCAAACCGGCCATGAGGATCACGGCGGGCGGCGTGACATTGAGGTTCAGCTCGGCGGCCTTGCCTTCGTAGTCGCCGCCGATCACGGCGGTCAGCTCGCGCTGCACCACGCCGACCAGCGCCTGACCCGGCGAGAGGCTCGCGAGCACTTCCTCGCCGAGCGCCTTTTCCTTCACCTTGGCGATGAATTCGCGCACGACGGGCAGCGCCACGTCCGCCTCGAGCAGCGCGAGACGCACTTCGCGCAGCATTTCCTGCGTGTTGGCTTCGGTCAGCCGGGCTTCGCCGCGCAGCGTCTTGACGACGTGCGCCATCCGTTGAGTGAGATTGTCGAGCATGGGGAGGCGGTGAGCAGTGCGGCCCGGCATGCACGCGCAACAGGGAAGGCGCAGCGATTCGTCGCGATCCCGCGCGGCCGGGGGGCCTATAGTAAACTTCGAACATGGATATTGTACTGTATGCCCTCACCGTGCTCCTGTACGGCGGTTTATGCGCCGCCGACTGGCGCGCCCTGCGCCGCGCCGGCACCCAGCCGGTCTTCGGCAGCGTGCCGCCGGTGCCGGTAACCATCGGTTCAGGCGGTGCGGCCGGCGGCGTCGGCGGCATGCTCGACGCGCCGCGCGCGCGCAGCTTCGGCGCGCTGTCGCGCACGCTGCTGTTCGTCGCGATCGCCGCGCACGGCGTGCTGCTCCACATGACCATTTTCCCCGCCAACGAAATGGTGTTCGGCTTCGCGTTCGCGTTGTCGGCCATGTTCTGGCTCGGCGCGGGCATCTACTGGATCGAGAGCTTTTTCTTCGCGCTCGACGGGCTGCGCCTCCTGTTGTTGCCGCTCGCCGCGCTCGCCGCGCTGATGCCGCTCATCTTCGGCGGCGTGCGCGTGCTGCCGTACGCCGCGGCGCCCATGTTCAAGGCGCACTTCGTCATCGCCAATATTGCCTACGGGCTCTTCGCGATCGCCGCCTTGCACGCGGTGCTGATGCTGGCGGTCGAGCGGCGTTTGCATGCGCTCAAGGGCGTGGGTTTCCAGCGCAACGCGGGCAATCCGGGCGGCGGCTGGCTGTCGAGCTGGGTCGAGACGCTGCCGCCGTTGCTCACGATGGAAAAGCTGCTGTTCCGTTTGATCGGCGCGGGCTTCGTGCTGCTCACGGCCACGCTCGTCTCGGGCATCGTGTTCAGCGAGCAGTTGATCGACCGGCCGCTCTCGCTCGATCACAAGACCGTGTTCGCGATTCTCTCGTGGCTGATGTTCGGCGCGCTGCTCACCGCGCGCAAGATTTCCGGCTGGCGCGGCCGCGCCGCGCTGCGCTGGGTGATCGCGTCGTTCGTCGCGCTGCTGCTCGCGTACGTGGGCAGCCGTTTCGTCTTCGAGGTGCTGCTGCACCGTCCCGTGGTGTAAGGGTTTTCAGAGCCGGTTTCGATGAGACAGATTCTTCTCCTCGTGCTGCTGTTCGTGGTCGGGCAGTGGTTCGTCAAGACGCTGCGCCGCGCGCAGATGCCAACACGTCCGGGCGCCGATCCGCGCGACGCGGGGCAGGGCGCCGCCCGTAGTGCGAATGGCGCGAGCGGTGCCGGCGCCACGCGTGGCGCGAACGGCCAGGCCGCGTTGCCGGAGCCGATGGTGCGTTGCGCCGAGTGCGGCGTGCACGCGCCGCGTAGCGAGTCGGTGAACGTGGGTGCGCGCTCGTTTTGCAGCGCCGAACACGCGCGCCGCTACGACGCGCGCAACGTCGGTCAGGACCGTCCCGCACGATGAGCGGCGCGAGGGGTTCCGCCGCGCCGCCGCCGCTCGAAGTCGACGCGCACGGCTGGGTGAGCGGCGCGCGCCGCCTGCCTTCGCCGAATTTCGAAGCGCGGCCGCCAGGCGCCGTGCCGTCGCTCGTCGTCGTGCACAACATCAGCTTGCCGCCCGACGTGTTCGGCGGCCCCGAGATTGCCGACCTCTTTCTCAATCGGCTCGACTGCGACGCGCATCCGTACTTCGACGCGCATCTGCGCGGCGTGCGCGTCTCGGCGCATTTCGTGATTCATCGCGATGGCGCGCTCGAGCAGTTCGTTTCCTGCGACGAGCGCGCGTGGCACGCGGGCGCGTCGAACTTCTTCGGCCGCGAGCGTTGCAACGATTTTTCGATCGGCATCGAACTCGAAGGCAGCGACACGACGCCGTTCGAAGCCGCGCAATACGCGACGCTCGCCGCGCTCGTGACGGCGCTCGCGAAGCGCTATCCGGTACAGGCGCTCGCCGGTCATTCCGACATCGCGCCGGGCCGCAAGACCGACCCCGGTCCGCACTTCGACTGGCCGCGTCTGCAGCGCGACACGCAACTCGACGACGCGCGCTTTCCGTATCGGCATCCGGCGGACGACGCGCGCGACGCGTCGTGATCCCTCGCTACGTCCCCTGAAAAGCAACTAAACGGAGGCCGCGATTCCGCTCCAATGGCAGCGGTTCGCAGGGACTTTCTGACGCACGGATATCGGCATTTCGTCCGAATGCCCGCGCTGTCTGGGCTTCGCGCCGCTGCCTCGAATGTCAATACTTTTGGCTTGAAATTTAGCCGTTGACCGTCCGGCAACTTCCACTATACTTCGTACCCGAATCACAGCTTTACACCATATGTTGTGTTGTACCGCGGCGCCCCGCTCTTCGAGCATGGCGCCGCAGGCATTAGCGGCATAGGAAAAAAAGAAACTGGTTTCGGTGTCGTCGGTAGAAAGAACCGGCGCACCGGCAGCAATCCAAGAGAGAAGGTGCAGCCAATGATCGCGACATCCACGATGAAGTCCGCAGTCGTTCGAGTTTCATCTGCCTTGTCCCATCCGGCAGCTTCGCCAGGCTGACTTTTTCTCTCCGCTCGATCGAGCGTGCACACGGGGGCACGACGTCGGCGTCCGTACTAATTCGCGAATTCCTCTTCGCACCTTTCCAGGACCACAGGAGCTTTGCACATGCAAACGACCGATAACGTCTCGACCCGGTATGAAGGCGCGCCCGCCGCGCACAACCTGGGCGGCCAGACGCAGGACGGCCAGTCGAGCGCGCAGCAGTTCGCCGACCACAAGGTGATTCGCCGCAACGGTAGCGTGGTGTCGTTCGAGCCGTCGAAGATCGCGATCGCGATGACGAAGGCATTCCTCGCCGTGAACGGCGGCCAGGGCGCGGGTTCGGCGCGTGTGCGCGAACTCGTCGAGCAGCTCACGCAGAACGTGGTGCGCGCGCTCGTGCGCAGCCGCCCGAACGGCGGCACGTTCCATATCGAAGACATTCAGGATCAGGTCGAACTCGCGCTGATGCGCGGCGGCGAGCACAACGTCGCGCGCGCCTACGTGCTGTATCGCGAGAAGCGCAGCCAGGAACGCACGCACGCGCCGGAAGCGGCGGCGGCGCCCGGCATCAACGTGACGGACAACGGCGTCACGCGCCCGCTCGACATGCACGCGCTGCGCGCGCTGATCGTCTCGTCGTGCGACGGTCTCGGCGACGCGGTCAACCCCGACCCGATCGTCGCGGAAACGGTGAAGAACCTGTACGACGGCGTGCCGATGACGCAGGTCTACGACTCGGCCATTCTCGCGGCTCGCACGATGATCGAAAAGGATCCGGCGTACAGCCAGGTCACGTCGCGCATCCTGCTGCACACGATCCGTCGCGAAATTCTCGAAGAGGAAGTCACGCAAGCCGAAATGGCCGTGCGTTACGCCGACTACTTCCCGCAGTTCATCAAGCGCGGCGTGGAAGCCGGCCTGCTCGACGACAAGCTCCAGCAGTTCGACCTCAAGCGTCTGGGCAACGCGCTCAACGCGAACCGCGACCTGCAGTTCGGTTACCTCGGCCTGCAAACGCTGTACGACCGCTACTTCCTGCACGTGCACGGCACGCGTATCGAAATGCCGCAGGCATTCTATATGCGCGTGGCGATGGGCCTCTCGCTCAACGAGATCGACCGTGAAGCGCGCGCGATCGAGTTCTACAACGTGCTCTCGTCGTTCGACTTCATGTCGTCCACGCCCACGCTGTTCAACTCGGGCACGCACCGCTCGCAGCTCTCGTCGTGCTACCTGACCACGGTCGCCGACGACCTCGACGGCATTTACGAAGCGCTCAAGGACAACGCGCTGCTCTCGAAGTTCGCGGGCGGTCTGGGCAACGACTGGACGCGCGTGCGTGCACTCGGTTCGCACATCAAGGGCACCAACGGCAAGTCGCAAGGCGTCGTGCCGTTCCTGAAGGTGGTGAACGACACGGCCGTGGCCGTGAACCAGGGCGGCAAGCGCAAGGGCGCGGTGTGCGCGTACCTGGAATCGTGGCACCTCGACATCGAAGAATTCCTCGAGCTGCGCAAGAACACGGGCGACGACCGCCGTCGTACCCACGACATGAACACGGCGAACTGGATTCCCGACCTGTTCATGAAGCGCGTGATGGAAGGCGGCGACTGGACGCTGTTCTCGCCGTCGACCTGCCCGGATCTGCACGACCTGTTCGGCGCGGACTTTGAAAAGGCTTACACGGCTTACGAAGACAAGGTCGCGCGCGGCGAGATCAAGCTGTTCAAGAAGCTGCCGGCCGCGCAACTGTGGCGCAAGATGCTCGGCATGCTGTTCGAAACGGGTCACCCGTGGATCACGTTCAAGGATCCGTGCAACATCCGTTCGCCGCAGCAGCACGTGGGCGTCGTCCACTCGTCGAACCTGTGCACGGAAATCACGCTGAACACGAGCGACACGGAAATCGCCGTGTGTAACCTCGGCTCGGTGAACCTCGTGGCGCACATGGTCGAACAGGCCGACGGCACGTTCGCGCTCGACCACGACAAGCTCAAGCGCACCATCAGCGTGGCGATGCGCATGCTCGACAACGTCATCGACATCAACTACTACGCGGTGTCGAAGGCGCGTAACTCGAACCTGAAGCACCGTCCGGTCGGCATGGGCATCATGGGCTTCCAGGACTGCCTGCACGTGCTGCGCACGCCGTTTGCTTCGCAAGAAGCGGTGGAGTTCGCCGACCGCTCGATGGAAGCCGTCTGCTACTACGCTTACTGGGCGTCGACGGAACTGGCAGCCGAGCGCGGCCGCTACTCGACCTACCGCGGCTCGCTGTGGGATCGCGGCATCCTCCCGCAAGACACGCTGAAGCTGCTCGAGCAGGCACGCGGCGGCTACGTGGAAGTCGACACGAGCGAGACGATGGACTGGACGTCGCTGCGCGAGCGCATCGCCCAGCACGGCATGCGCAATTCGAACTGCATCGCGATCGCGCCCACCGCGACGATCTCGAACATCATCGGCGTCTCGCCGTGTATCGAGCCGACGTTCCAGAACCTCTACGTGAAGTCGAACCTCTCGGGCGAATTCACGGTGGTGAACGACTACCTCGTGCGTGACCTGAAGGCGCGCGGCCTGTGGGACGAAGTCATGGTCGCCGACCTCAAGTACTTCGACGGCATGCTCTCGCGCATCGACCGCGTGCCCGCCGATCTGCGCGCCGTGTACGCCACGGCGTTCGAAGTCGATCCGACGTGGCTCGTCGAAGCGGCCTCGCGTCGTCAGAAGTGGATCGACCAGGCGCAGTCGCTCAACATCTTCATGGCCGGCGCATCGGGCAAGAAGCTCGACGAGATCTACAAGCTCGCCTGGGTTCGCGGCCTGAAGACGACGTACTACCTCCGCACGATGGCGGCCACGCACGTCGAGAAGTCGACGGTTGCGCACGGCGCGCTCAACGCCGTGCCGACGGGTGGCGCGGGCGGTGCCGGTGGTGCGGGCTTCGGCGCGAATGGCGCGAGCGGTGCGAACGGCGCCAGCGGCGGTTCGAGCGTGCTCGCCTCGGCGCAAGCGCAGCAACCCGCCGTGGAAGCCGCACCGGAAGCGGAAGGTCCGGTGTGCATGATGCGTCCGGGCGACGCGGGCTTCGAAGAGTGCGAGGCTTGCCAGTAAGGCAGACGAATCGTCCGGCGCGCGGCGCAACGCCACGCGCGTCGGGCGACGCACCGCGGCACACTAGTAAACAGTAGCCAGCAGCAGTCGCAAGCAACAACGAAACGCGGCGCGCGCGATGCGCGCCGCCTCGCTCCCGGCGACGTGCGCCATGCACGCCTCGACTCGCACGCGAGTCGTTTCGCAAAAGCTTCAGGATTCCCTGGAGTTTCGTGACAGGCTCGGGACACGCGCGGCGCACGTCGAACAGCGACCCGAAGCGCAGCGCGGCATCGACACGAGAGACGACGAGGAGCACGTACGGATCGCACGAAACCGCAACGCAATCGCAGCAGAAACGCAGGATGAAACGGTTGCCGCGAGACGTGCGAGACGAGTACGCAGGAGTGAAAACGAGCGCTGCGAATGCAGCCATTCACAGACGCTCGCGATTCATGTGAAGACCTTCGATTGCATGGCCGATACGACGCTCGCGCGACGCATCGGCAACGACAGCACGAGATGATCGCGAGTCGATGACGAGTCGATCGTCGTATCGCGATCACAAAGTGTTGTATCGAGGTCGCAACGCGAATCGAAAACAGGCTTTTTCGTGTGCGAACCCTTTTACCGCTCACGAAAAGATGGTACAAACCGATCTAAATTGATGGTGACATTTATGCTCAACTGGGATGACGAGAACACGGCCGTAACTCCGTCGAGCGGTGCGCAGCAAAACACAATGCGCAACCCCGCGGGTGAGGCTGTCCAAACTGCACAAGCGCAGTTTGGTGTGCGTTCCACTCCTCAGGCTTCCTCGGCGACCAACATTTTCTCCGCCGACTTCGCCGTTGCTCCGCCGCCGCAAGCGCCGGTTTCGAGCGAAGCCCGCGTGAATGTCGCCGACAAGCGCATCATCAACGGCCAGACCGACGTGAACCAGTTGGTCCCGTTCAAGTACAAGTGGGCCTGGGAGAAGTACCTCGCCGGCTGCGCGAACCACTGGATGCCGCAGGAAATCAACATGTCCCGCGACATCGCGCTCTGGAAAGACCCGAACGGTCTGACCGAAGACGAGCGTCGTGTCGTGAAGCGCAACCTCGGGTTCTTCGTTACGGCCGACTCGCTCGCCGCAAACAACATCGTGCTCGGCACCTACCGGCACATCACGGCGCCCGAATGCCGCCAGTTCCTGCTGCGCCAGGCGTTCGAAGAAGCGATCCACACGCACGCTTACCAGTACATCGTCGAATCGCTCGGTCTGGACGAAGGCGAGATCTTCAACGCGTACCACGAGGTCAAGTCGATCCGCGACAAGGACGAATTCCTGATCCCGTTCATCCAGACGTTGACCGATCCCGCGTTCACGACCGGCACGCTCGAATCGGACCAGACGCTGCTCAAGTCGCTGATCGTGTTCGCCTGCATCATGGAAGGTCTGTTCTTCTATGTGGGCTTCACGCAAATTCTGGCGCTCGGTCGTCAGAACAAGATGACCGGCGCGGCTGAGCAATACCAGTACATTCTGCGCGACGAGTCGATGCATTGTAATTTTGGCATCGACCTCATCAACCAGATCAAGCTCGAAAACCCGCACCTGTGGACGCCCGAGTTCCGTGCGGAAATCCGTGAGCTCTTCAAGCACGCGGTCGACCTCGAGTACCGTTACGCCGAAGACACCATGCCGCGCGGCGTGCTGGGTCTGAACGCGTCGATGTTCAAGAGCTATCTGCGCTTCATCTGCAACCGTCGTTGCCAGCAGATCGGCCTCGACCCGCTGTTCCCGAACGAAGAGAACCCGTTCCCGTGGATGAGCGAGATGATCGACTTGAAGAAGGAACGCAACTTCTTCGAGACGCGCGTGATCGAATATCAGACGGGCGGTGCGCTGTCCTGGGAATAACCCGGGCGCACTGCGGAGCAAGTCTTTAGGGGATGCCGGAGGCGGCGCGCGTGCTGCCTCGACCGGCATGATGACCAAGGAGCAGGAACGCCTGATGCAATTAGTGCCCGGAGCCCCGGTGGCTTACCGACATGACTGGCACTTTGCGAACCCTTCAGTGGGATGGGCAAACTTCCCCCCGGAAAAGCGCGCAGGCCATGTGGCCTGTGCCTTCAACGAACGTTGGCCGGTGTCGGTAGCCGATACCGGATTGACTTTGGCAGCGCTGTGCCGTGTGGCACGGCGCTGCCTTACCGCATTCATTAGCGTAAGCGCGCGGGATCAGCGTACGCCGATGAATAGCCCGCTTCGTAGCGCGCGCCCTGAGAAGCGTTCGCGGGAAGGCGGGTTTTGACGAAGGGTGTAGTTTGAACTGACTCTCATCTGAACCTGAAGGAGAAAAAAATGGCAACTGCCAAGAAGAAACCGGCGGCCAAGAAGGTCGCAGCGAAGAAGGTTGCAGTGAAGAAGGCGGCTCCGGCGAAGAAGGTCGCAGCGAAGAAGGTTGCGGTCAAGAAGGTCGCAGCGAAGAAAGTCGCCGTGAAGAAGGTTGCTGCGAAGAAGGCAGCACCGGCGAAGAAGGCCGCCGCCAAGAAGGTTGCAGCGAAGAAGGTCGCAACGAAGAAGGTTGCCGCCAAGAAAGTCGCGGTGAAGAAGGTTGCCGCGAAGAAGGCAGCGCCGGCGAAGAAGGCCGCAGCGAAGAAGGTTGCCGCCAAGAAGGTCGCGGTGAAGAAGGTTGCTGCGAAGAAGGCAGCGCCGGCCAAGAAGGCCGCGCCGGCGAAGAAGGCCGCAGCGAAGAAGGCTGTTGCCAAGAAGGCCGCGCCCGCGAAGAAGGCTGCTGCGAAGAAGGCCGCGCCTGCCAAGAAGGCTGCTGCGAAGAAGGCCGCGCCTGCCAAGAAGGCCGCGCCTGCGAAGAAGGCTGCTGCCAAGAAGGCGCCCGCGAAGAAGGCTGCGGCTGCCGCGCCTGCTGCGCCCGCTGCTGCTGCGCAACCGGCTGCTCCCGCAGCCACGGTGAAGACTGCCCTGAATCCGGCCGCAGCATGGCCGTTCCCGACCGGCAGCCGTCCGTAAGCAGTACCAGGCGAAGCGCGCTCGCAACACGGTTTCCGCGCTTCGCCAAGTATTCCGGTCGAGTCGGGCGGCACTGTTCGCAAGACTCGATCCTGATCCCGCCGCCGGGTTTCCCGCGGCGGGATTTTTTTATGCTTACGATTCGTCAGGTCTGCCAACGAATTGCGTCGGGGCATGGCGCGAGGCCGGGTGGCAAATCGCGCGGGCATGAAAAAAGGCGCATGCACAGGGGAGCACATGCGCCTGAGGTTCCGCATCCGGCGCAAGCGCCTCTGCGGTACAGGGGAAAAGGGTGATGCGTGCGGCGCTGTGACTGCCGCGTTTTTAAACGTGCAGCGTGTTAGTGCGTCACGCGGGTGACGCCGGCGCTCGACAGCAGCCGCACGCGCTCGCCCGCGTTGAAGACTTCGCCCGTGGCGGACTGCGTGATGGCGCGATAGTCGCCGTTGTCGAGGCGCACCGTGATCTCGAGGCCGTCGTGAACGGCCACGCCGTTTTCGACCGCGTTGCCAGCCACCGCGCCTGCAATACCGCCGATGATACCCGTGACGATCGAGCCGCGTCCGCCGCCGATCGCGCTGCCGGCCACCGCGCCGAGCGCACCGCCGCCCACGGCGCCGAGACCGCTAGGCTGGCCGTTGTTCGAGCTGATCTTCACCGCGCGCACGCTTTCGACCGTGCCCATGCGCACCGTTTGCTCGCGCTGCGCCTGCGAGGCCGTATAGACGTCGGCGGAACTGCTGTTATACGCGCAGCCGGACAGCGCGAGCGAACCCGCGACGACGGCAGCGACAATCAGACGACTCGTTGTTTTCATACCCGTAGCTCCCTACTACCTGAGGCGCGCGCACCTTCGCGCCGCGCCCCGTTCAATTCGGCCTTTCGCGTGGCTGTTACTTCGTCAGCTCGTAGCCGAATGCTTCCTTGAACCGTTCGTTGATCTGCGCCCGCGTGGGCGCGTAGTTTTGCGGTCCTTGATGTTCGATCTTGAGCGCGCCCATGAGGCTCGCGAGACGTCCCGAGGTCGCCCAGTCGAGGCCATTCTCGATGCCGTAGAGCAGGCCGCCGCGGAAGGCGTCGCCGCAACCGGTCGGATCGAGCACCTGCGCGGCCTTGACCGGCGGAATTTCCTCGATCTTGCCGCCGTGGTAGATCTGCGAGCCGTGTTCGCCGCGCGTGATGATCAGCGCTTCGACATGGCTCGCGATTTCCTCGAGCGACCAGCCCGTGCGATGGCTCACGAGATTGGCTTCGTAATCGTTGACCGCTACGTAAGTCGCAAGTTCAATGGCGTGGCGCAAAGACGCACCATCGAACAGTGGCAAACCTTGACCTGGGTCAAAGATGAACGGCACACCGGCTTTCGCGAACTGCTCGACGTGCTGAACCATGCCGTCGAAACCGTCCGGTGCGACGATGCCGAGCTTGATGCCGGGCGCTTCGTCGGCGCGGTTCAGGTGGGATTGCATCATCGCGCCCGGGTGGAACGCGGTGATCTGATTGTTTTCGAGATCGGTGGTGATCATCGCCTGCGCGGACCAGGTGTCGGGCAGCACGCGCACGTGCGCCTTCGAAAGACCGAGCGTGTCGAGGCGATCGAGGTAAGGCTGCGCGTCGGCGGCGCCGAGCGTGGCCATGATGCGCGCGTCGCCGCCGAGCAGATGCAGCGCGTAGGCGATATTGCCGGCACAGCCGCCGAACTCGCGGCGCATCGTCGGCACGAGGAAGCTCACGTTCAGGATATGCACCTGCTCGGGCAGGATGTGCTCCCGAAAGCGACCCTCGAAGGTCATGATGTTGTCGTAGGCGAGCGAGCCGCAGATCAGCGTAGCCAAGGCGGAATTCCTGTAGAGCGTGGTGGGTAGGGCGGCGCGGCGGCCGGTGCGCGGCGGCACAGCCGCGCGCATCGCAACGAAAGGCGCGCGCCGCCGCCGGATTACTTCAGCGCGGCGAGCGCGGCGTCGTAGTTCGGTTCGTTCTTGATTTCGCTGACGCGCTCGGCGTGGATCACGTTGTCGTTCGCGTCGAGCACGACCACGGCGCGCGCGGTCAGGCCGGTGAGCGGGCCGCTCGTGACGTCCACGCCGTAGGCTTGCGCGAACTCGTGGCCGCGGAACGTCGACGCCGTGACGACGTTTTCGATGCCTTCGGTCGTGCAGAAGCGCGATGCCGCGAACGGCAGGTCGCCCGAGATCACGATCACCGCCGTGTTGTCGAGCTTGGCGGCGGCTTCGTTGAACTTGCGCGTGGAGGTGGCGCAGGTCGGCGTGTCGAGGCTCGGGACGATGTTGAGCACCTTGCGCTTGCCCGCGAAATCGGCGAGCGCGACGGGCTTCAGGTCCTTGCCGACGAGCGAGAACGCGGGCGCCTTCTGGCCGACGTTCGGGAACGTGCCGGCGACTTCGATCGGGTTACCGCCTAGCGTGACTTGACTCATGATGTGCTCTCCGAATGCGTGTAGTGATGAATGGCGCCCGATGAGGCCGGACGCGGAAATTGCGCGGGCCCGCCTGGGCGCGCCCGCGTAAGACGAACCGCTCAGGGATAGAAAATCTCGATGCGGAAATTCGATGCCACCACGTCGCCGGTGTCGAGCCGCACGATCATGGTTTGCGTGGTGTGCGCGGGCAGACCCGCTTCCACGCGCGTGCCGGGCGTGACGTAATCCTGCGGCCACAGCACGCGGCGCACGACGATATTGTTCTGGCGGTCGAGCAGCGACAGCTCGATGGCCGGGTAGGCGAGCGCCACGTTGAAGCGGTTGCGCAACGGCACCTTCAGTTCGAGGTGATGCGGCTCGTTGTCGACCTGACGCAGATCGGACGGTTCGACCAGCAGACCGTCGATGTCGCGCGGCGGCAGCACGCGGCAGCCGAGTTGCGCGCAGGCCTTCAGATACAGCGGCTGCGAATTGGGCCAATAAACCATTACCGTTTCGCGCTGCCACCAGGCGATCTGCACGACGAAGAGCGCGAACAGCAAGAGCGCGACGATCGCGCCCAGCACGCGCCAACCGGCGCGGCGCCCGGCGCGTGCGCGGGCGGGTGCTTCGCGCGTGACGGCGAACGACTGGCCGCCTTCGTTGGGCTCGAGCGCGCTGAAGGCCGGCGCGGCGGTTTCGGGTGCCGCTTGCCAGCCACCGCGATGCGCGGCTTCGGGCTCGAAGCCGCGAGGTTCGCGGGCCGCCGCTTCATGGGCCGCTTCACGATCCGCTTCACGATCCGACTCGCGCGGGGCGTCGTGGGCGCGGTTGACGAGCGTCGGTTCGGAGTCGTCGAGGCGGGCGTGCGCCGGTTCCTGGCCCGAGAACGTGGGCTCGACGGGCGCAGCGGCCGCGAGACCCGGCTCCACGCGCGTCCAGCGCGTGGCGGGCGGGAACGGCTCGGCGGCTTGTGCGGGTTCCGTGGGTTGTACGGGCGGAGCGGGCTGCGGAGCGGGCGCGGCTTGCGGTGCTTGAGCAGCGTGGAAGGCTTGCGCCGCCTGCGCGGTTTGCGACGTTTGAGCGGCGGGCGCGGCCGCGCGAGCCGCGGGCACCGGCACGTCGATGGGTTCCGCCACAGCCTCCGGCGCGACTGCCGCGTGCGCGGGCAGGGCGGACGCCGCCGTTTGAGGCGTCGCGCTTTCGTGGCGCGCTGCGGCTTCGAGCCGCGACGCTTCACGCGCGGCTTCGGATGCCACGGTTTCACGCGTGAGCGTCGGCTCGCCATCATCGACGACGATGCGAGACTCCACGCCACGTGTCACGCCCGGCGTGGCGCTCGGGGCGAGGCTGGCTTGCGGCAGATGATCGGCGTTGTATTGCAGACGCGGGTCGATATGACTGTCCGAGGGCGGCGCCCACGGGTCCCACGCGCGATTCGAGAAGTTCGGTGCCACGGCCGGCTTTTGCGGCGCGGCTTCGGGCTGTGCGACCGCTGGCGCAACTGGCTCGGCGGCTGGCGTGGCCGCGATCCCGGGCTCAAGCTCGTGCCCGAATGTTGGCTCAACGATTGGCTCAACCATCGGCTCAACGATCGGCTCATCGACGGACGTATCACGCGGCTCTTCGATCGCTTCGGGCACTGGAGAAACCGTGGGTGTCACGGGCTGCTCGGGCGCGAACGCTTCGGCATCGACAGACGATGCGCCGTTCAGCGCCGCGTCGAGTGCGGGATGCAGCGCGCTCTGCGGATCGAGCGGCGCGGTCAGGCTCGCCGCGACTTCCGCCGTGACCGGCACGGCATGCGAGAAATCGCTGCCCTCGGCCACTTCGTACAGACTGCCCGATGCGTCGAACGCTTCCTGGCAATGTCCGCAACGCACGAGGCCGCGCCGCACGGCAAGCTGCGTGGGCTGAATGCGGAATACGGTTTCACAGAAGGGGCAGCGCGTTGCCAGAAGCATGGGGGCCGAGATCTGGATAGACCGGAGGGTTGGCGATACCCGCCATTCTACTGTCAATCGCTTGCCACCTACGACTCACGGCCGCGCTCAAGGGACCGAACGCGGCGCGTGACGGGACGCGCGGATCGAAATGCGCGCGGCTTACGCGCGACGCGTGCCCGCGAGACAGACCCAGCCTTCGTGCTCGCGCCACACCGAGATGTCGATCCAGCGCGCGTAGACCTGCGCGACTTCGTCGGCTTGACGGGCGAGGATGCCCGACAGCGCGAGGCGGCCGCCCGGCTTCACGCGCGCGCTCAGCATCGACGCCATCAGCTTCAGCGGATTCGAAAGAATGTTGGCAACGACGATGTCGAACTCGCCCGCCGGGCAGTCGTCGGGCAGGCCGTAGGTGACTTCGGCGTGGTTACGCTCGCTGTTGTGACGCGCCGATTCGACCGCCTGCGGGTCGATGTCGATGCCAATCACGGGGTTCGCGCCGCACTTCTGCGCGAGGATCGCGAGGATGCCCGAGCCGCAGCCGTAGTCGAGCAGGGAATTGCCCGGCTTCACGTGCTGCTCGAGCCACTCCATGCACAGGCGCGTGGTGGGATGGCTGCCCGTGCCGAACGCGAGGCCCGGATCGAGTTCGAGCACCAGCGCGCTCGGGTCCGGAGCGTCGTGCCACGACGGCACGACCCAGATGCGCTCGCCGATGGGGATCGGATCGAACTGCGATTGCGTCAGGCGCACCCAGTCCTGTTCCTCGACTTCGCGCAGCGAAAATTTCGGCGTTTCGGCGAGCGCGAGCTCGTTTGAAGCGGCCGTGAGCAGCAGGGCGGGGTCCTGATCGGCGCCGATCAGCGCGATCACGCGCGAGTGCTGCCACGCGGTGCGCTCGGGCGTGAGACCCGGTTCGCCGAAGAGCGGTTGCTCGTCGGGCGTGTCGGCGTCGGCGTCTTCCACCGACACCGAAAGGGCGCCAAGTTCGATCAGCGCGTCGGAGAGTTCTTCGGCGCGGTCACGCTCGAGCTCGACGATCAGTTCCCGGTAGCTCATGAATTACGCTTCGTCCTTCTTCACGGCCTGACGTTCCGCCAGACGGCTTTCGAGGTAGTGAATGCTCGTGCCGCCTTCGACGAACTTGGCGTCGAGCATCAACTCGCGGTGCAGCGGAATGTTGGTCGAGATGCCTTCGACGACCATTTCCGAGAGCGCGATCCGCATACGCTGAATGGCCTGCTCGCGCGTCGCGCCGTAGGTGATCAGCTTGCCGATCATCGAATCATAGTTCGGCGGCACGAAATAGCCATTGTAGGCATGCGAATCCACGCGCACGCCGGGACCGCCCGGCATGTGCCAGGAGGTCAGGCGACCCGGCGACGGCGTGAACTTGAACGGATCTTCCGCGTTGATACGGCACTCGATCGAGTGGCCCTTCAACTGGATGTCGCGCTGGCGGAACGACAGCTTTTCGCCCGCGGCGATGCGGATCTGTTCCTGCACGATGTCGATGCCCGTGATCAGTTCCGTGACCGGGTGCTCGACCTGCACGCGCGTGTTCATTTCGATGAAGTAGAACTCGCCGTTTTCGTACAGGAATTCGAACGTGCCCGCGCCGAGATAGCCCATCTTCTTGCAGGCGTCGGCGCAACGGTCGCCGATACGGTCGAGCAGGCGGCGCGCGATGCCCGGCGCCGGCGCTTCCTCGATCACCTTCTGGTGGCGGCGCTGCATCGAACAGTCGCGCTCGCCGAGCCACACGGCGTTCTTGAACGAGTCGGAGAGCACCTGAATCTCGATGTGACGCGGATTCTCGAGGTACTTCTCCATGTACACCTGCGGATTGCCGAAGGCGCGACCCGCTTCTTCCTTGGTCATGTTGACCGCGTTCACGAGCGCCGCTTCCGTGTGCACGACACGCATGCCGCGACCGCCGCCGCCGCCCGACGCCTTGATGATGACCGGGTAGCCGATCGTGCGCGCGATCTTCACGATTTCTTTGGGATCGTCGGGCAGGGCGCCTTCCGAGCCCGGCACGCACGGCACGCCGGTCTTGATCATCGTCTGCTTGGCGGTGACCTTGTCGCCCATCATGCGGATCGTTTCCGGACGCGGGCCGATGAACGTGAAGCCCGACTGCTCCACGCGTTCGGCGAAGTCGGCGTTCTCGGAGAGGAAGCCGTAGCCGGGGTGGATCGCTTCGGCGTCCGTCACTTCGGCCGCGCTGATCAGCGCCGGCATGTTCAGATAGCTCAGGTTCGAAGGCGCCGGGCCGATACAGACCGCCTCGTCGGCGAGCTTCACGTACTTGGCTTCCTTGTCGGCTTCCGAATAGACGACGACCGTCTTGACGCCGAGTTCGCGGCACGCGCGCTGAATGCGGAGCGCGATTTCGCCACGATTGGCAATGAGGATTTTTTCAAACATGGTGGGTATTCGACTCATCAATGGGCGCCATGGATTTCATCGAAGGCGCGCCTGTCGATCGGAGTTGGCACAACTCGGCGGATCGGCCACGCGGGCGGCGCAAGGCGTGCGCCCGCCGCGCGGCAAGCGCGACGCGCCCTCGATCAGGGCCGCGCCGCGCACGAGACAACTCAGGCGATCACGTAGAGCGGCTGGCCGTATTCGACGGCCTGGCCGTTCTCGACGAGGACTTCCTTGACGACGCCGGCGGTGTCCGACTCGATCTCGTTGAGCAGCTTCATCGCTTCGATGATGCACAGCGTCTGGCCTTCCTTCACCGTGTCGCCCACTTGCACGAACGGGTCGGCGCCCGGCGACGGCGCGCGGTAGAACGTGCCCACCATCGGCGAGGTCACGACATGGCCCTGCGGCACGGCCGGCACGGCGGCCGCAGCGGCGGCCGGGGTGGCTTCGCCCGCGACGCCCGGTGCCGCGAACGGCGCACCGGCCATCGGCGCGGCGTACTGCGCGCTCGGCTGCACGTAAACGGGCGGCGCGTTCTTGACGATGCGCACCTTGCCTTCACCCTCGGTGACTTCGAGTTCCGAGATGCCCGATTCGGAGACGAGGTCGATCAGAGTCTTCAGCTTACGTAGATCCATGGTGCAGCCCCTTTGCTTTGAATACGTGAGATGCCGGCGCACTGTGCAAACGTTGCGCCCGGCACGGGTTGGGTGTTGTCTTGAGTGAGGGTCGCCCGACGCGCGCGAATCAGGCGGCACGGCCGG
The DNA here is from genome assembly GCF_009789675.1 of Paraburkholderia acidisoli. NCBI lineage: Bacteria > Pseudomonadati > Pseudomonadota > Betaproteobacteria > Burkholderiales > Burkholderiaceae > Paraburkholderia > Paraburkholderia acidisoli. The sequence continues at coordinate 2,684,270 of NZ_CP046913.1, read as the reverse complement.
CGGCGAGCCGGTCGAGCGCGTATTCGAGCGCGTAGAGATACCCCTTCCAGCCGAGACCGCAGATAACGCCTTCGGCCTGGTCGGAAAAATACGAGTGATGCCGGAAGGGCTCGCGCCGATGCACGTTCGAGAGATGGATCTCCACGAACGGAATGCCGACGCCCGCCAACGCGTCCCGGATGGCGACGCTGGTGTGCGTGTACGCGGCCGGGTTGATCAGGATGAAGTCGGTCTGCTCGGTGCGGGCCGCCTGGATGCGGTCGACCAGCGCGCCTTCGTGATTGCTCTGGAAGGTCGCCAGTTCCACGCCGGCGTCCGCCGCACGGTCGAAGAGCGCCTGATCGATCTGCGGCAGCGTCACGCGGCCATACACCTCCGGTTCCCGGGTGCCGAGAAGGTTGAGGTTGGGGCCGTGCAGAACCAGCAGTCGCGTCATGGTCGCTTCTTTTTCCGTGGAATTGCGCGAACTTTAGCGCCGATTAGAGAAATTTGTCTAGTTTTACGATGCGTTGATATGGCCCCGTGCGTGCCAGGTAACACCGTATGCGCCGTATCTTCTGTCAAAATCCGTAAATTAGACGGCAAAAGGCGCCTTATGGCGCCTAAGGTTTTGCAAGTTGGCTCGCTGCGTCAAAGTGCGTCGAGCGTGTGCCGCAGTTCGTCGGGCTTGATTTGGCCTAATTTTGTCGCGCGTACGGCGCCGTTCGCGTCGATTACGACCGTGTAAGGCAGGCCGCCCGCGTTGTTGCCGAACGCGCGTGCCACGTCCGCACCGCCGAAGCCGGCAATATAGATGGGGTAATCGACGGGGACTTTCTTCAGGAACGTCTTGATGTTGGCGGCCGAATCCACGCCCAGGCCAACGAACTGAATGCCTTTCTTCGCATACTCGCGCTGCAACGCCGACAACTCCGGCATCTCTTCCACGCACGGGCCGCACCACGAGGCCCAGAAGTTCACGACCACCGGCTTGCCTTTATAGATGGCGAGCGACTGCGGCTTGCCGTCGGGGTTGGTCACCGCCGCCGACCACAGTTGGCCGACCGCGTCCTGCTTGCCCGTGACCGAGGCCGCGTCGGCGTTGGTCACGGCCGCGTTGCCGCCGCCGGCCCAGTGCCCCGCCAGTACGCCGCCGCCCGCGGCGACTGCCGCCACCGCCACGCCGGCCAGAATCCGTTTCGTATTCATCGCTGCCGCTTCAGAAGTGTGTTGACCCGCGCCCGCAGCCGGGCGTCAGGTGGTGGAAGAGGTGGCGCCGCTCTCGTCGATGAGCGCCTGGAGCGCCTGCGCGTTCGCGCGCGGCACCCGGCCCCGCCCGTCGGCGCGTACCGCCCCGCGCAGGTCGTCGGTATTGTAGAGCGCCACGTGAATGCCGACCGGCTCCTCGGCGCGCGACGGCCGCCACATGAAGCTCAGCGTCTCCACGAGCCCGCGCGCCGCGAAGTGCCGCGTTTCCGACACGTCGTACTGGATATTCGCATTCAGCAACCAGATGGCGACGTCCTTCGCGTTGTCGCAGAAAATCTGCAAATGGATGTCGGAATGCTCGCCCGCCGTGCCGTTGAGCACCGCGCCGGTCAAGAACGGATTGAAGGCTTCGAGCCGCCGCATCCATTCGAGCGCGATCTCGCGCAGGCGCCGCAGTACCGCCGGCTGGCTGTCGCCCTGGAACAGCGCCTGATATTCGCGGATTTCTTCCTCGATCTGATCGTTGTCGGGCAACCAGGTGCCCTCGATACGCGTTTCCCCCACCACCTGCTTCGCGGCCTTGCGCTTGGCGGTGGCGTAGTCTAAGCCGTCTTCGGCGATCATCCGGGCTGCCGCGAGGGCGATTTCCTCGCGCACGCGCTGGGGATCGAAATGTGATCTGCGAACCATGCGTCAATCATACTAGAGAACGATGTGGCTTCTATTTCACGGCCGCCCGCCGTGACGGCCGGCGCCGCCCGGAGACCCGCCGCCGCGCCGGGCAATGCGCAGGGGAGCGCACCACACCGCGCACCACACCGCGCACCACGCAGTGCATCATAAAGGGCGCCTTCGAGCGCGCCGCGAAGCGGGCGGGAAACGGTGCAAGACGCGGCGCGGGAAACCGTGGCGGCGAACATGCCGTGGCGCACGCCCCGCCGGGCGCGACGCGGCGAGCGCGCCGAAATGCCCCGGTCGGCTCGGGTACAATACCCGTCTTTGCTCCGGCGGCGCAGGCTTCCGATGGTTCCCCGGCGTTCCCAGGCGGGTTCCACCAGTCCGCCGTCCCGGCTTCCCCATCCCTGAACCCGTTCACGACGCCCGCGCGGCGCGACAGGCTTATGCACATCCATATCCTCGGCATCTGCGGCACGTTCATGGGCGGTCTCGCCGTGCTCGCGCGCAGCGCCGGTCATACGGTGACCGGCTGCGACGCAGGCGTGTATCCGCCGATGAGCACCCAGCTCGAAGCGCAGGGCATCCGCCTGATCGAGGGTTACGACGCGAGCCAGACCGAACTCAACCCCGACCTCTACGTGATCGGCAACGTGGTCTCGCGCGGCAACCCGCTGATGGAAGCCATCCTCGATCGCGGCTTGCCCTACACCTCGGGCCCGCAATGGCTCGGCGAGCACGTGCTGCGCGACAAATGGGTGCTGGCCGTGGCCGGCACGCACGGCAAGACCACCACGAGTTCGATGCTCGCGTGGCTGCTCGAAGACGCGGGCCTGAATCCCGGCTTCCTGATCGGCGGCGTGCCGCTCAATTTCGGCATTTCGGCGCGCCTCACCGATTCGAGCTTCTTCGTGATCGAAGCCGACGAATACGACACCGCGTTCTTCGACAAGCGTTCGAAGTTCGTCCATTACCGCCCGCGCACGGCGCTCCTGAACAACCTCGAATTCGATCACGCCGACATCTTCCCCGATCTCGCCGCGATCGAAACGCAGTTCCATCACCTCGTGCGCACGATTCCGGGCGTAGGCCGCATCGTCACGAACGGCCGCTCGGACGCGCTCGAACGCGTGCTCGCGCGCGGCGTGTGGAGCGAGGTCGAGCGCTTCGGCGTGGATGGCGGCTGGCAGGCGCTGCCGGCCGAGGACGGCGTGGCCGTGGACGAGCGCTTCGCCGTCTATCACAACAGCGAGCGCGCGGGCGTGGTCGACTGGCAGATCCAGGGCGAGCACAACCGCCTGAACGCGCTCGCGGCCATCGCCGCCGCGCGCAGCGTGGGCGTGCCGCCCGCGCAGGCCGCGCAGTCGCTCGGCAGCTTCCGCAACGTCAAGCGCCGCATGGAAGTGCGCGGCAGCGTGGATGGCGTGACCGTTTACGACGACTTCGCGCACCATCCCACGGCGATCGAGACCACCATTGCGGGTTTGCGCACGCGTGTGGGCCGCGGCGCGGCGGGGCAACCCACGCGCATTCTGGCCGTGCTGGAGCCGCGTTCGAACACCATGAAGCTCGGCGTGATGAAGGCGCAGCTGCCCGCGAGTCTCGCCGACGCCGACCTCGTGTTCGGTTACGGCGCGCCCGGCGGCAAAGATGCACTAGGCTGGGATCTCGCGGGCGCGCTCGCGCCGCTCGGCGAAAAGGCGCATGCATTCCACGATCTCGGCGCGCTCGTGAAGGCCGTGGTCGCGGCGGCGCGTCCCGGCGACCAGGTGCTGGTGATGAGCAACGGCGGCTTCGGCGGCGTGCATCAAAAGCTGCTCGACGCGCTTTCCGCACGCACCGGCGGGAGCGCGGCGTGATCGTCTATCTGCACGGCTTTCGCTCCTCGCCGCAGTCGTTCAAGGCGCGCCTGCTGGCGGCGCGGCTGAGCGAACTCGGGCGCGGCGGCGAATGGCTGTGCCCGACGCTGCCGGTTTCTCCGCGGGAAGCCCTCGAACTCGTGGAGCGCGAGATCGCCGCCCAGCGCAAGGAAGGCGAGCGCGTCACGCTCGTCGGCAGTTCGCTCGGCGGTTTCTTCGCCACGTTTCTCGCGGAACAGCACGGCTGGCGCGCCGTGCTGCTCAATCCGGCCGTGGTGCCGGACCGCGATCTGTCGAAGTATCTCGGCGAGCAGCCGCTGTGGCACGGCGGCGGCAGCATCGTCGTCGAGCCGCGCCATCTGGACGAACTGCGCGCGCTCGCCGTGGCGTCGGTCACGCAGTCCGCGCGCTACTATCTGATCGCCGCCACCGGCGACGAAGTGCTCGATTACCGCGAGATGCTTGCGCACTATCCGGGTGTGGCCACGCACCTGATCGAAGGCAGCGATCATGGCATCAGCGAATTCGCCGATTACGTGGACGAAGTGATCCGGTTCTGCGACGCGCCCTGAAGCGTCGTCGCCATCGTCCGGCGTGTGCGGCCGTCAGCAACGAGAGCCGCGCGCCGAACGCCTATATGTATACAGCAGCACCGCCCGCGCCCCCGCGCCGGCGGTCGAAGCAAGTCTGAACGAGAGTGTTGAGTGAACGTTTTCTTTGAGGAATCGGGCAGTTTCAAGGCCGGCAGCGTGCTGTCGAAGCAGGGCGACGCCTTCCAGGTCGAGTTGCCGGGCGGTCGCCGCGCCAAGGTGCGCGCGAAGGACGTGCTGATCGAGTTCGAAAAGCCCGCCGCGGCCGAACTGATGACCGAAGCGGAAGCCGCGTCGCAGGACATCGATCTCGACTTCCTGTGGGAATGCGCGCCCGCCGACGAGTTCGCGTTCACCGCGCTCGCGAGCGAGTACTTCGGCGAAACCTTCGGCCCGGTCGAGCGCGCGGCGCTCGTGCTGCGTCTGCACGGCTCGCCCGTCTACTTCCGCCGCAAGGGCCGCGGCCAGTATCAGCGCGCGCCCGAAGAGCAGCTCAAGATGGCGCTCGCCTCGCTCGAGCGCAAGCGCCAGCAGGCGCTGGTGCAGGCCGGTTACGAGGAAGAACTGAAGGCGGGCAAGCTGCCCGAGGCGTTCGCGGGCAAGGCGCTCGGCCTGCTCACGAAGCCGGACAAGAACTCGATCGAATACAAGGCGCTCGAAGCCGCGGCCGCCGCGCGCGGCATTTCCATGCCGCGCCTGATGCTCGAAACCGGCGGCGTCGCGTCGCCGCGCGCGCTGCACGAGGCGCGCTTTCTCGCCGAATTCTTCCCGCACGGCACCGGCTTTCCGGCCGTGGAAGTGGGCGCGCTGCCCGAAGATCTGCCCGACGCCGCCGACCACGTGCAGGCGTTTTCCATCGACGACGTCACCACGACCGAAATCGACGACGCGTTCTCGATCGAGCATCTCGCCGACGGCCGCGTGCGCATCGGCATTCACATCGCGGCGCCGGCGCTCGGCATCGCCCGTGGCGACACGGCCGACACCGTGGCGCGCACGCGCCTGTCCACGGTGTACATGCCCGGCGACAAGATCACCATGCTGCCCGACGATTTCGTCGACGCCTTCACGCTGAAGGAAGGCGGCATGCGCCCGGCGCTGTCGCTCTACAGCATCGTGAACCGCGAGACGCAGGAGATCGTCGCCACCGAAACGCGCGCCGAGCGCGTGTTCGTGAAGAGCAACCTGCGCCACAACACGCTCGACGAACTCGTGACTGAAGAAACGCTCGCCGCCGGCACGGGCGAGTATCCGCACAAGGACGACATCGCCGTGCTGTGGCCGTTCGCGCAGGCGTTGTTCGAAAAGCGCCAGCAGGCGCGCGCGGGTTACGGCCTGCGCCGCGAAGTGCAGCGCAACACCGACTACAACTTCTATGTCGACGGCGAGCACGTCAGCATCACGCCGCGCCGCCGCGGGTCGCCGCTCGACATGATCGTCGCGGAACTCGCGATTCTGGCGAACTCCACGTGGGGTGCGTTCCTGCACGACCACGGCGTGCCGGGCATCTACCGCTCGCAGCGCGCGTTCGGCGCGCCCACGGGCCCGAAGCGCACGCGCATGCAGACCAACGCCGCGCCGCACGAAGGCCTGGGCGTCGCGCAGTACGCGTGGAGCACCTCGCCGCTGCGCCGTTACGTCGACCTCGTGAACCAGTGGCAGTTGCTCGCGTGCGTCGAGCACGGCGTGGCCGCGAAGCTGGTCGCGCCGTTCAAGCCCAAAGACGCCGATCTCTTCGCCGTCGTGCAGGGCTTCGACGAAACCTATTCCGCGTACGCCGACCATCAGCGCCGCATGGAGTACTTCTGGTGCCTGCGCTGGCTCCAGCAGGAAATGCGCGGCGAGGGCGGCCGCGAGGCGCGCCGCGAATTCCCGGCGAGCGTGGTGAAGGACGACCTCGTGCGCTTCGAGGAAGTGCCGCTGCTCATGCACGTGCCCGCGCTCGGCGTGCACGCGCGCGGCACGCGTCTGATGATGGACGTGCTGTCGATCGACGAACTGACGATCGAGGCTTCGGTGCGCATGCTGCGCGTGCTCGACGCGCCGGTCGTGACGAGCGGTGAACAGCCCGAAGAAGAGGCGGGCGATGACGAAGAGCTGATCGAAGCCGCCGACGACTCCGCGCAAAGCGAAGCCGAAGCGATCGCCGAAGCGGACGAGGGCGAAGCAGGCGGCGAAACGGACGACGAAACGGGCAGCAAAGCAGGCGCGGCGGAAACCGACGCCGAAACCGACGCGTCGGCGCAAGCGCAGTCGAACGAACAGCACGCCACGGAGCCACGCGAATGAGCGTCGACCAGGCCGGTGCCGGGGAAGTCGGCCGCTATGCCGTGGTCGGCAATCCGGTCGCGCATAGCAAGTCGCCGGTCATCCACGCGCAGTTCGCGCAGCAAACCGGCGAACGCGTGGAATACGACCGCCTGCTCGCGCCGCTCGACGGTTTCGTCGAGCACGTGCAGGCGTTTCGCGCGGCGGGCGGGCGCGGCCTGAACGTCACGGTGCCGTTCAAGCTCGAGGCGCACGCGCTCGCGCAACGTCTGTCGCCGCGCGCGGCGGCGGCGGGCGCGGTGAACACGCTGCGCTTCGACGCGGACGGCATTTTCGGCGACAACACCGACGGCTTCGGCCTCGTGCGCGACATCGAAGTGAATCTCGGCGTCTCGCTCGCGGGCGCGCGCGTGCTGCTGCTCGGCGCGGGCGGCGCGGCGCGCGGCGTCGTGTTGCCGATGCTCGAGCGCAAGCCGCGCGAGATCACCATCGTCAATCGCACGGCGCCCAAGGCGCACGCGCTCATCGAGCAGTTCGAAGGCGCGGCGCGCGAAGCCGGTTGTCTCGTCAGCGGCGGCGGACCGGAAGCGGTCTTTCGCGATTCGGCCGAGGCGAAACCTTATGACGTCATCGTCAATGCAACGGCCGGCAGTCTGGACGCCGCGTTGCCCGAATGCGACGCGCGCGCGTTCGGGGCGAACACGCTCGCCTACGACATGATGTACGGCGCGCAGCCCACGGTGTTCATGCGTCACGCGGAACAACTCGGCGCGCGCGCGGCCGACGGCCTGGGCATGCTGGTCGAACAGGCCGCCGAGTCGTTCTTCGTCTGGCGCGGCGTGCGCCCCGAAGGCGCGCCGGTGCTTGCCCTGCTGCGCGCGCAACTCGCGGCGCAGCCGGCCTGATCGCACGAAAAACTCCAGGGGAGACGACGCCATGCGCAGGGAAGCGATCGGCGCGCAGGCGCCGCACAAGACGCTGCGGCGCGCGCCGCTGCGCAACGGCAACGCGCGCGGCTCGCGGCCCGGCGCGCTGCGCTGGATCGTCTACGTGGCGAGCGTGTTCGCGATCGCGTGGATCGGCTTGCAGGTGTTCTATCTCGCGCAGATCGCGCTCTGGAATGTTGTCGATCCGCAAACCACGGCGTTCATGCGCTCGGACGCCGCGCGGCTCGCGAGCGAGCGTCCCGATCTCGCGATCCAGCACCAATGGGTGCCGTACGAGCAGATTTCGCGCAACCTGAAGCGCGCGATCATCGCCTCGGAAGACGCCAACTTCGTCAACAACAACGGCTACGAAACCGACGCCATCCTGCAGGCGTGGGAGCGCAACAAGAAGCGCGGCCATATCGTGCGCGGCGGCTCGACCATCACGCAGCAACTCGCGCGCAACCTGTTTCTGTCGCGCGAAAAGAGCTATATCCGCAAAGGCCAGGAACTCATCATCACGTGGATGCTGGAAGCGCTGCTCGACAAGGAGCGCATCTTCGAGATCTATCTGAATTCGGTGGAGTGGGGCAACGGCGTGTATGGCGCGCAGGCGGCCGCGCGTTACTACTACCGCAGCACGGCGGCGCAACTCACGCCGTGGCAGTCGGCGCGGCTCGCGGTCATGCTGCCGCGCCCGAAATACTTCGACGAGCATCGCAACTCCGCGTATCTCGCGCAGCGCAGCGGCGTGATCGCGCGGCGCATGGGCGCGGCGGAGTTGCCGCATTGAGCTGAGCGCTTTGACGAATCGCTCGCCGCAATGAACAACGCGCCGCAATAGCGGCGCGTTTTCGTTGGTAGCCCGTAAAACGCCGGCGAAAAGCCGGGCGCTTACTGGCGCGCGAGCCGCGCGTTATCCGGCATCGGCATATTGAAGTTGGTGCGGAACGGATTGATGTCGAGGCCGCCGCGCCGCGTGTAGCGCGCGTAGACCGCGAGCCGGTCCGGTTTGCACTCGCGCAGGATGTCCATGAAGATGCGCTCGGCGCATTGCTCGTGAAAGCCCGTGTGATTGCGAAACGAGATGATGTAGCGCAGCAGACCGGCCTGATCGATCTGCGGCCCCACGTAGTGAATCTGCACGCTGCCCCAGTCGGGCTGGCCCGTGACCGGGCAGTTCGACTTCAGCAGATTCGAGACCAGCGTTTCTTCCACCGGCGACTCGTCCAGCGCCGCCTTCAGCAGCGTGGGATCCGGGTGATAGATCTCAGTGTCGAGGTCGAGACGGTCGAGCGAGAGGCCTTCGAATTCCTCGAACGGAAGCTTGCCGAAGCCGCCCGGCTGATCGAACTTCACCGACACCGACGCGCCGCAGGCCGCCGACACATCGCGCTTGATGGTGTCGCGCACCGCGTCGGCGGACTCGAACGCGGTTTGCGCGAACGAGCCCAGATAGAGCTTGAACGACTTCGATTCGACGATGTTGGGCGAATCCGCCGGAATGAAGAACGTGGCGATGGCGATCTGCGGCTTGCCGCGCGCGTTGAGCCACGACAACTCGTACGCGTTCCAGATATCGGTGCCGAAGAAGGGTAGTCGCGCGCCAATGCCGATCTGCTCGCGCGCGCCGGCGCGCGGGATCGGGAACAGCAGCGTGGCGTCGTACTGTTCGGTGTAGGCGGCGGGCTTGCCGAGCGGAGAGTGTTCGGGAGTCATGGTGCGCGGGTGTCTGCGGTTGTGTGGCTGGCCGTTGCGAGGCCCGGGGCGGCATTGGCCGCGCCGAGCGCGACGTGTCCGGTCGCCGTGACCGAGCGCGCGGATTCGCAATGGCGGATCTGGTCGTCGAAGAAAAAATCGGGTTCGAACTCGCGCAGGAACGGGCCTTTTTCGAGTCCGCCGAGGAACATCGCTTCGTCGATTTCGATGTTCCAGGCCATCAGCGTGCGGATCGCGCGTTCGTGCGCGGGCGCCGAACGCGCGGTCACGAGCGCGGTGCGGATGCGCATGTTCTGCGCGTTGCCGTCCGCGAGCTTCTGCAGCCGGTGCAACGCCGCGAGCAGCGGCTGCAGCGGGCCGTGCGCGAGCGGCAGGTCGCGGTTGTCGCGCTCGTGGCTCACGAAGGCGCCCAGGCCTTGCTGCTGGAAGATCTGCTCGGCTTCGTCGGAAAACAGCACCGCATCGCCGTCGAACGCGATGCGAATTTCGTTCGCGTTGCGATCCGCGCTGGCAGCCGACATTGTCGCCGAATTCGCGTCGGGTCGTGGGAAGACGCGCGGGAACACGCGCGCGGCGGGAAAGCCCGCTTCGAGCGCGGCCCGCACGTCGTCCGGATTCGCCGATAGAAATAGCGACGCGTTGAGCGGCTTCAGGTAATGCCACGGCGTGCGGCCGCGCGTGAACACGCCGCGCTGGATGTTCAGGCCGTGCTCGCGGCACGAGCTGAACGCGCGCAGGCCGCTGATCGGGTCGCTGCGCGAGAGGATCACGACTTCGACGTGATGCGCGCCCGTGTTCAGCGCGAGCAGCTTGCGCATGAGCCCAAACGCGACGCCAGGCCGCGCGGGCACGTTCAGGCGCTCGCGCTGGAGCTGTTCGTAGGCGCCGAGGTCGCCCGCTTCGAACACGCGGTTTTCTTCCTCGAAGTCGAAGAGGGCGCGCGACGAAATGGCGACGACGAGCTTGTCGGTGAGCGAGACGGACACGGTGCGTCAGGCGAGGAACAGCCGATACACGGGGTTCTGCGTTTCCTCGTAATACGGATAGCCGATGGTGGCGAGGAAGCGGCTGAATTCCGCGTGTTCGGCGGCAGGCACCTGAATACCGACGAGGATCGAGCTGTAATCCGCGCCCTGGTTGCGGTAGTGGAACAGGCTGATGTTCCAGTTCGGCGCCATCGAAGAGAGAAAGCGCATCAGCGCGCCCGGCCGCTCCGGAAACTCGAAGCGGAACAGGCGCTCGTCGTGCGCGAGCGGCGAGCGGCCGCCCACCATGTAGCGGATGTGCTGCTTCGAGAGTTCGTCGCCGGTGAGATCGACCGTGGGGAAACCGTGCGAAACGAAGGTCTGCGCGATCTCCTGCGACTCGCCGCGATTGCGGATCTGCACGCCCACGAAGATATGCGCGCGCTCGGCGTCGTCGATACGGTAGTTGAATTCGGTGACGCTGCGCGTGCCCACGAGTTCGCAGAAGCGCTTGAAGCTGCCGCGTTCCTCGGGAATCGTCACGGCGAACACGGCCTCGCGCGCCTCGCCCACTTCGGCGCGTTCCGCCACGAAGCGCATGCGGTCGAAGTTCATGTTCGCGCCCGAGGTGATCGCGACGAGTGTCTGGCCTTCGACGCCCGTGCGTTCGGCGTACTGCTTCGCGCCCGCCACGGCCAGCGCGCCCGCCGGTTCGAGCACGCTGCGCGTGTCCTGGAACACGTCCTTGATGGCGGCGCACAGCGCGTCGGTGTCGACGGTGAGCACATCGTCGAGATACTGCTGGCACAGCCGGAAGGTTTCCTCGCCCACGAGCTTGACGGCCGTGCCGTCCGAGAACAGGCCGACCTCGCTCAGTTCGACGCGCTCGCCCGCCTTCATCGACCTGGCCATGGCGCAGGAGTCGTCGGTCTGCACGCCGATCACCTTGATCTCGGGCCGCACCGCTTTCACATAGGCCGCCACGCCCGCCGCGAGGCCGCCGCCGCCGATCGGCACGAAGATCGCGTGAATCGGGGCCTGATGCTGGCTCAGCACTTCCATGGCGACGGTGCCCTGGCCGGCGATCACGTAGGGATCGTCGAAGGGATGCACGAAGGTCAGGCCGCGTTCTTCCTGAAGCTGCACGGCGTGCGTGTAGGCGTCGCTATAGGATTCGCCCGCCTGGACGATCTCGACGGTCGCGCCGCCGTGGGCGCGCACGGCATCGACCTTGACCTGCGGCGTGGTGACGGGCACGCAGATCACGGCCTTCACGCCGAGGCGCGCCGCCGAAAGCGCGACGCCCTGCGCGTGATTGCCCGCCGAGGCGGTGATCACGCCGCGCTCGAGCTGCGCGGGCGTGAGATGGGCCATCTTGTTGTAGGCGCCGCGCAGCTTGAAGGAAAACACCGGCTGGTTGTCTTCGCGCTTGAGGAAGACGCGGTTGCGAATGCGGGCGGAGAGATTGCGCGCGGGCTCGAGTTCCGTTTCGCGGGCGACGTCATAGACGCGGGCGGTGAGGATCTTCTTCAGGTAATCGTCGTGGGAAGCCATGCGAGGACGCGCCGGGCGCGGGTGGAAACGGGGAAAACAGCGATTTTAGCGCCAATGGCCCGCGCGCCGACGGCGGGGTTCGGGCGCGGCCCGTGCGGGTTGCCGTCTGGCTCCACGGGTTACAGCGGGATCGCCGGAATTCGCCTGGCTTTGCCTGCCGATACATGAGCCGATATATGAGCCGATGCATGAGCGATACCTCGACCGATTCGCCAACCGTCCGGACGGCAGGTCATCGTCGCCGGGATCCGATGCGAATAGCACGATGCGCTGACAGCGCAAATGAAAGTTGCGTGTCTGTCGCCTTCCTGTCTAGCGTCAGCGCAGGCGCGGATCATGCGTTAAAATCGCTTTTTGAAACAAGGATCGGATGATGCACTGGCAACCTCGGACAGCCCATTTGATGCCCGCACGGCGCGTAACCCGCCCGGCGGCGCAGCGGCACGCCCGCCACGCACGATCGTGTCGCTAAGTCCGAGCGCCGGGGAACCATCGGCGTGAGCCTTGCCGCCATGCGCTTCCCCACCCCTTTCGTCCGCCTATAGCCACATGCGCCACACGCACCACCTGCAGCCCATGCGTGCCCGAAGCGGACTCGATTTCAGAATAGCGCCCCACGCGCCCCGTCAGCATCTCCGTTAGCGGCAGCGAGCCGCCCGCGATGCTGGCCCAAAGAGTCGTCCAACCATGAACGCACCTCAAGTTTTCGATCCTCACGGCGCCGCCGCAGCCGTGGCCGCCGACATCGAACCGCGCCTGCGCGAGATTCCGTATAACTACACGTCCTTTTCGGACCGCGAGATCGTCATACGCCTGCTGGGCGAGACGGCCTGGGAAGCGCTCGCCGAACTGCGCGCGGAACGCCGCACCGGCCGCTCGGCGCGCATGCTGTACGAAGTGCTCGGCGACATCTGGGTGGTGCGCCGCAACCCGTATCTGCAGGACGACCTGCTCGACAACCCGAAGCGCCGCGCGCTGCTGGTCGAGGCGCTCAACCATCGTCTCGCCGAAATCGAAAAGCGCCGCCGCGCCGACCTCTCCGAACACACCGACAGCGAAGGCGTGAACCGCGCCGCGCGCGTGGAGACGCTGGTCTCGGCCGCGCGCCGCGCCGTCGGCGATTTTTCGGCGGAATTCGAGAAGATGGCCGACCTGCGCCGCCGCGCGAACAAGGTGCTCGGCAAGTGCACGGCGAAGGACAACATCCGCTTCGACGGCCTCGCGCGCGTCTCGCACGTCACCGACGCCACCGACTGGCGCGTGGAATACCCGTTCGTGGTCCTCACGCCCGACACCGAAGCCGAGATCGCCGGTCTCATCAAGGCGTGCTTCGAACTCGGTCTGACCGTGATTCCGCGCGGGGGCGGCACGGGCTACACGGGCGGCGCGGTGCCGCTCACGCCGTTCTCGGCCGTCATCAACACGGAAAAGCTCGAGGAACTGGGCGCGGTCGAAATGACCTCGCTGCCCGGCGTCGATCGCGAAGTGGCGACCATTTTCTCGGGCGCGGGCGTGGTCACGCGCCGCGTGACCGAGGCCGCCGACGCGGCCGGCTTCGTGTTCGCCGTGGATCCGACCTCGCTCGACGCCTCGTGTATCGGCGGCAACGTGGCGATGAACGCGGGCGGCAAGAAAGCGGTGCTGTGGGGCACGGCGCTCGACAATCTCGCCTGGTGGCGCATGGTCGACCCGCAGGGCAACTGGCTCGAAGTCACGCGCCTCGAACACAACATGGGCAAGATCCACGACATCGAAGTCGCGCGCTTCGAGCTGAAGTGGTTCGACGGCAACTACGCGCCGGGCGAAAAGCTGCTGCGCACGGAGCCGCTCGAAATTGCCGGCCGCGTGTTCCGCAAGGAAGGTCTCGGCAAGGACGTCACGGATAAATTCCTCGCGGGCCTGCCGGGCATCCAGAAGGAAGGCTGCGACGGCCTCATCACGTCGGCGCGCTGGGTGCTGCACAAGATGCCCGCGCACACGCGCACCGTCTGCCTCGAATTCTTCGGCCAGGCGCGCGAGGCGATTCCGAGCATCGTCGAGATCAAGGACTACATGTTCGAGCAGACGCGCCAGGGCGGCGCGATTCTCGCGGGCCTCGAACATCTGGACGAACGCTATCTGCGCGCGGTCGGTTACGCGACCAAGAGCAAGCGCAACGCGTTCCCGAAGATGGTGCTGATCGGCGATATCGTCGGCGACGACGCGGACGCGGTGGCCACGGCCACCTCGGAAGTGATCCGCATGGCCAACGGCAAGAGCGGCGAAGGCTTCGTTGCCGTGAGCGCCGAGGCGCGCAAGCGCTTCTGGCTCGACCGCAGCCGCACGGCCGCCATCGCCAAACACACCAACGCGTTCAAGATCAACGAAGACGTCGTGATTCCGCTCAATCGCATGGGCGAATACACCGACGGCATCGAGCGCATCAACATCGAACTGTCGATCAAGAACAAGCTGCAACTGATCGACGCGCTCGAGGCGTTCTTCAAGGAAGGCAAGCTGCCGCTCGGCAAGAGCGACGACGCGAACGAAATCCCCAGCGCGGAGCTGCTCGAAGACCGCGTGCAGCAGGCGCTCGACCTGCTCAAGCGCGTGCGCGAGCGCTGGAGCTTCGTGGGCGCGAATCTCGACCTGCCGCTCGCCGAGGCGCAGCACACGCTCGTGCAGCTCGGCTATGAAGCGCTGGCGGAAAAGTTCGCCGACCGCGTGGACGCGCAAGCGGGCGTCAACGTTTTCCACGTGACGCAGGACCGTACGGTGCGCATCTCGTGGAAGCAGGAAGTGCGCGCCGAACTGCGCCAGATCTTCAACGGCGGCGCGTTCAAGCCGATCCTCGACGAAGCCCAGGCCATCCACAAGAAGGTGCTGCGCGGCCGCGTGTTCGTCGCGCTGCACATGCACGCCGGCGACGGCAACGTGCACACCAACCTGCCGGTCAACTCGGACAACTACGAGATGCTGCAGGACGCGCACGTGGCCGTGGCGCGCATCATGAAGCTCGCGCGTTCGCTCGACGGCGTGATCTCGGGCGAGCACGGCATCGGCATCACGAAGCTCGAATTCCTCACCGAAGACGAGATCGCCGAATTCCGCGCGTACAAGCAGCGCGTGGACCCGGAAGGGCGCTTCAACAAGGGCAAGCTGCTCGAAGGCGCGGACCTGCGCAACGCCTATACGCCGTCGTTCGGCCTGATGGGTTACGAATCGCTGATCATGCAGCAGTCCGACATTGGCGCGATTGCCGACTCGGTGAAGGACTGCCTGCGCTGCGGCAAGTGCAAGCCCGTGTGCGCGACGCACGTGCCGCGCGCGAACCTGCTGTACAGCCCGCGCAACAAGATTCTCGCCACCTCGCTGCTGGTGGAGGCGTTCCTGTATGAGGAGCAGACGCGCCGCGGCGTCTCCATCAAGCACTGGGACGAGTTCAACGACGTGGCCGACCATTGCACCGTCTGCCACAAGTGCGTGACGCCGTGCCCGGTCAAGATCGACTTCGGCGACGTGACGATGAACATGCGCAACCTGCTGCGCAAGATGGGCAAGAAGAAGTTCAACGCGGGCAACGCGGCGGGCATGTTCTTCCTCAACGCCACCAATCCGCAGACCATCAATCTCGCGCGCACCGCGATGATGGGCGTGGGCTACAAGGCGCAGCGCCTCGGCAACGACGTGCTGAAGAAGTTCGTGAAGAAGCAGGCCGCGCTGCCGCCCGCGACCACCGGCAAGCCGCCCGTGGTCGAGCAGGTGATCCACTTCGTCAACAAGAAGATGCCGGGCAATCTGCCGAAGAAGACGGCGCGCGCGCTGCTCGACATCGAAGACAACAAGATCGTGCCGATCATCCGCAACCCGAAAACGACGTCGGTCGATTCGGAAGCGGTGTTCTACTTCCCCGGCTGCGGCTCGGAGCGTCTGTTCTCGCAGGTGGGCCTTGCGACCCAGGCGATGTTGTGGGAAGCGGGCGTGCAAACCGTGCTGCCGCCGGGTTATCTGTGCTGCGGCTATCCGCAGCGCGGCTCGGGCCAGTTCGACAAGGCCGAGAAGATCGTCACGGACAACCGCGTGCTGTTCCATCGCGTGGCCAATACGCTCAACTACCTCGACATCAAGACGGTGGTGGTCTCGTGCGGCACGTGTTACGACCAGCTCGCCGGTTATGAATTCGACAAGATCTTCCCGGGCTGCCGCATTATCGACATCCACGAGTTCCTGCTCGAAAAGAACATCAAGCTCGATGGCGTCTCGGGTACGCGCTACATGTATCACGACCCGTGCCACACGCCGATCAAGACGATCGACCCGGTGAAGCTCGTCAACGAACTCATGGGTTCGGAAAAAGACGGCTACAAGATCGAGAAGAACGATCGCTGCTGCGGCGAATCGGGCACGCTCGCGGTCACGCGCCCGGACATTTCGACGCAGGTGCGCTTCCGCAAGGAAGAGGAAATCCGCAAGGGCGCGGCCAAATTGCGCGGCATTCCGGTCGTGGCCAACGGCGCGAGCGGCACGACGGGCGAGAACGGCAAGCAGGCGGCCACGCCCGAGGAAGCGAACGGGCAGGGCACGGCGCAGGACGTGAAGATCCTCACGAGCTGCCCGTCGTGCCTGCAAGGTCTGTCGCGCTACAACGAAGACGCCAGCATCGAAGCCGACTACATCGTGGTGGAGATCGCGCGCCACGTGCTCGGCGAGAACTGGATGGCCGACTACGTGAGCAAGGCCAACCATGGCGGAATCGAGCGCGTGCTGGTTTAATGGCACGCCTCAAGGTTCGGTGACACGGGTTCGAGGACGACGATGGAATGCGTATTCTGCAAAGAGGAAGGCGGCGACGTGCTGTGGCAGGACGAGCGCCTGCGCGTCGTGCTGGCAACGAATGAAGTCGACTATCCGGGCTTTTGCCGGGTCATCTGGCATGCGCACGTGGCGGAATTCTCGGATCTCGCCGCTGCCGACCGGGATCATCTGATGCGCGTGGTGTACGCGACGGAGCGTGCGCTGCGCCGCGTCATGCAGCCTTCGAAGGTGAATCTCGCGAGCCTCGGCAATCAGGTCCCGCACGTGCACTGGCACGTGATCCCGCGCTTCACCAACGACGCGCATTTCCCGCTGCCCGTGTGGGCGCCGCGCCAGCGCACGGTCTCCGAGGCCATGCTCGGCCAGCGCCGCGCCCAGGCCACGCTGCTGCGCGAGGCGGTGCGCCAGGAAATCGACCAGGCGCTCGCCTGAGCCGCGCGCCTTTGCCGCTGCATCGCACGTGACTTCGGCACGTGACTTCGACGCCTTACAACGATCAGGAAGGACCATGAGTGGATTGAAAGCCGATACCCCGGTGCCGACCGGCATCGTCGTACACGCCGTGTCCCGCGTGCTCGAGCTCCAGTACGCGAACGGCGCGAGCTATCGTATTCCGTTCGAGTTGATGCGCGTGTATTCGCCTTCCGCCGAAGTGCGCGGCCACGGTCCCGGCCAGGAAACGCTGCAAACCGGCAAGCGCGAGGTGACGATCACGGCGCTCGAAGCCGTGGGCCACTACGCGCTGCAACCCACGTTCTCGGACGGCCACAACACCGGCATCTATTCATGGGACCAGCTTTACGACCTGGCCACGCGCCAGGACGAACTCTGGGCCGATTATTTCGCCAGACTCAAGGCAGCGGGCGTCGAGCGCGACGCGCCGATGGCGGCCGCGGCAGCCGGCGGTGCCGGGCACGGCCACTGCCACTGACGCTTCCTGATACGATCCTGCCCCGCCGCCGAACGCCTACGCACGAGGCGGCGTAATCTCACAGAACACCCTCCGCGAAAGGACGAGCGCGATGAGCAAAACCCACTTCGGCTATCAGACAGTCGACGAACAGGACAAGGCGAAGAAGGTGGCCGGCGTGTTCCACTCGGTCGCCTCGAACTACGACCTGATGAACGATCTGATGTCGGGCGGGCTGCACCGCGCGTGGAAGGCGTTCACGATCGCGCAGGCGAACGTGCGGCCTGGCGCGAAGGTGCTCGATATCGCGGGCGGCACCGGCGACCTTTCCATGGCGTTCGCGAAAAAGGCGGGCCCGAGCGGCGAGGTCTGGCACACCGACATCAACGAGTCGATGCTGCGCGTGGGCCGCGACCGGCTCATCGACAAGGGCGTGATCACGCCCGCGCTGCTCTGCGATGCCGAGAAAATTCCGTTTCCGGACAATTACTTCGACGTGGTGACGGTCGCCTTCGGCCTGCGCAACATGACGCATAAAGATGCCGCGCTCGCCGAAATGCGCCGCGTGCTCAAGCCGGGCGGCCGCCTGCTCGTGCTCGAATTCTCGAAGGTCTGGGACCCGCTCAAGAAGGCTTACGACGTCTATTCGTTCAAGGTGCTGCCGTGGCTTGGCGAGCGCTTCGCGCAGGACGCCGAAAGCTATCGCTACCTTGCGGAGTCGATCCGCATGCATCCCGATCAGGAAACCCTCAAGACGATGATGGAACAAGTCGGCCTCGACGCCGTCAAATATTACAATTTGTCAGCTGGCGTGGTAGCCTTACACGTCGGTACAAAGTATTAGTGTTCCCAAATCTCTGTCTTTAAAGGAATTTTCGCCATGTCTGAGCCCCGAACCAATGCTTCCAGAAAGCTTTCAATGTCGTGGGCCAGGCGGATCGGAACCCTGGCCGTGATCGGCGCGATCGTCGCCGGCAGCCTCGCGTCGCTCGACGCCGAGGCGCGCCGCATGGGCGGCGGCCGCAGCTTCGGCCGTCAGTCTTCGGTGGCCTCGCAGCGCAGCACCACGCCGCCGCCGGCACAACCCAGTCCCACGCAGCAGGCCGGCGCCCAGCGCGCACCGGCCGCGCCGGCGCCCACGCCTGCGGCCGCCCCGGCGCGCAACCGCTGGCTCGGGCCCATCGCGGGTCTCGCGGCGGGTCTCGGCATCGCGGCGCTGCTCTCGCACTTCGGCCTGGGCGAAGCGTTCGCGGGCGCCATGGCGAACATGATCATCATCGCGCTCATCGCCTTTATCGCCATCTGGCTGATCCGCAAGATCGCGAGCCGCCGCCGCGCGGCCGAACCGGCGTATCAAACCGGTGGTGGCGGTGGGTATCCTGGATCGGCGGGTTCGGGCGGCATGCTGAACCAGTCGTCGGGTTATCGGCCTTCGGAACCGAGCTATAGCGCGCCGGCCACGGGCCAATATCTCGCGCCCGAGGCGAACCCGCTCACCACGCCGCAGATCGACACGCCGCCCGCCGTGCCGGCCGGTTTCGACACGGAAACCTTCGTGCGCAACGCCAAGGTCTACTTCGTGCGACTCCAGGCCGCATGGGACGCGGGCAATATGGACGACATCCGCGAATTCACCACGCCCGAAATGTTCGCCGAAATTCGCGTCGATCTCGCGGGGCGCGGTCCGCAGCCGAACCAGACCGACGTCGTGCAGCTCAACGCCGACCTGCTGGCCGTGGAAGAGCGCGGCAACGACTATCTCGCGAGCGTGCGCTTCTCGGGCCTGATCCGCGAAGGCATGGGCGTGCCCGCCGAGCCGTTCACGGAAGTGTGGAATCTCTCGAAGTCGCGCGGCTCCGGCGAAGGCTGGCTGCTCGCGGGCATCCAGCAGGTCACGTCGCACTGAGCGCCGTGCGCGTCCGGTGCGGCTGCGCGCCGCACGGGGCGCTAATCGGCGCGCATAGCCGGCGGAGGCTCCCCGACAAGGCCGGGCGGCGGCGCGATCCTACGTCGCCAACGCTACAATAGGAACCCGCCCGGGCTGTTGCCCGTGCGGGTTTTCTTATTTCATGCCGATGACTCTCGCCGCCAAGCCCTTCGCTGCCGCTGTCAATCACCTGCTCGCCCGCGAATCGTGGGCTCGCGATCGCCTCGCTCCCTATGCCGGCAAGACGGCGCGGCTGGCTTGTCCGCCCGTCGTGCTCACGCTGCTGGTTCAGCCGGACGGTTACCTGAGCGCCGTTAAGGATCACGACGCCGCGCAGGTCGACGTTGCGCTTTCGCTGCCTGCGGGCGCGTTCTCGTCGTTCGTGCAGGGCGGCCAGTCGGCCGTGATGAAGCACGTCAAGATCGAGGGCGACGCCGAGTTCGCGCAGGTGATCGGCAAGCTCGCCGAGCATCTGCGCTGGGAGCCCGAGGAAGATCTCGCGCGCGTGATCGGCGACGCGCCGGCGGCGCGCCTCGCGTCGCTCGCGCGTGCCGCGAGCGAACAGGCGTTGCGCACGGGGCGCAACGTGCTCGGCTCCGTCACCGAATATCTGCTAGACGAAAATCCGCAGCTCGTGCGGCGCGTCGAGCTGGACAGCTTCAACGAAGAACTCGCGCGCGCCCGCGATGCGCTGGCGCGCGTGGAAAAGCGCATCGAGCGCCTCGAACAAAAAACCGGGGCCGGCGGCGCGGCGGCAAACGCCGCGCCGCGCGGCTCGCGCTAGTCAACAGGCCTCCCAGACATGCGTTTCCTGCGTTTCCTCAAGATTTTTTTCACCGTCATCCGTTTCGGCCTCGACGAGATGATGCTGAGCCGCATCAACGACCGGCGCGTGCGCCTGCTGCTTCGCATCACCACGATCGGCCGCAAGTTCGATCAACCGCCCGGCGTGCGTTTGCGGCTCGCGCTCGAAAGCCTCGGCCCGATCTTCGTGAAGTTCGGCCAGGTGCTGTCCACGCGCCGCGACCTGCTGCCGCTCGACATCGCCGTTGAACTCGCGCGCCTGCAGGATCAGGTGCCGCCGTTCGACTCGAACGTGGCGATCGGCATTGTCGAAAAGTCGCTGGGCGCGCCTGTTGATACGCTGTTCGACGAATTCGAGCGCACGCCGGTGGCGAGCGCGTCGATCGCGCAGGTGCACTTCGCGAAGGTGAAGTCGGGTCAGCACGCGGGCAAGCCGGTTGCCGTGAAGGTGCTGCGGCCGAACATGCGGCCGGTGATCGATTCCGACCTCGCGCTGCTGCGCGACATTGCCGTGTGGGCCGAACGTTTATGGGCCGACGGCAAGCGGCTGAAGCCGCGCGAAGTGGTCGCGGAATTCGACAAATATCTGCACGACGAACTCGACCTGATGCGCGAGGCCGCCAACGGCAGCCAGTTGCGCCGCAACTTCGCGGGCCTCGATCTGCTGCTCGTGCCTGAGATGTACTGGGAGTTCAGCACGCCCAACGTGCTGGTGATGGAGCGCATGGTCGGCGTGCCGATCAGCCAGGTCGACAAGCTGCGCGCGGCGGGCGTGGACATTCCGAAGCTCGCGCGCGAAGGCGTGGAGATCTTTTTCACCCAGGTGTTCCGCGACGGCTTTTTCCACGCCGACATGCATCCCGGCAACATCCAGGTGAGTCTCGATCCCGCGCATTTCGGCCGCTATATCGCGCTGGACTTCGGCATCGTCGGGGCGCTCTCGGACTTCGACAAGAACTATCTCGCGCAGAACTTCCTCGCGTTCTTCAAGCGCGACTATCACCGCGTGGCCACCTTGCATATCGAGTCGGGCTGGGTGCCGCCCAACACGCGCGTGGAGGAGCTGGAAAGCGCGATTCGCGCCGTGTGCGAACCGTACTTCGACCGCGCGCTCAAGGACATTTCGCTCGGTCAGGTGCTGCTGCGCCTGTTCCAGACTTCGCGGCGCTTCAACGTGGAAATCCAGCCGCAGCTCGTGCTGCTGCAAAAGACCATGCTCAACGTGGAAGGGCTCGGCCGCTCGCTCGATCCCGAACTCGACCTCTGGAAAACGGCCAAGCCGTATCTGGAGCGGTGGATGACGGAGCAGATCGGTCTGCGCGGCTGGTACGAGCGCTTCAAGATCGAGGCGCCGCAGTGGAGCAAGACGCTGCCGCAGCTGCCGCGCCTCGTGCATCAGGCGCTGCTGCACCGGCAGGAGCCTTCGCATATCGCCGGCGACGAGACCATCCGCCAGATTCTCGCCGAGCAGCGCCGCACCAACCGGCTGCTGCAAGGGCTGCTGGTGTTCGGCGTGGCGGTGGGCGTCGGCATGGTGGCGGCGCGGATGTGGATGGCGTTTGCTTATGGCGGTTGATGTGCGCGGCTGAAGCGTACGGTTGAGGCGTGCGGTTGAAGCGCGTCGCCGATGCGGTCAGTCGATGTCGATGGATGAGACAACCGCGCACGACCGGCCCAACGACAAGGAGTGAGACGATGAGCGATCCGACCCGCGAGCCGAACGTACCCGCGACCCCACCCGCGACCGATCCCGCGCCGCCCGCGTTCGAAAGCCGCGACCCCTCGCAGCCCGCGTTCTGGGACGAGCGCTTCGTGCGCGGCTTCACGCCGTGGGACCAGGCCGGCGTGCAGCAGGACTTCACGGCGTTCGCGGCCGCGCATCCCCATGCCGCCGTGCTGATTCCCGGCTGCGGCAACGCGTGGGAAGCGGGCTGGCTGGCCGAGCGCGGCCGCGCGGTGCGCGCCATCGACTTCGCGCCGCAGGCCGTCGCGAGCGCGCAAGCGGCGCTCGGTCCGTACGCGGGCGTGGTCGAGCAGGCCGACTTCTACAAGTACGCGCCGCCGTTCGCGCCGGACTGGGTGTACGAGCGCGCGTTCCTGTGCGCGTTGCCCAGAGCCATGCGCGCGAGCTACGCGCCGCGCATGGCCGAACTGATGGCGCCGGGCGCGCTGCTGGCGGGCTACTTCTTTATCGGCGAAACGGAAAAGGGGCCGCCGTTCGCGATCGCGCGCGACGAACTGGACGCGCTGCTCGCGCCGTATTTCACGCTCGACGAAGATCGCGCCGTCGCCGATTCGCTGGCCGTGTTCGCGGGGCGCGAGCGCTGGCTCGTGTGGCGTCGCAACGACGCGGCGGTGAAGTCGCGGTGAGCCGCGTCGAGACCCGAACCCGTCGAAGACACACCGAAAACAGGCCAGGAAAGCCGCGGCGCGCCGTATCGGCTCGCTAATCACGGTGGCTTTCAACGCGCGACAAGGGTTGCGCCGATACCTCGCGAAAGGCGGTTCGAAGCTCGCCTGACGCCGTTTTCTCAGCCCGGCTGACCGCCGCGCGCACGTTCACTCTTGATGTGCGCGCATCGCGCCCTCATCTGCGCGGTTGCAGCCGCAAACTCGCAGGCGATCCTGTTGTGCCACCCCGACTCCGGCGAAAGCCAGGGGCGAGCCGGGTTTGCGGCTATAATTCAAGGCTTTGCAAGCAATTATCAGATTTTCATCAGGATAGAGATCATGCCGATCTACGCTTATCGCTGCGAGTCGTGCGGCTTCCAGAAAGACGCGCTGCAAAAGATTAGCGATGCGCCTCTGACGCAGTGCCCCAGCTGCGGCGCGGACGCGTTTCGCAAGCAGGTCACCGCGGCCGGCTTTCAACTGAAGGGCTCGGGCTGGTACGTCACCGATTTCCGTGGCGGCAGCGGCGGCGCGAGCGGCGCGGCCAAGGGCGCGACGAGCGAAGGTGCCGCAGGCGAGAGCGCCGCGACGAGCGACGCGAAACCGGCCTCGGACAGCGCCGCTGCGGCACCGGCCGCCGCGAGCGCGCCGGCGGCGCCGGCTGCCGGCTCCGGCTCGGCCAGTTCCACCTGATGAAAACCCGTGGCGTGACCGCAGCCGGTCGCGCCGCGCAGATGCCGCGCCGCGCGCGGCCCCGACGGCGATATACATGACGATCAAGAAAGCGACGTTCAAATCGGTGTTCCTGACCGGCCTGCTGGTGCTGGTGCCGCTGGCCATCACGCTGTGGGTGCTGAACCTCGTGATCGGCACGATGGACCAGACGCTCCTGCTGCTGCCCGAATCGTGGCGCCCGGAGCGTGTGTTCGGCGTGCGCCTGCCGGGCCTCGGCGCGGTGCTCACCATCGCGTTCATCTTCGTGGTGGGCGTGCTCACGCACAACTTCATCGGCCAGAAGCTGGTGGAGTGGTGGAACGCGCTGGTGCGCCGCATTCCGCTCATCGGGCCGCTGTACGGCAGCATCCAGCAGGTTTCCGATACACTGCTTTCGAGCAACGGCAACGCCTTTCGCAAGGCGCTCCTGATCGAGTACCCGCGCAAGGGCTCGTGGACGATCGCGTTCCTCACCGGCATTCCGGGCGGCGACGTGGTGAATCATCTTCAGGAAGATCACGTGAGCGTGTATGTGCCGACCACGCCGAACCCCACGTCGGGCTTCTTCCTGATCGTACCCAAGAGCGAGGTGATCGAGCTCGACATGACCGTCGACGCCGCGCTCAAGTATATTGTTTCGATGGGGGTGGTCGCGCCGGCCGCGCATACACGCCGCCCCATCGATCCCCCGCTTTAAATACCGGACGCCGCACGCGTACTATCGCGGCGCTCCCGTTCATTCATGCATAACGAAAGACGAACATCATGTCGATGAGATCTGAATACTGCGGTCTGGTGACCGAACAGCTGCTGGGCCAAACTGTTTCGCTGTGCGGATGGGTGCAGCGCCGCCGCGACCACGGCGGCGTCATCTTCATCGACCTGCGCGACCGCGAAGGCCTCGTTCAGGTCGTTTGCGACCCCGATCGCGCGGAGATGTTCAAGATCGCCGAAGGCGTGCGCAACGAGTTCTGCGTGCAGGTGAAGGGTCTCGTGCGCAACCGTCCGGAAGGCACGGTCAACGCGAACCTCACGAGCGGCAAGATCGAAGTGCTGTGCCACGAGATCGTGGTCCTGAACGCGTCGGTCACGCCGCCGTTCCAGCTCGACGACGACAACCTCTCGGAAACCACGCGCCTCACGCACCGCGTGCTCGACCTGCGCCGTCCGCAGATGCAGCACAACCTGCGCTTGCGCTACCGCGTGACGATGGCCGTGCGCAAGTATCTCGACGCGCTCGGCTTCATCGACATCGAAACGCCGATGCTCACGAAGAGCACGCCGGAAGGCGCGCGCGACTACCTCGTGCCGTCGCGCGTGAACGCGGGCCAGTTCTTCGCGCTGCCGCAGTCGCCGCAGCTCTTCAAGCAGCTCCTGATGGTGGCGAACTTCGATCGCTACTACCAGATCGTCAAGTGCTTCCGCGACGAAGACCTGCGCGCCGACCGTCAGCCCGAATTCACGCAGATCGACTGCGAAACGTCGTTCCTCGGCGAGCAGGAGATTCGCGACCTGTTCGAAGACATGGCGCGTCACGTGTTCAAGGAAACGATCGGCGTCGAGCTCGACGCGAAGTTCCCGATCATGCCGTACTCGGAAGCCATGAGCCGCTTCGGTTCGGACAAGCCCGACCTGCGCGTGAAGCTCGAATTCACCGAGATGACCGACGCGATGAAGGACGTCGACTTCAAGGTGTTCAGCACGCCGGCCAACACGAAGGACGGCCGCGTCGCGGCGCTGCGCGTGCCGAAGGGCGCGGAACTCTCGCGCGGCGACATCGACGGTTACACGGAATTCGTGCGCATCTACGGCGCCAAGGGTCTCGCGTGGATCAAGGTCAACGAAGTCGCGAAGGGCCGTGACGGTCTGCAAAGCCCGATCGTCAAGAACCTGCACGACGCGTCGATTGCCGCGATTCTCGAGCGCACCGGCGCGCAAGACGGCGACATCATCTTCTTCGCGGCCGACCGCGCGAAGGTGGTGAACGACAGCCTCGGCGCGCTGCGCCTGAAGATCGGCCATTCGGAATTCGGCAAGGCCAACGGTCTGGTCGAAAAGGGCTGGAAGCCGCTGTGGGTGATCGACTTCCCGATGTTCGAATACGACGAGGAAGAAAACCGCTACGTGGCCGCGCATCACCCGTTCACGAGCCCGAAGGACGAGCACCTGGAATACCTCGAAACGGATCCGGGCCGCTGCCTCGCGAAGGCCTACGACATGGTGCTGAACGGCTGGGAAATTGGTGGCGGCTCGGTGCGTATCTATCAGGAAGAGGTGCAGAGCAAGGTGTTCCGCGCGCTCAAGATCAACGCCGAGGAAGCCCGCGCGAAGTTCGGCTTCCTGCTCGACGCGCTGCAGTATGGTGCGCCGCCGCACGGCGGTATCGCGTTCGGTCTGGACCGCATCGTCACGATGATGGCCGGTGCCGACTCGATCCGCGACGTGATCGCGTTCCCGAAGACGCAACGCGCCCAGTGTCTGCTCACGCAGGCGCCGAGCCCGGTGGACGAGCGCCAGCTGAAGGAACTGCACATCCGTCTGCGTCAACCCGAGCAGAAGCCGGCGCAGTAAGCACCGGCGGCGGCCCGCGAAGCTCCGTTGCCGGGGCTTTCGCATCGCAGCAACAAAAAAGGCGCATCATGCGCCTTTTTTGCTTTTTGCGTTACATTCTCGCTGAGCGTCGACGCGTTCCGCCCGGGGCGCTTGCTTGTTGCTCGTTGGTTGCTCTTTGGTCGCTTGCTGGTTGCTTCCTGGTTGTTTTTTGGCCGCTGATTGGCCGTTGATGGGCCAAATTTCCGCATGCAGCCGGTGCTGCGGCGCCTTTTCCCCCACGCTTGTCATCATGCAGAAGCCGCCAAAGATTCCGGAATCCGTTCTCGTCGTCATTCATACGCCGCAACTGGACGTGTTGATCATCGAGCGCGCCGACCGCCCCGGCTTCTGGCAGTCGGTCACGGGCTCGAAGGATCATCTCGACGAGCCGTTCAGCGAAACCGCCGTGCGCGAAGTCGCCGAGGAAACCGGCATCGTCGTGGGCGCGCACGGCATTGCCGGCAGCGCGCTGCGCGACTGGCGCCACGAGATCGAGTACGAAATTTATCCGGTCTGGCGGCACCGCTACGCGCCGGGCGTCACGCGCAACACCGAACACTGGTTCAGCCTCGAAGTGCCCGCGGGCACGCCCGTCACGCTCGCGCCGCGCGAGCACACGGCCTACGCGTGGCTGCCGTACGAGCAGGCGGCGGCGCGGTGTTTTTCGTCGTCGAACAGCGCCGCCATCCTGCAACTGCCCGAACGTCTCGGGCGGCCGGGTGGCGCGGGCGGAGTCCGGTCATGAGCGACACGCAACGCGAGCGCCCCGATCCTTTTGTCGACGAAGCCGGCCTCGACGTCGAGCCGCGCCGCATCGTGCGCCTGCGCGAAGCGCTGCTCGGGCGGCGCTACCGGTCGCGCTACCGCTTCACGAGCGGCAACGAGGTGCGCCTGTTCGAATCGGGCGCCGAGCTGTTCGGCGCGCTGATCGAGCGCATCGACGCGGCCACGCGCGACGTCGCGCTCGAAACCTATATCTTCTGCCACGACGGCACCGGCCAGTCGGTCTCGGAGGCGCTGGTCCGCGCCGCGCGGCGCGGCGTGCACGTGCGCGTGATCACCGACGGCGTCGGCACCGCGCGCCTCGATCTGTTCGACGCGTGGGGCGAGGCGGGCATCGAGCATCGCATCTACAACCCGCACATTTTCGGGCGCTTCGGCTTCTCGCGCACGCACCGCAAGCTCGCCGTCATCGACGACGCCTACGCGTATTGCGGCGGCATCAACGTCGTCGACGACATGGAAAACGAAGGCAAGCCGCTGCCGTTTCCGCGCTGGGATTTCGCGGTCGAACTGGCCGGGCCCGTGGTCGTGGACGTGCGCGAGGCGATCGAGCTGCAATGGCGGCGCATCCGGCTCGGCCATCGTCCGCCGCTGCCGGGCGCGAGCGGCGCCGACAGCCAGGTGTCGCCGGGCGTGCCCGCGAGCGCGGGCTACATGGCGCCGCACCCCACGGGCCACACGATCGGGCGCTCCACGCAGGCGGTGAACGAGGTGCTGCGCCATCTCCCGGCCGCCGCCAGCGCCGGGCGCACGAGCCGCACGCGCCGCATCATCGAGCGGTTGCGCGAGCGCCTGCGCGCGGGCGTGCCCGATCCGCGCACGGCGCACGTGCCCTGCGTGGCGTTCGTCGCGCGCGACAACGTCGTCAACCGGCGCGCGATCGAGAAGGCGTATCTCGAAGCGATCGGCGAGGCGCGTCACGAGGTGCTGCTCGCCAATCCGTACTTCATGCCGGGACGGCGCCTGCGCCGCGCCTTCGTGGAAGCGGCGGCGCGCGGCGTGTCGGTCAAGCTGCTGATCGGGCGCAAGGAGTTCAAGGTGCTCGACTACGGCACGCCGTTCCTCTATCACCAGTTGCTCACGGCGGGCGTGCAGATTGCTGAATACGAGAAGACGATGCTGCACGGCAAGGTGGCGGTGGTCGATTCGATCTGGGGCACCGTGGGGTCGTCCAACCTCGACGCGCTCAGTCTCGTGCTCAACAACGAGGCCAACGTGCTGATGGTGCGGCTGCCGCAGATCGCGCAACTGCGCGACGCGATCCTCGCCGCGTTCGACGAATCCACGCAGATCGACCGCGCGCACTACGAAGCCAGGCCGTGGCACGAACGCCTCGTGAACTGGCTGGCGTTTTCGATCTATCGCGGGGCGATGAAACTGCTCACGGTAGGCAGCTACGACTAGAAACACGAAGTCTGCCCGACCGGTTTCCGCCGGGTGTTCGCGGAATGTCTGCCACAGGAGGCGCCGCGCGTGCAATCGAGACAATGTCCGCTTGTGCGCCGCGCGCGAACCTCGAAAATTAGAGTCCCGGTTAGAAATCGGTTTCTAATAAAGTCCTTGTTTCGCGGACGGCTGTCCTCAACAATAGTACGGCCGTTCGATTTAATTCAGGCCCCGATGCACGCAGTTGACGATCCGTTCGCTGCAACATCGCGGCTTCATCGTTACGGTAAATAGAGCTATGCGAAAAGGCGAACAGACACGAGCCGCCATTCTGGATGCAGCACTCGATCTTTCGGGTCGGGACGGACTGGAAGGTCTGACCATCGGCCTGCTCGCCGAGCGCATGCAGATGAGCAAGAGTGGCGTCTTCGCGCACTTCGGGTCGCGAGAGGATCTCCAGGTCGAGGTGGTGCGCGAGTATCACCGGCGATTCGAGGAAGAAGTCTTCTTTCCGAGCTTGCGCGAACCGCGTGGTTTGCCGCGCTTGCGTGCGATGCTGTCGCGGTGGTTCGAGAAGCGCATTCACGAAGTCACGACTGGCTGCATCTATATCAGCGGCGCCGTCGAATACGACGACCGCGCGGACAGCCAGGTACGCGAGACGCTGGTGGCCAGCGTGTCGATGTGGCGCGCGGCGCTCCTGAGGGCCATTTCGCAGGCAATCGAAGAAGGGCACCTGCGGCGCGACACCGATCCCGCGCTGATGCTCTTCGAACTGTATAGCGTCACGCTGGGCCTGCATCATGACGGCCGCTTCCTGCACCTGCCGGACGCAGTCGAGCATACGTGGGCCGCGTTCGAAAAACTGATCGTTTCGTATCAGAGCGTAGAGAGCCAGTAGGCGCCAGCCGCACGCAACACGTCGCGGCGGCGCGCACCGGCCCGAAGCTCACTTTTGGGAGAGAAGACATGGGACAGTACACCGCGCCGCTGCGCGACATGCAATTCGTCCTGCACGAACTGCTGAACGTGGAAGGCGAAGTGAAGCAGATGCCGAAGCACGCCGACCTCGACGCCGACACCATCAATCAGGTGCTCGAGGAAGCCGGCAAGTTCTGCTCCGAGGTGCTGTTTCCGCTGAACCAGGTCGGCGACCGTGAAGGCTGCACGTACGCCGGCGACGGCGTCGTCACCACGCCCACCGGCTTCAAGGAAGCGTACAAGCAGTACGTCGAGGCGGGCTGGCCCGCGCTCGGCTGCGATCCCGACTACGGCGGTCAGGGTCTGCCCGCGTTCGTGAACAACGCGCTCTACGAAATGCTCAATTCGGCGAACCAGGCGTGGACCATGTATCCGGGTCTCTCGCACGGCGCCTACGAATGCCTGCACGCGCACGGCACGCCCGAGCTGCAAAAGACCTATCTGCCGAAGCTCGTGGAAGGTGTGTGGACCGGCACGATGTGTCTGACCGAGCCGCACTGCGGCACCGACCTCGGCATTCTGCGCACCAAGGCCGAGCCGAACAGCGACGGCTCCTACGCGATCACCGGCACGAAGATCTTCATCTCGAGCGGCGAACACGACATGGCCGAGAACATCGTCCACCTCGTGCTCGCGCGTCTGCCGGACGCACCGAACGGCACCAAGGGCATTTCGCTCTTCATCGTGCCGAAGTTCCTGCCCACCGCGAGCGGCGAAGTGGGCGAGCGCAACGGTATCAAGTGCGGCTCCATCGAACACAAGATGGGCATTCACGGCAACGCGACCTGCGTGATGAATCTCGACGGCGCGCAAGGCTGGCTCGTCGGCGAACCGAACAAGGGCTTGAACGCCATGTTCGTGATGATGAACGCGGCGCGCCTGGGCGTGGGCATGCAAGGCCTCGGCCTGACCGAAGTCGCGTACCAGAACTCGCTCGTCTACGCGAAGGAACGCCTGCAGATGCGTTCGCTCACGGGCCCGAAGGCGCCCGAAAAGGCCGCCGATCCGATCATCGTCCACCCGGACGTGCGCCGTATGCTGCTCACGCAGAAGGCCTACGCCGAAGGCGCGCGCGCCTTCACGTACTGGTCGGCGTTGCAGATCGACAAGGAGCTGTCGCACGCCGACGAAGGCGAGCGCAAGGAAGCCGCCGACCTCGTCGCGCTGCTCACGCCGATCATCAAGGCCTTCCTCACCGACAACGCGTTCGAGTGCACCAACCTCGGCATGCAGGTGTACGGCGGCCACGGCTTTATCGCCGAATGGGGCATGGAGCAGTACGTGCGCGACGCGCGTATCAACCAGATCTACGAAGGCACCAACACGATCCAGTCGCTCGACCTGCTGGGCCGCAAGGTGCTCGGCGACATGGGCGCGAAGCTCAAGAAGTTCGGCAAGCTCGTGACCGAATTCGTCGAAGCCGAAGGCATCAAGACGGAGATGCAGGAGTTCGTGAATCCGCTCGCCGACATCGGTGAAAAGATGCAGAAGCTCACGATGGAAATCGGCATGAAGGCGATGCAGAACCCCGACGAAGTGGGCGCGGCCGCCGTGCCGTATCTGCGCACGGCGGGTCACCTCGTGTTCGCGTACTTCTGGGCGCGCATGGCGCGCATCGCGCTCGACAAGGCAAGCTCGGGCGATCCGTTCTACCAGTCGAAGCTGGCCACGGCGCGGTTCTACTTCGCGAAGCTCCTGCCGGAAACGGCCACCTCGATCCGCCAGGCGCGCGCGGGTTCGAAGACGCTGATGGAAGTGGACGAAGCGCTGTTCTAAGCGCCGGCGGGCGCGCGCGCCGCAGGTTCGCCGCCCGTCCTCCCGTCTTCTTCGCTCTCAAGACTTTCGCATGACTGAAGCGGCGCCACAGCCATCGCGGCGCCCGCACTTTCAATCCGCTCGACATTGCATACCCGCTGGAGGAACAACGTGAGCAACCTGAATATTCGCAAGGTGGCCGTGCTCGGCGCCGGCGTGATGGGCGCGCAGATCGCCGCGCATCTCATCAACGCCCGCGTTCCCGTGCTGCTGTTCGACTTGCCCGCGAAGGAAGGCCCGAAGAACGCCATCGCGCTCAAGGCCATCGAAACGCTCAAGAAGCTCTCGCCCGCGCCGTTCGGCGTGAAGGACGACGCGCAGTTCATCACGCCCGCGAACTACGAAGACGACATCGCCAGGCTCGCGGAATGCGACGTGGTGATCGAGGCGATCGCCGAGCGCATGGACTGGAAGCACGACCTCTACAAGAAGGTCGCGCCGCATATCGGGCCGAAGGCGATTTTCGCGAGCAACACCTCGGGTCTGTCGATCACCGAACTCTCGCAAGGTTTCGACGACGCGTTGAAGGCGCGCTTTTGCGGCGTGCACTTCTTCAACCCGCCGCGCTACATGCATCTGGTCGAGCTGATCCCGACCGCGCACACGCAGCCCGACATTCTCGACCAGCTCGAATCGTTCCTCACGAGCGTGGTGGGCAAGGGCGTGGTGCGCGCGAAGGACACGCCGAACTTTATCGCGAACCGCGTGGGCGTGTTCTCGATCCTCGCCGTGATCGCCGAGGCGCAGAAGTTCGGGTTGCGTTTCGACGAAGTGGACGACCTCACGGGCGCGCGCCTCGGCCGCGCGAAGTCGGCGACGTTCCGCACGGCCGACGTGGTCGGTCTCGACACGATGGCGCACGTCATCAAGACGATGCAGGACAACCTCGCGGACGACCCGTTCTTCCCCGTGTACGAAACGCCGGCGGTGCTCGCGGGCCTCGTGGCGAAGGGCGCGCTCGGCCAGAAGTCGGGCGCCGGTTTCTATCGCAAGGAAGGTAAAGCGATCAAGGTGCTCGACGCGAAGACCGGCGAGTACGTGGACGGCGGCGGCAAGGCCGACGAACTCGTGGGCCGCATCCTCAAGCGTCCGCCCGCGGAACGTCTGAAGCTGCTGCGCGAATCGCAGCACCCGCAGGCGCAGTTCCTCTGGTCGATCTTCCGCGACGTGTTCCATTACATCGGCGTGCATCTGCAATCCATCGCCGATAACGCGCGCGACGTCGATCTCGCGATCCGCTGGGGTTTCGGCTGGAACGAAGGTCCGTTCGAAGGCTGGCAGGCCGCGGGCTGGAAGCAGGTCGCCGAGTGGGTGAAGGAAGACATCGACGCGGGCAAGGCGCTCTCGAACGCGCCGCTGCCCGCCTGGGTGTTCGAAGGCCCGGTCGCGAACAACGGCGGCGTGCATGGCGCCGAAGGCTCGTGGTCGCCCGCCGAACAACGTTTCGTGCCGCGCTCGAACCTGGCCGTGTACGAACGGCAGGTGTTCCGCGCGGCGCTGTTCGGCGAGTCGAACGCGCGCGATCCGAAGACCTTCGGCAAGACGTTGTTCGAGAACGAGCAACTGCGCGCATGGGTCGACGACCGCGCGGGCGAGGACGACGTCGTCATCGTCTCGTACAAGAGCAAGATGAACACGATGGGCCCGGATCTGCTGGACTCGCTCGTGAAGGTCATCGAGATCGCGGAAGACGGCTATAAGGGCGTCGTGATCTGGCAGCCCACCTCGCTGAAACTTGGCGCGCCGGGCGGCCCGTTCTCGGCGGGCGCGAACCTCGAAGAAGCCATGCCCGCGTTCATGATGGGCGGCGCGAAGGGCATCGAGCCGTTCGTGAAGAAGTTCCAGGACACGATGCTGCGCGTGAAGTACGCGAACGTGCCGGTCGTCACGGCCGTTTCGGGCATTGCGCTCGGCGGCGGCTGCGAAATCATGCTGCAAAGCGCGAAGCGCGTCGCGCACGTCGAGAGCTACGTGGGTCTCGTCGAAGTGGGCGTGGGTCTCGTGCCCGCGGGCGGCGGCCTGAAGGAAGCGGCGATCCGCGCGGCCGAAGGCGCGGCGGCGATTGGCGCGGTGCCGAGCGATCTGCTCCGTTTCCTGCAGAAGTCATTCGAAAACGCGGCGATGGCGAAGGTCTCGGCCTCGGCGCATGAAGCGCGCGCCATGGGCTACCTGAAGCCTTCGGACACGATCGTGTTCAACGTGTTCGAGCTGCTCGACACGGCGAAGAAGGAAGCGCGCGCACTGAGCGCGGCCGGTTATCGCGCGCCGCTGCGCGCGACGCAGATTCCGGTGGCGGGCCGCTCGGCGATCTCGACCATCAAGGCGTCGCTCGTGAACATGCGCGACGGCCGCTTCATCAGCGACCACGACTTCCTGATCGCGAGCCGTATCGCCGAGGCGATCTGCGGCGGCGACGTCGAAGCGGGCAGTCTCGTCGACGAAGCATGGCTGCTCAAGCTCGAGCGCCAGGCGTTCGTCGACCTGCTCGGCACGCAAAAGACGCAGGAACGCATCATGGGCATGCTGCAAACCGGCAAGCCGGTGCGCAACTAAGCGGCACGACGCACGCACACCAGATACTGGAGTTAGAGATGAGCAAACAGTTGCAGGACGCTTATATCGTCGCCGCGAGCCGCACGCCCATCGGCAAGGCGCCGCGCGGCGTGTTCAAGAACACCCGCCCCGACGAGCTGCTGGTTCACGCGATCAAGTCGGCGGTGGCGCAGGTGCCGGGCCTCGACACGAGCGTGATCGAGGACGCCATTGTCGGTTGCGCGATTCCCGAAGCCGAGCAGGGCTTGAACGTGGCGCGGATCGGCGCGCTGCTCGCGGGTCTGCCGCAGAGCGTGGGCGGCGTGACCGTGAACCGCTTCTGCGCCTCGGGCCTCACGGCGCTCGCCATGGCCGCCGACCGCATTCGCGTGGGCGAAAGCGACGCGATGATCGCGGGCGGCTGCGAGTCGATGAGCATGGTGCCGATGATGGGCAACAAGCCGTCGCTCTCGCCGCACATCTTCGATCGCAACGAAGACGTGGGCATTGCTTACGGCATGGGCCTCACGGCGGAGAAAGTCGCGGAACGCTGGAAGATCAGCCGCGAGGCGCAGGACGCGTTTTCGGTGGAATCGCACCGCCGCGCGCTGGCCGCGCAGCAGTCGGGCGAGTTCAAGGACGAGATCGCGCCGTACACGCTCGTCGAGCGTTTCCCCGATCTCGCCTCGGGCGAAGTGAAGGTGAAGGAACGCCTGATCGAGCTGGACGAAGGCCCGCGCGCCGACACCACGCTCGAAGGTCTCGCGAAGCTGCGCGCGGTGTTTGCGAACAAGGGCTCGGTCACGGCCGGCAACAGTTCGCAGACGTCGGACGGCGCGGGCGCGCTGATCGTCGTCTCCGAAAAGATCCTGAAGCAGTTCAACCTCACGCCGCTCGCGCGTTTCGTGAGCTTCGCCGTGCGCGGCGTGCCGCCGGAGATCATGGGTATCGGCCCGAAGGAAGCGATTCCGGCCGCGCTCAAGGCGGCGGGTCTGAAGCAGGACGACCTCGACTGGATCGAGCTGAACGAGGCGTTCGCCGCGCAGTCGCTGGCGGTCATTCAAGACCTCGGGCTCGATCCGTCGAAGATCAACCCGCTCGGCGGCGCGATCGCGCTGGGTCACCCGCTCGGCGCGACGGGCGCGATTCGCGCCTCGACGGTCGTGCACGGCCTGCGCCGCCGCAACTACAAGTACGGCATGGTGACGATGTGCGTGGGCACCGGCATGGGCGCCGCGGGCATCATCGAACGGCTGTAAGCGCTTCGCGCTTACGCACACGACACGGTTCGCAAGCCTCGCGGTTTGCGGACCGTTTTTCATATCGGCTCGCGCCGAGGTGGACGCCGACGCGAGAGCCCCGAGGAGACCCATCGCAATGACCAACGACATCCTGACCGC
Organism: Paraburkholderia acidisoli; assembly: GCF_009789675.1. NCBI lineage: Bacteria > Pseudomonadati > Pseudomonadota > Betaproteobacteria > Burkholderiales > Burkholderiaceae > Paraburkholderia > Paraburkholderia acidisoli. The sequence continues at coordinate 2,649,497 of NZ_CP046913.1, read as the reverse complement.
GCGCGAGAACGGCGTGCTGACGATCACCATCAATCGCCCCGAGCGCAAGAACGCGCTCACGCCCGCCATGTACGAGGCGATCAACGCGGCGCTCGCTGCGGCGCAGGAAGACGCGGGCGTGCGCGCCGTGCTGCTGCGCGGTCACGCCGAAATCTTCACGGCGGGCAACGACATCGAAGACTTCCTGAAGACGCCGCCCACCGGCGCCGACTCGCCCGTGATGCGTTTTCTGGCCGCCATCTCCGGCTTCGAGAAGCCGCTCGTCGCGGCGGTGGCGGGCGCGGCGATCGGCGTGGGCACGACGATGCTGCTGCATTGCGACCTCGTGTACGCCGCCGATACCGCGCGCTTCGCGATGCCGTTCGCGCAACTGGGGCTGTGCCCGGAAGCGGCGTCTTCGCTGCTGCTGCCGCGCATTGCCGGCTATCAGGCCGCCGCCGAAAAGCTGCTGCTCGGCGAGACCTTCGACGCGGCGGAGGCGTATCGCATGGGCTTCGTGAATCGCGTGCTGCCGGCCGCCGAACTCGAGGCGTTCGTGGCGGCGCAGCTGGCGAAGCTCGTGGCGTTGCCCGCTTCGTCGTTGCGCGCGACCAAAGCGCTCATGAAGCGCGCGGGCACGCACGAGATTCGCGAGCAGATGAGCGAGGAATCCGTGCACTTTGGCAAGATGCTGCTCGCGCCCGAAGCGCGCGAGGCGTTCACGGCCTTCCTGCAAAAGCGCAAGCCGGATTTCCGTCAGTTCGATTGACGCGAATGGTGTCAACGCCTGGCTTACGCCGCGCTTCACGTCCGGCTTACGCCGTTTCGTAATCGACGTAACCGGACTCGCGGCAGAAGCTCACGAGCCGCAGTCCGGCGCGTTTCGCGATGTTGATCGCGAGCGAGGAGGGCGCGGAAATGGTGGCCACCATGGGAATGCCCACGCGCGCCGCCTTGCGCACCAGTTCGTAGCTCGCGCGGCTGGAGAGGAACACGAAACCTTGCTGCGTGTCGGCGCGCTCGATCGTCAACTGGCCGATGAGCTTGTCGAGCGCGTTGTGGCGGCCCACGTCTTCGAATGCGCGCAGGATCGCGCCGTTCGCGTCGCACCATGCGGCGGCGTGCAGGCCGCCCGTGAGTTTCGTGAGCGCCTGATGCTGCGGCAGTTCGCGCGCGGCGCGCGCAATGGCGTCGGGGGCGAGGCGGGCGAGAAAACCGGTGTCGGGCACGCGCTCGGGCTCGAGATCGAGCAGGTCGATGCTTTCGATGCCGCACACGCCGCAGCCCGTGCGGCCCGCGAGCGCACGGCGCTTTTCCTTGAGTTCGGCGAAGGCCTGCTGCACGACGGTAAGGTGCACTTCGGCGTGCGGCACCTCGGCGTCTTCGCGCAGATACACCTCGAAGTCCTGAATGTCGGCGTTGCGGCCGACGATGCCTTCCGAAATGGCGAAGCCCACGGCGAACGCTTCGAGGTCGCGCGGCGTGCACATCATCACCGCGTGCGAAATGCCGTTGAAGACGAGCGCGACGGGCCATTCCTGGCCGACGTGGTCGTCGAGCGTGCGGACATCGTCGCCGCGGTGCCGGTGCACGCGCACGGCGATCGCGCCGGTTTCGCCTTCGCCTTCGTGCGGCGTGGACGAGGCGGCGAGCGGCAGGACGGGGTCGTTCAAGCGAAAAGCTCCATGAGGGCAGAGGCGGCGCGCCGGTTGCGCGCCGGTTGCGTTCCGATAGCGCTCCCGGGACCGGGGACGCCGTGGCATGCGCCGCGCGCGTAAGGTTCTAAAATACCTCAAGCGGGGGCGCGACGCTCGGCTCCGCATCGCGAGGATATTGCCATGGCATTGCACGAAGCTCCGCTCCTTTTCCGCTTCGAGCACGACTCGTCGGAGAATCTCACTTTCATTCCGATGTGCGTGCGCTTCAATCTCGATCGTTTCGGGCTGCGTATTTCGCTCGCGCAGTGGCAATTGCTGCCGTACGAGGATCGCCGTCTGCTCGCCTGTTTTCCCGTCGACGAAGACGCCGAGATCGAGCCCAATTTCGACCACGCGCTGTTCGAGATGATGCGCACCCACGCCAACGTCGAGCCCGAATGGTTCGCCGCCGAGGAAGCGCCCGCGTGGCGCGACGTGAACCACGTGCCGGCCGGTCTCGCCCATCAGGCGCAACTCGCCAACCTGCGCGAGCCGGGCCTCGAAGACTGGGCGCAGCTCGCGCCGTTCCAGCGCTACGTGCTCGCGAAACTCGCCCGCAAGCCGGAGGCGAATCACGACTTCGTGCCCGCGATGCGCGAATTCGGGCTGGCCGTGCCGCGCTGAGTCCGGTTGCCGATGAGGTAGCGCGTCATCGATTCGTCATAAGTTTGGGATGTGCAGTATTTGACGTTTGAGCATTGATGCGCAACATCCTGCTTCACGCTATCGTTTGCGCGCGATTTTTCCCCACTTTTGAGATCCGGGCCCTCAAGCTCGGCTGAGGGCATGCCGTTATCCGGGTTGGCGCTTCAGGCGCCGACCGGTCGCGCACGTCGCGACCCGTCAACCCACGCACGCCGCGTGGGCCGTTCGACGCTCGGCATTCATGAACCTTCTCTTTTCGAAGCGCCATCTCATCAACATGGCCGTCGTCGTGGCGGCCTTCGGCGCGAACGCGTTCGTCGCGTGGACGCAGTTCGGCGCCCAGCGCGAGATCGACGCGCGGGCCGCGCAAGCCGCGCGCATTCGCCACGATCTCGACCGTTACCGCGCCGCCCTCGGCGGCGGCGTGAGTGCGCTCGGCCATCTGGCGATGGAGGGGCAAGGGGAACCGGCGCAGGTACGCGCGGCGCGGGTGGCCGAACTCGACGAGACGGGCCGTGCGCTGCGTGCCGAACTCGCCGGCAACGCGGATTTCGCGGCGCGCTTCGATGCGGCGGCCGCCGAAGGGACACAGGTCGCCGGGGAAATCGACGCGACGCTCGCGCATGCGGGGCAGCGCATCGGCAATGCGCCCGTGCGTGCCGCGGGTGCCAGCGCCGCCGCGGTTGCGGCGGCCACGCCCCGTGAGGCGACGCCCGCGCATGCCGCGCACGCGCCGCTGGCGCCGCGCACCGAAGGCGCGAACGCCGCCTACAACACCTACACGACCGGCCACGTGGTGACGGGCGTGATCGACACGGCACCGACCGCAACGGCCGGGACGGCGCTCGACGCCGCGCCTGTCGAGACGAATCCGGCGGCGGCCAATGCAATTGCCAATGCAGCGGCAAATCCGGCGGCCAATGCAGCGGCCCATGCAGCTGCCAATACGGCATCCGCCGCGCCGCAAGCCGCGCAGACCGCGGACGCCGCGAGCGCATCGAAGCTCGCGCTGGCCAGCGCGCTTTACGCGAACCACGCCGCCAACGCGCCGGCGAGCGCGGCAACGACCGAGACGACCGCACCGGCAAGCCCGGTTGCGCTCGCGGCCGCGCTCTACGCGAAACGCGCGGGCGCCGCGTCGGCCGCTACGCCCGGCGCCGCGGCCAATCATGCCGTTTCCGGCGACTCGCTCTACGCGAATCACGCGAACACCGCGTCTGCGACCGTGCCGACGACCGCGCCAGCAACCGCCTCCACGACCACGATTACGCCGATCGCCCCGGCGGCCAACGCCGCGCTCGCCGCCACGCGCTACGCGAGCCAGGCCGGCAACGCCGCGCCGACCGCGACGGCAGCGCCGGGCGCCCAGGCCCAGCCCAATCCGGCGACGACCCTCGCGACTTCGGCGGCCCCCACCGACGCCGCCGCCCACGCCTGGCTTGCCGCCGAATACGTGCGCCTCGACACCCGCGTGGACCGCATCGAAGCCCAGCTCGCCGCGCTGCAAAGCGCCGCCGATCGCGCGCTCTCGGACGCGCTCGCCGAGTCGGCGCGCTCGGGCAGCCACGCCTCCATTCTGCTGCTCGCGACGATGCTGGCGGGCGCGACGCTCCTCATCTACACGTTCGGCGCGCGCGAAACGGCCGCGCGCGAGAAGCTGCGCGCCGTGAGCGGCATGCGTCTGCGCAGCGAGCGTTTTCAGGGCCTGTTCGACGCGCATCCGGTGCCGATGTACGTGTTCGACCGCGAGACGCTGCGCTTTCTCGCCGTCAACACGGCCGCGATCCAGCAGTACGGTTACAGCGAGGAGGAATTCCTCGCCATGTCGATTCGCGAGATTCGCTCGCCGCAGGAAGCCGCGCGCCTCGAACAGCATCTCGCGCGCTCCGACACGCTCACGCAGCACGTGCGCACGATGGCCGGCATCTGGCACCATCGGCGCCGCAACGGCTCGACCATCAGCGCCGACATCTCGCATCACTCGCTCGTGTTCCTCGGCCGCGCGGCCGTGTTCGTGCTCGCCGACGACGTGACCGAACAGATCAAGGCCGAAGCCGAGGCGCAGCGCTCGAACCAGATGCTCGAGTCGGTCATCGACAACATTCCGCAGCGCATCTTCTGGAAAGACGCCGAGGCGCGCTATCTGGGTTGCAACATGACCTTCGCGCGCGACGCCGGCCTCGCGTATCCCGAGCAGATCATCGGCAAGACCGACGACGATCTGCCGTGGCGCGCCTACGCGGGCTTGATGCGCGAGCAGGATCGCGAAGTGATCGAGTCGGGGCTGCCGCGCATCAACTTCGAGGAAGGCCACACGATCGACGGCCTGCATCGCACGACGCTCACGAGCAAGCTGCCCTTGCTCGACGGCGACAACCGCGTGATTGGCGTGCTCGGCACCTACACGGACACGACCGAAAGCAAGCGCGCCGATCTCGCGCTGCGCCTGCAAAGCCGTGCGCTCGACGCCTGCGTGAACGCCATTTTGATCAGCGCGCCGGGGCCGGGCGGCAGCAATCTGATCGAGTACGCGAACCCGGCGTTCAAGCGCATCACGGGCTACGATCCCGCCGAAGTGACGGGCCAGGATTGCCGCCTGCTGCAGCGCGACGACCGCGATCAGGAAGGCCTCGTCGCGATCCGCAAGGCGCTGCTCGCCAATCGCGAGGTGAGCGCCGTGCTGCGCAACTATCGCAAGGACGGCGCGCTGTTCTGGAACCAGTTGCTGATCGCGCCGGTGCCCGATCTCGACGGCCGCATCACGCATCACATCGGCATCATCAACGACGTGACCGAGCTGATCCGCTATCAGGAACAGCTCGAATATCAGGCCAACTACGACAGCCTCACGCTGCTGCCGAACCGCAATCTGCTGCGCGACCGGCTCCAGCAGGCGCTGGTGCAGGCGCAGCGTCACGAAAGCGGCGTGGCCGTGGTGTTCATCGACCTCGACGGCTTCAAGAACGTCAACGACAGCCTCGGCCATAGTGTCGGCGACCGGCTGCTCGGCGTGGTCGCGGAGCGCCTGCAGCGTTGCACGCGCACGAGCGACACCGTCGCGCGCCACGGCGGCGACGAGTTCGTGATCGTGCTGACGGACACCATCGACGAAAAATCGCTGATCGGCTGGATGGAGCGGGCGCGCGCGATGATCTCGGAGCCGGTCTGGGTCGACGGCACCGAGCTGTACGTGGGCTGCAGCATGGGCGCGAGCGTGTTCCCGCAGGACGGCAACGACGCCGAAACCCTGCTCAAGAAAGCCGACGTGGCGATGTATCGCGCCAAGGACATGGGCCGCAACACGTTCCAGTTCTTCCAGCCCGAGATGAACGCCAGCGTGGGCGCGCGCATGAATCTCGAACGGCGCCTGCGCCGCGCGCTGCGCGACCAGGAGTTCCTGCTGCACTACCAGCCGCAGGTGGAGATCGAGAGCGGGCGCATTGTGGGTATGGAAGCGCTGGTGCGCTGGCGCGACCCGGAGGCGGGGCTCGTCTCGCCCTCGCAGTTCATTCCGGTGGCCGAGGAGAGCGGGCTGATCGGGCCGCTCTCGGACTGGGTGCTGCGCGAGGCGTGCCGGCAGAATCGCGCGTGGCAGCGCGAAGGCTTGCCGCCCGTGCGCGTTTCGGTGAATTTTTCGGCGAAGACCTTCCATCAGCGCGACATCGCGCAACTCGTGAAGGAAGTGCTGCAGGAAACCGGCCTCGAAGCGTGCTGGCTCGAAATCGAGCTGACCGAATCCACGCTGATGCGCAACGCCGAGGAAGCGGTGTCGATGTTGAACGAGCTGCACGCGCTCGGCATTGGCATTGCCATCGACGACTTCGGCACCGGCTATTCGAGCCTGAGCTATCTGAAGCGGCTGCCCGTGGACCGGCTCAAGATCGACCGCTCGTTCGTGGCCGACATCGGTTCGAACAGCGACGACGAAACCATCACGGCCGCCATCATCGCGCTCGCGCACGAGTTGCGGCTACAGGTGATCGCGGAAGGCGTGGAGACCTCGACGCAATTCGCCTTCCTGCGCGAGCGCGCGTGCGACGAATTGCAGGGCTACTTCTTCGCGCCGCCTTTGCCCGGCGACGAGGCGGCGGCGCTGCTGCGCGCGAGCACCTCGGCCGACGACGAAACCGCCGCACTCGCGTGGACGGCCTGACGCGGCGCCCGCGACCGGGCGCGCGTTACTCGAGCGGCGGCAGCGGGCGCGGGCGGCGGTCCGCGCCGGTCGCGACATAGGTGAGCGTCGCTTCGGTGACCTTCACGACTTCTTCCTGCAGACGCATGCGCTGCGCGTAGACCTCGACGTCGACGGTGACCGAGGTCGTGCCCGTCTTGACGATCTCGGCGTAAAAGCTCAGCAGGTCGCCGACGAACACCGGCTGCTTGAACACGAACGAATTCACGGCGACGGTCGCGACGCGGCCGTTGGCGCGGCGGCTCGCGGGAATCGAACCGGCAATGTCGACCTGCGACATAATCCAGCCGCCGAACACGTCGCCGTGCATGTTCGAGTCCGAAGGCTGCGGAACGACGCGCAGCGCGGGCGCTTTATCGGGGAGCGGGTAGGAGTCGGTCATGGTGCGGTCTTCTCAAGAATGACAAAGCGGGGAGCGAACACGGGGGCGCGTCGGGCGGATTGGTCTTCCGACCCAACCGCGAGCGCACATTCGGCCGTCAGCGGCGCGTGCCGCCTTCTGCGACAATACGTCGATCAGGAATTGTACGGGAGCCGGCGCGCCGCGCGCGTGCCGGCCACAACCCGTCGCCGCTCCTCCCCATACCGCTCGTCGCGCGTGCCACGCGCGTGCTTGTCTCGCACGCCGGGCATGCCGCGCGGCCGCTTTCGCGTGCTTTTCGCCCGCCCATCGCCCGCTCATCGCCCGCTTCCCGCCCATGCGCCGTTCCGCTTCCAACGATCCCGCGCCGCCCGCCACCGGGCCGCGCAACGACTGGCAGACCATTCTTTCGCTGCTGCCGTATCTGACCGCCTACAAATGGCGCGTGGCGTTCGCACTCTCGTGCCTGATCGGCGCGAAGGTGGCCAATCTCGGTGTGCCGATCGTGATGAAGCACATTGTCGACGGGCTGTCGTCGGTGCAGCATCTCACCGCGCTCGGCCGCAGCGAGCACGCGCCCGGCATTGTGCTCGCGAGCGGCGTGGGTCTGCTCGTGGTGGCCTACGCGATCGTGCGGCTCTCCACCTCGCTCTTCACCGAGCTGCGCGAAATCCTCTTTTCGAAGGTCACGGAAAGCGCCGTGCGCCAGCTCGCGCTCAAGGTGTTCCGTCATCTGCACGCGCTCTCGCTGCGCTTTCATCTCGAACGCCAGACGGGCGGCATGTCGCGCGACATCGAACGCGGCACGCGCGGCATCACGCAGCTCATTTCGTATTCGCTCTACAGCATCTTGCCGACGCTCGTCGAAGTCGGGCTCGTGCTCGGCTTTTTCGTCGTCAAATACGAGGCGTATTACGCGCTCGTCACGCTCGCCGCGCTGGTGGCGTACATCGTGTTCACGGTGAAGGTCACGGAGTGGCGCACGCATTTTCGCCGCACCATGAACGAACTCGATTCGCGCGCCAACTCGCGCGCGATCGACTCGCTGCTCAACTACGAAACGGTGAAGTACTTCGGCAATGAGGCGTGGGAAACGCAGCGCTACGACGAGAATCTGCATCGTTACCGCCAGGCCGCGATCAAGTCGCAGCATTCGCTTTCGGCGCTCAATTTCGGGCAGCAGGCCATCATCGGCACGGGGCTCGTGTTCATCCTGTGGCGCGCCACGCAGGGCGTGATGGCGGGGCGCCTCACGCTCGGCGATCTCGTGCTCATCAACACGTTCATGCTGCAGCTCTACATTCCGCTCAATTTTCTCGGCGTGGTGTATCGCGAGTTGAAGCAAAGCCTCACCGACATGGACCGCATGTTCACGCTGATGAACGTCGAGCGCGAAGTCGCCGACGTGCCGAACGCGCCGCCGCTCGCCGTGCGTGGCGCGGAGGTGCGCTTTACGCACGTGAACTTCGCCTACGAGCCGTCGCGGCAGATCCTGCACGACGTGAGCTTCACGATCGCGGCGGGTACGACCACGGCGGTCGTCGGCCACAGCGGGTCGGGCAAGTCGACGCTCGCGCGGCTCCTGTTCCGCTTCTACGATCTCGATCGCACCGGCCCCGGCAACAGCGGCGGCGCGATCACCATCGACGGGCAGGATATTCGCGACGTCACGCAGGCGTCGCTGCGCGCGGCGATCGGCATCGTCCCGCAGGACACGGTGCTGTTCAACGACTCGATCTACTACAACATCGCCTATGGCCGGCCCACGGCGAGCCGCGACGAGGTGATCGCGGCGGCGCGCGCGGCGCACATTCACGCGTTTATCGAGAGCTTGCCGAAGGGCTATGACACGCCGGTGGGCGAGCGCGGCCTGAAGCTTTCGGGCGGCGAGAAGCAGCGCGTGGCGATCGCGCGCACGGTGCTGAAGAATCCGCCCATCCTGCTGTTCGACGAGGCGACTTCGGCGCTCGATTCGCGTTCCGAGCGGGCGATCCAGCACGAACTCGAACAGATCGCGCGCGAGCGCACGACGCTCGTGATCGCGCACCGGCTGTCCACGGTCGTGCACGCGGAGCAGATCATCGTGATGGATCGCGGGCGCATCGTCGAGCGCGGCACGCATGCGGAGTTGCTGCGCGTGGGCGGCCACTATGCGCAGATGTGGGCGTTGCAGCAGCAACGCGCGAGCGATGGGACGGAGGCGGACCCGGCGGGCGAGGCGGCGCCCGCGCCGCAATCGTCGACGACACCGGCCGGCGGGTGAGGCGGCACGGCGTGTCGTATCGACTCGAGGGCGCCGGGCGTTAGCGCGACGACCGGCGGACTGGCGCGCGCATTGACGCGCGGGCTAACGAAGGCACTAACGCAGGTACTAACGCAACTGGGCGTCGAGCGCCGCGAGCTGCGCGGGCGTGCCGACGTTTTCCCACACGCCTTCGTAAAGCTCGCCGCTCGCGCGCCCTTGCGCAATGGACTCGCGATAGTACGGCGTGAGCGCGCGCCTCGTGCCCGGCGCGAGATCGCGGAACATGCGCGTGTCGTAGAGGCCGATATTGCCGAAGGTGTAGCGCGGCGCGCCCTCGAGCGCGAGCGTGCCCGCGGGCGTCAGCGCGAAGTCGCCGCGCGGATGAAACGGCGGATTCGGCACCATCACGAGATGCATGCCCGGTTGCGCGCGCGCGGCGAGTGCCTGGGCGCGCGCGCCGAGCGTGGTGAAATCGAAGGCGCTGAAGACGTCGCCGCTCACCGCGAGGAACACGGCGGGCGTGCCGTCCTGCTCGATCAGGGGCAGCGCCTGCGCGATGCCGCCCGCCGTTTCGAGCGCGTCGTGCTCGGGCGAGTACAGCAGCGTCACGCCGAAGCGCGAACCGTCGCCGAGCGCGGCTTCGATCTGCGCGCCGAGCCACGCATGATTGATGACGATGCGCGTATAACCGGCCGCCGCGAGGCGCTCGATCTGCCAGACGATGAGCGGCTTGCCGCCCGCTTCGAGCAGCGGCTTCGGGCTGGTGTCGGTGAGCGGGCGCATGCGCTCGCCGCGGCCGGCGGCGAAGATCATGGCGGTGCGTACGGTCGGGACGGCCGCGGGTTGCGTCGATTCAGTCATGGCGTGCCGGTCAGAACGTGTAGCCGGTTTCGACCGCCGTGCCCTGCAAGTCGTCGAGCAGGCGCGCGAACGGCACGAGCGGGCGATAGCGGTGCGCGACCTTGCTCGCGTAGGCGAGAAAGCGCGGCAGATCGTCCATGTAGTGCGGCTTGCCGTCGCGATAATTGATGCGGCAAAAGAGGCCCAGCACCTTGATGTGACGTTGCAGGCCCATCCATTCGAGCTGGCGGTATAACTCGCCGAAGTCGGCATCCACGGGCAGGCCGGCCTTTTTCGCGCGCTCCCAGTAGTACGCGAACGCATCCAGCTCGAAATCTTCGTCCCAGCTCAGGAAGGCGTCGCGCAGCAGCGAGACGACGTCGTAGGTGATCGGCCCGTACACGGCGTCCTGGAAGTCGAGCACGCCCGGATTGGGCGTGGCGATCATCAGGTTGCGAGGCATGAAGTCGCGCAGCATGAACACCTGCGGCTGCGCGCGCGCGCTCGCCACCAGCAGCGCGAAAGTGCGATCGAGCACGCCGCGCGTGGCTTCGCTCACTTCGCGGCCCAGATGGCGGCCGAGGAACCACTCGGGCATCAGCTCCATCTCGCGGCGCAGGAACGCCTCGTCGAACGGCGGCAACACGCCTTCGCGCGAGGACGACTGCCAGCGCACGAGCGCGTCGAGCGCCTCGCGCAGCAGTTCGCGCGAGCGCGGGCCGGGACCGGCTGCCTGCAGCGCGGGCAGATACGGCGCGGTGCCGAGGTCGGTGAGCAGCATGAAGCCTGCTTCGAGATCGACTTCCAGCACGCGCGGCACGTGCACGCCGGCCGCTTCGAGCAGACCGGCGACTTCGACGAATTCGCGGCATTTTTCGGGCGGCGGGGCGTCGACGGCGATCAATGTCGCGCCGTGTCCGGCCGCGCTCGCGAGCCGGAAGTAGCGGCGAAAGCTCGCGTCGGACGAGGCGGGCGCGAGCGTGGCGAGGTCGAGAGCGTAGCGGTTCGCGTGCGCGCCGAGCCATGCGGCGAGCAGCTCGCGGCGCGGGTCGGCGGGGGCGTGGGAAGGGGCGGGCGCGGCGGTGGAAGTCATGAAAACCAGAGGCAAAATCAGTGGAACAACGTCTTGCCATATAATACCCCACGACTTTTTTGACGCGACTCGCGCCAAAGCCCGCAGGACGGTTCGCTCGCCGCATTCATCGCAAAGTTCTTACGCCGATGAAATGTCAATAATTGCATGCAGTCCGGCCCGATCCGGTTCATCGGGCGGCCGGTCGCGCCGGCGGGCCACCATCGAAAGCGGGCAGGCGGCCGGGCCGATACGCCAAAACCATACATGCCGCCCAGACAGTTTTTCCAGACGATCTCCAATAGTGATGACGGCGTGCCGGTCAAGCGGCGGCTCATCGCGGCACTTCTCGCCGTGCCCGGTCTGGTGCCCGCGCTCGCGCACGCCCAGCTCGCGGGCGACGCCGCGCTGCCCGCGCCGCTGGACGGCCCGTGGAGCCTGCGCCTCGCGCCGCAGCTCGAAGATCACCCCAACGTGCAGGGGCGCCATCCGGCTACCTTCGTGCTCGGCGATTCGACCACCGGCACGACCGACACCGACCTCGCGGTCAAGGGCGCGGCCGAGCTGCGCCAGGGAATGAACGTCGTCAAGGGCGACGCGCTGCACTACGACCAGGACACCGACACCGCCGACGCATACGGTCACGTGGTGGTCGTGCAGAACGGCACCTCGTTCGCGGGCCCCGAGGCGCACCTGCGGGTCGAGGCGAACGAAGGCTTCATGCCCGCGCCGAAGTACCACTTCTCGCTCACGGGCGGCTCCGGCAGCGCCGAGCGCGCCGACCTGCTCGACAACGAGCGCTCCGTGCTCACGACCGGCACCTACACGGCGTGCCAGTGCGCGACCGATCCGGCGTGGTACATCAAGGGCAGCGAGTTCGACTTCGACACCGGCAGCGACGAAGGCGTGGCGCACAACGCCGTGCTGTTCTTCCAGAACGTGCCGATCTTCGCGAGCCCGTGGCTGTCGTTCCCGCTGTCGGGCGACCGCAAGAGCGGCCTGCTGCCGCCCACGTTCTCGATCAGCTCGACCAACGGTTACGAAGTCTCGCTGCCGTATTACTTCAACATCGCGCCGAACCGCGACTTCACGTTCACGCCGGAGCTGATCTCCAAGCGCGGCGTGTTCCTGCAGGGCAACTACCGGTATCTCTCGACCAACTACTCGGGCTCGATCACCGGCACCTTCCTGCCCAACGACGCGATCACGAAAACGAACCGCTACGCGCTGTTCGTGCAGCACAACCAGGACTTCGGCAACGGGTTCGGCGGCTACATCTACTACAACAAGGTCTCGGACAACACCTATCCGGAAGATCTGCAGTCGGCCGCCAACCAGTTTCTGAACGGCACGCAAACGCTGTATCAGCAGGAAGCCGGCCTCACGTACAACAATGGGCCGTGGTCCGTGCTCACGCGCTGGCAGCACTGGCAGACGCTGGAGCCTTCGGTGGCGCCGTACGGCCGCGAGCCCGAGCTGAACGTGAAGTACGCGAAGTACAACGTCGGCGGCTTCGACTACGGCATGGAAGCCGACTACACGCGCTTCCGCATCACCACGGCCGACGCGACCGAGGGCGACCGCGTCGTCTTCAATCCGTACGTGTCGTACTCGCTGATGGGGCCCGGGTACTTCGTCACGCCGAAGGTGCAATGGCACTTCGCGGACTACAACCTGAGCAACATCGGCACGGACGACGTGGGCGCGCCCAAGAGCTTCACCGAGTCGATCCCGACCTTTAGCTTCGACACGGGGCTCGTGTTCGACCGCTCGGTGCACCTGTTCGGCCAGGATTACATCCAGACGCTCGAGCCGCGCCTGTACTACGTGTACACGCCGTATCGCAACCAGCAGTTCGCGCCCCTTTTCGACACGGCCGAGTCGGACTTCGGTCTGGCGGAAATCTTCACGCCGAACACCTTCGTCGGCAACGACCGCATTGCCGACGCGAACCGCCTGACCGCCGCGATCACCACGCGTTTCCTCGATCCGGCAAGCGGCGACGAGCGTGCGCGCTTCGTGCTCGCGCAGCAGTATTACTTCCAGGATCAGCGCGTCACGCTGGCCGAGGGCAATGGCTCGACCGCCTCGACCACGGACGCGACGCACTCGGACCTGATCGCGGGCGCGGCATTCAAGATCGGGCGCGGTTTCGCTTCGGAAACGGCGTTCCAATATAATGCCGACAACAACCAGCTCACGAAGGCGAGCGTCGGTTTCGGCTACAGCCCCGGCCCGAGCCGCGTGCTGAACATCGCCTACCGCTACACCCGCGCGAACACCACGCTCGACAACGAGCCGATCAACCAGATCCTGGTTTCCGCGCAATGGCCGTTCTCGCACCGGGTATACGCCGTGGGCCGCTTCAACTACGATCTGAGCGGTCACCGGATCGTGGACGGCCTGGTCGGCATGCAGTACGACGCGGATTGCTGGGTGCTCGGCGTGGGGCTTCAGCGTTACGCTAACGGCATCAACACCACGGGCGGCACGAATTCGGCCACGCGCTTCCTCGCGCAGCTCACGCTCAAGGGCTTTTCGAACGTCGACAACGGCCTCGTCGCGGCGTTCAAGGCCAGCGTGCCGGGCTACACGCCGGTGCCGGGTTCGGGACCGTTGCCGTCGCGCTTCACGGATTATCAATAACGCGTGATCCGGCGCGCTTTCTTCGTGAGGCGTGCCCAGGAGCCGCGCGGGGTCGGTTGCATAGAGACGGGTGAAGCGTGCCCGCCAACTTTGGAGTATCTGTGGGAATCATGAAAAAGCTTCGCCTGGCAGCGTACGCTGCGAGTCTCATCGCCATCGCAGGCATCCTGCCGGCCGCGCCGGCGCAAGCTCAAGGGCTCCCGGGCGCGAACAACGGCCAGACCGTCGACACGATCGCGGCCGTCGTCAACGACGGCGTGATCACGCAGCGCGAGCTGGACGACCGCGTCAACCTGATCGCGCGCCGCCTGCAGCAGCAGAACGCGCCGGTGCCGCCGAGCGACCAGCTGCGCGCGCAGGTGCTCAACCAGATGGTGCTCGAACGCATCCAGCTCCAGAAGGCCAAGGAAGACGGCATCACCATCGACGACACCGCCGTGAACCGCACGCTCGAGCGCCTCGCGCAGGCGAACGGCATGGACCTCGCCACGTACCGCGGGCGGATCGAAGCGGCGGGCGTGCCCTGGAGCACGTTCACGCGCGACGCGCGCACGGAACTCACGCTCTCGCGCCTGCGCGAGAAGGAAGTGGACAGCAAGATCTCGGTGTCCGACGCCGAAGTCGCGAACTACATCGCGAGCCAGCGCGGACCGAACGCGGGCCAGAGCAACGACCTGCACTTCGAGCACATCTTCGTCAAGGCGCCGCTCAACGCTTCGGAAACCGACATCGAAGCCGCCCAGGCCAAGGCCAACGCGCTGCTGAAGCAGGCGCAGTCGGGCAGCAAGTTCGAAAGCCTCGCGAAGTCGAATTCGCAGGCGCCGGACGCGAGCAAGGGCGGCGACATGGGCTTCCTGCCGGCGGCCAAGCTGCCGCCGGAATTCGTGACGGCGGCCTCCACGCTGCGTCCGGGCGAAGTGAATCCCTCGCTGATCCGCACCAGTGACGGCTTCGAGATCGTGCGTCTCGTCGAGCGCCGCCAGGGTCAGGGCACGAGCGCCGATGCCACCAAGCTCGTGCAAACGCACGTGCGCCACATTCTGCTGCGCGTGGGCGACGGCATGTCCGAGCAGCAGGCGCGCCAGAAACTGCTCGAAATTCGCCAGCAGGTCGCGCAGGGCGGCGACTTCGCCAAGTTCGCGCGTACCTATTCGCAGGACGGCTCGGCTTCGCAGGGCGGCGACCTCGGCTGGATCAGCCCGGGCGAAACCGTGCCCGAATTCGAACGCGCCATGAACACGCTGCAGGACGGCCAGCTGAGCGAGCCGGTGCGCACGGAATACGGCTATCACCTGATCCAGGTGCTCGGCCGCCGCGACGCGGAAGGCTCGGTCGCCCAGCAGATGGACCTCGCGCGCCAGGCCATCGGTCAGCGCAAGGCTGAACAGGCTTACGCCGACTGGCTGCGCCAGCTGCGAGACAGCGCCTACGTGAGCTACAAGATCGCGGGCATGACGCCGCCGCAGAGCAACTAAGCCAAAGGAAATCGAGCCATGAACGCCTCCGCATCGTCGCCGGCTCCGGCCCCGCGGAAGGCGGGCCCGATCCGCATTGCCATCACCACGGGCGAGCCGGCCGGCGTCGGTCCCGAACTCACCGTCGCCGCGCTCGCGGGCGCGGCCGCTCACTGGCCCAACGCCCGCTTCGTCGTGCTCGGCGACCGGGCGCTGCTCGAAGCGCGCGCGAAAGCCGTCAACGTCGACTGGGCCGCGCTGCTCGCGACCCAGCCCGTGGAAATCGAAGACATCCCGCTCGGCACGCGCGTGCAGGCCGGCAAGCTCGACGCCGCCAACGGCCGCTACGTGCTTGCGCTGCTCGATCGCGCGATCGACGGCGCCACGGCCGGCGAGTTCGACGCGATCGTCACCGCGCCGCTGCAAAAGAGCACGATCAACGACGCGGGCGTGCCGTTCACCGGCCATACCGAATACCTCGCCGAACGCACCGGCACGCCGCGCGTGGTGATGATGCTCGCGGGCACCGGCGCGCGCCCGCTGCGCGTCGCGCTCGCGACCACGCACCTGCCGCTCAAGGACGTTTCGGCGGCGCTGAGCGTGGCAGGCATCGTCGAAACGCTGCGCATCATTCATCACGACCTGCGCCACCATTTCGGCGTGCCGTTGCCGCGCATTCTCGTGACCGGCCTCAATCCGCACGCGGGCGAGAACGGCTATCTCGGCCGCGAGGAAATCGACATCATCGCGCCGGCGCTCGCGAGCGCCACGGCCGAAGGCATCGACGCACGCGGCCCGTATCCCGCCGACACGCTGTTCCAGCCGCGCTACCTCAAAGACGCGGACTGCGTGCTGGCGATGTTCCATGACCAGGGCCTGCCGGTTCTCAAATACGCGACGTTCGGCGAGGGCATCAACGTGACGCTCGGTTTGCCGATCGTGCGCACCTCGGTCGATCACGGCACCGCGCTCGACCTCGCGGGTACCGGCCGCGCGGATGCGGGCAGCCTGATCGCCGCTCTCGACACGGCCGTATCGATGGCGCGCCACCGGCGCGGCCTCTGACAGATTTCGAAACGATGTCCAATAGCAGCAGACAGCACCAGGGCCACTTCGCGCGCAAGCGCTTCGGCCAGAACTTTCTCGTCGACACGGGCGTGATCGACTCGATCGTCGACGTCATTCGCCCGCAGCGCGGCGAGCGCATGGTCGAAATCGGGCCGGGTCTCGGCGCGCTCACCGAGCCGCTGATCGAACGCCTCGCCACACCCGAAGCGCCGCTGCACGCGGTCGAGCTGGACCGCGACCTGATCGCGCGCCTCACGAAGAAGTTCGGGCCGCTGCTCGAACTGCACGCGGGCGACGCGCTCGCGTTCGACTTCGGCTCGCTGGCGGCGCCGGGCGAGACGCCTTCGCTGCGCATCGTCGGCAATCTGCCGTACAACATTTCGAGCCCGCTGCTGTTCCATCTCGTCACCTTTGCCGAGCGCGTGATCGACCAGCATTTCATGCTGCAGAACGAGGTGGTCGAGCGCATGATCGCCGAGCCGGGCAGCAAGGCGTTCGGCCGGCTCACGGTGATGCTGCAGTATCGCTACGTGATCGACAAGCTGATCGACGTGCCGCCCGAATCGTTCCAGCCGCCGCCCAAGGTGGATTCGGCGATCGTGCGCATGATTCCGTACGCGCCGCACGAATTGGCGAAGGTGAACGGCGTGCTGCTCGGCGAACTCGTGACGGCGGCGTTCTCGCAGCGCCGCAAGATGCTGCGCAATACGCTGGCCGATTATCGCGACCGGCTCGATTTCGACGCGCTCGGTTTCGATCTCGCGCGCCGCGCCGAGGAAGTGCCCGTGGACGAATACGTGCGGCTCGCGCAGGCGCTGGAAAGCGCGGTCTGAGGCGTGTGACGCGCGGCCCGTCAGGCGACCGGATCGCACGACACGGGTAAGACGCCGCGCGACGTCACTCGCGCGCGAGCGATTCAGGCGCGCCGCTTCGCGGGCGCGTTGACGAGCGCGATGCCCGCGAGCACGAGCAGGGCGGCCGCGAGAAAACGGTAGTTGAACGATTCGCCGAGCAGCAGCACGCCGAACGTCACGCCGAAGAGCGGCGTGAGAAACGAGAAGACCGAAAGCCGCGAAGCCATGTAGCGCGTGAGCAGCCAGAACCACGTCAGGTAGCTCACGAACGCGACCACCACGGCTTGATAGCCGAGACTCAGCACCGCGAGCGGCGTGACCGCGCGCACTTCCATCTGGCCGACGCCCGCCGCAAGCGCGAGCAATACCACGGCCGAAACCGCCAGTTGATAGAAGAGCGCCTTGCTCGCGCTCACCCGCGCGAGCGGGCTTGAGCGCACGACGACCGTGGTCGCGGCCCAGGCGATACCGCCGAGCACGCCGAGCGCGTCGCCGGCAACGCCAACGAGCATCGCGTGGGTCGCGCCGCTGGCCGAACCGTGACGCACGAAGCCGTCGGCGAAGGCGAGCGCCATGCCGACGAACGCTATCGACACGCCGATCCACTGCGTGCGCCGCATGCGCTCGCCGGGCGTGAACCAGTGCAGGCCGAGCGCCGTGAAACAGGGCGCGGTGTAGAGAAACACCGCCATGCGCGTGGCGCTCGTCATCGTCAGGCCGACGAAGATGCAGACGAACTCCGCCGCGAACAGGCTGCCCGCGAGCAGGCCGGCGGCCAGCGTGCCGTCGGCGCGAAAGAGCGGCGTGCCGCGTGCGCGCGCCCAGCCCCACACCAGCATGGCCGCGATCGCCGAACGCAAGGCCGCCTGGAACACCGGTGGCACGGAGGCATTCGCGCTCTTGATCGCGACTTGCTGAAAGCCCCAGATCGCGCAGAGGGCGATCATGAGGACGACGGCTTGCGCGTCCGGCACGCGGCGCACGGGCAGGGCAACGGTGCTCATCGAAGGACGCTCGGCCAGGAAGATTGGAGCCTAACGATAGCAAAAACCTTACGGTCGCCCGACGATGCCCCCAGGCGCGACAGGGTGGCCGCGCCCGGCTTTGCGGCTTTCGACCCGGTCAGCTCGCGTCGTTGCGCAGCGCTTCGTACGCCTTCAACTGGCTATAGACGATGCGCAGCACCGACAGCTCGCTCGCCGAGCGTTGCGCCGCGCCGCCGCGACGGATCAGATCGCCGAGGATGTGGTCGGCTTCGATGCGCGAGCCGTTTTGCACGTCGCGCAGCATCGACGCCGTGAGCGACGAACCCGTGGCGAACAGCATGGCGCGCGAGCGTTCGAGGAAACTCTCGCGCACCGCGTGGCCGTGTTCGGCGGCAATCGCGCGGCATTCGGCGAACAGGCGCTCGATGGTCGCGGCGCCGTCGGGCGTGGCCAGAATCGCGCCGATGGGCGCGCGAAACAGGCACGTGCTGCCCGCGAGCGTCGCGAGAAACACCCACTTTTCCCACATGTCCAGCAGGATCTGCCCGCTCGCCTTAATGGCGAAGCCGGCGTTGCCGAAGGTCTCGGCGATGGTCTGCGCGCGCGCCGAGACGCCGCCGCCGAGTTCGCCGAACGTGATGGCCTGCGAGTCGTTCAGATGCACGATCTCGCGCTTGTCGTTGAGCGTGGAGGCGATCAGGCAGATGCCGCCGAGCACGGCTTGCGTGCCGAAGCGCGCCTGCAGGATGTCCAGATGACGCATGCCGTTGAGCAGCGGCAGGATCTGCGTTTCGGGGCCGACGGCGGGCGCGAACGAGTCGATGGCGTTCTCGAGGTCGTAAGCCTTGCAGCTGAGCAGGATCAAGTCGAACGGTGTATCGAGCGTGTCTTTCGTCACCGTCTTGACGTCGCGCAGCGTGAGATCGCCGTTGGCCTTGCTGCGAATCACGAGGCCCTCGTCGCGTAACTGCGCCGCGCGCGCCTCGCGCACCAGAAACGTCACGTCGCGCCCAGCGGCGGCGAGCCGGCCGCCGAAGTAACCGCCCGTTGCACCTGCACCGACAACCAGAATCCGCATGTCCTACTCCTTGTCGCTTGTTACTTACGCGTCTGTTGATGACGTTGGGCCAGCGAAACTGCCGCCGCGGACGGCCGGCAATTTCGGGATGGCGAACATGCTAGAGCAAATCGGCGGACTTTGCCGCCGCGGGCAGGCCCAGCGGGATTTTGGTACAGTCCCGCTTTTCACGACGGCATAACGGAGTCCCCCATGCGCCTTTTGCACACGATGCTTCGGGTCGGCGATCTCGATCGTTCGATCCAGTTCTACACCGAGCTGCTCGGCATGAAACTGCTGCGCCGCGAAGACTACCCGGACGGCAAGTTCACGCTGGCGTTCGTGGGCTACACGGATGAGCGCGACGGCACGGTGATCGAGCTGACCCACAACTGGGACACGCCTTCCTACGATCTTGGCACCGGCTTCGGACACCTCGCGGTCGAGGTCGAAGATGCCTACGCGGCCTGCGCGAAAATCAAGGAGCAGGGCGGCACGGTGGTGCGCGAAGCCGGCCCGATGAAGCATGGCACGACCGTGATTGCGTTCGTGACCGATCCGGACGGATACAAGATCGAGTTTATTCAGAAGAAGGGGTAACAATTTTCCGTCGACGACGCCAGAATTCTGGCGTCGCCCGACCAGATTGTTAAAGTTGTATTGATTTTATTAATTTTAAAATAAATATCGAGTAAAGCAACTTAATTAACTAAAAACTACTCGATTCGAAGCGGGTGCTTTTCTTCTGAATTGAATCAAGGTCATCGTCTCCCCTTGCAACGTCCGCACTGTCGACCGTGTGATTGGCTACAGAAAATTCCTAAATATAAGTAGTACTACCTAATACAATGTATAGATTTTTGTAAATATCCCGACGAAATCGGAGATTACGTGAAATTTTTGGCATTGTTGAGTCATCTCTGCGCTGGTGGATCTCCCAATTCGGACTGTTCCTATATGCGCAAATCCCAAAGTCGACGAGACTCCTTCCTTCGGTCATAAATTCAAAATACAGCTCGACTAGCGCTTGCTGCGTGAAAGTGGGCGCCTGACGTCGCCGCGCTTGTAGTGATCGGTAAGCTGCTTTTTCACGAGCGTGAAGGTCCTTGAGTCTGCTGAGAGAGGCGGAAATATGTGGGCAGCTTATCGAATCTTGAAGATTCAACTTTCTTATTTTCTTCTTCGCAAATGTATGGCGTCGCAGGACTTTTCTCGAATGAATTGCTCGCCAAATTCGGCAAACGGGCTGCGCTCGTTGTGACGAGTCGTGTCGTTGGCGACGCGCAATCCAATTCATTCAGGAATCGTTCTATGCATTTGCCTGCACAAAGCTTCGTCGGTGTGCCGCCGCGTAATGGCGGCGTATTGACGCGCACGCTGGATTTCGCCGTGATCGCGCTCGGTGCGCTTGTGGCTGCGCGGTTTGAGCGGTTGCCTGACGGTGGCGGCTATGACAGTGCTTTACTCGCGTTCGCGCTCCTGGTGTCGGCGTTAGTCTTTCCTCTGTTTGGCCTGTATCGAATCGGACATCGTCGCATCTTCGTGCGCTGTATCTGTGCGCCGGTGCTCGCCTGGTTGTTGTCGCTCGTGGTAGCGCTGGTCGTCGTCGTGATCCTCGGCGATCCGTGGCGCCCTGACAATCTCCGGGTCTTGCGCTGGACTCTTTTTTCGGGCACCGGGCTCGTCCTTGTCCGCCTGGTCGCCTGTGTGCTCAGCCGTCGTCGCGAACGTCACATCGCAGGCTCGCGAGCCGTCGCCATAGTGGGAAGCGGCGAACACTGCCGACAGCTGCTGCGAAAGATCGAGTCGACTCCCAATTCGCGCTGGATTGTCTCGACGATCTTCGATACGGGTCTGGACATGGCGGCAGCGCCCGGCGCGATGCCTGCGTTCCATGACAGATCAGGCTTCGCCGAGTATGTGCGTCGCTATCAGGTCAAGGAGCTTTGGCTCGCGCTGCCGCTTTCGGAGGAGCGCACCATTCTCGATTTCATCGAATTGTTCCGTCGCGATCTCGTGAATATCCGCTTCATTCCCGACGTGAGCGGTATGGCCTTGTTCGAAGGCGAGATGATCAAACTTGAGGGCGCGTCAGCGATCAATCTGGTCGGCTCGCCCCTGTCGTCGGACGCGTTGGTGATCAAGGACAGATTCGATCGTGCTTTCGCCCTATGCGCGTTGACCATGCTGTGTCCGTTGCTCATTGCCATCGCACTCGCTGTAAAGATTTCTTCGCCAGGTCCAGTGCTCTTCACGCAAAAGCGTAAGGGCGCCAACGGACGGATCTTCGAGATTTACAAGTTTCGCAGCATGCGGATACATCAGGCGGCGCATGGCGTAGTCAAGCAAGCGACACGGAACGACCCGCGCATTACGCGTGTGGGCGCATTTTTACGTCGTACCAGCCTTGATGAGTTGCCCCAGTTTCTCAACGTTCTGCGCGGCGATATGTCGGTGGTCGGACCACGGCCGCACGCCATCGAGCACGACACGCTTTATCAAAATATTGTCGACGGCTACATCCATCGTTACCGCATCAAGCCGGGCATAACGGGTTGGGCGCAAGTGAACGGCTTTCGTGGCGAGACCGATCGCATCGAAAAGATGGAAGGGCGCGTCGAACACGATCTCTTCTATTTGAGCAACTGGTCCTTCGGTCTCGACATGCGCATCATTGTCGCGACAATTTTCAAGGGACTAGTCCACCGCAACGCGTATTGACTAGCTGGAACGTAGAGACGTGCTGAAACGATTGAACAAGCCGATTGCAAACCGGCCACGACTTCTGTGCCTTGGTGCGGCCGTTGCGCTTTGCGCTGAGTTGGGCGCATGCGCGGTCGCGCCGGGCATGCGCATGACTGTGTCGCAGGGGGCGGCTCAGTCGCCGGCTTTGGCGGGCGGTGACTGGAAGGCCGGCTCAACTGAGACGGAGAAATCCGCTGAAGGCAAGGCAACGCCGCCGGCGTCCAACGCCAGCGCGAGCACGCCTGACATTGCCATCACTGAACTTAACTTCGCACTGCTGAAAGTATTTCAAGATGAACGGCTGAAGCAGCAGCGCGCGCAACTCGAATTGCTTGCGGGGGCACCGCAGCCCTACACCATCGGTGCGGGCGATGTGCTGCAGATCGTCGTTTGGGATCACCCCGAAATTGCAGCAGCGATGGGCGGCTCCCAGTCCCAGGCGTCTAATCGGCCAGCTGATCCGTATTCCGGTTTCGTCGTCGATCAAGCAGGCGATCTCACTTTTCCATATGCGGGCACGTTACACGTTGCCGGACTTCGCGCGGAGGAAGTGCAGCGCCGCTTGACCACCGCCTTGGCCCGCTACTTCGTCAAGCCTCAGGTGACCGTGCGAATGGCGTCGTATCGCGCGCACGAAGTGTATGTCGACGGCGAAGTGCGCAATCCCGGTGTTGTCGCCGTGAACGACGTGCCGATGTCGCTCTACGAAGCCATTTCGCGCGCAGGCGGTTTTGCGGATTCAGCCGATCAAAGCGATCTCGTGCTTGTGCGCGGCGGCAGCTCTCATCGTATCGACCTCACGCAGATGGTGGCGAGCGGGCAAAGCCCCTCGCGGCTCTATCTAAAGCCCGGCGACATGTTGCACGTCGTCGCGCGCGACGAAAACGACGTCTATGTCATGGGCGAAGTCAACAAGCCCATCTCAGCCATTCCGCGCCGCACAGGCCGTATCACGCTGGCCGACGCGATCGCGCAGGCCGGCAGTGTCAATGCATCAACAGCCGACGCAGCACAAATGTTCGTGATTCGCGGCGCTTTGAACGGGAAACCCGAGGTGTTTCACCTTGATGGACGATCGCCGGTGGCGATGCTTGTGGCGAAAGAATTCGACCTTCAACCCAAGGACGTCGTGTACGTCGATGGTAACGGACTGGTTCGCTTCAACCGCGTTCTTTCCCTGCTGATACCGGCAATCAACGCGGGCTTGACCGCAGGGCTAGTGGCTAAATGATTGAGAACGTACTCGTGGTTTGCGAAGGCAACATTTGCCGCAGCCCGCTTGCGTGCGCGATGCTCGCCCGATCGTTGCCAGACATTGCGTTTAGTTCTGCCGGCACGCACGCGCTAACGGGCGAGAGTGCCGACCCGCTCATCGTCCAACTGGCGCGCGAGCGCGGTGTCGCTCTCGATGAACACATCGCCTCATCAGTTACTGACAAGCGCGTGCGCGGAGCCGATCTGATTCTCACGATGACCAAAGTGCAGCGTGAACAGATCGAGTCCGCGTGGCCTTTCTCCCGGGGCAAGGTATTTCGTCTGATCGAAGGCGAGGAGGGTATCGACATCGTCGATCCCTATCGCCGTCATCGCACAACGTTCGATCTGGCTGTCGCGCAGATCGAACATGGCGTCGCGCATTGGTGTGACGTCCTGGCAGGACAGCAGGTTCACTGAAACATGACTCTTCTCAAGAAAAATCCGTCCAACCATCCATCGGACGACGATGAAATCGATCTCTCGGAGTTATTTGCGGTACTCCGCGAAAGCCTCTCGCTGATCGGCGTCGTCACCGCGGTTGTGTTTCTGCTTGGCGCGATGTACGCCTTCCTGAGTACGCCGGTTTATCGCGCCGACGCGATGATTCAGGTGGATGACGACTCGGGAGCCGGCTCGATCAATGACAAGTTGGGCGATCTGGCGTCGCTCTTTCAGCAGAAGGCGACAGCCGACGCCGAAATCGAGTTGATCCGCTCGCGCGCAGTGGTTGGCGAAACGGTGAGCAGGCTGCACGTCGATGTCGATGCGCGACCGCATTACTTCCCGTTTATCGGGGCGACAGTTGCGCGGTACCGATCCAAACGCAGCAACGAATTGCTTCCACCTATCTTGGGGCTGACCGGCTTTTCCTGGGGTGGCGAACGTATCGTTGTGGGGCAATTCGATGTTCCCCCGGCATTATTCAACGCCAAATTCACGCTGACCGCGCAAGCCGATGAACGATTTGAACTGGCCGCGCCGAATGGAAATGTGGTGATTCGCGGGCGCGTCGGTACGCTGGCCACGGGCAACACGGAATACGGTGCCGTCACACTCAAGGTGATGTCATTGCTTGCGCTGCCGGGCGCGCATTTCGACCTTAAGCGGCTCCCCACACAGCAGACTGTCGAGCGCCTTCAAAAGAACCTCGACATTGCCGAGAAGACCAAGCAGTCGGGAATCATTGGCATGAAACTCGACGGCGAGGACGCGTCGCGCATTACCGCTATCGTTAATATGATCGCGAGCCTGTATGTACAGCGCAACGTCGATCGAAGATCCGCTCAAGCGCAGCAGATGCTCGATTTCCTTGGTGAGCAGTTGCCGCAACTCCGCGCGGAACTCGATCAATCCGAGGCTCGCTACAACGCATATCGCGAGAAGTCTGGGGTAATCGATCTCGACGCGCAAGGAAAGTTGCTTCTGCAAAGCGTTGTCGATGCGAGGACGCGGCTCACGCAGTTTCAGCAGCAGCGTGCTGAACTAGTCCAACGCTATACGCCATCGCATCCGGCGGTCGCCGCCGTCGACGCACAAATCGCTGAACTTGAGCACCAGCAGGATCAGTATGAGCAGCAGGTGACCGCATTGCCCGAGACGCAACAACAGGCACTGCGTCTCATGCGCGATGTGAAGGTAAACAACGATCTCTACATGAAGTTGCTCGATAGCACGCAGCAATTACGGGTATTGAAGGCCGGTCAACTTGGTAATGTTCGCACCGTCGACTACGCCGTCGTGCCGGAAGAGCCGGTTCGTCCGCGCAAACTAATGGTCCTGGCGGTAGCCGCCGTGCTCGGCGTGTTGCTCGGATGTGCCATCGCGCTGTCTCGCCGCATGTTCAATCGCGGCCTCGAAAGCCCAGCGGAAATCGAGCATGCGGTCGACGTCCCCGTCTACGCGATCATTTCGCACAGTGACAAGGAGGTGGCACTCCGGCAATCGGCGCGTCGAAATCCGACCGGTCCCGCCGTTCTTGCCGCAGTGTATCCGGATGACGTCGCAGTGGAAGGTCTACGCGGCTTGCGCACCGCGATGCAGTTCGGGGTGCTCAAACCTGAAAACAACATCGTGATGCTCACCGGGCCGCGTCCCGGCGTCGGCAAGTCGTTCGTTTCGGTGAATCTGGCCACCGTGCTGGCTGCCACAGGCAAGCGCATTTTGCTGATCGACGCAGACATGCGCCGTGGCGACGTTCATAGCTACTTCTCGATCAACAACAAGCCGGGGTTGTCGGATGTTCTCACCGGACGTGACCCGAAGGACGTGATTCGCCGCGAGGTACTGCCGCATCTCGACTTGATGCTGTCGGGGACCATTCCCGATCGTCCAGCAGAGTTACTGGTTCGCGAACGGCTCGGGCACGTGCTCAAGTCACTTGCCGGAAGCTACGACATGGTTATCGTCGATTCGCCGCCCGTGCTTGCCGTGACCGATCCAGTTGTGATTGGCAAACATGCGGGTGCAACGCTGATGGTCGTGCGTCACGGGCGCCACTCGGCAGCCGAACTCCGCGAATGCACGCGTCAACTCGCGAGTTCGGGCGTGCGAGTGGATGGTCTGCTGCTTACGGACGTGCCCGAGCGCGGAACGAGCTACGGCGCGTATTCGAACTACAGCAATAAGTCCGACTGAGGAAAGACACCCTCGCTGGAGGGTGTCCAGCATCCAACAGAAAACAAAATGAAAAAGAAAGTATTACTAACATTTGGGACGCGGCCCGAGGCGATCAAGATGGCGCCACTCGTTAAACGTTTGCAGATGGAGCCTGGAATTCGCTGTCAGGTGTGCGTGACCGGTCAGCACCGGGAGATGCTTGATCAGGTGCTCGATCTGTTCGCAATTCGCCCTGACTTTGACCTCAACATCATGAAGCGTGGCCAGGATCTGTACGACGTTACGACGTCGATCCTGAGTGGTATGCGCGATGTTCTCGCGCAAGCCCAGCCTGACATGGTGCTTGTGCATGGGGACACGACGACTACCATGGCCGCGACGCTTGCCTCGTTCTATCAACGTACGCCTGTTGCGCACGTCGAAGCCGGGCTGCGCACTGGCAACCTGCTTTCGCCATGGCCGGAAGAAGCAAACCGCAAAGTGACCGGTGCGTTGGCGTCAGTGCATTTTGCACCTACCGGGAGAGCTCGGCAGAATCTGCTGGCAGAAGGTGTGGCTCCGGGTTCGATTGTTGTGACGGGGAATACCGTTATCGACGCATTACTGCAGGTGCGCGAGCGTCTTGCAACCGATGCCCGATTGCGTGATGAAGCCGAGCGTGCACTCCCGCAATTCGATCCCGCGCGACGACTTATTCTTGTAACCGGGCATCGTCGTGAAAGCTTCGGCCACGGCTTCGAACGCATTTGCTCTGCGCTCGTCCAATTGGCGCGAGCGTTTCCAGACATCGACATTGTTTATCCGGTGCATTTGAATCCAAGCGTGCGCGAACCCGTCAATCGTCTGCTGATGGATATCGCGAACGTTCATTTGATCGAACCGCTCGACTACCTTCCATTCGTTTGTTTGATGGATCGTGCTCACCTGATCCTGACCGATTCTGGCGGCATTCAGGAAGAAGCGCCGTCGCTGTGCAAGCCCGTGCTGGTGATGCGCGACACGACGGAACGCCAGGAGGCGGTGGATGCCGGCATAGTGCGCCTGGTTGGAACGGATGCCCGCGCGATTGTAGATGGCGTCACTCAGTTACTGGAAGACTGCGAGGCTTACGCATCCATGGCGCGCGGCGATAACCCCTACGGCGATGGGCACGCATGCGACCGCATTGCGCATTCGCTCGACGGCTGGTGGGATGCCGCGTCCGGCGCGGAATAATGCTTTCAGAAAATAGTTAAGGATTACTATGAGTTTCGAAACGATTTCAGTGATCGGCCTTGGGTATATCGGCTTGCCAACCGCCGCTGCATTCGCCGCTCGCCGAAAAAAAGTGATTGGTGTCGACGTCAATCAGCACGCCGTCGACACGATCAACCGCGGCGCCATTCATATTGTCGAGCCTGAGTTGGACATGCTGGTGCATGCGGCTGTGTCGCAAGGATATCTGCGTGCGACGACAAACCCTGAGGCAGCGGACGCTTTTCTCATTGCGGTACCAACGCCGTTTTCGGACGGCCATAAGCCTGATCTTTCGTACATTGAGGCCGCAAGCCGCGCTGTGGCTCCGGTTCTGAAGAAAGGCGATCTGGTGGTGCTCGAATCCACTTCTCCGGTTGGCGCGACGGCGAAAATGGCTGAGTGGATGGCTGAAATGCGCCCTGATCTCACAT
Source organism: Paraburkholderia acidisoli (assembly GCF_009789675.1). Taxonomy (NCBI): domain Bacteria; kingdom Pseudomonadati; phylum Pseudomonadota; class Betaproteobacteria; order Burkholderiales; family Burkholderiaceae; genus Paraburkholderia; species Paraburkholderia acidisoli. The sequence continues at coordinate 2,622,116 of NZ_CP046913.1, read as the reverse complement.
TCCCGCAGCAAATGGGCGATTCCTCGGACGTGCGCGTAGCGCATTGCCCGGAACGCGTGCTACCCGGTCATGTGATTCGCGAATTGGTGGAAAACGATCGCGTGATCGGCGGTATGACTCATCGCTGCAGTGAGTCGGCACGGGAGCTCTATCAAGTCTTCGTGCGGGGTGAATGCATTGTGACGGACGCACGTACCGCCGAAATGTGCAAGCTAACCGAAAATTCGTTCCGCGACGTGAACATTGCTTTCGCGAACGAACTTTCCTTGATTTGCGACAGGCTCGATATCAACGTGTGGGAACTCATCAAGCTGGCGAATCGCCATCCGCGCGTGGATATTCTTCAGCCGGGACCGGGTGTGGGTGGTCACTGTATCGCCGTCGATCCCTGGTTCATCGTTGACTCTGCACCGGATCAGGCTCGACTCATTCGCGCCGCGCGCACGGTGAATGACGACAAACCACATTGGGTCGTTGAGCGCGCGGAAAACGCAGCAAAGCGCTTCCGTGAACCGCTGATCGCGTGTTTAGGGCTCGCGTTCAAGGCGAACATCGACGACCTGCGGGAGAGTCCGGCAGTGGAAATCGCCAAACACCTCGCGGACAAATTCCCAGGCCAAGTGGTCGCGGTTGAGCCGAACATTCATCGGCTTCCGGACGAGCTCGACGGCCGAATGGGTCTCTGTGATTTGCGCACTGCATTGGCTGAGGCCGATGTGATCGTGATCCTGGTCGATCACTCTCAGTTCAAACAAGTCGATCCGATTCGTTTGCAGGCGAAAGTGGTGATTGATACGCGAGGGGTTTTGGCTCGTGGCTAAAAAGGGGCTAGGTCTGACGGTCGGCTATGGCATATCGCTGATCGGCGGCATCTTGTCGCTAATGATTTACGCGAGAATGCTCGGTCCACAAGCTTATGGTCGACTTGCTGTCTACCTGGCACTCGTAGAAGCCTTTCAAGGAATTTGCTTTCAATGGCACAGACTCGCGCTCGTAAGATATTGGAACACGCTCCCGCATAACGAGCGCGATACATATCTTTTTACCAGCCACCTGACTTGGATATTTGTTGGAGTGTTTGGCGTCATCGTGTGGCTCCTCTCGCTATTTTGTGTGGGTGGATCTCAAGCCGAATGGTGCGCGGTCGCTTTGGTTGCGCTGACAAAAAGCGCTGCGCTGTATACACAGGAAATAGCGCGCGCATCGGGTGCAATATTGAGATATTCGGTGGCGTCATTTCTACTGACTGTTGGCGCAACGAGCGCTGGGATTGCCGTCTGGTCGGCGACGCATTCAATGGCATTAATGCTAGGTGCGACCGCGACAATTTTTATTGCACAGACCATTCTTTGCGGATTTGGTCATTTCCGAATTTTGCGAACTGCGCAATTTGATCAAAGACAGTTGCAAAAAATGATGGGGTATGGATTACCGCTGATCCCGGTATTTTTGGCGACCGCTGCCCTTACGCGTATCGATAGGCCGATTTTAGAGGCCTTTGAGTCCAGTCGAGTGGTGGGAATTTATGCCGCCACGAGCGGGTTGATCATCAATGCCGTTTCTGCCGCTTGCCTCCTGATCGTGACGCCAGCCTATCCATGGCTACTGAGAGAGAAAGAAACCCGGTCACGGTCTGATCATCAACTGCTTCACGCACGAGTTGGATTGCTGACACTGGCGGGGATGCTAGTCGTTTTTATCATAGTATTCCTTGCACGAGATATAGCCTTGCCATTGTTGCTTGGGACGGAAATCGGAGCTCCCGCGCAACGTATATTATTTCCATTACTATCGATGGCAATAATCGGTGCATTCCGAATGCATTTTTTCGATCAATCCTTTCATTTGCATGCGAAAACACGGATATTAATGGTGATCAATTTATCGACACTTGTAGTGGCTACAGTATCGGTTTATTTAGGTGCTCGACTTGATGGGTTGGAAGGACTGATATTTGGGCTATTGATTGCCAATACGTTCTCACTCTTTGTAAGTGCAATATTTGCGAGAAATTTGGTGGACATTCGACAAATAACAACAGGTGCAATAATTCTTGTTGTTATCGCTTCATTCGCATTGTGGTGTGGGACTTTATTTTTCAATTTTATTGAGCGCTTTTATCTTTCAAATTATCTGGTGACAGGTATTTCAACTTTGACGGGAGTCATGATATTCGCTGGATTGTATATTGGCGGAAACATCGGTTCCGTGCGTGGCGCGCTGGTGGGAAGGCTATGATTAAAAATGGGAAAGTCGTATTTCATATCGCAAATCTCGCCGGTGGCGGTGCAGAACGCGTGGCTGTGGAGATTGCGCGTCATTTTGTGGCGCGCGGAACCGCGGTAATTTTCTTCGTCCACGCTTCCAGTAGCGCTTATGTGTTACCCGAAGGTGTCGAGATTATAGTCGCGAGCAGTGCGGGGCATCTGGGACGAGTACTGGAATTCAGGAGGCTTCTCACCCGCGTTAAGCCTGACGCAGTTCTTTCATTTTTGCCCTACGCAAATCTGATTTCGCTATTTGCACAATTTTTTGAAATTAAAAAAATTCGATTGGTTATCAGTGAACATTTGACCATCGAGGGAGAACATAACGCTCGGTTGATGGAGAAAATCAAATGGAAATTGCGGCGATACCTGTATCAAAGAAGTGACTCAATTATCGCTGTGTCAAAAGGGGTTGCGGAAGATTTGAAGCAGACGCTTGCTGGTCCAGTAAGCAAAAAAATTTCCGTGATCTACAATCCATGCTTTATCCCGAATGCAAAGTCAAAAATTATCGAATCGACCCGCAGAGAAAAAAACATCCTCGCGGTGGGACGACTCTGCGATGACAAAGGTTTTGACATATTGATTCGCGCCTTTGCGAGAATTGATCCGAGAATTGGCGACGTCAAGTTGATAATCGCCGGGGAAGGTCCGAGGCGTTCAGATCTGGAGAAGCTGATTTTAGATCTGGGACTTTCAAATCATGTTAGCTTGCCGGGATTCAGGCCAGATGTTCGAGATCTATATGAACAAGCTGATCTATTCGTTTGTTCGTCTAGACGCGAGGGATTTGGCAATGTCATCGTAGAAGCGCTGTCTTTCGGGCTACGTGTTGTGGCGACACGATGTCCTCATGGTCCGGAGGAAATTCTCGATAGTGGTCGATTTGGTCGTCTCGTTGCAGTCGGTGATGAACTTGAATTGGCAGAAGCGATGGCTGAATCATTACATTCCGCGAAAAATGAAGCAGCGCAAGTTTCCCGAGCTGGGGACTTCTCGTTAGACTTCATCGGAGATCGCTATTTAGAGGCTGTTGGACTTTCAACATCTCATCGTAAAGAAGCGTCAACCCAGAGTGCTGGATATTCGAGATGAGAATCTCTCGTTCTGCGTGCGTGTCCAGGTTAAGCATCCTGGCAACAATGTTCGCGCTTTTCATAAGTGGATCCACACTTAACTACTTCGGCTTGAATTATTCAGGTAATGAGTCCGTGCCAGGCTGGAAGATTCACCCCTATGTGCTGCTTGCATTCAGTGCAATGGCAATACTAGGTTTGCCCTTTGGCAAGGCGAGATCGAGAATTTCAGAAAGAAATTTCTGCGTACCGTTCGTTTGCTCGGCTGCCATTATTCTAATTCTCATAATTCGATCGCTTGGTAGCGGACGGCAATCGTTGGGCTTCGCCGTTGACACCCTTGTTTCCGTGTTCTGGATAGCGGCGGTTGTTCCTTATGTCAACGATAAAGGTGCAAAGACAATTTGGAAAATGGGATTGACATTCGTGGTTATCGAGTGCGTGCTGGCGATCATCGAGGTAGTGGGAAGGATGAATTTCATTCCTATCGATACGTGGTACGGTGGATATTTTCGAGCTACCGCACTTCACGGGCACCCATTGAACAACGCACTCGTTCTATTAAGTGTGGCGGTGCCGATACAGCTAAGCGCGAACAGAAATATTTCTTTTTTTATCTTTGTTCTTGTTATCGGTGCGCTATCGGCATTTGGTGCCAGAGGCGCGTTGTTGGTCTATTTGCTATTTAATACATTGCTGTTTTTTCGATATGGCCTCCGTTCTGCAGGTAGGCTGTCGATTGTGTTAATTGGAATCCCGATTGCGATAATTGTAATACTCTCGATGCTGTTTTCCGGGGCTCTGGGGGATCGAATTGCGAATGTGGGCGCTTACGATGACAGCTCTGGCGTGCGCTTCCAATCAGTTAAAATGCTCGGTAACGTTGATTTTGGAAGTGTAATCACAGGAATTGATCCAGATCGGGTTGCTCGAATTATGGAAAAATCAGATGTGAGTGTTATTGAGAATTTTATCGTAGCTTATATTTTTATGTTTGGACTTATAAGTACATCGATACTATTTCTCAGTATTTTTGTCAGCATAAAGCGCTTATCCCGATCGATTGAGGGGCAATCAGAAAAGCTGCTGCTTGTGGTGTTTTTTGTGTTTTTTGCAACTGCATTAACAAACAATTCTCTTGTGACCAAGACGCCAGCTTTATTTCTTTGCTTAATATTTGGATGGGCGGCGGGAAGGGTGCGGGATGGCATCGCGAGGCAGAAAGTAAGTTTTGGTGATTCAAAATTCGCGCCTCCCGAATGTCATAAAATATGAATGAATAACCAATGAATTTTATACCACTGCGAGTAATACACGTTGGTCCGGGTCGTGCTGCGCGGGGAGGGATTGCCTCGCTGCTTGCCGCCATGGAGGACAACGGCGAATTATTCAAGGCGAAAGGAATCTCGCTTCATTTTTTAAGCACACTGAGAAATAGTGAATGTGGGAATTTTAGAAAAATCATTGAGTTTTTTTGTGCAATTTGTCATATTTTATTAAGTATTGTGCGTTCCAATATAGACATTGTCCATTTGCACAGTGCGCTTAAAGGATCTTTGATCAGAAAAATAATAATTTCTCATTTTTGTATAATTACAAAAACACCATATATTTTTCAAGTTCATAATGGTGGTTTTTTCGAAAATTATTTAAATTCAAATTTTTTATTTAGATTTTTCATTCGTAGATCATTGCGGTATGCTAATTATGTGATTGTGCTTTCGCATCATATGCAGCAGATCGCGTTATCAAGCGGGCTACTCGAATCCGAAAGATGTCTGTTAATTTATAATGGAATTGTAGATCCGGTTAAGAATGATTTTTCTGAAGAATATAAAAGAAAATATGAAAAATCCGAATCGATTAGAATTGTATTTTTGGGGTTGATTTCTCAGGATAAAGGTATTTTAACTCTGCTTGATGCCATAAAGATCATTGATAAAAATCATTTGAAGTTTCGAGTTGATGTGTACGGTAATGGGAACATCCCGAAATTTGAAATGGATGTTGTTTCGCGCGAGTTAGAGGATATCGTCAAATATGGTGGATGGATCAATGGAGACGCCAAGCGTCACGTTATGAGCCTTGCCGATATTTTTGTTTTACCGTCAAGGAGCGAGGGATTTTCCATTGCCGTACTTGAAGCAATGGCGTTCGGTTTGACGATTGTCGCAACTTCGATTCCGGGGATTGTCGATGCAGTGCGCGATGGCATTGAGGCAAAGCTTGTCTCACCCAATGACGCTGCTGCGCTAGCGGATACGATGCGGAGTTTGATGACCAACCCAGAATTTCGTGAGCGGCTTGGAGCAGCGGCTCGTCAAAGATATTTAGCCCATTTTACGATGGAAGAAATGGTCACGCAGCTTCAAAAAACATATTTTAAATGCGCACGAAGTGCCATTTGAGGATGCTCGTATATTTTAAATTGCAAGGGAGAGGAGATGACATCTGTTTGTTCGACCAAGAGAGTTAGTGTATTTGGTTGCCCGATGGACGCATTGTCCGTTCAGGAGTCTGTTGAAATAATCGGTAAGCGCCTGAGAGAAGGTATGTTTACTCAGCATGTTGTGGTGAACGTGGCGAAGATTGTGAATATGCAGACCGACGCCCGTTTGGCAGAATCGATCAATTCGTGTGATCTCATCAACATCGACGGCATGGGAGTAGTTTGGGCGGCTCGCGTCTTAGGGCATGTAATTCCACAGCGAGTTGCGGGGATTGATCTGTTTGAAAATCTATTGGGGTTGGCCAGTTCTCAAAAATATCCGGTCTATTTTCTTGGGGCAACAGATGACGTGCTCAAAAAGGCTGTTGAAGCCTGTGAGAAAAGCTTTCCAGGACTTGAAATTGTCGGTTTTCATCACGGTTACTTTCAACAAGGGCAAGAGCACGAAATCGTCGAACGCGTGAGTGCGTCCGGCGCTAAAATGCTGTTTGTTGCTATGTCGTCACCTATTAAAGAGAATTTTATTAATAGATGGAAATCGCAGTTAGGAGTCGGTTTTGTGATGGGGGTGGGAGGAACATTTGACGTTGTTGCAGGAAAGGTTAACCGTGCTCCGGTCTGGATGCAAAATTTGGGATTGGAGTGGCTTTTTAGAGTTTATCAAGAGCCTCGAAGAATGTGGCGGCGATATCTTGTGACAAATAGCAAATTTGCTATGATGCTGATCAAGGCGCGAATTGGTAGAAAAGTCAAATCTCCCATATGAAAAACAATGAAAAAAAATTGTATTTTGTTGGCGCTTGCTTTTTTATATTTTTAATTTTAATTAAACCAGCGCATGCGGAAGCGACCAAGGAAGATAACAAAATCTTGTACAGCGATTCATGGAGCGATGGTGTTAATCATCTGCTAGACGTTCAGGCTCCAGTGAACGCGATATCGGTTGTGTACAGCTCAGCGTTTAACGGTAACGCTCTTCGTGTTTCAATCCATCACTCTGATGATTTTTCTTCCGTCGCGAACGGAACACCTCGCGGAGAAATTTCATTTGCGAGAATTTTTCGGTTTACGCCTGGATTTCTCTATACCGTTGAATGGTCAACGTCGATACCATCAGATTATAAATTCGACTCTATGCAGCCAGAGCTATTTGCCCAAATTCTTCAAGGTGCGCACGGGGGCCTTGGGCCTCCACCGTTCTCCGTTCGTTTCGTGGACGCGCGGTATCAGGTCGAGATACGAGGTGGGGCTAGGGCGGTACCTCATGTATTCGTATTTGGCGATCCCGGCGCTGACAAAAACAATGTTGTTCACTGGCGGTTGAACTATCGGCCAGATCATGCGGGAACAAGCGCCGTAACCGATTTGTTCATGAACGGAAAATTAGTTGTTCATTGCAAGGAGTGCGAGAACGCATACGCGAATGACGATGATGCATACCTGAAAATCGGAATTTATAAATGGTGGTGGCAGTCGAGGCCTTCAGATGTAGATGAGCGAACACTTTATTTTGGAAAAATTAGTGTTAGACGTGATGAATTGTAATATTCTTAAGGGGGAAATTCCTCTGTAAAATAGATTTACGTACGCTCGATCTCCCGGGCCGGAATGCCCACGACCATCGCTCCCGGCGTGACATCGACAAGCACAACAGCATTGGCACCGATTATTGCTCCGCGACCAATCCTGATAGGGCCAAGAATACACGCCCCTGCGCCAATAACTACGTCATCCTCGATAATCGGCGCGCCCGGCTTTCCTCTTCCTTTTCCGCCAATTACAACGTTCGGCGAAATGACGATATTGGAGCCAAGGCGCGCGCTCTTATGGACAACGATACCAAGACCTTGATACCCAAACGTCACGTTGGAGCCGACTTGTACAGAGGGGGGCAAGGATACAGAGAAAAGAATTCTATTTAATATTTTTAGAATCCAGGGGAGTGCGGGGATCCGCAAACGGAAGAGCAGGTTCGCAAGACGGAAGATATAGATCATATGATTCTCATGAGACACCGGTCAGCCGGTAGCATCGCATGTGATACTGTATTGATTCAATAATACTGATCCTAATTTTGGAGCTTGGACCAACGAGGTGAACTTCACACCTCCGGTATCATTTCCGCCGAACTCTCCTTCAACACCTTCCTCGCCTCCCGGAACTCCGGAAACACCGACTCCACCGTTTCCCAGAACCGCGGGCTGTGATTCATCTCGCGCAAGTGCGAAAGCTCGTGCGCCACCACGTAGTCCACAACCGAAAGCGGAAAGTGCACCAACCGCCAGTTCAGGCGAATCCGCCCTTCGCTCGAACAGCTACCCCAGCGAGTCGCGGCCGAAGACAGCGCATACGACCGGAACGTCACGCCCAGCTTCGGCGCATACACCGCCAGCCGCTCGCCGAAGATCCGCCTGGCTTCGCCTTGCAGCCAGCCGGTCACGCGATCCTTGATCTGCTGCGAATCCGCGTGGGGCGGCAGCGGCAGCGCGAGCACCCGCGTCGCTTCGTCGAACGCCAGTGCGGCAGCGCCCAGCTTCAGCGTGATCGGCTTGCCCAGATAGGGCAGTTCCGCGCCGTCCTTCCACTCGACCTTCGGCAGCGCCCGCTGCTCGACCCGCGTCTGCCACTCGGCGAGTTTCGCAAAAATCCAGCGCTGCTTTTCGCCGATCGCCGTCTCGATATCGGCGATCGTCACCCAGCGGGGCGCCGTGATCGAGAGTCCGCTTCCGTCGATCACAAACCCAATCGACTTCCGCGACGATCGCTTGAGCCGGTAATGCAGCGTTTGCGAGCCGAACACGATCGAACGCAGCCGCGTGCCGTCGGGCGCGAGCGGGGCGGGGCCGCGCGTACGCGCCGGCGCAGCGGGAGTCGCGCTGGCATCCACGGTGGGGTCAACGGAGGGGAGAGGCGCCGGCTCGGCGAAGAGCGGCAAGTCGAGTTGATGATGATCGAGTGCCGCGTTAGGGCGCGGCCGGGAGGGCTTCTGCATCGTCAAGCCTGGTGCGATTGCGCGAGCGCGGCGGGCGCGTTGGCCAGTGGGAGCGGTGGGCGTGCGGCGCGATGCGGTCAGGCGGGCGAGCCACGCGGCAAGCCAGGCGCTTGCGCGCGCAATCCGCGTCCACACTCGCCGCGCCGGAGAAACCGGTGTATCAGGCTTGCGTCGCGCTCGACGTTGCGGCATCGCCCGCACCACGATAGGCGCCGGGGTCGATCCGGCGCATTTCCGTTTCGATCCACGCTTCCACGCGTGCGTTCACTTCGTCGGGGGTGAGTCCGGTCGTCTCGATCGGCTTGCCGATCGACACCGTGACTATACCCGCATATTTGAGAAAGGAATTTCGGGGCCAGACGTGGCCGGCGTTGTGCGCGATCGGCACCACGGGCGCGCCCGTTTCGATGGCGAAACGCGGGCCGCCCGTCTTGTACTTGCCCTGCTTGCCCACGGGCGTACGCGTGCCCTCGGGGAACATGATGACCCACGCGCCTTCGGCCATGCGTTGCCTGCCCTGGCGCGTGACCGAGGCGAACGCGTTCTTGCCTTCCTTGCGGTTGATGTGAACCATCTTCAGCATGCCGAGCGCCCAGCCGAAGAACGGCACGTACAACAGCTCGCGCTTGAACACGTAGCAGAGCGGGCGCGGCATCAGCGCCGGAAACGCGAGCGTCTCCCACGCCGACTGGTGCTTCGAAAGGAGCACGGCGGGCCCGTCCGGCAGGTTTTCCCAGCCCTCGATGCGATAGCGGATGCCGGTCAGCACGCGCGCGACGAACAGCGTCGAGCGGCACCAGCCCACGGCCATCCAGTAGCGCCGCGTCGCGTTCAAGAACGGGAACGCAATGAAGCACGCCGTCGCGTACGGCATCGTGTAGACGATGAAGTAGATGAACAGCAGCAGGGAACGGAGGAAGCGCATCGGGCGGACAGGTTAGAAGTGGCGGGCGCGAGGAGCCGGAGGCCGGCTCGCCGCGCTCAAGCGGGTTCGTTGGCGAGAAAGTCGAACACGAAGGCGCGCAGGTCGTCATGCACGCGGGTGCCTTCGGGCAGCCCGCCCGCCGCGAGCGTTTTCTCGCCCTTGCCCGTGCGCACGAGGTGCGGGCGGAAGCCGAGCGCCGCGCCCGCTTCGAGGTCGCGCAGCGAGTCGCCCACCACGGGCGTGTTCCCGGGTTCGATCTCGAAACGTTCGACGATCATCTTGAGCATGCCGGGCTTGGGCTTGCGGCAGTCGCAATGGTCTTGCGCGGTGTGCGGGCAGAAGAACACGGCGTCGATACGGCCGCCCACGGCGGCCGCGAGCCGATGCATCTTCGCGTGCATGGCGTTGAGCGCGGCCGTGTCGAACAGGCCGCGGCCGATGCCGGACTGGTTCGTCGCCACCGCGACGCGATAGCCCGCCTGGTTCAGGCGCGCGATCGCTTCGAGGCTGCCGGGAATCGCAACCCATTCGTCCGGCGTCTTGATGAACGCGTCGGAGTCGAGGTTGATCACGCCGTCGCGGTCGAGAACGACGAGTTTGCGGGGTGTGCTGGTCGGCATGGCGTGGTTCCTGGCTTGCCGTTACGCAGCGAGTCGCGAGATGTCCGCGACGCGGTTCATCTGCCGGTGCAGCGCCTTCAGCAACGCCAGGCGGTTCGCGCGCAGCGCCGGATCTTCGGCGTTGACCATCACGTCGTTGAAGAACGTGTCGACGGTTTCGCGCAACGCGGCGAGCGCCGTGAGCGCGCCCGTGTACTCGCGCGCGGCGAGTTGCGTTTCCACGCGCGGCGCGACCTGCTCGAGCTGCGCGTAAAGCGCCTTCTCGGCCGCTTCCACGAACAGCGCGATCTGCACGCCCGCGTCCTCGGTGCCCTCGGACTTCTTGAGGATGTTCGAGATGCGCTTGTTGGCCGCCGCGAGCGACGCCGCTTCGTTGAGCGCCGCGAATTCGCGTACGGCGTCGAGGCGCGCGACGATGTCGTCGAGGCGCGTCGGGTTCAGCGCGAGCACCGCGTCGATTTCCTGCGCCGCGTAGCCGCGTTCACGCAGCATGCCGCGCAGACGGTCGAGGCAGAACTCGTAGATCGCCTGGGTCGATTCCTGCACCGCGTCGATACCGGCGAATTGCGCATACGCGCCGCGCAGCAGATCGACGAGATCGAGCGGCAACTGCTCTTCGACGAGAATACGCAGCACGCCCAGCGCATGGCGGCGCAGCGCGAACGGGTCTTTCTCGCCCGTGGGCGCGAGACCGATGCCCCAGATGCCGACGAGCGTTTCCAGCTTGTCGGCGAGCGCGACGATCTTGCCGGTCGTGGTCGTGGGCAACGTGTCGCCGGAGAAGCGCGGCTGATAGTGCTCCGAGCACGCGATGGCCACGTCTTCCGGCTCGCCGTCGTGGCGCGCGTAGTAGGTGCCCATCGTGCCTTGCAGCTCGGGGAATTCACCGACCATGTCGGTCAGCAAGTCGGCCTTCGCGAGGCGCGCGGCGCGCCGCGCGAGCGCGACGTCGGCGCCCGAGCGTTCGGCGATCAGACCCGCGAGCGCTTCGAGACGCTCCACGCGCTGCAACTGCGAGCCGAGCTTGTTGTGATAGACCACGTTCGCGAGCAACGGCACGCGGTCGGCAAGCGTCTTCTTCTTGTCCTGCTCGAAGAAGAACTTGGCGTCGGCGAGACGCGGGCGCACCACGCGCTCGTTGCCTTCGACGATCTGCTCGGGCGTGGAAGTCGCGAGATTCGAGACGATCAGGAAGCGCGAGCGCAGACGGCCTTCGTCGTCGGTGAGCGCGAAGTACTTCTGGTTGGTCTGCATCGTGAGGATCAGGCATTCCTGCGGCACTTGCAGGAATTCGTCCTCGAACTTGCACGCGTACACGACCGGCCATTCGACGAGCGAATTCACTTCGTCGAGCAGCGCTTCCGGCATCACGACCTGGTCGCCGGCCGCCTGCTCGGCGAGTTGCGCGCGAATCGAGTCGCGGCGCTCGGCGTAGTTCGCGATCACGGAGCCCTTGTGCTGGAGCGTGTGCGCGTAGTCGTCGGCGTGCGAGATGGCGATCGGGCCTTCCGAGAGGAAGCGGTGGCCGCGCGTGGTGTCGCCGGCGTCGATGCCGAATGCCGTGACCGGCACGATTGCCTCGCCGTGCAGCACCGTGAGGCGATGCACGGGGCGCACGAACTGCACGTCACTGCCGTCCGGGCGCTGATACTTCATGACCTTCGGGATGGGCAGCTTGCCGAGCGCTTCGTCGAGCACGGCCTGCAGGCCGTCGGCGAGCGTGGCGCCCGGCGCCGCATAGCGCAGGAAGAACGCCTCGTTCTTGCCGTCGCTCGCGCGTTCGAGATCGCCAACCGGAAACTCGGGGAAGCCGAGCGCGGCGAGCTTCTTCGCGAGCGGCGCGGTGGGCTGGCCGTTGGCGTCGAGCGCGACCGACACGGGCAGCACTTTTTCGCGCACCTGCTTTTCGGGCGCGACGCTGCGCACGTTCTTGATCGTCACCGCGAGACGGCGCGGCGTGGCGAAGCGTTCGAACGAGAGATCGCCTTCGATGAGATCGCGCGCGGCGAGGCGCTGCGCGATGCCTTCGGCAAAGGCGTCGCCGAGGCGCGCGAGGGCCTTCGGCGGCAGTTCCTCGGTCAACAGTTCGACGAGGAGAGTGGCGTGATGAGCTTGCGTCATTGTTCTGGAGATCCGGTCATTCCTCGGCGAACTTGCGTTCGACCTTCAGCGGCGGCGCCCAGGCGGGCATCGCGGCGTCCTGTTCGTCGGTGGTCAGGCCCGGCACGCCGTGCACGGGATTGCCGAGCATCGGGAAGCCGAGCTTTTCGCGCGACTCGTAGTACGACTGCGCCACGCTGCGCGACAGCGTGCGGATGCGGCCGATATACGCCGCGCGCTCCGTCACGGAGATCGCGCCGCGCGCGTCGAGCAGGTTGAAGGTGTGTGCGGCCTTGAGCACGAGTTCGTAGGCGGGCAGCGCGAGTTGCTGCTCCATCATGCGCTTCGCTTCGCTTTCGTACGCGTTGAAGAACGTGAACAGCAGGTCGACGTTCGCGTGCTCGAAGTTGTAGGTCGATTGCTCGACTTCGTTCTGGTGATAGACGTCGCCATAGGTGAGGCGGCGGATTTCCAGGCCGTTCGGGCCTTGTTCTTCCCACTCGGTCCACACGAGGTCGTAAATGTTCTCGACCTTCTGCAGATACATGGCGAGACGCTCGAGCCCGTAGGTGATTTCGCCGAGCACCGGCTTGCAGTCGAGGCCGCCCACTTGCTGGAAGTAGGTGAACTGCGTGACTTCCATGCCGTTCAGCCACACTTCCCAGCCGAGACCCCACGCGCCGAGCGTGGGATTCTCCCAGTCGTCTTCCACGAAACGCACGTCGTTCTGCTTGAGATCGAAACCGAGCGCTTCGAGCGAGCCGAGATACAGGTCGAGAATGTTTTCCGGCGCCGGCTTGAGCACGACCTGGTACTGGTAGTAGTGCTGGAGGCGGTTCGGGTTCTCGCCGTAGCGGCCGTCTTTGGGGCGGCGCGAGGGCTGCACGTAGGCCGCGCGCCACGGCTCGGGGCCAATCGCGCGCAGGAAGGTGTGGACGTGCGAAGTGCCGGCGCCGACTTCCATGTCGATCGGCTGGAGCAGCGCGCAGCCCTGCTTGTCCCAGTAAGACTGGAGCGTCAGGATGATTTGCTGAAACGTGAGCATGTGTGCCTGCAGTGTCGTGCGGTCTTTCGGAGCGGAACCTGGTGCGCCCGGCGCAGCGGCCGGTGGGCCGCGGGGCGACCTGCCCGGCGCTACCCGCCCGGAACCTCCGTGCGGTGGCGCGGCCCGAGCCGGGAAAGGCTGCCGGGTGCTAAAACCTTGAATTTTACCGGATTGCCGATGCCTTGAGACCTGGGCCGATATCGCGCGGTGTTGCGCCGGATATCGGACCGACGATCGGGCCGGGTCCCGAGCCTGTTATCGAGCCGGTTATCGGGCCGTGCGGCGCGCCAGCCTGGGTGTCAGCCTGGGTGCCGGTTTCGCGCCGTGTCTCGCACCGGCACGCCCGCGTTCCGCCGCGGCCAGCGTGCGCGGCGCGCGCTTCGCGACGAAACGCGCGCCGTATCGGCATCGGCGTTATGGCGCGCGCGTCTTGCGGCGCCTGAGGGCCGGTCCAAACGCGAAACCGACCGCGAGCAGCAGCAACGACACGGCGATCACCGTGTTGTTGCCGCTCGTCACGTAAGGCGTGAAGCCGGTCGTGCCTTCCACGCGCACGTCGAGCGAGCCCGTCGTGAAGGTGGGCAGGCGCGCGATCACGCGGCCGTGTCCGTCGATGGCGGCCGTCGCGCCCGTGTTGGTCGCGCGCAGCATCGGCCGGCCGGTTTCGAGCGAGCGCATGCGCGCGATCTGCAGGTGCTGGTCGAGCGCGATGGTGTCGCCGAACCACGCGAGATTGGTCGAATTGACGAGAATGCCGGGCGAAACCGGGTTCTCGCGCACCGTGCGCGCGATTTCCTCGCCAAAAATGTCTTCGTAGCAAATGTCCGCGGCCACCGGCTGGCCGTGCACGAGGAATGGCGGCTGCACGGGCGCGCCGCGCGCGAAGTCGCCGAGCGGAATGTTCATGAGGTTCACGAACCAGCGGAAGCCCCAAGGCACGAACTCGCCAAACGGCACGAGGTGGTGTTTGTCGTAGCGATACAGCCCCGGCTGGCCCGGCGTGATCCCGAACAGGCTGTTGGTGTAATCGACGACACGGCCTTCCGGCGTGATGGTGCCGCCCACGGCGCCGAACAGGATTGCCGTGTGGGTCGCATCGGCGAAATCGCGGACGTCGCGGCCGAACTGCTGCGGCACTTCCTGCACCAGCACGGGAATCGCGGTTTCGGGCGTGACGACGAGATCGGCGGGCTTTTCGGTGATGAGCTTCTGGAACTCCGCGAGCGCGTCCATCGTGCCGGTTTCGGAGAACTTCATTTCCTGCTTCACGTTGCCTTGCAGCAGGCGCACGTTGAGCGGCGCGCCGGAAGGCTGCGTCCAGGGCACGAGCGGCAGCAGCAGCCCGGCGGCGATCACGAGCACGGCGAGCAAGGCGGGCATGGCGACGGCCGCGCGCCTGGCAGCGGACTCATAATCCGGCTCCGAAAGGACTTGCGCGGGCTTGGCCGACCGTGCCCGCACGGCCGCCTGCACGATCAGCGCGGCCACGAGCGCCAGTGCCCAGCCCACGCCGTACACGCCCGCGACCGGCGCGAAGCCGGCGAGCGGGCCGTCCACCTGCGCGTAGCCGCTGGAGAGCCACGGAAAGCCCGTGAACACGTAGCCGCGCGCCCATTCGCCGAGCGCCCAGGCGCTTGCGAACGCGAATGCGCCGTGCCACGTCGGCGTGAAAGGCAGCGACCCGGCCAGCGACTCAGGCATCGACCCGAAGCGAGCGCGCCGTGCCGCATGCGTCGCGTGACCCGCGCAGAACGACCAGACGAGCGCGGCCAGCGCCGGATACACGCCGAGATACAGCGAGAACAGCCCGAGCGCCGCGCCCGCGAGCGGCGCGGGCATGCCGCCGTAAAAATGCATGCTGACGTAGAGCCACCAGACGCCCGTCACGAAGTTGCCGAAGCCGAACGCCCAGCCCGTGAGCAGCGCGCTCTTCCAGCCGGTCGTGCGCGTGAGCCAGAAGTAGAACGCCGCGAAGATAACGATTTCGAGCCAGCCGCCGTGCGGCGTCGGGGCGAACGAGAGCGTGTTCAGCGCGCCGAGCGCGATGGCGGCCAGATAGTGCCAGAACGGCAGCGCGCGGCGCACGGCGGTATCGGCGGAATGGGCAGAATTTGCGGGCGATGCGGAATCTGCGGAATCTGCGGAATCTGCGGAATCTGCGGAATCTGCGGAATCTGCGGAGGGCGCGGCGGCGCGCGCGGCGTCCTGCGCGCGGGTATCGATCGGTTCGGCCATGAGATGCGGTGTGACGGCGACAAAGTGGGCAAAAAGGCGAGCGAGCGCAACGATAGCATTTTCATGCGACGCGCCCGTGCATCGGCAAAACCCGGCAATAGGGATGGCACCAAAGCAAAACGCCAGCCCGAAGGCCGGCGTTTCGCGAAACCGTGCCGAACGCGTAGGCGCGTGCGGTCAGGCCGGCGGTTGCAACGCGGCTTCGCGCTGGCCCGCGAGCGGGTCGCGGCGCACGAGCAGCATATGCACCTGACGTGCGTCGGCGCGCAGCACCTCGAAAATCAGGTCGCCGATCCGCACCTTCTCGCCGCGATGCGGCACGTGCCCGAAGTGATGCGTGACGAAACCGCCGATCGTGTCGACTTCCTCGTCGGAGAAATGGGTGCCGAACGTCTCGTTGAACTGCCCGATTTCGGTGAGCGCGCGCACGCGGTAGCGGCCGTCGGGCGAGGCGATGATGTTGCCGCTTTCCTCGTCGAAGTCGTATTCGTCCTCGATGTCGCCGACGATCTGCTCCAGCACGTCCTCGATCGTGATGAGGCCGGCCACGCCGCCGTATTCGTCCACGACGATGGCGATGTGATTGCGGTTCACGCGGAAGTCGTGCAGCAGCACGTTCAGGCGCTTCGATTCGGGGATGAACACGGCCGGGCGCAGCATGCCGCGCACGTCGAATTCCTCTTCGGCGTAGTAGCGCAGCAGGTCTTTCGCGAGCAGCACGCCGATCACGTTGTCGCGATTGCCCTCGAACACGGGATAGCGCGAGTGCGCCTTTTCCAGCACGAACGGGATGAAATCGTCGGGACGGTCGGCAATGTTGATCGCGTCCATCTGGGCGCGCGGCACCATGATGTCGCGCGCGCACAGGTCGGACACCTGGAACACGCCTTCGATCATCGAAAGCGAGTCGGCGTCGATCAGATTGCGCGCGTGCGCGTCCTGGAGAATTTCGAGAAGCTCGCCGCGCGAGTCGGGCTCGGGCGAGATGAAATCGGTCAGCCGCTCGAGGAGCGAGCGCTTTTCCTGCGGTTTGTCGGTCTGGCGTCGACTGGGATAAGAGTCGTTCATGGTGGTGCGCCCTTCACCGTGTGCTGGCTGGGCGCGCTGTTGCGGAGCGTTAAGGATACAGCATGGACGCGGCGCGCCTGTGTACGGCGACCGTCAGACTCATCCTAGCGCAGATGCGGCATGGCCGCGTGATGGAAGAAAATGTTCGCCGGGTGCGATGCGGCGCGCGGGCCGTTGTGTCGCCAGCGTGAAACCTCAGCCGTCTTGACGCCCGTCAGCAGGCTCTCGAAATTGACAGTTCACTTTCGATTGATCGGTTTTAATCCTTCCCTTTTCGCGCGGTTGCCGGGTCGCGACGTGCGCGAAGCCTGGACCGTCGTCCAGCGCAAATCACGAGGAGAGACCGATCATGTCGAAGTTACCAAGGCGTCGTGCCCCATGGGCCGTGGCACTCGTTTTCGCAATGCTCGGCGGTTGCGCGACCGAGGCGTCGCACACCGTCGCCGTTCCGGAAGTCGCCGTCGCGCGCACTCCTTATGCGGGCAAGCCCGTGGCCGTTGCCGTCGGCAAGTTCGACAACCGCTCCAGCTACCTGCGCGGCATTTTCACGGACGGCAGCGACCGTCTCGGCGGCCAGGCCAAAACCATTCTCGTCACGGCGCTCCAGCAAAGCGGGCGCTTCAACGTGCTCGACCGCGACAACCTCGCTGAAATTCGTCAGGAAGCGGGCTTCGCGAAGCAGGCGCAGAGCGTGAAGGGTGCGCGCTATGTCGTGACCGGCGACGTCACCGAGTTCGGCCGCAAGGAAGTGGGCGACCAGCAACTGTTCGGCATTCTCGGCCGCGGCAAAACCCAGGTCGCCTACGCGAAGGTCAGCCTCAACGTCGTCAATACCGTCACGTCCGAAGTGGTGGCTTCCGCCCAGGGCGCGGGCGAATACAGCCTGTCGAGCCGCGAGGTGATCGGCACGGGCGGCACGCAAGGCTACGACTCCACGCTCAACGGCAAGGTGCTCGACCTGGCGATCCAGGAGGCGGTCAACCGCCTCGCCGAACGAGTCGACGCGGGCGCGCTCGCCCCGGCGCAATGACGGCGCGGCCGTTCCGCCGTCACCGCACGCGACTTCGCAATCACGCCAAACCCATCGGGAACGCTTTCATGAATCACACGACAACCCGCGCGCGCAGCGTCGCGCTCGCCTGCGCCGCGGCCGCCGCCGCGAGCGCGCTGCTGTCCGGCTGCGCAACGCAGACCACGCCGCCGCTCTACGGCTGGGACGGATATCAACCGCAGGTGTACGACTACCTCCAGGGCAAGTCGAGCCCGCAAACGCAGATTGCCGCGCTCGAGCAGAGCCTGCAAAAAATGGCCGCGAAGGGCGAAGCGGTGCCGCCGGGCTTCCACGCGCATCTCGGGGCGCTCTACGCGAGTGCCGGCAAGCGCGACGACGCGCAGCGGGAGTTGCTGGCCGAAAAATCGGCGTTCCCCGAGTCGTCCGCATACATGGACTTCCTGCTGACGAACCTGAAGAAATAGGAGCACGCACATGTTCGATTTTTCACGACTGAAATGGCTGCCCGCGCTGGCCGTGGCCGCATTGCTCGCCGCCTGCGCCGGTCCGGCGAAACAGCAGGTCGATTACACCGCGCTGCGCGCCGCCCGGCCGCACACCATCGTCGTTTTGCCGCCGCTGAACGAGACGTCCGACGTGAACGCCACGAACGGCATGCTTTCGCAGATGACGATGCCGCTCGCGGAAGCCGGCTACTACGTGCTGCCGGTGGCGGAAGTTGCCGAGACCTTCAAGCAGAACGGCCTGACGACGGCCGCCGACATCCAGGACGTGTCGCCCGCGAAGCTGCGCAAGATCTTCGGCGCGGACGCGGCGCTCTACACGAAGGTGACCCAGTACGGCTCCGTGTATCAGGTCGTCGACGCCAATACGTTCGTGACCGCTTCGGCCAAACTGGTCGGCCTCGCCAACGGCGACGTGCTCTGGGAAGGCAAGGGAAGCGCGAGCGGCAAGGAACTGGGCAACTATGGCGTGAATGGCGGGCTGATCACGTCGCTCGTGCAGGCGGCGGTCAAGCAGGTCGCGCATACGCTGAGCGACGAAAGCTGGGCGGTCGCCGGGCTGACGAGCCGCAAGCTGCTTTCCGCGGGACAGCCCAATGGCCTGCTGTACGGCCCGCGCTCGCCGAAATTCGGTACCGACTAAGCCGGTGCGGCGGAGGCGCCCGCAGCGGCGCGCCGAACGCGCCTTTCGCGCAGCAGAATACAAAACCGCGACATTGCCGCGGTTTTTTTTCGCCTACGCGCAGCGCGCGAGCAACCGTTCCAGCGCGCGGTCCGGCATGCCGCTCTCGCGCAACGCTTCCGCCGTGCGGCGCACGTAATCGAGCGTGCTGCCGTAGCGGCCGCTCGCGCAGCCGAACACGGTGCGCACGGTCGCTTCGGAGAGCTTGCCGGTATAGGACGCCACATCGCGCCGCATCACGAACGCCAGCGCGGCCACGCGGCGGCCGTCGGCGAGGGTGCAGGGCAGCCACGCGGGGCGATACGAGCCCATCGGCATTTCGCGGCGCCACAGCGCTTCGAGATGCGGCATCACGCCCTCGGCCGCGAGCCGGAACGCGACGCCCGCGCACGAGCCGCCGCGATCGAGCGCGAGCACGAGGCCCGGTTGCTCGGGCGTGCCGCGATTCACGCGGGACCACAAATAGAGTCCGCGATGGTAGCCGTGCACGCGCGAGCGCACGGTTTCGACGCTCGGCAGGCCCGGGTTCCAGATCAGCGAGCCATAACCGAACAGCCAGAGGTCGGTTTTGCCGTCCCAGTCTTTGAGCGTGCACGCGAGCGAAGCGCGCAGTTCGTCGTCGTCGAGCAGGCGCGATTCGCCGAGCGAGGGCGGGTACGGAGAATGAGGCGCATCACCCGCGGGGCCCGGCGCGCCGGGCGGCGACTCCGTGGCGCGCTCGTCGAGCGGGTCGACCGTATCTAGCGGATCGTCGGAGTCGGGCGTGCGCGTGTCGTTCATGGAGTCGGTGCCGGAAGCGCGGGTTGAATCGCTACCTTACTTGTACGGATCGGGAAAGCCGAGCGAGTTGAGCACCTCGGTTTCGATGCCCTCCATTTCCTCGGCCTCCGCGTCGTCCTCGTGATCGTAGCCTTGCGCATGCAGCGCGCCGTGCACGAGCAGGTGCGCGTAGTGCGCGGCGAGTGGCTTGCCTTGCTCGGCCGCTTCCTTCTCCACCACGGGGCAGCAGAGGATCAGGTCGCCGGTCACGGGGTCGTCCTCGTTCTCCGCGTACGCGAAGGTGAGCACGTTGGTCGCGTAGTCCTTGCCGCGATAGCTGCGGTTGAGCGCGCGGCCTTCCTCGGCGTCGACGAAGCGAACGGCCAGTTCCGCGTCGGCGAACAGCGCGGCCTTGAGCCACGCCGCCACCGTCGCGCGCGGCAGCGCCGCCTTGTGCTCGGGAAACGCCTTCGCGGCGGGGAACTGGACGGTCAGTTTGAGTTTGGGTGCGCGGGCCATGAGTCGTGCCGGTGTCGTGCCGATCAGCGGCCGTTGCTGCCGTCTTCGTCCTTCTTCGCGTGCGCGTCGTAAGCCTCGACGATGCGCGCGACCAGCGGATGGCGCACCACGTCGGCGCTCGTGAAGTGCGTGAGCGCGATGCCGCGCACGTTCTTGAGCACCTGCTGCGCCTCGATCAGGCCGCTCTTGTGGCCGCGCGGCAAGTCGACCTGGGTCGTGTCGCCGGTCACGACCGCCTTCGAGCCGAAGCCGATCCGCGTGAGGAACATCTTCATCTGCTCGGGCGTGGTGTTCTGCGCCTCGTCGAGAATGATGAACGCGTGATTGAGCGTGCGGCCGCGCATGTAGGCGAGCGGCGCGATTTCGATCATCTGGCGCTCGAACATCTTCGCCGTTTTGTCGAAGCCGAGCAGATCGTAGAGCGCGTCGTAGAGCGGACGCAGATACGGATCCACCTTCTGCGCGAGATCGCCGGGCAGGAAGCCCAGACGCTCGCCCGCTTCCACGGCCGGGCGCGTGAGCACGATGCGCTTGACCTGATCGCGCTCCAGCGCGTCGACGGCGCAGGCCACCGCGAGATAGGTCTTGCCGGTGCCCGCCGGCCCGATGCCGAACGTCACGTCGTGCGAAATGATCTGCTTGAGGTATTCGCGCTGCGCGGGCGTGCGGCCGCGCAGGTCGGCGCGGCGCGTGTAGAGCTTCGGCCCCTGGTCTTCGACGTCGAGGTCGCCGCCGTTGCCCGCGGGCTCGTCGAACGGATGATCGGGGTCGCCGCGAAAGCGCGGATCGATTTCCGTCAGCGCTTCGTTGCCGCGGCCGTTCTTGCCGCCGTGCTGGCCGCGCACGCCGCCGTTGCCGCTCTCGCGCGGATCGCTCACGAGATTGGCCGGATGCCGCGCCTCGACCAGCGCGAGCTGGATGTCGTCGACGGAAAGCGGATCGCGCGCCTGGTTGTAGAAGTTTTCGAGCGCCGTGAGCGCCACGCGCGCGCCGCGCCCGCGAATGCTGATGCGATGGCCGCGCCGCGCGAGCGTCACGTCGAGCGCCTGCTCGATCTGCCGCAGGTTTTCGTCGAGCGGGCCGCAGAGATTGGCGAGGCGCGCGTTGTCTTCGCGCGGCGCCGTGAATTCCAGATGCTGCTGATTGTGCTGATTGGGCTTCAAGGTGTTGGTGAACTCCTCAATACCGCAAATACGCGGGACAGTGCGGGGTCAGTGCGAAAGCGCCGACGCGCCTTCGTGCGCGAGCACGAGTTCGCCGCGCAGCGAATGCGGGTACGCGTGGTTGATCTTCACGTCGATCATCTGGCCGATCAGGCGCGCGTGCGACGCGAGCGGCGCCGGGAAATTCACCACGCGGTTGTTCTCGGTGCGGCCGGCGAGTTCGCTCGGGTCCTTGCGCGACGGGCCTTCCACGAGAATGCGCTCGACCCGGCCGACCATCGCCTGGCTGATGCGCTGCACGTTCTCTTCGATCGTGGCTTGCAGATGCTGCAGGCGCTTGAGCTTGAGTTCGCGCGGCGTGTCGTCGTGAAGGTTCGCGGCGGGCGTGCCGGGACGCGGGCTGTAGATGAACGAGAAACTCGTGTCGTAGCTCATCTCTTCGACGAGCTTCATGGTCTTCTCGAAGTCTTCCTCGGTCTCGCCGGGGAAGCCCACGATGATGTCGGTCGAAAGCGACAGGTCGGGGCGGATCGCGCGCAGCTTGCGGATCACCGACTTGTATTCGAGCACCGTGTAGCCGCGCTTCATCGCCATCAGCACGCGGTCCGAGCCGTGCTGCACGGGCAGATGCAGGTGCGAGACGAGCTTCGGCACCTTCGCGTACATGTCGATCAGGCGCTGCGTGAATTCCTTCGGATGCGAGGTCGTGTAGCGGATGCGCTCGATACCGGGCACTTCGGCCACGTATTCGATCAGCGTGGCGAAGTCGGCGACGTCGTGCGAACCGTGGGTGAGCGCACCACGATAGGCGTTCACGTTCTGGCCGAGCAGCGTGACTTCGCGCACGCCCTGGTCGGCGAGACCGGCGATTTCCGTGAGCACGTCGTCGAGCGGGCGCGAGACTTCCTCGCCGCGCGTGTAGGGCACGACGCAGTAGCTGCAGTACTTCGAGCAACCTTCCATGATCGAGACGAACGCGCTCGGGCCTTCCACGCGCGCGGGCGGCAGATGGTCGAACTTCTCGATTTCGGGAAAGGTGATGTCGACCTGCGCGCGGCCCGAGGCGCGGCGCGCGTCGATCATCTGCGGCAGGCGGTGCAGCGTTTGCGGACCGAACACGAGGTCCACGTAGGGCGCGCGCGCGACGATCGCGGCGCCTTCCTGGCTCGCCACGCAGCCGCCCACGCCAATCAGCAGATTGGGATTCGCTTCCTTCAGCTCGCGCACGCGGCCAAGGTCGGAAAAGACCTTTTCCTGGGCCTTTTCGCGCACCGAGCAGGTGTTGAAGAGGATCACGTCCGCGTCTTCGGGCGTGTCCGTCTTCACGAGTCCTTCGGCGGCGCCGAGTACGTCGACCATCTTGTCGGAGTCGTACTCGTTCATCTGGCAGCCAAAGGTCTTTACATAAACTTTCTTGGTCATCGGGGTTCGCCGTTCGCAGTGGTTGACCTGGGGGCGTCGTCCGGTTGATGCACGTGCCGGAGCACGGGATGCATGTGATGGACTACGGGGTTCTGGTTTTTTAGAGGGCCGAATCGCAAGCGCTGGCGGCTGCGGTGAGCCGCGGTGCCGTTGCGTGCCGCCAAAGCTTGGTGCGCGGCGTGGCGGGCAGCGGATGCGCGTGTTTTTCGTCGTCGGCGCCGGGCGACGGAGCGCGGTTTTGCGCAATCCAGCATTATAGCCGGTTGCGCGCGGGCGCTTATGGCGCGGTCGCGGCACGCTGGGCGGGCGTTTCGCGGTGCCGGGGGACGTATGCGCCGATGGGTTCTCAAAGGCGGGCCGCCGTTTGAAACTGCTTCAAGCGCGACGCCGCTTATCGGCATGACCCTCGAGGGCGACAATCGGTCTGTTCGAAGCGTCGCGCTTCCTGCGTTTTTACCCGATCTCCCCGCCCATCCGCCATGCAACTCGACCACGTCACGCTCGTCACGCCCGATCTCGCGGGCGCCCGCCGCTTTTTCACCGACATCGCCGCGCTCGAAGACGGCCCGCGCCCGCCGTTTCGCGTGGCGGGCCACTGGCTCTACGCCAACGGCCGCCCGGTCGTTCATCTGGTCGACGCCACGGCGCCCGCGCGCGCGACCGCGCTCGTCGTGCCGCGTCTCGATCACGTGGCGTTTCGCGTCGCGCCCGGCGAGGCATGGCGCGCGCTGCTCGCGCGTCTCGACGCGCATCGCGTGCCGTACGAGTACGCCGAAGTGCCCGCGAGCGCCGAGGTGCAGATCTTCGTCGCGCTCGCGCCGGGCGTGGCCGTCGAATTCGTCACGTCGATGGCGGGCGGCGCGGTTCGCTGAATGCCTGGGCCGAATACGCCGGCGAAAACCCGCGCCAAAGCGCGAACTCAAAGCGCCGCGCGCCTTATGCCGCCAGCGCGTAAGCATTCCCCGAACGCCGCTCTGCAATGCTGATATGAGTGTGAAGATAACTTCGTTGGGTGCGGCAAATCGCAATGCTAGTCTTGCCTCCATTCAAGCCTTACGCCGCTTCACGCGCGGCGCCACCGGGAGGCAGTCATGCATTCACCCCTCGCGCTCGTGCGCGACGCCCAGCAACATGCTGCGCACAACGAAGGACCTTACGACGCGCTCGAGTACCTCGTCGGCGTGAATCTGGCGCGCCTGCGCGCCGAGCGGCAACTCTCGCTCGATGCGCTCGCCCGCGCCTCGGGCGTCTCGCGGGCCATGCTCGCGCAGGTCGAGTCGGCGCGCAGCGTGCCGTCCATCAAGGTGCTCTGCAAGGTCGCGGCGGCGCTCAAAGTGTCCGTCTCGGCGTTCCTGCGCAAGCACGCGGTGAACGGCTTCGAGCATCTGCCCGCCGAGCGCGCTTCGCGCGTGGTTTCCGCCGATGGCCGCTATTCGGCGCGCGCGCTCTATCCCGAGGGCGAGTCCGTGGCCGCCGAATTCCACGAGTTGCGCATCGCGCCGCTGCACACCGAGCCCGGCACGCGCCGCGCGCCCGGCACGACGGTGAATCTCGTGGTGAGCGAAGGCACGCTCGAAGTGAGCGTGCACGACCGCCGCCAGTTGCTCGCGACCGGCGACGCCATCGTGTTCGACGCCGATCAGCCGCACACGCTGCGCAATCCCGGCGACACCGAGGCGCGCGTGTTCCGCGTGACGCTCAACGCCGAAACGCCGCCGCGCTGGGACGTGCCGGCGGCGGCCGCGCCGCAACCGGCGTGAAGTTGGCGTGACGTTGGCGTAAAACCGGCGGCGTGAAGCCGTCGTGAAGCCGGCGCGAACCCGCTGGCGCAAGCCGGGCGGGCGCCGAAGCGCTGGAAGATTTTTGTCGGGATGCCATTTTTCGCGCTGCACGACGGCGCGCTCTGTTGTATCCTTTGCCCGCCGGATTTTCCGGTAATCAGTGCGTCTTCAGGGCGGGGTGAAATTCCCCACCGGCGGTATGTCGGCCGCGCCGCAAGGCAATGCCGACGAGCCCGCGAGCGCCTCGCGCGAGCCTCGAGCTTGCGCGCAGGGTCAGCAGATCTGGTGCGAAGCCAGAGCCGACGGTCAGAGTCCGGATGAGAGAAGATGTGCAGATGGTCACGGTTGCCCATCCGCCGCGGCGCTTCGGCCGATACGCGTGCGTTCCCTGGAACGCGCGGTGTCGGCAGGAAGGCGCGTGCCGGGATGCCTGTCTGTTTGCAATGCCCTGAAACGTTTTTCGCCCCACTCTCGCGAGGAGCGTTTCACATGTCCGTTATTGCCAGTTCCCCCGTTGCGACGTCCGCCGTCGATTGCCTCGACGCCGCCGCCGATCTCCCGTTTCTCGAAACCGAACCGGTGCCGCCGCGCATCGCCGCCGCGCTGCAAGCCATGCGCGAAGGCCGTCCCGTCGTGCTCCAGGACGACCACGACCGCGAGGACGAAGCCGATCTGATCGTCGCCGCCGAGCGGCTCACGCCCGCCACCATGGCGCTGTTCATCCGCGAATGCAGCGGCATCGTCTGCCTGTGTCTCTCGGACGACAAGGTGCGCGCGCTCGAATTGCCGCCGATGGTCGCTCACAACGAAAGCCGCAACCGCACCGCGTTCACGGTGTCGATCGAAGCGCGCGACGGCGTGAGCACGGGCGTTTCCGCCGCCGACCGCGTGACGACGATCCGCGCCGCCATCGCCCCGAACGCGCAGCCCGCCGACATCGTGCGCCCCGGCCACGTGTTCCCGCTGCGCGCACAGAAGGGCGGCGTGCTGGCGCGCCGCGGCCACACCGAAGGCACGGTCGATCTCGCCGTGCTCGCGGGCCTCTCGGCCGCCGGCGTGCTGTGCGAGTTGATGAACCCGGACGGCACGATGGCGCGCGGCCAGCAGGTCGACGACTTCGCGAAGCTGCACGATCTGCCCATGCTGACGATCGCCGAACTCGTGGCGTTCCGCGAGTCGATCGCGGCCGCGCGCGAGCGTTGCGCCGAACCGGCGTGAGGCACGTTGCCGGGTTGCCCGGCTGAAGCGGTGCCGGGGCTCGAATGACACACGGCGCGCGAAACTTCGCGCGCCGTGTGCGTTTTGACGGCCGGTTTGAGGCGTGCGTTCGCGCTGCGCGGGCGTTACGACTGCACGTCGCCGAACTCGCCGCGCACGCCCGCTTCGACGAGCGCGGGCAGTTCGTCCATGTGCGTCATGATGCGCGTGATGCCCATCTCGCGCAGCACGTCGGCGTAACCCGACGGAATGTGGCTCGCGCCCACGAACGCGATCGTCTTCATGCCCGCCGCGCGCGCGGCGTTCAGGCCCGAGATGCTGTCCTCCACGACGAGGCAGCGCGCCGGCGCCACGCCGAGCGTGTTCGCGGCGTGCAGATAGACGTCCGGATAGGGCTTGGGACGCGCGACCATTTCGGCGCTGAAGATGCGTTCGCCGAAGATCGTGTCGAGGCCCGCGCGGCGCACCGAGGCGTGCACGCGCGTGAGGCGGCTGTTCGACACCACGGCCACGGGCAGCGTGACCTGGCGCAGCGCGTCGCGCACGCCGTTGATCGGACTCACGGATGCGGCGATGGCCGCTTCGCAGTTGTGCTCGATCGTTTCGAGGAAGTCGTCCGGCATCGTGAGGTTCAGGCGCGCGGCAAGGTCGGCGAGAAAACGCGAGGTCTGCTGTCCGAACGCCGACTGCACCGCGACGTGGAAATCCACGCCGGGAAAAGTTTGCGTGAGGGTTTCGAGGAGGACGCGGTCGGCGATGACTTCGCTGTCGACGAGGACGCCGTCGCAGTCGCAGATGAGATGGTCGATCATGCGTAAAACGAAAGAGGGGCCGGGCTCTGCGCGCCAATTGCCGGCGGCGGCGCGCACGAGGTGGAGACCCGACATGATACGTGCTTTCGCGCGCGCATCCGGCGATCGGCCGGGTGCGGCGCGCGGGGTGGGCATGGCGGCGCGATCGGCCGCGTGGTCCAGCGCGGATTCAAACGCTCGCACCCGCGCGGGTGCAGGGCCGCCACAGCCGCATTCAAATGCCGCTTCGAACGCCGCATTCGAACGCCGCATTCGAACGCACATCAGGAATCGTCGGAGTTGCCGCTGTCGGCCCATGCCCGGGCGGCGTCGATCGCGCGCTGCCAGCCCTTCAAACAGCGCGTGACCTCGTCGCGCGGCAGCACGGGCGAAAAGCGGCGGTCGAGTTGCCACTGCTGCTGTAATTCGTCGATGTCGCGCCAAAAGCCCACCGCGAGTCCCGCGAGATAGCCCGCGCCGAGCGCCGTGCTTTCGCTCGCGCGCGGCCGCAGCACCTCGGCGCCGAGCAGGTCGGCCTGGAACTGCATCAGCAGATTGTTGGCGCACGCGCCGCCGTCCACGCGCAACGCCTTCACGCGCATGCCCGAGTCGGCTTCCATGGCGGCGAGCACGTCGTACGACTGATACGCGATGGCGTCGAGCGCCGCGCGCGCGATATGCGCCGCGCTCGTGCCGCGCGTGACGCCGAACAGCGTGCCGCGCGCGTGCGCGTTCCAGTGCGGCGCGCCGAGGCCCGCGAACGCGGGCACGAGGTAGACGCCGTCGCTGTGCGGCACGCTGGCCGCGAGCGTTTCGATCTCGCTCGCGCTGCGGATGAGGCCGAGCCCGTCGCGCAGCCACTGCACCACGGCGCCCGCGATGAAGATGCTGCCTTCGAGCGCGTACTGCGTTTTGCCGAGCGCCTGCCACGCGATGGTGGTGACGAGATTGTGGCGCGATTCGATCGGCGTCTCGCCCGTGTTCATCACGAGAAAACAGCCCGTGCCGTAGGTGTTCTTCACCATGCCGGGACGCAGGCACATCTGCCCGAAGAGCGCCGCGTGCTGGTCGCCGGCCACGCCCGCGAGCGGGATTTCGCTCGCGAATAGCGTGGATGCCGTGCGCCCGTAAACTTCGGACGACGAACGGACTTCGGGCAGCATGTTGCGCGGGATCTCGAACAGCGCGAGCAGGTCGTCGTCCCATTGCAGCGTATGGATGTTGAAGAGCAGGGTGCGCGCGGCGTTGGTGACGTCGGTCGCGTGCAGCGCGCCGCGTGTGAGATGCCACATGAGCCAGCTGTCCACGGTGCCGAACGCGAGTTTGCCCGCGCGCGCCTTGTCCTTCGCGCCATCGACGTGATCGAGAATCCAGCGGAGCTTGGGGGCCGAAAAGTACGCGTCGACCGGCAAGCCGGTCTTGGCGCGCACCGCGGCTTCATGACCGCGCTGCTTGAGGCTGTCGCAGAACGCGGCCGTGCGGCGGTCCTGCCAGACGATGGCGTTGTACACCGGCTGGCCCGTTTCGCGGTCCCAGACGAGGGTGGTCTCGCGCTGGTTCGTGATGCCGATGGCGGCCACCGCCGCGCTGCTCACACCCGCACGCGTGAGCGCTTCCGCCGCGACGCCCGCCTGGCTCGACCAGATGTCGCGCGGATCGTGCTCGACCCAGCCGGGCCGCGGGTAGTGCTGCGCGAATTCCTTCTGGGCGAGCGCGACGATTTCGCCGCGGCGATCGAGCAGCAGGGCGCGCGAACTCGTGGTGCCCTGGTCCAGCGCGAGGATGTACGACTCGGCCATCGTGCGGTCTCCTCCGTTTGAATTGAGAAGGGAGAAAGCGTGAGGAAGCGAGGGAAAGCGGTTAAACAGCGAGGCCAGCATAGCCCGAAAGCCGCGCGCAAGTCGCCTCGGCCGAACGGCCAGGGTGTCGCGCGCGGCGCTCGGTGCGACAATAGCCGCGTTCAAAACAATCGGGCTGACCAGCCGGAAACGAGGCAATCATGCGTGGAGTTGCGATGATCGGCGCGGCGGTGCTGCTCGCGGGGTGCGCGGGCGCGGTGCCAACGAGTGTCGATGGGGGTTGGGGCGCGCCGTCGTTCGCCGCCTTGCAGCAGATGTGCGGCCAGACCGCGGACTACGGGCAAGACACGCAGGCGGTCTATTCGGCCGTATTCGACGCGTGGGTGGCGCAGCGCCACGGCAAGCTGCCGCAGGCGCAGTTCTGCGGCTTCCAGGCGGCGCTCGCGCAGCAGTACGCCACGAACGGCAAGAGCGGCGACATGGCCGCGCGCAATCAATGGGTGGAGTTTCTCAACCAGCAGCGCGCGAATGCGCTGAGCTGGCGCGCATTCGCCGACTCCACGCTGCGAGCGGGGTAAGCGCGAGCGGGATCGTCGCGGGAATGGCTTCGCGGCGGGGTGGCGGGTGAATCGCGCGGCGGGTCGCGAGCGCGGCGGCGCGCAAAAAAATGGTCACGCGGGCATGAAGCGCGCGGGTCCGCGTGACCATGCACTGCAGGCGCGTGCGGTGAAGCAATGCGCCTGCATCGGGGAGGTGCCCGTGGCAGACATGCCCGTTGGACATGCCCGAGCGCGAAAGCCGCGAAGCGGTCCTCGCGGCGCTTTCGCCGGGCGAGTGGGCGGACGTCCTTACGTCCGCGAAAGTTCAGAGTCGGGCAGCGCCTGAACGTGCCGCGCGCGAGCGGCGCGGCTGGCGGCGCTCGGGTTCACGAGCACCGTTTGATGGCGCGTAACGCGGAGTCGCCGATTTCGGTGAGTCGCCATTGCTGGAGGCCCGAGGCGAGGCGTTCCAGCTGGACGAGCTGCCGCTCGAGCAGGGCGTCGAGTTCTTCCCGTTCCATATCGAGCTGGTTCGGGGCGTCCTTGACGAGTAGCAGGGTGGCGAATTCATGCGGACTCAGCATCGTTCTCTCCGTGTTGCCGCATCAGAGGTCGCCTGAGCCGCCGGAGGATGCGGCAGCGCAGCGACAGATATGCGTTAGGTATGAGCGAAAGCCTGCGCCGTATCGACCGGCAGGCGGGCGGTCCACCGTTCCAGGCGGTCCGCGGCACGTAGACGTACGCGGCCCAAACCCGGCAAAACGGCATCCCACCGGCGATCGGCTACGGGGAACTGGAGTGTAGTCAACGCCGCTGCGTTGTACAAACCACATGCCGAAAATATTCCCTTTGACATTCGCGCTCGCGGAAAGCGGTTGAGCCGACCGGCCGACATCGCGAAACGACTTGAAGTTTCTGCCGCGCCGCCGCAATGCGTGCTGGATCGCGCCGACGTGCGCCGATGTGTGCCGCGCGCGAAAACGCGCGATTCATTCCCCGCGATTCGGCTTCGGCGTGATTGAGCTCGATTTCGGCCGATACCGAACCGTGTTCGGCGTTACCGCCGGCTCAGGTCGCCGCGACATTCGCTTGCGGTTACCTGTCGGCCGCCTTCCAGATCGTCGTCAGATAATATTTCGTTGCATGATTTAGACCGAGGAAGGCCTCAGTTTCCGGAACTGCGAGGACCGGGATCGGTCTGTGCTCCATGACTGCAGCTACGCGAAACTACCGCTAAGATTGAATCGGATGGCTGGTACCTTTCACCAACGTGAAAGCGTGTGCGCGTGACCCGTGCGACGCGGGCTAGAAAGTCCGCTCCGCGCGACGTGGGCACCAGATACCGCTTTGGGAGTACGAACC
The DNA here is from genome assembly GCF_009789675.1 of Paraburkholderia acidisoli. Taxonomy (NCBI): domain Bacteria; kingdom Pseudomonadati; phylum Pseudomonadota; class Betaproteobacteria; order Burkholderiales; family Burkholderiaceae; genus Paraburkholderia; species Paraburkholderia acidisoli. Next base: position 2,591,789 of record NZ_CP046913.1, on the reverse strand, counting down.
ATGCGTAACGACATTGAGCCTCGCCACGTAATGCCCTGGCGCATCGAAGACATCGATCTCACCCGCATCGACCGTCAGCATGCCCGCGCCAACGAAGACCTCATGCTGCTGCTGTGCGCCTCGTCATTCATCGAGAGCGGCTCGGACATCTACACGAGCAACCTGAGCGCTTTCTTCAACGGCGACCCGGAAGTCTCGGAATGGCTCAACACCGAATGGGAAATCGAGGAGCTTCAGCACGGCCGCGCGCTGAAGACCTACATCCAGTACGTGTGGCCCGAGTTCGACTGGGATCTCGCGTTCCAGAATTTCATCGACGAATACTCGAAAACCTGCTCGTTCGAGGAATTCGAAAAAACCCGCGCGCTCGAAATGGTCGCGCGCTGCGTGGTGGAAACCGGCACGGCCACGCTCTATCGCGCGATCGGCGAATGCGCGAACGAGCCCGTGCTGAAGGAAATCACGGCCAATATCCGCAGCGACGAAGTGCGCCATTACAAGCACTTTTTCCGCTACTTCAAGAAGTACAACCAGATGGAAGGGCACGGCCGGTTCGCCGTGCTCGGCGCGCTGTTGCGCCGCGTGATGGAAATCAAGAACGAGGATTCGGAGATCGCGTTGCGGCACGTGTTCGCGGTGCGTTATCCCGAGCGCGTGCGCGACGCCGCGTATAACCGCGAGCTCACGGCGCGCGTGAACAAGCTCGTGCGCCGCAATCTGTCCGCCGACATGTGCGTGAAGATGCTGCTCAAGCCGCTCGACATTCCCGCGAAGATCCAGCCGGGCGTTCATTACCCGCTCGCGAAAATCACGCAGCACGTGTTCTTCCGCTGATCTGCGCCAGGCTGGTACCAACCGGCCTCAAATAAAAAAAGCCCGCTGAATCCAGCGGGCTTTTTTTCGTTGCGAGGCCGCGTTTGCGCGCTACGCGAGCGGCCTGGCGCGCTTAGCGATCGCGCTGACCGTTGCCGTCGCGGCGCGAGCTGCCGGCGGGGCGGCCGCCGAGCAGGGCGCCCGGATTCGATTGCGGCTTGCGTTGCTGAGGGCGGCCGAGCGCGCTTTCGTGCGACACACCGCGCTGGCTTTCGCGACGCGTATGTTCGCCGCGCGCGCCTTGCGTACCGTGATTCGCGGCGTTCTGCGGCTGCGCGGGACGCCCGCCGTTGGCCGGCTTGCCCTGGCGCTGACCGTGGTTCGCACCGTTCCCGCCGTTTGACGCATTGGCGGTCTGGCCGTTCTGGCGACCGCCGCGCGCACCCTGGTTGCCGCCGCGCGCTTCACGCGCCTCGCGCGGCTCGCGTTGTTCGCGCGCATCACGCGATTCACCGCGCGATTGCGCCGGACGACCGCCGCCCGCGCCGCTGGGCTTGCCGCCCTGCGAGGCCTCGCGGCTCTGCCGCTGGCCTTGCGGCTGCTGACCCTGGCGCGGCGCACGGCCTTGCGGCTGGCTGCGGCGCTGGATCGGCTCGGGCTTGGCGTTCGGGTCCGGCTCGAAGCCCGGCACGACTTCCTGCGGCACCGCGCGCTTGATGAGCTTTTCGATGTCCTTGAGCAGCTGGTGTTCGTCGACGCAAACCAGCGACACCGCTTCGCCTGTCGCGCCCGCGCGGCCCGTGCGGCCGATGCGGTGCACGTAGTCTTCCGGCACGTTCGGCAGGTCGTAGTTCACCACGTGCGGCAACTGGTCGATGTCGATGCCGCGCGCGGCGATGTCGGTGGCGACCAGTACCTGCAGCGTGGCGTCCTTGAACTCGGCGAGCGCGCGCGTGCGGGCCGACTGGCTCTTGTTGCCGTGAATCGCGAGCGCGCTGATGCCGTCCTTCGTCAGTTGCTCGGCGAGACGGTTCGCGCCGTGCTTGGTGCGCGTGAACACGAGCACCTGGAACCAGTTGTGCTGGCGGATCAGGTGCGTGAGCAGGTCGCGCTTGCGGTCGCGGTCGACGGGATAGATCTTCTGCGCGACCGTTTCGGCCGTGGTGTTGCGGCGCGCGACCTCGATCAGCGCGGGCGAGTCGAGCAGGCTGTCGGCGAGCGCCTTGATTTCGTCGGCGAAGGTGGCCGAGAAAAGCAGGTTCTGGCGCTTGGGCGGCAGCTTCGCGAGCACGCGCTTGATGTCGTGGATGAAGCCCATGTCGAGCATGCGGTCGGCTTCGTCGAGCACGAGAATCTCGAGCTGCGAGAGGTCGATGGTCTTCTGCTGCATGTGGTCGAGCAGGCGGCCCGGCGTGGCCACGACGATATCCACGCCACGGCGCAGCGCGTCGATCTGCGGATTGATGCCGACACCGCCGAACATCACCGTGGACTTGAGCTTCAGGTACTTGCCGTAGGCGCGCACGCTTTCCTCGACCTGGGCGGCGAGTTCGCGCGTGGGCGTGAGGATCAGCGCGCGCACGATGCGTTTGGCACCCGCGGGCGCCGGCATGTCGGTCAGGCGCTGGAGGATCGGCAGCGTGAAACCGGCGGTCTTGCCCGTGCCGGTCTGCGCGCCGGCGAGCAGGTCGCCGCCGCCGAGCACCGCGGGAATCGCCTGCGCCTGGATGGGCGTGGGCGTGGTGTAACCGAGTTCATTGACAGCACGGACCAGCGGTTCGGACAAGCCGAGAGAATCGAAAGACATAAAGACCTGTTTGTATTGCAGTAGCGCTGGCGTCGTATCGCGGCCATCGGGCGCGCTGCGACGTCGAGCGGCGGGGCGGTCTTGCCAGACGACATGCGCCCGGCCGTCAGCCGCCCTTCGCGTTTTTCGGACGACGCGCCAGTGTGCGCGCCGCGGATTTCATGACCGGACGAGTCTTTCAAGACCTGTCGGCTGGCGTTAAGTTGCATCGCCCGGCCGCGGACACTGAGGCGGCTGCGCGATGGCTTCGCATGGAGGCGTTACGCGACGTAGCGCGCGACGCTTACGAACTGACAAACGCTGCCGGCGAGCACGAACAGATGCCAGATTCCATGTCCGTGCCGGATGCGTTCGTCGTTGACGAAAAAATAAATGCCGACGCTGTAGATGATGCCGCCGGCCAGCAGCCACGCGGTGCCGGCCGCCGGCAGCGCCTCGACGAGCGGGCGAACCGCCACCACCGCGAGCCAGCCCATCACCACGTAGAGCACCATCGACACAATCCGGGTGCGCCTGCCGAGCGTGAGTTCCTGCACGATACCGAGCACGGCGAGCCCCCAGCTCACGCCGAACAGCGACCAGCCCCACGGGCCGCGCAGCGTCACGAGCGTGAACGGAGTATAGCTGCCCGCGATCAGCAGATAGATCGCGGCGTGGTCGCACTTCTGCAGGACGGCCTTCAGACGCGGACCGCGCACGCCGTGATAGAGCGTCGAGATCGTGTAGAGCGCGCAGAGCATCGCGCCGTAGACCGCGAAGCTCACGACCTTGTACGCGTCGTGGTCGAACGCGGCGAGCGTCACGAGCGAGACGAGTCCCGCGATCGACAACATTGCGCCCACGAGGTGAGTAATGCTGTTCAGACGCTCACCGGCGTGCATACGACACTCCTTGTTCTTCTTGCCCCGCAGCGCGCGCCGCCGAAACCGCCGCTACCACCGGCACCGATACCCCGCCGGCCGGCGCGCCTTGCCTTGCAACTGCATTCGAACGACGCTCGCGGCCTGTCCCACCGTGCGGCCCACGCGCTGCAAACCTGTCCCGACTACGCGCCACTCGCGGCCGGGCGCGGTCAACACGCGCTCCGGTTCGCCAAATAGCGAAGGGCGCAGCCCGCTTTTCACAGACTGCGCCCTCGTCAGGCAAACGCCACTATAGCAGCTACGCGCTACCCGTTACCGCGGCAAGGGCGCCGTGCCGCACGGCGCCTTGGTGTGCCGCGGTGCGGCCGGGCGAGCCTCAAGCGCCTGGTCGCCCCCTCAATCGCCCCTCAATCGGCCCCTCAGTCGAGCGGCGCGGAGCGCAGATCCGCCACCTGTTGCGGGGAAACCGGCGTGCCCTTGTTGCCCCAGGACATGCGGATGAACGTGACCACGGCCGCGACTTCCTGGTTCGACAGGGCCTGCGCGAACGGCGGCATGCCGTACGGACGCGGGTTGCCGCCCGTGCTCGGCGGATAGCCGCCGTTGAGCACCATGCGGATCGGGTTCACGGCCGAATGCATCTGGATCGACTGGTTGTTCGCGAGCGGCGGGAAGTTCGGCGGCATGCCGAGCCCGTTTTCCGCGTGACATTTCGCGCACTGGTCGTGATAGATCTTGCCGCCCTGCTGCAGCAGCGCGCTGCCAAACGCCTCCGAAGTCTCCATCTGCATCGTTTCGGGCGCTTCCTTCTTCTGCGGAATGGTCTTCAGATACGTCGCCATCGAATGGATGTCGTCGTCCGAGAGATATTGCAGACTGTTGTGGATCACGTCGGCCATCGGACCGAATACCGCGCCGCGCTGCGAGACGCCGGTCTTGAGCAGGCTCGCGATGTCCTTCGTTTCCCAGTCGCCGAGACCGCCTTCGCTGCCGGTGAGCGAGGGCGCGTACCAGTTCTGCAGCGGAATCAGCCCGCCCGCGAACGCCGCCGAGTTGACCGGGCCGCCCACCGCGTTGATCGACGTATGGCACATGCCGCAGTGGCCGAGGCCTTCGACCAGATACGCGCCGCGGTTCCATTCGACCGATTTGGTCGGATCGGGCTTGTACTCGCCTTCGCGGAAGAACAGCGTGCGCCAGCCGATCAGCAGATTGCGGTTGTTGAACGGGAAGCGCAGCTCGTGCGGCCGGCTCGGCACGTTCGAGGGCGGCACCGAGCGCAGATACGCGTAGATCGCGTCCGAGTCGGCGCGCGACACTTTCGTGTAGCTCGCGAACGGGAAGGCCGGATACAGCAGACTGCCGTCTTTCGAGCGGCCCGTGTGCATGGCGCGATAGAAGTCGTCGGCGCTCCATTTGCCGATGCCGTACTGGTCGTCGGGCGTGATGTTGGGCGTGTAGAGCGTGCCGAACGGCGTGGCCATGGGCAGGCCGCCGCCGAACTGCTTGCCGCCGCGCACCGTGTGGCAGGCGATGCAGTCGCCGGCGCGGGCGAGGTATTCGCCCTTCTTGATGAGGTCGGCCTGGTCGGCGGGCGTGGCGGCAACGGCCGCGCCCGTGTGCAGATAGCCGGTGCCGGACCAGAGCACCGGCACGAGCGCCGCGGCGGCGGCCACGACGACGGCGGAAAGTGCGAACAGGGACTTGCGGTTCATATTGGCTGTCTCCCCCGGCGCCTTATTGCGGTTCGCTGCCGCAGGCGAGCGGCGTCTTCAACGAGCCAGCCGGTGCCGGCACGGGATTCTGCGGCGCGCGCTGCGACGCGAGCCAGGCCGCGACCGCGTTCACGTCCTCGTCGGTGAGGCGCGTGGCGATTTCGTGCATGCAGTCGGGCGCTTTCGCATGACGCGAGCCCGAACGCCAGGCGCCGATCTGCGCGCTGATGTAGTCGGAATGCAGGCCGACCAGACCCGGAATGGCGGGCTCCATGCCCGTGAGCGACGCGCCGTGGCAGGCCGCGCAGGCGGGAATCTGCCTGGCCGGATCGCCGTGCAGCACGATGTTCTGGCCGCGCGCGAGCGTGGCGCTGCCAACGGACGTCTGCGCGGGCGGCGGATAGGGCGGCCGCTGCTGCGAGAAGAACGTGGCGATCTCGTGCAGGTAATCGTCGGAGAGATAGGTGACCAGGTAATTCATCGGAGGGTACTTGCGGCGACCCTCGCGGAAATTCATCAGCTGGTTGTACAGGTACTCGGCCGGTTTGCCGGCGAGACGCGGGAAATAGTCGTTGTCGGTGCCCTGGCCGTGCGTGCCGTGGCACGCGGTACAGCCCTGCACGCGCGAATCGATCGTGTCGGGGGCTTTGGGCTGCGGCGGATTCTGGGTCTGGGCGAGCGCCGCGTTGAAAGCACCGGTCGTGCCGAGCAAAAGTGCGGCTGCCAGAGGCGCGACGAGCGGAATGAGCGGCCGGAAGATACGTCTTGGGGACACGCGTGACTCCATCTTTATCGTAGACCTGACCAGGCTTCGAACGGCCCGGCTCCCAGGCTGCGCGCGATGAAAGCAGAAGACCGGGCGCGCTGCGGCAACGGAGCCGATTCTAGCATCGGGGTTTGGAGTGCGACCATTTGCCGCATGCGCCGCGCCGATGACGAACCGACCGCCGAAGCTGGCGTGCCGCGTGTCTCTCGGTCGCGGCGTCGCCGGTTATGATTCTGCACCTGTTCGCCGATCGGTGACACGGGGTTGTCCCGCAGTCGCGCGTGGCTGATGCCGGGCGCATCGCACGTTTTTCACCGCGCGCTCCGACGAAGTTTCGGTGGATCGATGCGCGCGCATGGAATTGGCGCGGCGGGTTCGCGCGGTGGCCCGCGCGCCGCGTGGCCCGGATGGAACCGATCCGCGCGGCGTCTATCGAAGCATGCACTTTGCCGCATCGCCTGGCCGGTCGCGCCTCGCCGGTCGCGCCTCGCCGGTCGCGCCTCGCCGGCCGCGCCTGGCCGGCCGCGCTGGCCGGTTGCACTTCGTCAGCAAGGTGTGTGTCGCCCGTTTCACCCCGTGTTCGCCGTCGTCGCTCATGCTCGTGTCCGCGCCCGCTCGCGCACTCCGTAATCCGTTTCATGTTGTTTCCTTGCCACTCGTTTCGATGACTCCCATTGCTCTGTTCCCGCCGCCGTTGCCTGCCCGTTGTGCGCCGTCCCGTCACGATTTCGACGCTCGCGAGGGCGCCCGCCGATGAAAGCTGACTGGCTCTGGATCGGACAGGTCGCCATGGCGGCGCTCGTCAACGTGGCCTATGCGTTCGCGCTCGGCTCCGCCTTCTACAGCGCGTGGCTCGACAAGGACGGCCGCACGGCCGTCGCGCCCGCGCGGCTCGCGTGGCTGCGCGCGCAACGCTCGCTGCGCGCGGCGTCGTTCGTGCTGGTCGCCGCGCTGGTGATGTGGCTGCTGTACGAAGGCGCCGCGATGAGCGGCTCGTCCTTGCCTGGCGCGTTCGGCGTGCTCGGCACCGTGCTGTCGCAAACCCACGTGGGCCATGCGTGGGCCGTGGCGTTCGTGGGCGCACTGGTGCTGCTCGGTTGCGCGTTCGCCGCGCAGAGCGTGGCGCGCGACGGTGTGCTGTGGCTCGCGCTCGTCGCCATCGCGGCGGGGCGCGCGGGCCTCGGTCATGCCGCCGACGCGGGCTTCGCCTCGGCCGCGCTCGGCTTGCACACGCTGCACGTGCTGAGCGCGAGCGCGTGGAGCGGCATCGTCATGGCGGGCGGGCTGGCGGTGCTGCCGGCGCTCGGCGCGTCCACGGCGCGCGGCGTGCTGATCCGCACGGCGAGCCAGGTCTCGAACGTCGCCGTGTTCGCGGTGGGTTTCGTGATCGCCACGGGGGTGTTCAACGCGGTGCGCGGCAGCGGCGGCTCGCTCGACGCGATCGTCGGCAGCACGTGGGGCCGCGTGCTCCTGCTCAAGCTCGCGCTGGTGGTGTTCGCGCTGCTGCTCGGCGGCTTCAACCGCGTGGTGGCGATGCCCGAATTGCGGCGCGCGGCGTCGACGGCGGCGGCGCGCCGCTTCGTCAACGTGATCCATCTGGAGGCGATCGTGATGATCGGCGTGCTCGTGATCGCCGCGGCGCTGGCGCACAGCGTGCCCGGCTATGTGATGCAAGGCTGAAACATCGCCGCTTCGGCGGCGCGCGTCGCGTGCGATAACACGCGTTATTCGAAGCCGAGCCGGTGGCTGAGAATCGGCGAGAAGAACAGGGCGATCGTGCAACCCACGGCCTTGCCTTCGAGTTCGGCGAGCGCCGCGATCGAGCCGGGCGCGACGATCAGCTCGATCAGTTGCGGCGCGCACCACAGCACCGCGAGGCCGATTCCCGCCTGCTCGATGAGGCCGATACGCCAGCCTTTCGTCAGCGCGACGGCGGCCGCGATCACGCGTAGCACGCCGAATACGACGAGCGCGCCCACGGCGGCCTGTTCGCGGATCAGGTAATCGGGAAGCGATGCGCCCATGGGGTCCCCTGCGGTTCTCGTTGTTTGAGTGCAGGAGACTCTGCAATTTGCAGGCCAGTGCGCGCCAGGACGCGCCGTTTGGCGCGTCCGCGCGATCGCGCGCCGATAACTCGCGGTTCCGGAACGATTTTTTATGTGCGATTCCGACAAAGCCCGAACGCGGTGTTCGGGCGGCGCGCGAAGGCGCGCGCGAAAGCGGCCGGAAACGTTACGCCGCTGAAACGCGCGGCCGAACGGGCGTCACGTTACGCCCGCGGCCGCACGCTGTGCGTTTCACGCGTGCATCACCACGCTCACCGCGCTTACCACTCGGCGACGCTGCCGTCCTCGTGACGCCACACCGGGTTGCGCCAGCGATGACCGACCTTCGCCATCTCGCGCACCTTCTCCTCGTTCACTTCGATGCCCAGGCCCGGGCCCTGCGGAATCGACACGAAACCGTCTTCGTATTTGAAGACTTCCGCGTTCTTGATGTAGTCGAGCAGGTCGTTGCCCTGGTTGTAGTGAATGCCGAGGCTCTGTTCCTGGATGAACGCGTTGTAGCTCACCGCGTCGATCTGCAGGCAGGTGGCCAGCGCGATTGGTCCGAGCGGGCAGTGCAGCGCGAGCGCGACGTCGTAGGCTTCGGCCATCGCCGCGATCTTGCGGCATTCGGTGATACCGCCCGCATGCGACGCGTCGGGCTGGATGATGTCGACGTAACCGCCCGCGAGGATGTGCTTGAAATCCCAGCGCGAATACAGGCGCTCGCCGAGCGCGATCGGCGTGCTGGTCTGGTTGACGATGTCGCGCAGCGCCTCGACGTTCTCCGAGAGCACCGGCTCCTCGATGAACATCAGCTTGTACGGATCGAGCTCCTTCGCGAGCACCTTGGCCATCGGCTTGTGCACGCGGCCGTGGAAGTCCACGCCGATACCCACGTTCGGGCCCACGGCCTCGCGCACGGCCGCGACGTTGTCGATCACGCCCTGCACCTTGTCCCAGGTGTCGATGATCTGCAGCTCTTCCGAGCCGTTCATCTTGACGGCCTTGAAGCCGCGCTCGACCACGGCGCGCGCATTGTTCGCGACGTCGCTCGGACGGTCGCCGCCGATCCACGAGTACACCTTGATCTTGTCGCGCACCTGGCCGCCGAGCAGCGCATGCACCGGCACGCCGTGATGCTTGCCGAGGATGTCCCAGAGCGCCTGATCCACGCCCGCGATCGCGCTCATGGTGATCGGGCCGCCGCGGTAGAAGCCCGCGCGGTACATCACCTGCCAGTGGTCTTCGATCAGCAGCGGATTCTTGCCGATCAGGTAGTCGGACAGTTCGTCGACGGCGGTGGCCACCGTGTGTGCGCGGCCTTCCACGACCGGCTCGCCCCAACCCACGATGCCTTCGTCCGTTTCGATCTTCACGAAACACCAGCGCGGCGGAACGATGAAGGTTTCGATCTTGGTGATTTTCATGCGATGTCTCCGTGAAACGCGGGCGCGCAAGCGGATGGAAAGCGAGGAGGGCGGCCCGTCAGCAGCGCACATGCTACTGCAAAATTGGCGCTTAAGTGCTATTAATAGTATTATTTAGCGTGCTTTCCCAGTATCTGGGCGGCTTTCCGCATTCCTCGTACCTCAATCCCTACGCAAAGACCTTCGGACGATGAGCATTCAGCGCGATCTGCACGGCACGGTGGCCTTCGAACTCGGCAGCGCGATTCTGCGCGGCGACTACGCGCCGGCCACGGTGCTTCCGCGCGAGGCCGACTTGATGGCTGCATTCGACGTGAGCCGCACCGTGCTGCGCGAGGCGCTGCGCACGCTCACCTCGAAAGGGCTCGTGGAATCGCGGCCGCGCGTGGGCACGCGGGTGCGCGCGCGCGACGCGTGGAATCTGCTCGATGCCGACGTGCTCGACTGGTACGCGCGCGTCGCGCCGCCGCTCGCGTTCGCGCTCAAGCTCCAGGACATGCGCGAGATGATCGAGCCGTTCGCGGCGGGACTCGCGGCGAGCGCGCACGACGCCGCCGCGCTGGCCACGCTCGCGGGCGCGCACACGGCGATGGCCGAGGCGCGCAACGTGGACGAGTGGGTGCGCGCCGACCTGCGCTTCCATCTCGCGGTGCTGGCGGCGTGCCGCAACGAATTGCTCGTGCCGCTCGGCACGCTCATCGAGCGCACGCTCGAAGGCCAGTTGCGCGTGAACGCGAAGCGCGCCGACGTGTTCAATGCGGCGCTGCCCGATCACACGGCGGTGTTCGACGCGATCGCGCGACGCGACGCGAGCCGCGCGCGCGAGGCGATGGCGGCGTTGCTGCGCGTGACGCGCGAGCGTATCGAAGGGTGAGGCGCAAACGGTGAAGCGCGAGGGTTGATGCGCGCACGCTGATGCGCGTGCGCGCGTGCATGCGTTGCGCGACATGAAGCATGGCAACGAGGTTTGTTATGCTTCCTGGCTAAAGCGGCGCGGGTTATCGAGCGCCCTCAGGCTAGCCACGCAACGGTCGATTCGATGAACCACGAAGCACTTTCGCAGAACACGCAGCTCAACAACGCCACGCTGCTCGAAATCATCAAGGCGCAATCGGAAATCGCGAAGCTCGGGCTCGATCTCGGCGGCGTGATGGCGTACGTCGCCGAACGCGCGGAACAACTCACGGGCGCGACCGGCGCCGTGGTCGAACTCGCGGAAGGCGCCGACATGGTGTATCGCGCGGCGTCGGGTAATGTCGCTTCGCTGCTCGGGCTGCGTCTCGCGCGCGCCACGAGCCTCTCGGGCCTGTGCGTGAACACGGGCGAGATCTTGCGTTGCGACGACTCTGAAATGGATCCGCGCGTGGACCGCGAAGCGTGCCGCCGCGCCGGCCTGCGCTCGATGCTGGTCACGCCGCTCAAGCATCTGGAGACGACCGTCGGCGTGTTGAAGGTGATGAAGCCCGACGTCAACGGTTTCTCGGACGAAGACATCCGCCTGCTTTCGCTGATGTCCGAACTGATCGCGGCCGCGATGTTCCATGCCGCGCAACACGAAACCAGCGAACTGTATCTGCGTGCCACGCACGACGCGCTCACGGGTTTGCCCAATCGCGCGTTGTTCTACGACCGTCTGCGCCAGTCGGTCGATCTCGCGGTGCGCTCCTCGGGCGGCCTGGGCGTGCTCAATCTCGACATGGACGGCCTCAAGCCGATCAACGACCGCTACGGCCATCGTGCCGGCGACGCCGCAATCCGCGAAACGGCCGAGCGCCTGTTGCGCAACAGCCGCCGTGTGGACACGGCCGCGCGCGTGGGCGGCGACGAATTCGCGCTGTTGCTGCCCGGCGTCACGCGCCGCGCGGACGCGCAGGCGCACAGCCTGCGCCTCATGGAAAAGGTGGGCGAGCCGTTCGAATTCGAAGGCCAGCGCATCGACCTCGGCGTGAGCATCGGCGTGGCCGTGCTGCCCGAAGACGGCACGGAAATGACCTCGCTGATCGATTACGCCGATCGTTCGATGTACGAAACGAAGCGCGAGCGCAAGCACTCGCGCTGAGCGAGCGGCGCAACGGTAACGCTGGGCGCGTTACTGCACCGTGAGCTTGTCGATCAAACCGCCCATGCCCACCGCCTGCTTCTGCGACGCGGCGGCTTCGGTCGTCCAGCTCCAGCTCACGCTGAACGCCGCGCCGTTCCGGGTGCCCGCGACCGTCGCCGTGTATTGCGTGCTGGGCGAGAGCGCCTGATACGGCGTGCACAGCGCCGCGCCGTGCAGTTCGCTGCCGATGCTCGCCGTTTGCGGATCGACCTCCAGGCAGGGCACGTTCACGCCGTTCGAACTGATCTTGAACGTCGAGATCGCGAGCGTGTCGTTCACGCCGCCTTGCAGCGTGACCGGGTAGCCGACCGTCGCGCCCATGTAGGCGGGCGCGTCGTTCATCGGATTCGGGCTTTCGTTGGCGACCCACTGATACGGCGCGCCGGTTTGCCCGCTGAACGGATAGGCGACGAACTGGTTGCTCGCGAGCGCGTTCGCGGGATCGGCGAAATCGATGTTGAGCGCGCTGTAAAGCGCCGTGTTGTTCGAGACGGCCGCCGAGTTGGAGCCCACGCCGATCGTCGCGAAATCCGAGAGCATGACGATGCGGTGGAACGGCGCGTCGAACAGCGTTTCGATGCCGTAGAGGCTCGGCAGCTGAATGCCGGTCTGCGTCGTGATCGTCACTTCGCCGTTGAAGGTGGTCGGATGCAGCGCGTCGATGCGGGTTTGCGAATCGGCGCCCGTGAAATCCGTGAGCCCCGGCGTTTCGTTGTGCCCCGAGGCCTGGTTCGCGACGAGGTAGTCGGCGTGGTTCAGCGCGGCCTGCGCTACGGCGGCGTTCTGCGTGAGCACGCGCAGACCCAGGGTCTGGCGGATCGCGTTGAGATAACCGAGGCTGTCGGTGTCGACATTGCCGGTTGCCGTGTAGGCGGCGATCGACGTCGCGGCGGCGGCCACGAGCGTGGCGCCCGAGTTCGCGACGACGGTGTTGGTGCTGGCTTGCTGCGTGCCGCTCGAAGCGGCCGTGGCGCCACTGCCGGTGCTGGCGCTGCCGCTCGAACCTCCACCGCCACCGCCGCCGCAAGCGGCGAGCAGGCTCATCAGCAAGGTTGAAACGGCAAGTTGTGTGGCTGCGGTCTTCTTCACGTTGTTCCCCGAATGAATCACCGGGTGCGGTCTTGAGTGCCGACGCCCGGGCGAGCCAGATGCCATGGCGGCGGTTCCCGAAATGCGCGCGCGTGTTGCGGCCTCGTGAAGACACGGGCGGCGTGGACGGCGGGCAGGCGTGCTGTCGCGCGAGATCCGCTTAGGCGGACGCAGCAGCGATGGACGAAACGGGAAGGGTCCTGCGCATGGCGTTGGCTCTGGCTATTCCAGATATCGGCCGTTCGAGCGCGAGATGAAGGTGCAAAAAATCGGGCGGGAATGAAAAAAGCCGCTGTCCTTGTGGGACAGCGGCTTTCTTTTGCAACTGGTGGCGAATCAGGGATTCGAACCCCGGACCTGCGGATTATGATTCCGTCGCTCTAACCGGCTGAGCTAATTCGCCGAAGAAGAAAATTATGCCTACGCCCGGTGCGCCTGTCAACACCCTCGTCAATCTTTTTTAAAATCGGCGTGAGACGCGCCCGGGAGCGCGGGTGTCGAACAGGCTTTCCGGCCCGCGCCATCAATCCTGCGCGTAGATATCCGAATCCTTCGTTTCCTTCACGAACAGCATGCCGATCACGAAGGTGAAGAGCGCGATCACGATTGGATACCAGAGCCCCGAGTAAATGTCGCCGCGCGCCGCCACGATCGCGAACGCGGTGGCGGGCAGGAAGCCGCCGAACCAGCCGTTGCCGATGTGATAGGGCAGCGACATCGACGTATAGCGGATGCGCGTGGGGAACATCTCCACCAGCATCGCCGCGATCGGGCCGTACACCATCGTCACGAAGATCACGAGGATCGTCAGGATCACGATCGACATCGGCCAGTTGATTTGCGCCGGGTCGGCCTTGAGCGGATACCCCGCGTTCTTCAGCGTGCCCGCGAGCGTCTTGTCGAACGCCGCGCCCGCTTCCTTCGCGCCCGGCGCCTTGCCGTTATAGGTGTCGATGGTCGCGTCGCCCACCTTGATCTGCGCCATCGTGCCGGCCGGCGCCGCCACGTTCTCGTAGTTCAGGCCCGCCTTCGAGAGCGCGCTCTTGGCGATATCGCACGAACTCGTGAACTTCGAGGTGCCCACCGGATTGAACTGGAACGAGCATTCGTCCGGGTTCGCGATCACGACGATCGGTGCGCGCGCCGTGGCGGCTTCGAGCGCCGGGTTGGCGTAGTGCGTGAGCGCCTTGAAGAGCGGGAAGTAGGCGAGCGCCGCGATCAGGCAGCCCGCCATGATGATGGGCTTGCGGCCGATCTTGTCCGAGAGCGAGCCCCAGAACAGGAAGAACGGCGTGCCGATCAGGAGCGCGACCGCGATCAGGATATTGGCGCTCGCGCCGTCGACCTTGAGCGTCTGCGTGAGGAAGAACAGCGTGTAGAACTGGCCCGTGTACCAGACCACGGCCTGGCCGGCCGTCAGGCCGAGCAGCGCGAGAATCACTACCTTGAGGTTCTTCCACTGGCCGAACGCTTCGGAGAGCGGCGCCTTCGAGATCTTGCCTTCGGCCTTGATGCGCTTGAACGCCGGCGACTCGTCGAGTTGCAGGCGAATCCACACGGACACCGCGAGCAGCAGGATCGACGCGATGAACGGAATGCGCCAGGCCCACGCGCCGAACTGGTCTTCGCCCACGAAGGTGCGCACGCCCAGGATCACGAGCAGCGAGAGGAACAGGCCGAGCGTGGCGGTCGTCTGGATCCACGCGGTGTAGAACCCGCGGCGGCCCGCCGGGGCGTGTTCGGCCACGTAGGTGGCGGCGCCGCCGTATTCGCCGCCGAGCGCGAGACCTTGCAGCAGGCGCATGACGATGAAGATCACCGGCGAGGCAATGCCGATCGACGCGTAGCCGGGCAAAAAGCCCACCACGAACGTCGACAGACCCATGATGACGATGGTCACGAGGAACGTGTGCTTGCGCCCGACGAGGTCGCCGAGCCGCCCGAACACGATCGCGCCGAACGGCCGTACCGCGAAGCCCGCCGCGAAGCCGAGCAGCGTGAAGATGAAGCCCGCCGTGGGGTTCACGCCCGAGAAGAAGCTCTTGCTGATGAAGGCCGCGAGCGAGCCGGCCAGATAGAAGTCGTACCACTCGAACACCGTGCCGAGCGACGACGCGAAGATCACGCGTTTCTCGTCGCTGGTCATCGGCGCGTGCGAGACTTGTCCGCCAACGGTTGCCATAGTTGTCTCCAGATTTGATATGCGTGTGGTCCGCGCCGGGCGCGCCGCTGCTGCGGCGGTGCCGGGCGGTCCTGCGAAGCATTATTGAAATGGAAACTTACGGGCTTCTGACGTGGAAGTGGGTTTCTTCCGTCGATGTGAAGCGCGGGATCGTGATGATTACATCGGCGAAATGGTCGCTATGTTTCGGCTATCGTCGCCTAAATGTGGTTTTTGTCGTGCGTGGGGCCGGGCGGGTGAGCGGCCGCTAAGGGAAAGTCCCATGCCGTCTTTTCTGACGCGCGCCGCCGGCTTTGCGGCGCTTCGCGGCGCTTTGCGCGCCGTAGCGGCGCCGCGGCGCGAGTCAAACCCGCCCGCGCAGCCGCAACGTCACGCGCACGAGCGTGCCCGCGAGCGGCGGCGATGCCTGATAGACGTGATCGTCGATGGCGAGCGTGCCGCCGTGCATGGTCGCGATCTCGCGCACGATCGCGAGGCCGAGGCCGCTGCCTTCGCCGTCGCGGCCGAGTATGCGGTAGAAGCGCTCCAGCACGCGCTCGCGCTCCGCCGCCGGAATGCCGATACCCGTATCCTCGACTTCGAGATGCACGAGGCCCGCCACGGCGTCGGGCCGCACGCGCACGGTGATGCGGCCGCCCGCGGGCGTGTAGCGGATGGCGTTGTCGATCAGGTTCGAGAGCATCTCGCGCAGCATCACCGGATTGCCTTCCACTTCGAGGCGCGCGCGCTGCCCGGCGCACTCGCCGGACTCGTTGGTCTCGTCGGCGAGGGCGCTTTCCGGGCCTTCGTAACCGAGGTCCATGCGCTTCGCGAGCGCGGGCTGCACCCAGTCGCGCACGGCGTGCCGCGCGACATCGGCGACATCGACCGTCGTGAAGATTTGCCCCGAGAGGCGGTTTTCCGCGCGCGCGAGCGCGAGCAGTTGCGTGACGAGCCGCGCCGCGTGCTCGCTGCTGGTCGCGATCTGTTCGAGCGAGCGATGCACTTCGGGCGAGGCGTCCTGGCGCAGCGCGAGTTCGGCTTGCGTGCGCAGGCCCGCGAGCGGCGTCTTCATCTGATGCGCGGCATCGGCGATAAAGCGCTTTTGCAGCTCCATGTTCTGTTCGAGCCGCGTGAGCAGGTCGTTGAACGAGGTCACGAGCGGCTCGATCTCGGGCGGCGCGCGACGCGCTTCGAGCGGCGAGAGATCGTCGGGGCGGCGCAGGCGGATGTGCGCTTGCAGCGCGTGCAGCGGCGCGAGTCCGCGCGAGAGCCCGAACCACACCAGCAGGATCGCGAGCGGCAAGATCACGAACTGCGGCAGGATCACGCCCTTGATGATGTCGTTGGCGAGCTGGCGGCGCTTGTCGAGCGTCTCCGCGACCTGCACGAGCACCGGCTGCGCGCCGGCCGGCAGATGCGTGGTGTCGAAGGTCGCGACGGTCGTATAGGCGACGCGGATGTCGATGCCGTGCAGCGTATCGTCGCGAAACTCGACGAGGCCGGGCGGCGGCCGGTCGTCGTCGCGCGGCAGCGGCATGTCGCGGTCGCCGCCCACGAGTTCGCCGCGCGTGCCGAGCACCTGGAAATAGACGCTGTCGACGTTGTCGGCGCGCAGGAAGTCGCGCGTGGCGGCGGGCAGCGTCAGCTCGGCCACGCCGTTGACGGGATGAATCTGGCGCGCGAGCACGTAGGCGTCGGTTTCGAGCGCGCGATCGAACGGACCGTTGGCGATGGATTTGGCCACGAGATACGTGACGGCGATGCTCATCGGCCAGAGCAGCAGCAGCGGCGCGAGCATCCAGTCGAGAATTTCGCCGAACAGCGAGCGCGGGCGCGCCTCGGCCGCGGCTTCCGCCTCGTCGGGCGGCGCGAACGGATTGGCGTAGCGGGCGTCGCGCGCGGCGTCGTCGAGGGCTTCGGCTTGGTCGGCGGGGTGAGCGGCGGGGTGAGCGGCGGAATCCGCAGCGCGGGACGAGCGGCCGCCGTGACGGGTGAGGGCGGCGAACGCGGCGCGCGCGGCGGAAGGGCGCTCGGCCATCGTGGCCTCGTCTTACTTGTAGTAGTGGCTGGCGGGCATGCCGGGCGGCGGGCTGGCGGCGCCTGGCGCGCCGGCCGCTGCGCCGGTCGTGGCCGGGGCTTCCTTTTCGAGGCTGTAGCCGAGCCCGCGCACGGTCACGATGCGCACGCCGCCCGTTTCCAGCTTCTTGCGCAGCCGGTGCACATAGACTTCGATCGCGTTGTTGCTGACTTCCTCGCCCCACTCGCAGAGATGATCGACGAGCTGCTCCTTCGAGACGAGCCGGCCGAGCCGCTGCAGCAGCACTTCGAGCACGCCCAGTTCGCGCGCGGAAAGATCGAGCACCTGATCGTTGATGCGCGCGACGCGCCCCACCTGATCGAACGCGAGCGCGCCGTGGCGCACGACCGTCGGGCCGCCGCCCGCGCCGCGCCGCGTGAGCGCGCGCACGCGCGCCTCCAGCTCGTTGAGCGCGAACGGCTTGGCCATGTAGTCGTCGGCGCCGAGGTCGAGGCCCTTCACGCGTTCGTCGACGCTGTCGGCGGCCGTGAGGATCAGTACGGGCAGGTTGGAATTGCGCGCGCGCAAGCGGCGCAGCACCTCGAGGCCCGGCATTTTGGGCAGCCCGAGATCGAGGATCAGCAGGTCGAAAGACTGCATGGACACGGCCGTATCGGCGTCCACGCCGTTACGCACGTGATCAACGGCATAGCCCGATTGGCGGAGTGATCGGACGAGACCGTCCGCGAGTATGCTGTCGTCTTCGGCAATGAGGATTCGCATGGTGCGCCAGCGTCGCCTTCGAGGTCTGGCATGACCTCGTAGCACCGGCGCCGTGATGCTCATGGCCGGCGCGCGGCGGTCTCCCGAAATTCGAGGTTGCGGCATGCGCCCAATTGCGGCGTGCGGATATTTATGTGTCTCCGCGTGCTTTAGCGCTTGCCAAAACCACTGTTTTTTTATACAGTGTCTGCGTTCGTGTGCATGAACCCTGCATCAACCAAACAGGGCGTGCGCATCGGTACGAGACGCCGTTCATCATAGCAAAGGACGATTCATGGAAGATAGCAAGAAAGGCTCGGCTGGGCTGACTGCTGAGAAGAGCAAGGCGCTGGCCGCCGCGCTCGCGCAGATCGAAAAGCAGTTCGGCAAAGGGTCGATCATGCGACTCGGCGACGGCGATGCAGTCGAGAACATCCAGGTGGTCTCCACCGGTTCGCTCGGTCTGGACATCGCGCTCGGCGTGGGCGGTCTGCCGCGCGGCCGCGTGGTCGAGATCTACGGTCCGGAATCGTCGGGCAAGACCACGCTCACGCTCCAGGTGATCGCCGAACTGCAAAAGATCGGCGGCACGGCGGCGTTCATCGACGCGGAACACGCGCTCGACGTGCAATACGCCTCCAAGCTCGGCGTGAACGTGCCCGAACTGCTCATCTCGCAGCCGGACACGGGCGAGCAGGCGCTCGAAATCGCCGACGCACTGGTGCGCTCGGGCTCGATCGACATGATCGTGATCGACTCGGTCGCGGCACTCGTGCCGAAGGCCGAAATCGAAGGCGAAATGGGCGACTCGCTGCCGGGTCTGCAGGCGCGTCTGATGTCGCAGGCGCTGCGCAAGCTCACCGGCACGATCAAGAAGACGAACTGCATGGTGATCTTCATCAACCAGATTCGCATGAAGATCGGCGTGATGTTCGGCAACCCGGAAACCACCACGGGCGGCAACGCGCTCAAGTTCTACGCCTCGGTGCGCCTGGACATTCGCCGTATCGGTTCGATCAAGAAGAACGACGAAGTCATCGGCAGCGAAACGCGCGTGAAGGTCGTGAAGAACAAGGTCTCGCCGCCGTTCCGCGAAGCCGTGTTCGACATTCTGTACGGCGAAGGCATTTCGCGTCAGGGCGAAATCATCGACCTCGGCGTGCAGGCCAAGATCGTCGACAAGGCCGGTGCGTGGTACAGCTATAACGGCGAGCGCATTGGTCAAGGCAAGGACAACGCGCGCGAATTCCTGCGTGAAAACGCCGACATCGCCCGTGAAATCGAAAACCGCATCCGCGAGTCGCTGGGCGTGAACGCCATGCCCGAGGGCGCCAAGGACACCGGCGAAGTCGAAATCGCGGACGAAGAAGAATAAGCCAGGGCGTAACGAGGCAAGCCGATGCGCAAGGACGGATCTGCTTCGGTGCCGCCGGTGTCGGCGGCATCCCATGCGTCCTTGCCGTCGGGCAAGCGGGGTGAGGCACGCGCGTCGGAAGATTTCGGTGTGGAGGGCGCTGCTTCATCTCGCGTTTCGCCTTCCGTTTCACCCGCCGCTTCACCTTCGGCTTTACGTCCCGCTTCACATTCAGCTTCACATCCCGCTTCACCGCGTATCCAGGAAAGCCGCGAAGCCCAGCCGGGCGGTCGCGGCTTTTCGTTTTCCGGGCAGGACCCAGCGATGTTCGAGGCCAATCCCGCTTCAGCCGACGTCCCCGAGTCGTCCGTCGATTTGAGCGACGACGGCGGCGCGGTATTCGAAGTGCCGTTCGAGGCATTTTTCGGCGCAAACCATGACGCCGACAACGCCACCCGGGCGCGTCCCGGCGTGCGCGGAACCCCCCGCCGCGGGACGTATGGCTCGCCCGCGAAGACCGCTTTGGGAAAGCGCGTCGACAAAGACGCTGACGAAAGCATCGGCAACGGCGACATAAAGAACAGCGGCAACGATAACGATAACGACAGCGACAGCGACAGCGACGCCCCCCAGGGCGACCGCTACGAACGCAGTTCCGCCACCCGCGCCGCGCGTCAAAGCGCGCGCGAAGCCTCCGCCTCCACGAGACAACGCCCCGAACGCTCGCTCAAAGGCCGCGCGCTCGGCTATCTCTCGCGCCGCGAATACAGCCGTGCCGAACTCTCGCGCAAGCTCATGCCTTACGTCGAGGACGCCGACAAACTAGAGGTCATGCTCGATTCGCTCGAGCGCGAGGGCTGGCTCTCCGACGCGCGCTTCGCCGAAAGCGTCGTGCACCGGCGTGCGGCGCGCGTGGGCTCGGGGCGCATCGTCAGCGAACTCAAGCGGCATGCCGTGGGTGAGGCGCTCATCGAAGAAGTGAGCACGCAGCTGCGCGAAACCGAACTCGTGCGCGCGCGCGCCGTCTGGCGCAAGAAGTATGGTGAACTCCCCGAAACGCCGGCCGAACGTGCCCGGCAGGCGCGCTTTCTCGCGGCGCGCGGCTTTTCCATGTCGATCATCGGCAAGATTCTGAAGGGCATCGACGAAGATTGGTCGGGCGACTGAGCCGCTCCGCCCGGCGGCACGCCGTTCCGGCCAGACACGCCGGACAGCAGCCGAAGCGTTCGGCCATGACCGGCGGGGCTGTGCCGCCCGTCCCCCAAAACTGCCTCGGTACGCCGCACCGCGTTTGCGGCCCCGCCTCGCGCTAGCCCCCGCCGCGCCTGTGGATTCGCGGGTGTCACAAATACCCGGTATGTTAAAATCAGGCGGTTTTCCAATCCGGTCTTACCTCCCAGCATGCCGCTTTCTCCGCCCGTGCCACGCCAGTTGCGCCATCAGCGCGCTATTCGGGCGGTTGCTTACGAGCGCGAAGACGGTTTTTGGGACATCGACGCGTGTCTGACCGACCACAAGCCACGCGACGTGCCGCTCGCCTCCGGTGTCCGGCCCAACGGTCTGCCGATCCATGAACTCTGGCTGCGTATTACGATCGATCGCAAGCTCAACGTCGTCGACGCCGAAGCGTCGTCCGACTGGGTGCCCTACGACGGTCAGTGCCAGAACGCCCATCCCGCCTATCGGGCCCTCATTGGGCTCAATCTCCTCCAGAATTTCCGCCGCGAAGCGGGCCGGCTCCTCGCCGGCACGGTTGGCTGCACGCATCTCACAGAAATGTTGGGCGTGTTGCCGACGGTCGCGATCCAGGCATTCGTCGGGGAAGTGTGGGATTCATCGAGCGACACACCGGGCGACGTATCCGGACCGGAATCCGGCAAGACCGCCAGCGGCACGGAAGCCGCCGGCGAAAAACCGCCTTTCCAGCTCGGCCGCTGCCATGCGCTGCGGTTCGACGGCGAGGCGGTCAAGCAGTTTTATCCGCGCTGGTATGGCCATGCACCGCGTTCGAAAGACCGTGGCGCTGAAGCCGCCGGCGTGCGCGACAACCCCGGCACGAGCCAAGCGGGCCCGTCTGGCGCCGTCACGCATGAATAACAACAGCGGAAACGAAGTTCACTCCAACTCTCAGACTGAAGGGAATCACGCATGAAGATTCACGAGTACCAGGGTAAGGAAATCCTGCGGAAATTCGGAGTCGCGGTACCGCGCGGCACGCCGGTGTTTTCGGTGGATGACGCGGTCAAGGCCGCTGAAGAGCTGGGCGGTCCGGTGTGGGTCGTGAAGGCCCAGATCCATGCCGGCGGTCGCGGCAAGGGTGGCGGCGTGAAGGTGGCGAAGACGCTTGAGCAGGTCCGCGAATACGCGAACCAGATCCTCGGCATGCAACTCGTCACGCACCAGACCGGTCCGGAAGGCCAGAAGGTCAACCGTCTGCTGATCGAAGAAGGCGCCGACATCAAGCAGGAACTGTATGTCAGCCTCGTCGTCGACCGCGTCTCGCAGAAGATCGTGCTGATGGGTTCGAGCGAAGGCGGCATGGACATCGAAGAAGTCGCCGAAAAGCACCCGGAACTGATCCACAAGGTCATCGTCGATCCGAACACGGGCCTGCTCGACGCGCAAGCCGACGATCTCGCCACGAAGATCGGCGTGCCGGCCGCCTCGATCCCGCAAGCCCGCACGATCCTGCAAGGCCTGTACAAGGCATTCTGGGAAACGGACGCATCGCTCGCCGAAATCAACCCGCTGAACGTTTCGAGCAACGGCACGGTCACCGCGCTCGACGCCAAGTTCAACTTCGATTCGAACGCGCTGTTCCGTCATCCGGAAATCGTCGCTTACCGCGATCTGGACGAAGAAGATCCGGCTGAAATCGAAGCGTCGAAGTTCGACCTCGCGTACATCTCGCTCGACGGCAACATCGGCTGTCTCGTGAACGGCGCCGGTCTGGCGATGGCCACGATGGACACCATCAAGCTGTTCGGCGGCGAGCCGGCGAACTTCCTGGACGTTGGCGGCGGCGCCACGACCGAGAAGGTCACCGAAGCGTTCAAGCTCATGCTCAAGAACCCGGGCCTGAAGGCGATCCTCGTGAACATCTTCGGCGGCATCATGCGCTGCGACGTGATCGCGGAAGGCGTCATGGCGGCTTCGAAGGCCGTTGACCTGAAGGTGCCGCTCGTCGTGCGCATGAAGGGCACGAACGAGGACCTCGGCAAGAAGATGCTGGCCGATTCGGGCCTGCCGATCATCTCGGCGGACAGCATGGAAGAGGCCGCGCAGAAGGTTGTCGCGGCTGCCGAAGGCAAGTAATTCTCACCGGATACGAATGGCGCAGTGCCGGCGCGAAGTTCGCTGACTACGTGGCAACACGAGCGGACGACGCGACGCGCGGCGCCAGGCAAACAGAGGTCAATACATGTCGATTCTGATCAACAAAGACACCAAGGTCATCACGCAGGGCATCACCGGCAAGACCGGTCAGTTCCATACCCGCGCCTGCCGTGAGTACGCGAACGGCCGCGAAGCATTCGTCGCTGGCGTGAACCCGAAGAAGGCCGGCGAAGATTTCGAAGGCATTCCCATCTACGCGAACGTGCGTGAAGCGAAAGATGCGACCGGCGCGACCGTGTCGGTCATCTACGTGCCGCCGGCAGGCGCCGCGGCCGCGATCTGGGAAGCCGTCGAGGCCGACCTCGATCTCGCGATCTGTATCACGGAAGGCATTCCCGTGCGCGACATGATCGAAGTGAAGGACCGTATGCGCCGCGAAGGCCGCAAGACGCTGCTCCTCGGCCCGAACTGCCCCGGCACGATCACGCCGGACGAGCTGAAGATCGGCATCATGCCGGGTCACATCCACCGCAAGGGCCGTATCGGCGTCGTGTCGCGTTCGGGCACGCTCACGTACGAAGCGGTTGCCCAGCTGACCGCGATCGGCCTCGGCCAGTCGTCGGCAGTCGGTATCGGCGGCGACCCGATCAACGGTCTGAAGCACATCGACGTCATGAAGATGTTCAACGACGATCCGGATACGGACGCCGTGATCATGATCGGCGAAATCGGCGGTCCGGACGAAGCCAACGCCGCCGAGTGGATCAAGGACAACATGAAGAAGCCGGTCGTCGGCTTCATCGCGGGCGTCACGGCGCCTCCGGGCAAGCGCATGGGCCACGCCGGCGCGCTGATCTCGGGCGGTGCGGACACGGCCGACGCGAAGCTGGAAATCATGGACGCGTGCGGCATCAAGGTCACGCGCAACCCGTCGGAAATGGGCCGTCTGCTGAAGTCGGTGCTGTAAATTCGGGAAAGACGCGGGTCTCGCGCATCGTGCATGCGCGGGTAGCCGGCGTTTTTTGGTATGCTTGCGAAATCCTTTCACGAGGTTCCGCGAGTTGCCGCAAAAGCGAGGAGCCAGTCATGGCTGCCTCGCTTTTTTATTTCGCGCGCTGAACGTCCCTTCCGTCATTCCGTTCCCCCTTCCACGCCTTCATGCTCGAGTTCTTCGCCACGCTCCACTGGGGCGCCGTCGTCCAGATCATCGTCATCGACATTCTGCTCGGTGGCGACAACGCCGTGGTGATCGCGCTCGCCTGCCGCGATCTGCCCGAGCGGCAACGCACGCGCGGCATCGTTTGGGGCACCGTGGGCGCGATCGCGCTGCGCGTGGTGCTGATCGCCTTCGCGGTCGCGCTGCTCAACGTGCCGCTGCTGAAGTTCGCGGGCGGGGTGTTGCTGCTGTGGATCGGCGTGCGGCTGCTCGCGCCCGCGCACGACGATCATGCGAACGTGAAGCCTTCCGACAAGCTGATGTCGGCGATCAAGACGATCATCGTCGCCGACGCGGTGATGAGCCTCGACAACGTGGTCGCGATCGCGGGCGCGGCCGAAACCGCCGATCCGCAGCACCGCATCGCGCTCGTGATCTTCGGGCTGATGGTGAGCATTCCGCTGATCGTGTGGGGCAGCCAGCTCGTGCTGCGCCTGCTCGACCGCTATCCCGTGATCGTCACGCTCGGCGCGGCGCTGCTCGGCTGGATCGCGGGCGGCCTGATCGTCAACGATCCGGCCGGCGACCGCTGGCCGGTACTCGATACGCCCGCGGCCGAATACGGCATGCATGTCGCGGGCGCGCTCTTCGTGGTCGGGCTCGGGTTGTTGCTCAAACGGCGCAATGCGCAGCGCGCGCTAGGGCAGGGGCACGAATGACGTGGTTGGCGCGAGCGCTGACGGCGCGGTTCCGCGGCGCTTCCTTAATCGTGTCCTAAGTCGCTTCCTAAGCCGTTTCCTAAGCCGTTTGGCCGACTGTCTGGCCGGGAATCCCGTCGATACGATCAAAACGCCTGTTCACGCGTGTGAGCAGGCGTTTTCCGTTTCAGGAGCCCTGACGATGATCGTATCCGCTGTTCTTTCCCATCTCGCCATGCGTGGCGCCCCGCGCGCCACGCGCTTCAAGGACGTCATGCACCGCGTGCACCGTTCCCCGGCCGCGCAGCGCGTGCTGCGCATCATGCCGACGGCTGTGCCGACCGCAGTGCCGAGGTTCTTGCCCAGGCTCGTGCCGAAGTCCGTGCCGCGTTTCATGCAACTTGCCGCGCGCGGTTTCACGCTGATCGAACTGATGATCGTGCTCGCGATCGTCGGGGTGATCGCCGCTTACGCAATTCCCGCGTATCAGGACTATCTCGCGCGCAGCCGCGTGGGCGAGGGGCTGTCGCTCGCGTCGTCGGCGCGCCTCGCGGTGGCCGAGAACGCGGCGAGCGGCAATGCGTTCGGTGCGGGCTACACCGTGCCGCCCGCCACGCGCAACGTTCAGTCCGTCAACGTTGACGACACCACTGGCCAGATCACGGTCGCCTTTACGACGCGCGTCGCGCCCGAGGGCAGCAACACGATCGTGCTCGTGCCCTCGGTGCCCGACAACGCCGAGTCGCCCACGGCGCGCGTCGCGCTCGCGCAAGGCAGCGTGCAGGGCGGCACGCTCACGTGGGAGTGCTTCGCGGGCGGCAAGACGGCTTCGTCGCTGGAGGCGCCCGGCGCGGGACCCTCGCCCGTGGACGGCGCAACCCTGCCCGCGAACCTCGCGCCGCCGGAGTGCCGTGCGTGACGCGACGTGAGCAATCTGTTTGAGCCGATTTGAGCCGATGTGAGCCGATCTGAGCGGATCTGAGGTGAAGCGCCTGCGGGCGCTTTCCGGCGGGTGGACCCGGCCGATGCGGGTCCCGTCGAGTCGTTGCGGCGTGCCTGTGTCCACAAGGCTGGAGGCGCCTCGGCCCGTCCCGGATCGACCCATCGCACACCGGGCGAGTCCGGTCGCGCGCCGCCGCCCGACTTCGCGCCTCCGTCGGCGCAACACACCGGCGCAACACATCGGCGCGCCGCTTGCCGCCATCGTCCGCAGGCGGCGCGCCGACAAAAAATGCGCGGGAACATGATCTGACAGGCTCCGGCCCGCACAGCGGGGGAAAAGTTGCGTATAGTGCGCCGGTTGCTGACGCCCCCGCCTGACTCATGCCTTCCAACTTTGCGCGTTACCTTACGTTCGTCTTGCTCTGCCTCGCGTTGACGCTGCCATATGCAGTCGTCAACCACACGTATCCGATTCCCACGTTCTACGCGGAATTCGTTGCGCTGACGCTGTACGTGCTGCTCGGCGCCGCCGTGCTGCTGCTGGTGCGTTCCGGGCGCGCCGAGGCCTTCGGCTCGCCAGCGGTGGCGCTCGTGCCGCTCGCGTTCGGCTTGCTGCTGATCGTGCAGACCTTTGCGCTGCCGCTCGCGCAACCGTCCATGAACTGGCTCGGCGCGGGCTATCTGCTCGCCGCCTTCATGGTCACGCACGCGGGCTACGGCATCGCGCGCGCGCGCCTCATGCAGAGCGCGCTCGTGTGGGGCGCGTTCGCCTTGCAGATCGGCGGGCTCTTTGCGGTGTTCTGCCAGGTCATCCAGTTGCTGCATCTGGAGACCAAGGTCACGCCGCTCGTGGTCGCGTACAACGTGACCGTCGACCGCCGGCCGTTCGGCAACATGGCGCAGGCCAATCACCTCGCCACCTATATCGCGTTCGCCATGGCGGGTGCGATGTATCTGGTGCAGACGCGCCGTTTGCCCGTGCTCGTCTGGGGTGTGCTCTCGGCGGTCTATGCGGGCGGTTTCGCCCTCACGGTGTCGCGCGGCCCGTGGCTGCAGATGGGCGTGATCTTCGTCGCGGGTCTGTGGATGGCGCTCACGGGTTGCCGCACCGAAAGCGGCGAGCGCGCCGAAGGCAGCGCCGCGCGCCTGCGCGCGTGGGTCGTGCCGGTCGCGCTCGTGATCATTTTCTTCGCGATGAACGCGTTCGTGCGCTGGGCCAACCTGCACTTCGCGCTCGACCTCGCGCAATCGGCGGCCGAGCGCTTCCAGGACAAGAGCCAGATCGCGCCGCGCCTCGCGCTGTGGCGCTACGGCTTCACGATGTTCAAGACGCACCCGCTGCTGGGCGTGGGCTGGGGCGACTTCCCGATGCATCAGTTCGAACTCGTGCGCACGCTGGGCGGCGTCGAGATCGCCAACAACTCGCACGACATCTTCATCGACCTGCTCGCCAAGACCGGGCTGGTCGGTTGCGCGATCGTCGTGCTCGGCCTGCTCGCGTGGGTCGTGCGCATGCTGCGCGCGCCGCACACGACCGAGCGCGTGTTCGGCGTGATGCTGATCGGCGTGCTCGTCATGCATGCGCTGGTCGAGTACCCGCAGCAGTACATGTTCTTCCTGCTGCCCGCGATGTTCGTGTTCGGCCTGCTCGAGACGAAGCGGCTGCGCGCGGTCGTGCCGAGCGTGTCCTTCGGCGTGTACGCGGTGGTCGTGGTGGCGGGCATCGCTTCGCTGTATCCGGTGCTGCGCGACTACAACCGCTCCGAAGTCCTGTACTACGGCGCGCATCCCGCGCAGGAATACGCCGACGATCCTTCGCATCTGTTCAGCGCCTGGGGCGATTACGGCATGGCCACGTTGATGCCGATGAGTGCCGCGAACCTTTCGACCAAGCTCTACGCGCATCAGCGCGCGATCGCGTTGCTGCCGGGCGAAACCGTGCTGCGCCGCTACGCGGTGCTGCAGGCGCTCAATGGCGACACGGCGGCGGCGTTCGATACGGTCGAGCGTCTGCGCATCTTCGCGACCGAGCTGCACGACTGGCCGACGCAACTGGGCGCCCTGTACGGCCTGCTCGACGCGCAGCCGACGCTGGCCAGTTTCAAGGCCGATCTGGTGAAGAAGTACGGCGCCGGCGCGAAGTCGACCGACGACGATGACGACGACGATTCGGACGATTGATCGTTCGAAGCCGCCGATCGGACCAACGACATCGGCGCAACGAAAAAAGACAAGGGCGGGCCACGATGCCCGCCCCGACCGTAATCGCCTGGTGACCGCCAGTTAAGCGCCAGGCAATCACCAGGCAATCGCTAAAGCGCGGTAGCGCTCCTCAGCCCGCCACCCAGTCCCCCGACTTGCCGCCGTGCTTCTCCAGCACGCGCACATCGGTGATCGTCATGCCGCGATCCACCGCCTTGCACATGTCGTAGACCGTCAGCAGGCCCACCTGCACGGCGGTCAGCGCTTCCATCTCCACACCGGTGCGACCGAGCGTTTCCACCTGCGCCGAACAATGCACGCCGGGCAGTGCCGCGTCGAGTTCGAAATCCACTTTTACGCGCGTGATGGCGAGCGGATGGCAAAGCGGGATCAGGTCCGAGGTCCGCTTCGCGCCCTGGATCGCGGCGATGCGCGCGACGCCGATCACATCGCCTTTTTTCGCGTGACCGTCGCGGATCAGCGCGAACGTCCCGGGCAGCATGCGGATCGTGCCGCGCGCCACGGCGATGCGTTTGGTCTCGGCCTTGCCGCCGACGTCGACCATATGGGCGTCGCCGGCGGCATCGAAATGGGTGAGTTCGGGCATGGTGGGGCTCTCAGGTAAGGCGCTTATCTTAGCAGCGCGGGCCGCGCCCGCTTCGCGCCGCCCGGACACCGGCTAGAATCGGCCGACAGGCGCCGAAGGTTTTCGAAAGTTTTCGCGAGCACTCGTGAGCACCGAGGGCACGAACGATGTGCTCGAAGCCGCGCGCCGCCTCGGTTTTGGCTTCTTCCGATCCTGTCATCGATGCGTCCGAAACGGCTGCTGACTGCATGGTTGTGCGCGTCGCTCGCGGTGTCGCCGCATGCGTATGCGCAGACGGCGAACGCTAGTCCGCGCGACGCTGGTCCGCGCGACGCCAGTGCGCGCGCGGCCGTGCCAGCGCGCGCCGCCGTGCTCGATCTCGGCGCGGCCGCCGCCATGCCGGCCAACGCGTCGGCCTCGTCCGGCGCGTCCGCGAGCGCGCGACCCAACACGCCACCCCAGACGCCACCCAACACGCCGATTCACGTGCCGATTCACGCGCCAATTCACGTGCCAATTCACGCGTCGCTCAGCGCGCCCGCATCGTCCGCCGCCAACGCGCCCGCGCTCGTGAGCGGCCCGCTCGACGACGCGGCCGATCCCGTCGTGCCCGCCTCGATCGCGCAGGGCGTGTTCGGCACCTACGGCGGCGCGGAAAGCCGCTTTTCCGGACACAGCGGCGCGCTGGACGCCGCGGGCGTGCGCACGCCGTCGTGGGTGCCGCAATTGCCCGATCTCGGCGACGGCTCGGGCGGCTCGCTCACGCCGCAAGCCGAGCGACGGCTCGGCGAACGCGTGATGCGCGAGATTCGCCGCGATCCCGATTACGTCGACGACTGGCTCGTGCGCGACTATCTCGACGCGGTCGCGGCGCGCCTCGCGGCCGCGGCGAGCGCGCAGTTCATCGGCGGCTATCGTCCCGACTTCGACCTCTTCGCGATGCGCGACGGCCAGATCAACGCGTTTTCGCTGCCGGGCGGTTTCATCGGCGTGAACACGGGGTTGATCGTCGCGACACAAACCGAGTCCGAACTCGCCGCCGTGCTCGGCCACGAGATGGGCCACGTGCTCCAGCGCCATATCGCGCGCATGCTCGCGCAGAACGAGCGCGACGGTTACGCGGCGCTCGTCGGCGTGCTGTTCGGCATCCTCGCGGGCGTGCTCTCGCACAGCGGCGACTTGGGCAGCGCGATCGCGGTCGGCAGCGAGGCATATGCGATCGACAGCCAGTTGCGCTTTTCGCGCGCGGCCGAGCACGAGGCCGACCGCGTCGGCTTCCAGCTGCTCGCGGGCGCGGGCTACGACCCGTGGGGCATGGTGGCGTTCTTCGAGCGGCTGGAGCGCGCGTCGATGGGCGATGCGGGCGTGCCGGCCTACGCGCGCACGCATCCGCTCACGGGCGAGCGTATCGCCGACATGCAGGATCGCGCGCGCCGCGTTGCCTACCGGCAGCCGCGCCAGGCGCCCGAATATGGTTTTGTGCGGGCGCGCGTGCGCGTGCTGCAGGATCGCTCGCGCTACGAATATGTCGATGAGATCGCGCGTCTGCGCTCGGAAATCGACGATCGCACCGCGCTCAACGTGGCGGCGAACTGGTACGGCATCGCCGTCGCGCAAACGCGGATCGAGCGTTACGACGACGCGCTGGCTTCGCTCGCCGCTTCACGCGCCGCGTTCGCGCAGTTCGAGGCCGCCGACGGCAGCAAGACGCGCAGCTCGCCGAGCCTCGATGTGCTCGCCGCCGAGATCGCGCGTCGCGCGGGCCGCACCGAGGAAGCCGTGCGGCTCGGCGAAGCCGCGCACAAGGCGTGGCCCGCGTCGCACGCCGCCGTCGACATGCTGCTGCAGGCGCTGCTCGCCGCGCGCCGCTTCAAGGAAGCCCAGACGCTCGCGCGCAGCGAAACCGAGGCCGAGCCGCAGCAAGGCGCGTGGTGGTTTTATCTCGCGCAGGCGAGTCTCGCGCTCGGCGACACGCTCACGCAGCATCGCGCGCTCGCCGAAAAGCTCGCGCTCGACGGCGCGTGGCCCTCGGCGATCCGGCAGCTCAAGGAGGCGCGGGACATGAAGACGGTGGGCTACTACGATCTGTCGACCATCGACGCACGGCTGCACGACTTCGAGTCGCGCTACAAGGAAGAGCGCGAGGAGGAGCGGGAGCAGAATCGCGGCTGAGCCTGACGGCGCCAGGCCCGGGCGCTACGCGTCAGCCGTTTTGCGAGGCGTGCTGATCGGCGTTTGCGGTATTCGCTGGGCTTGCGGCATTCGCGGCGTTCGCCGCATCCGCCGGGCTCGCCACGAAGCGAAACCGCGCGGGCACCTCGGCACGCGTGATCGGCTGCAAGGGCAGGGCGGTCCCGGCGCGCCAGTGGAACGTGCCGCTTTGCGCGTCGTCGCCGATCGTTGCGTGTTCGGCGAACAGATCGAGATCGTGATCGTGCAGCAGCGCCACGCCGTGCTGGCCGTTGTCGGCGAACAGAATGCTGCCCGCTTCGTCGAGCCACGCCGCGACCGGCGTGAAGGGCGCGCCGGCCTGATCCGTCAGCGTGAGCGTGCCGTCCGCGGCCTCGGCCAGCCGCACGATCCACGGCGTGTATTCGAGTTCGACGTACACGCGCTGCGGCCCGTTCTGGAAATACCACTGACCGCTTTCGTCGTGCTCGTAATTGCGGTTGATGAAGCCGAGCAGCGCGTCGTGGCGAATCGGCGTGCCGCTCGCGCGCTGCGCCTGGGCGGCCTCGTCGCGCATGCGCCAGTTGCCGCGCGCGTCGAGCAGCAGCCAGCCCGTGCAATGCGGAACGTTGGGCCAGCGCACGAGCGCCTGTTTGACGATGTCATCCATGAGATGCGTAGGGCGATAAATAGTCGAAGACGCGCGACGCGAGCCAGTTGCTGCGGCCGGGGAACGGGCCCGTCATGAAGCCGACGTGGCCGCCATGATCGGGTTGATCGAGTTCCACGGCGCGGCCCACTTCGTGGCGCGCGGGCAGCGCGTGGCCGGGCAGAAACGGGTCGTTGCGCGCGTTGAGCACGAGCGTGGGCACGACGATCTCGCGCAGCTTCGGGCGGATCGTGGCCTGGGTCCAGTAGTCGTGCGCGTCGCGAAAGCCGTGCAGCGGCGCGGTCACGACGTTGTCGAATTCGTACATGTTGCGCGCGCCGAGCAGCGCCTGCGCGTCGAACAGACCGGGATACTGTTCGAGCTTTTGCAGCGCCTTGACCTTGAGCGTCTTGAGGAAGCTGCGCGTGTACACCATGCCGAAGCCGCGCCCGAGCATCTCGCCGCCCGCGTGCACGTCGAGCGGCGCCGAGATCGCGGCGGCGGCCGCGACGATCGACGCGTCTTCGCGGCGTTGCGCGAGCCAGTGCAGCAGCACGTTGCCGCCGAGCGACACGCCCGCGACCACGAGCGGCCCCGCGTGGCGCGCGGCAAGGCGGCGCAGGATCCAGTCGACTTCGGCGGAATCGGCGAGATGGTAGAAGCGCGGCAGCAGATTCATCGGGCCGCTGCAGCTGCGAAAGTGCGGAATCACGGCGTGCCAGCCGCGTGCATGCGCGGTGGCGGCGAGCGCGCGCGCGTAATGCGAGCCGGAGCTGCCTTCGAGACCGTGGAACAGCACGAAGAGCGGCGCGGTGGGCCCGGCGTTCATGCCATCGACCCAGTCCACGTCGATGAAGTCGCCGTCGGGCGTGTCCCAGCGCTCGCGCCGGTAAGTGGGCAGCGGCAGCCGCGAGAACAGCGCGGGGACGATGGTCTGCACATGCGCGCCCGGCAGCCAGAACGGCGCGCGGTAGTTCGACGCCAGGCTGGCGGTGAAATCCGCGGCGAGCGCCGGGCTCAGAGGCGGGCTGAGAGTCGCACCGAGATTCTGGGCGAAGGCCGGAGCGAGGCCGGACGGCGCGTCCGGGAGCGCGCCCGCGACGTGCATCACCTCGGCGGGGTCGCGGGTGTCGTCGGTCGTGCTCATGACTGCCTCCGTACTCTCGTCAGTGCAGCGCGCCCTGGCCGTGACGCAGCTTCGCGGAGAACTGCGCGGCGGCTTCGTCGGGCATGCGGCTCGCGTGAATGTGCGCGATGCGCCATTCGCCGCGTTCGTGAACCATCACGTACGTCGTGAAAACCATCGTGGGAATGGCCGCCGGATCGACCGGACGGTGCGCTTCCACGATCGCGTAGACCACGGTGCCGAGGCTGTCGTACACGCGAATGTCGAGCGGTTCGATCGACACGGGCGCGGCTTCGAGCTGGGCGGCGAGGCCCGTGCGAATGCTGGAGAGGCCGTGCAGATGCGAGCCGTCCGCGCTGATGCAGCTCACGAACTCTTCATCGATCCACAGACCCATCAAGCTGTCGATGTTGACTTCCGCGACGGCCTGGTAATACGCGTTGAGGGTGTCCGCGGCGGCTTCGAAGATGTGGGCAAAACGTGGCATGGCTCGTTGGTCTGATGCGTCCAGCGTCGCGGCGGATACGGCCGGCGGCGCCAGGCGCGGGTTGGCACGGAGTGGGCGCGCATGAGCGCGCCTCGCGCAAAACGGCTGCGGTCGCGGTGCGGCCAGCGATCCGGCGCGATCGTCTTCGATCGCGCCGCAGATCGCGGCAGCCGCGAGCATGCCGGCGCTGCGAGACACGGCGATGACGCGAAGCCGAGGCGCCGGAGCGCCGCATGCAACGAGGCGGCGCAGCGGGTGCGCGCCCGGCTTCGCGGGTCTCGCCTCGCGTCTCGCCTGAAGTCTGCCGGTTTCCATGTGCTTCACGTCGCCCAATCCATCCCTACCGCTATTACCGCTATTGGGCGCGCGTCGCGCGGGCGTCGTCCGTTGCATGGCGCACGCATCGCCAACGACGGCGTTGCGTATGCGACGAATGTCGCGCCAGGTCAGCCCTGACGCTGGCCGAGCAGCATGCCGCGCAGATCGCCGAAAACCTGCTCCGGACCGAGTTCGCGCAGGCAGTTCTGATGCCCGAGCGGACACTCGCGCGCGAAGCAGGGACTACATTCGAGATGCAGCCATTGTACCTTTGCGAGGTCGGACAGGGGCGGCGTGTGGCGCGGATCCGTCGAACCGTACAGCGCGACGAGCGGCCGGCGCAGCGCGGCCGCCACGTGCATCAGGCCCGAATCGTTGGTGACCACGGCGTTCGCGCGCGAGATCAGCGCGCACGCTTCGCCGAGCGCCGTCTGGCCGCACAGGTTGCGCACGTTCGAGGCCTGGTCGGCAATGGCCTGGGCGAGCGGCGCGTCTTTCGGCGAGCCGAGCGCGACGATCTGCGTGTACGGAAACGACTGGCCGACCATGCGCGCGAGCGCCGCGAAATGCTCGGGCGGCCAGCGCTTGGACGGGCCGTACTCCGCGCCGGGGCAGAACACCAGCAGCGGCACGCGCGTGTCGAGATTGAAGCGCGCCGAGACGCGCGAAGCCTCGTTCGGATCCGACTCCAGACGCGGCATCGGCAGGTCGTCGGGCACCGTGGCGCCCGGCGCCCACGCGAGCGCCGCGTAGTGCTTCACCATCGGCGGACGCTCTTGTTTGGGCGGATTCGCGTGGCGCACATTGAGCAGCCCGAAGCGATTCTCGCCCGTGTAGCCGATGCGCAGCGGAATGTGGGCGAGCCACGGGATCAGCGCGGACTTGAGCGAATTCGGCAGCACGTAGGCCGCGTCGTAGCGCTCCGCGCGCAGATCGCCCGCGAGCTGCCAGCGGCGCAGCAACTGCAGCTTGCCGTGGGCGAGGTCGGTGGCGTAGACGTCGCGGATCTCGGGCATGCGCTCGAGTACGGGCGCGACCCAGGTGGGGGCGAGCGCATCGATTTCGATACGCGGGTGCAATTTCACGAGCCGCGAAAACAGCGGCTGCGCCATCAGTGCGTCACCGATCCAGTTCGGTGCGATTACCAGCGCGCGGCGCATCGGGAGTCAGGGTCCGGGGGGCTAAGGTCGTGCGCGGCCGGTCAAATCGAGCCCTCTTCGGGACTTTCGGACGCGCGCAACACGGTGTTGAGAAAAGGCCGACGCCAGGCGTTCGGCCGGATTATCGCGATGCGCGAAGCCCGCCGCGCGCCGCCGTATCGATGCAACCGATGCGGCGCGCGGCGGGCCGCGAACCCGGAAAAAGCCGGGTGCGGCGGATCAACCGATCCAGGCCGCGCCCGCACGGCTTCAGTGGCCGTGCACGACCTCGCCCGCCTTCAGCGTGTAGCGCGTGCTGCAATACGGGCACTTGGTTTCGCCGTGGCTCACGTCGAGGAACACGCGCGGATGGTTGCTCCAGCGCGGCATCGACGGATTCGGGCAGTAGGCGGGCAGGTCCCTGGCCGACAATTCGACCAACGGCATTTCCTTGATTTCGCTCATGAGGATGATTCTCTGTGGTGCTGTGGGGGCGAGGGCGCGAGTGTCGTTCTCGCGGGGATCGCCGCTTAGACTTTCGCGAGCCAGTGCGCGTACTTCTCGCTCTTGCCCGAGACCACGTCGAAGAACGCCGATTGCAGCTTCTCCGTGATCGGGCCGCGCGAGCCGCTGCCGATGGTGCGGTTGTCGAGTTCGCGGATGGGCGTGACTTCGGCGGCGGTGCCGGTGAAGAACGCTTCGTCCGAGGTGTAGACCTCGTCGCGCGTGATGCGCTTTTCGATGACCGGAATGCCGAAGTCGCGCGCAAGCGTGATGACGGTGTCGCGCGTGATGCCGTCGAGGCACGAGGCGAGATCGGGCGTATAGATCTTGCCGTTGTTCACGAGGAAGAAGTTTTCGCCCGAGCCTTCCGAGACATAGCCGTCCACGTCGAGCAGCAGCGCTTCGTCGTAGCCGTCGGCGGTGGCTTCCTGGTTCGCGAGGATCGAGTTGACGTACCAGCCCGACGCCTTCGCGCGCACCATCGACACGTTCACGTGATGGCGCGTGAACGACGAGGTCTTCACGCGAATGCCTTTGGCGAGGCCGTCTTCGCCCAGATACGCGCCCCACGGCCACGCGGCGATGGCCACGTGAATGGTGTTGCCCTTGGCCGACACGCCGAGCTTTTCCGAGCCGACCCAGATGATCGGGCGGATGTAGCACGAGTCGAGCTGGTTTTCGCGCACGACTTCGAGTTGCGCGTTCGCGAGCGTCTGGGCGTCGTAGGGGACGTCCATCTGGAAAATCTTGGCCGAATTGAGCAAACGCTTCGTATGCTCGGCGAGACGGAAGATGGCGGTGCCGTTGGCCGTCTTGTAGGCGCGCACGCCTTCGAAAACGCCCATGCCGTAATGCAGCGTGTGGGTCAGCACGTGGATGTTGGCTTCGCGCCAGTCGACGAGCTTGCCGTCCATCCAGATCTTGCCGTCGCGGTCGGCCATTGACATACGATTCTCCAGGCGAGTTGCAGATTGAAACGGGTGGGGGACGCCAGTCGCGCGGCCCGTGGGCGGCGGCTGGCAAAGACGATCATTTTAGCGTCATTTGGCGCGAAGTCGCGCGCCCGAGGGCGGGTGCGGCGGGCTTTGGGGGGATTTCGCCACAGCGCCCAGGGCGGCGCGGCCGCGGCTTTCGCGTGGCGTTTCGCTGATGTCGATGTCGATGCCGGCGGCGGTCGGGAATGCTGCGTCGCAACATTCCGTTGCGGCCGTGCGGGCCGGCGCCGCTTCGCTCCCAAATACGGGACATTCGGCCAGCACGTCTCAGATCGTCCTGGCTATCGGCTAAAATACCGATCTCGCAATTCGATGCCGGCGCGTGCCAGCGACGAGCCGCGACCCGGAAGCCCGACACGAGACAGTCGGTCCGGATCCCGCGCCAACCCGCCGAGCCCGCCCAGCCGCAGCGCCTCGTTCGAACCGCACGGTTCCAGACGGCGCGCGGCGCCCGCATCGCCTTGCCACCGCCTTCCCACCATCAAGATGACATGTCCATGAACAAGGTTCTGCGTCTTTCCGATCTGATCTCCGAAGGCAAGCTCAAGGGCAAGCGGGTGTTCATCCGCGCCGACCTGAACGTGCCGCAGGACGACCACGGCAACATCACCGAAGACACCCGCGTGCGCGCTTCCGTGCCGGCCATCCAGGCCGCGCTCGATGCGGGCGCCGCCGTCATGGTCACGTCCCATCTGGGCCGCCCGACCGAAGGCGAATTCAAGCCCGAAGACTCGCTCGCGCCGGTCGCGAAGCGTCTGGCCGAGCTGCTCGGCCGCGACGTGCCGCTGGTCGCGAACTGGGTGGAAAACGGCGTGAACGTCGCGCCCGGCAACGTCGTGCTGCTCGAAAACTGCCGCGTGAACAAGGGCGAAAAGAAGAACTCGGACGAGCTCGCGCAGAAAATGGCGAAGCTCTGCGACATCTACGTGAACGACGCGTTCGGCACCGCGCACCGCGCGGAAGCCACGACCTACGGCATCGCGAAGTACGCGCCCACGGCCTGCGCGGGCCCGCTGCTCGCCGCCGAACTCGACGCGCTCGGCAAGGCGCTCGGCGCGCCGAAGCGTCCGCTCGTGGCGATCGTCGCGGGCTCGAAGGTGTCGACCAAGCTCACCATCCTCAAGTCGCTGGCCGAGAAGGTCGACCAGCTGATCGTGGGCGGCGGCATCGCCAACACGTTCATGCTCGCGGCCGGCCTGAAGATCGGCAAGTCGCTCGCGGAAGCGGACCTCGTGGACGACGCGAAGGCGATCATCGAAGCGGCGCGCGCGCGCGGCGCCTCGGTGCCGATCCCGACCGACGTGGTCACGGCGAAGGAATTCGCGCCCACGGCCAAGGCCGAAACGAAGGACGTGGCCGACGTGGCCGACGACGACATGATTCTCGACATCGGCCCGGTCACGGCCAATGCGCTCGCGGCGCAACTCGCGCAGGCCGGCACGATCGTGTGGAACGGCCCGGTTGGCGTGTTCGAGTTCGACCAGTTCGGCAACGGCACGAAGACGCTCGCGAACGCCATCGCCGGTTCGGGCGCGTTCTCTATCGCGGGCGGCGGCGACACGCTCGCGGCCATCGCCAAGTACAACATCGCCGACAAGGTCAGCTACATCTCGACCGGCGGCGGCGCGTTCCTGGAGTTCCTGGAAGGCAAGAAGCTGCCGGCCGTGGAAGTGCTCGAAACGCGGGCGGCCGGTTAAGTGGCCCCGCGCGCCCCGGCCGCCAAAGTGGCGAAAGCACGTCAGGCGGCGCAGTCGGCCGCCACGCCCAAGGCTCCCCGAGCCGACGCGCAGCAGGCGCGCGCGGCCGGGGCCGCAGTCAAACCCGCGAAGCCGTCGGGAACGCTGTCGCGCAGCACGCAGGCGCGTGCCGCCGGCCGCGAAACCGGCGAGCGCGATGAACACAGCGCAGGCGCCGATGCCGTCTCATCGGCGCCTGTCGCAACGAATGAAGCCGGGCGCACCGCCGCGCCCGCCGCGTTGACTACGCCCGGCGTATCGACCGGATCGAGCGTCTCGATCGCACCCAACATAAAAACCGCCGCGGCTCTCGCGGCGCTCTCCAAGAAAGCGACGCCGGGCACAACCGGTGCGCGTCCCGGCCAGGTCACGCTTGTTGGACAAGCGGCGGCCCAGCCGGCCAGCTCTTCTCGCAGCAACGGTTATCCCAGCGATTCTTTCCAGACGAGGAGACTCATGCATCGCGCCACCAAGATTGTCGCCACCATCGGCCCGGCTTCCAGTTCGCCGGACGTCCTGCAGAACATGATCCGCGCGGGACTGGACGTGGTGCGCCTCAACTTCTCGCACGGCACCGCCGACGACCACCGTCAGCGCGCCGAAACCGTGCGGGAGTGCGCCCGTCAGGCCGGTCGCCAGGTCGCGATCATGGCCGACCTGCAAGGCCCCAAGATTCGCGTCGGCAAGTTCGAAAACGGCAAGACCACGCTCGAGCCGGGCCAGCCCTTCATCCTCGACGCGGCCTGCGAACTGGGCAACGACGAGCGCGTGGGCCTCGACTACAAGGACCTGCCGCGCGACCTGAAGCCCGGCGACGTGCTGCTGCTCAACGACGGCCTGATCGTGCTCGACGTCGCACGCGTGATCGGCAGCGAGATCCACACGATCGTGAGCGTGGGCGGCGATCTGTCGAACAACAAGGGCATCAATCGCCAGGGCGGCGGCCTCACGGCGCCCGCGCTCACGGCGAAAGACATGGAAGACATCCGCACGGCCATGTCGCTCGGCGCGGACTTCGTGGCCGTGTCGTTCCCGAAGAACGCCACCGACATGGAAATGGCGCGCCAGCTCGCGAACATCGCGGGCGCGCCGTACGGCATCAAGCCGAAGATGATCGCGAAGATCGAGCGCGCCGAAGCCATTCCGGCGCTGCAGGAAATTCTCGATTCGTCGGACGGCATCATGGTCGCGCGTGGCGACCTGGCCGTGGAAGTGGGCAACGCGGCGGTGCCGGCGCTGCAAAAGCGCATGATCCGCATGGCGCGCGAGTCGAACAAGCTCGTGATCACGGCCACGCAGATGATGGAGTCGATGATCCACGCGCCGGTGCCCACGCGCGCCGAAGTCTCGGACGTCGCCAACGCCGTGCTGGACGGCACGGACGCGGTGATGCTCTCGGCCGAATCGGCGGCGGGCAAATACCCGGTGCAGACGATCGAAGCCATGGCCGCGATCTGCCTGGAAGCCGAGAAGTCCGAGCATTCGGAACTCGACAAGGACTTCCTCGACCGCACCTTTACGCGCATCGACCAGTCGATCGCCATGGGCGCGCTCTTCACGGCCTACCACCTGGGCGCGAAGGCGATCGTCGCGCTCACGGATTCCGGCTCGACCGCGCTGTGGATGTCGCGTCACTGGACCCATGTGCCGATCTTCGCGCTCACGCCGCGCGAAGGCAGCGAGCGCGCCATGTCGCTCTATCGCAATGTCACGCCGCTACATCTGGACACGAGTTCGGACCGCGACACGGCGCTTCAGCAAGCCGTGGAAGTGGTCGTGAGCAAGGGCTACGCGGCGCGCGGCGACATGATCGTGCTGACCGTGGGTGAACCGATGGGGCAGCCCGGCGGCACGAATACGCTCAAGATCGTGCGCGTAGGCGACGTGTTGTAAGCCGAAGTCGCATTTCGACAGTTTCCGCGCCTCGCTCGCCGGTTCTCGGACCGGCGGCGAGGCGCGGTTGCGTTTACGCGCGTGTTCCTGGAGACGGCTGCCGGGAATCGGGCGCGCCGGTTCATATCGGAAACGCTGGTATCAAACTGGTATTTAACTGGCGCCAGAATCATGCTAGAAGCCAGCGAGTTATACGCGATTTAACCCATTTTTCGACGCCGATAACGCCCGTTCGCGAGTGCGGCCACGCCTGCGCTGTCAACGCTTTTTGCGCTTTTTCGCAGATCTGACGTTCCGACACGCCAATTTCATGCCAGTTACGCGATTGGGGCCGGGAAACGGCGCGCTTCGCGATAAAATTGCGCCCATTGAGCCCGCGGCGAGCGGCGGGCGGCGGCTGCCAGGCCGCCTCGACCGGTTGCACAAGACAGCCGGCGGCAGGAAGCATTTCGTTTCAAATCAAAGGAGTAACAATGCCTCTCGTTTCAATGCGTCAACTGCTCGACCACGCCGCCGAACACGGTTATGGCTTGCCCGCGTTCAACGTGAACAATCTGGAACAGGTCCAGGCGATCATGGAAGCGGCCAGCCAGGTGGGTTCGCCGGTCATCATGCAGGCCTCGGCCGGCGCGCGTAAGTACGCGGGCGAAGCGTTCCTGCGTCACCTGATCGAAGCGGCCGTGGAGTCGTTCCCGCATATTCCCGTCGTGATGCACCAGGATCACGGCCAGTCGCCGGCGGTCTGCATGGCGGCAATCCGCAGCGGTTTCACCAGCGTGATGATGGACGGCTCGCTCGAAGCCGACGGCAAGACGGTCGCCTCGTACGACTACAACGTGGCGGTGTCGAAGCAGGTGGTGGACTTCTCGCACTCGATCGGCGTTACGGTCGAAGCCGAACTGGGCGTGCTCGGTTCGCTGGAAACGATGAAGGGCGACAAGGAAGACGGTCACGGCGCCGAAGGCACGATGACGCGCGAGCAGCTCCTGACCGACCCGGAACAGGCCGCCGACTTCGTCAAGGCCACGCAGTG
Source organism: Paraburkholderia acidisoli (assembly GCF_009789675.1). Lineage (NCBI taxonomy): Bacteria > Pseudomonadati > Pseudomonadota > Betaproteobacteria > Burkholderiales > Burkholderiaceae > Paraburkholderia > Paraburkholderia acidisoli. Next base: position 2,551,894 of record NZ_CP046913.1, on the reverse strand, counting down.
CGACGCGCTCGCGATCGCCATCGGCACCTCGCACGGCGCCTACAAGTTCTCGAAGAAGCCCACGGGCGACATTCTCTCGATCGCCCGCATCAAGGAAATCCACGCGCGCATTCCGAACACGCACCTCGTGATGCACGGTTCGTCGTCGGTGCCGCAGGAACTGCTGGCCGAGATCCGCGAATTCGGCGGCGACATGAAGGAAACCTACGGCGTGCCGGTCGAAGAGATCCAGGAAGGCATCCGTCACGGCGTGCGCAAGATCAACATCGACACCGACCTGCGTCTGGCGATCACGGGCGCGATCCGTCGCTATATGTTCGAAAACCCGTCGAAGTTCGACCCGCGCGACTACCTGAAGCCGGCTCGCGAAGCCGCGAAGAAGGTTTGCGTGGACCGCTTCGTCGCGTTCGGCTGCGAAGGCCAGGCCGGCAAGATCAAGCCGGTCTCGCTCGACAAGATCGCGGAGAAGTACAAGTCGGGCGAACTCGCGCAGATCGTCCGTTAATGCCGGGCCCCGCGCCGCAACGGTCAGACGCCGCGTAGGGCCATGCAGGAAAACGTCGCCGTTTCCGCCAGTTTTGGGGAAACGGCGATGAGCTTTTTGGCGTTTTTTGGTTTACCCTCGCAGTACTTTCCGGATTCCGGCCGTCCTGGCACTGCGCTTCGCGGGTGTTTTGCCGCGAATCCGATCCGTTTCGATAGTTCTCGATTGTCCTTTTAGCGAATCACGACGATGTCTACCCTCTACGAATCCACGCTCCGCTCGCTGCCGCTGCTCGGCCGCGGCAAGGTCCGCGACAACTATGCCGTGGGCAACGACCAGTTGCTGATCGTCACCACCGACCGTCTGTCGGCGTTCGACGTCATCATGGGCGAGCCGATTCCGCGCAAGGGCGAGGTGCTCAACCAGATGGCCGACTTCTGGTTCGAGAAGCTCAAGCACGTCGTGCCGAACCACCTCACGGGCGTCGCGCCCGAGTCCGTGGTGGCCGCCGACGAAGTCGAGCAGGTCAAGGGCCGCGCCGTGGTGGTGAAGCGCCTCGAGCCGATCCTCGTGGAAGCCGTGGTGCGCGGCTATCTCGCGGGCAGCGGCTGGAAGGACTATCAGGCCACGGGTTCCGTGTGTGGCGTGGAATTGCCGCCGGGCCTGCAGAACGCGCAGAAGCTGCCCGAGCCGATCTTCACGCCGGCGGCCAAGGCCGAAATGGGTCACCACGACGAGAACATCACGTACGACGAGATGGAGCGCCGCATCGGCACCGAACTCTCGCGCACGATCAAGGAAATCTCGATCAAGCTGTACAAGGAAGCCGCCGACTACGCGGCCACGCGCGGCATCATCATCGCCGACACGAAGTTCGAGTTCGGTCTCGACAACCACGGCAAGCTCTATCTGATGGACGAGGCGCTCACCGCCGACTCGTCGCGTTTCTGGCCGGCCGACCAATACCAGGTGGGCTCGAACCCGCCGTCGTTCGACAAGCAGTTCGTGCGCGACTGGCTCGAAACCCAGGACTGGAAGAAGGAGCCGCCCGCGCCGCAGCTGCCGGAAGACGTGGTCGCCAAAACCTCGGCGAAGTATCAGGAGGCGCTCGAGCGTCTCACGGGCCAGAAGCTGGCTTAATTCAGTGTAAAGAAGGACGAAGGAAGCACAATGAGCGAAGTTCAGACGGTCCATCAGACGGAGCACCGGCATGCGGCGCCGCTCGTCGGCGTGTTGATGGGCTCCAGCTCCGACTGGGACACGATGAAGAGCGCGGTCGCGATCCTGCAGGAGTTCGGCGTGGCGTACGAGGCGAAGGTGGTCTCGGCGCACCGCATGCCCGACGAAATGTTCGAATATGCCGAGAAAGCGCGCGAGCGCGGCCTGCGCGCGATCATCGCGGGCGCGGGCGGCGCGGCGCATCTGCCCGGCATGCTGGCGGCCAAGACCACGGTGCCCGTGCTGGGCGTGCCGGTGGCGAGCAAGTATCTGAAGGGCGTGGATTCGCTTCACTCGATCGTGCAGATGCCCAAGGGCGTGCCGGTCGCGACGTTCGCCATTGGCGAGGCGGGTGCGGCCAACGCGGCGCTGTTCGCGGTGTCGATGCTTGCGACCACGAATTCCGACTACGCGAACAAGCTCGCGGCATTCCGCGTGCGCCAGAACGAAGCCGCGCATGCGATGGTGCTGCCGGCGCTCTAAGCACGGTAAGCGCAGTTTGATCGCAAGTTGAGCGATGATGGCGGCGAGATGCCGCCATGCCGTATCACCGTCCCGGCGCCCCCGCGCGCGGCGACGTTAAACCCCGGTCTGTCCGCGCGACGTCCCCACGCGCCGCGGCCAGCCGCGACCGACCACGAAGATGACTCCTGACAATTCTCCGGTTTCACCCATTCTCCCCGGCGCCTGGCTGGGCATGGTGGGTGGCGGCCAGCTCGGCCGCATGTTCTGCTTCGCCGCTCAGGCCATGGGCTACCGCGTGGCCGTGCTCGATCCCGACGCGACGAGCCCCGCGGGCGCTGTCGCCGACAAGCACATTTGCGCCGCTTACGACGACGAAGCCGCGCTCACCGAACTCGCGCGCCTGTGCGCCGCGATCTCGACCGAATTCGAGAACGTGCCCGCCGAAAGTCTGGACACGCTCGCGAAGTCGACCTTCGTGAGCCCGGCCGGACGCTGCGTGGCCGTGGCGCAGGACCGTATCGCCGAAAAACGCTTTATCGCGGCGTCGGGCGTGCCGGTCGCGCCGCACGTGGTGATCGAGTCGTCGCAGGCGCTCGCCGCCTTGAGCGACGACGCCATCGCCGCGGTCCTGCCCGGCATTCTCAAGACCGCGCGCATGGGCTACGACGGCAAAGGTCAGGTGCGCGTCTCGAGCGTCGACGAAGTGCGCGCCGCGCATGCGACGCTCGCCGGCGTGCCGTGCGTGCTGGAAAAGCGTCTGCCGCTCAAGTTCGAAGTGAGCGCGTTGATCGCGCGCGGCGCGAACGGCGCGGCCGTGGTGTATCCGCTCGCGCAGAACACGCACCGCAACGGCGTGCTCTCGCACACGATCGTGCCCGCGCCCGACGCGAACGAAGCGCTCGTGAAGCAGGCGCAGCAGGCCGCGCTGCAGATCGCCGCGAAGCTCGGCTACGTGGGCGTGCTGTGCGTCGAGTTCTTCATTCTCGAAGACGGCTCGCTGGTCGCCAACGAAATGGCGCCGCGTCCGCACAACTCGGGGCACTACACGACCGACGCGTGCGCCACGAGCCAGTTCGAGCAGCAGGTGCGCGCGATGACGGGCATGCCGCTCGGCGACACGCGCCAGCATTCGCCGGCCGTGATGCTCAACATTCTCGGCGACGTGTGGTTCCCGGCCGGCGTGGGCGAGGCGAAGGCGCCGCAAGGCCCGGTGTCGAGCACGGCGGCCGTCACGCCGCCGTGGGACCAGGTCGCGGCCATGCCGGCCGCGCGTCTGCATCTATACGGCAAGGAAGAGGCGCGCCCCGGCCGCAAGATGGGCCACGTGAACTTCACCGCGCCGACGCTCGACGAAGCGCGCACGGCCGCGCGCGATTGCGCGCGTCTGCTGCATATCGCCACGAGCTGAGCCGGGCCGCATCATGTCCGACTCGCAACCCGTTCCGCACGACGCCAGCGCGCCTTTGACCGACGCCGAGATCGAGCACGCCGCCGCGCTGCTCGACGCGGGCGAGCTGGTCGCGTTCCCTACCGAGACCGTTTATGGCCTTGGCGGCGACGCGGCGAGCCCGGAAGCCGTGGCGCGTATCTACGCGGCCAAGGGCCGTCCGGCGAATCACCCGGTGATCGTGCATTTGCCGCCCGAAGGCGATCCGCAATACTGGGCCGCCGAGTGGCCCGAGGCCGCGCAGAAGCTCGTCGAGGCGTTCTGGCCCGGCCCGCTCACGCTGATCGTGAAGCGCCACGCGCGCATCCCCGACGCGGTGAGCGGCGGCCAGGACTCCGTGGGCCTGCGCTGTCCGTCGCATCCGGTTGCGCAGAGGCTGCTGGCGGCGTTCTCGAAGCGCCGCGGCGGCCATGGCGGCGTGGCGGCGCCCTCGGCGAACCGCTTCGGCCACGTGAGCCCGACCACGGCGCAGCACGTGCGCGACGAATTCAATGCAGAGTTCAATGCGGAATCCAGCGCGGAGTCCGGCGTTGCATCGGGCCCCACCGTGCACGTGCTCGACGGCGGCGCGTGCGATGTGGGCATCGAATCGACGATTCTCGATCTCTCGCGCGGCTTTCCCGCGCTGCTGCGCCCCGGCCACGTGAGCCCGCAGGACATCGCGCGCGTGCTGGGCGAGGCGCCGCGCCTGCCCGACGGCAGCGACGCCACGGCGCCGCGCGCGTCCGGCACGCTCAAGGCGCATTACGCGCCGCGCACGCCGCTCGCGCTGCTGCCGTTCGAAGCGCTCGAAGCGCTGCTCGCCGCCGCGAGCGACGCGGGCGAAACGGTGGCGCTGGTCGCGCGCGCGTCGCGCGCCGGGGCGTGGGCAGAGGCCGCGAACGTGCATTTCGTGGCCGCGCCCGAGGCGCCGCCGTTATATGCGCGCGAGCTGTACAGTTTGCTGCGCGCGCTCGATCGTGCGAACGTCACGCGCATTCTTATCGAGAAGCTGCCCGACACGCTCGAGTGGATCGCCGTGAACGACCGGCTCGGCCGCGCGGCGGCGGCGTTCGAAGCGCAACAGGATTCGCCGCCGGATTCGCCGCGGAACTAAGCTCGCGCGGCGTTCATCGGCGAAAACTTCATCGGCGAAAACTTCATCGGCGATAACGTGCGTCGATAAAAAAACACCCCACGGACCGCTTCGGCGCGTGGGGTGTTTGCTTTTCCGGGGCCGGGCGGCGTTTTGAGAACGCCGCCCGGCAACGGCGCCTTACTGCGGCGCCTTGCCCACGCCGGCGGCGGCCAGCTGCGTTTCGACATAGGTCGCGAACTGCGCGTGCAGCGCCGTGGTCGGGTGCACGAGATCCGCGAACATGTAGGTCGTGGGCGCGTTGGCCGTCGTCAGCGTTTGCGGCGAGCAGAACAGCGAGCTGCCGAAGTTGTTGCCGTACACGGCGGCGGCGGCCTGGAGCGTCGCGGCCGGCGTCGTGGCGGGCAGGCCGAGCGTGGCTTGCGGGTTGGCGAGCGCGTAGGCGGTGGCGTTGGTGACCATCTGCGTGAGGTTGCAGGCGGTGCCCGTGTTCGTCACCGTGAAGCCCAGGCTCGCGGCATTGGTGATCGACGAATCGAGCCACGAGTACGTGTCGACCGGAATCACCTTCTTCGCGGCGATGGAAGGCGCGAGGCCTTGCAGCAGCGTGAGGTTGTACGCGGCCGTGATCAGCGAAAGCGCCTGGTCGGGCGCGCTCGACGAACCCGGCGTGGCGCTCACGGCGGCGTCGGCGGCGAGGGCGGCCGGCGTCTTGCCGATGTCGGGCACCGTGACGACGACAACCTTCGGCGTGCCCGCGATCTGGTTGTTCACGAGCGTCGCGAGCGTGCCGGCGGCCGTGATGACGGGCACGACCGAGGCGAAGTCGGTGGGATCGGCCTTGACGAGCTGCAGCAGGATCGCGGCCGGCACGAGCGCGACGGCCTGGGCCTGCGTGAAGCCCGCGGCCATCAGCGTTTGCACGGTGCTCGCCTGGGTCGTGGGGTTGCTCGCGAGCGTCGCGAACGGCGAGGCGGCGAGCGCCGCGCCGAACGCCTTCAGGCTCGCGCCCGAATTGACCGAGACCAGATTCAGGATTTCGTTCGCGCCGCCTTCGACCAGCACGAGCTGGTTCGCATTGAAGCTGCCGTGCTGCGCGAGATATTGCTGAAGCTGCCACGTGACGGGCTGCTGGCTCGCCGCCGCGATGGGCTGGGTCGTGTCGGCCACGCCGCCCGTGCTGACGAGCGCGCCGCCTTGCGCGTAGCCGAAGCCGCCCGTGGCCGTGAGCGCGAGGCCGAAGCCGCCTTCGAAAGCCGGCGTGAGCGTGCCGCCGAAGTACTCGGACACCTTCATGGTCCAGACTTCGCCGGGGTTGGTCGTGAAGCGGCCACCGCCGAAGCCGGGCAGGATCTGCTCGGAATAGGTGCCCGCGTCCGACAGGCTCGTGCCGAAGGACACGACCTGCATCTTCACGCCCGACGGCGGCGTGGCGCTCGCGTTGTTGTTGTCGCTGCCGCCGCCGCCACAGGCGGCGAGCAGGGCGAACGCCGCGCTCGCGACGGCGATCTGGGTGGCGCGCAACAGCGTACGGTGTCCCGGTCCTTGATGCTTCATGTTCACTTCATCTCCTCTGTGTGTGGCCGCTGTGTGGCCTGTGATGCCTTGCCTCGATGCTCCGGCGCCGTGTGCCGGCTCTTGCCGATGAAGCGGGCCTGCCTTGCATCGATCGTGTCGTTGCTGCTGTTTTTGTCGTTGCTGCGTTGCGTTGCGTGGCCTGGCCGGGATTTGCCGCGCTCCGGCGCAAGCGGCCGGCCCGGCGCCGCGTTGCCTTGCCATGTCGATGTCGATGTCGATGGCCAAGCCCGACAGACTACGCAATCTCTCAGGTTTTACGCGACCCGAACTCACCCTCGGTGTTGTTTTCCGGCACGCTCGTACGGTTCGTGCCATCGTAGCGCGCGCACCAGTCCGGCGGGGCAAAAAGCGCGGCGAAACGCGCGCGGGCGCCGCGCATGCGGCCGAAATCGTGTGCCATCGCGTGCCATTCGTGAAATGTCGCCTTGAGCGGATTGCACGAGCGCAGCGGCTTGACAATGCCGTATTGCGGCGGATCCTGCGCGTCTTCCGCAACGAAACTGCCGAACAGCCGGTCCCAGATCGACAGCACGCCCGCGTAATTGCGGTCGATATAGCGCTCGTTGCGCGCGTGGTGGACGCGATGCATCGACGGCGTGTTGAAGACGTATTCGAGCCAGCCGAGCTTCGGCACGGCCTGGGTGTGCACGAAGAACTGGAACGCGAGATTCACGAGCACGATCGCCACGATCTGCGCGGGCGGAAAGCCGAGCAGCGCGAGCGGAATCCAGAACAGCCACATGCCCGCGACGGGATACATGAGGCTCTGGCGAAACGCGGTGGAGAGATTGAGCCGCTCCGACGAGTGATGCACCACATGCGCGGCCCACAGCCAGCGCACGCGATGGCTCGCGCGATGAAACACGTAGTAGAGCAGGTCCTGGGCGACGAAGAGCGCGAGCCACGCGCCGAAGCCCGGCTGCCACGCGAGCAGCCGGTAGTGGTCGTAGACGAACGCGTAGACGGGCACGGCCACGAGCCACGCGAGCTTGTCCGCGCCTTGATGCATGAGCGCGAGCGCGGCGTTGCAGAGCGTGTCGGACCACTGGTAGCGGGCGCTTTCGGCGTAGCGGCCGCGCGTGCGCGCGCGGGAGAGGTGCCAGGCTTCCCAGCCGATGCAGGCGAGGAACACGGGAGCGAGGGCGAGCAGCAGCCATTGCGCGTCGAACTGCACGAACGTCGTCCTCCTTGTCCCGTAAGCGGCGCTGGTCGGCCAGCGCGGCGGCGTTGTCTCGATGTGTGCTATCTCGTCGGCCGTACGCGCGTAGCGAATTGTTATGACGCGCGATCGGCCTTTGCCCGTCAGAGTACACGCACGGGCCGCGCGACGGGCGGCGCTTCGCTAGAGGAAAGCTTCGAGGCTCGAGCGGGCGCGCCCCGTCTGGCGGGGCGCGCCACAACCGGGAGAGGAGGGGCGACGGACCGGTGCTGGCGCGCCTTACGGATGCGGGACGCGCGACCCGCGACGCCCGGCGCCGCTCAATGCGCGCCGCGCCGCTTCGCCGCCTTGTGCGACGCCCGGCCTTCGCTCTTCGACTCGCTCTTGTGCGACACCCGGCCTTCGCTCTTCGACTCGCTCTTGTGCGACACCGCCGCGGCACGCGACGCCTTGCTCGCGCGCTTCGGATGCGGCTCGACATACACGGGCTTTTCTTCCGGCATGCCCTTGTAGACCCATTCGAGCAGCGCGTCGTGCGCGGCGCGGGCCGCTTCGGCGCGCGGGTCGTTGATGAGGCTCACGACGATCCAGCTCTCGCCGTTCTCGGCGGCCACGTAGCCCGCGATCGCGCGCACGTCGCGCAGCGTGCCGGTCTTGATGTGCGCGTTGCCGCCCACGCCCGCGTTGGTGAGACGGTTGCGCATGGTGCCGTCCACGCCGACGATCGGCAGCGAATCGACGAACGGCTGCGCCACCGGGCTCGCGTTCGCCGCTTGCAGCAGGTTCGCGAGCGAGAGCGCGCTCACATGCTCCTCGCGCGAGAGGCCGCAGCCGTTGTCGAGCACGAGTTCGGGCATGGAGAGACCGCTCTTGCGCAGGAACGCGTTGACGGCGCTCGCGGCCTTCGCGGGCGTGGAAGGCGGCTTGACCTCGACCGCGCCGAGCGTGAGGAACAGATTGCGCGCCATCACGTTGTTGCTGAACTTGTTGATGTCGCGCACGACGTCGCTGAGCGGCGGGCTCTGATGCACGGCCAGCAGCTTCGCGCGCGGCGGCACGACGCCTTCGCGCACCGCGCCGTTCGGGCCCGCGAACAGGCTGCCGCCGCCTTGCTGCCAGAGCGCGAGAAAACCGTCGGCGAAGAAGGTGCTGTGATCGACGGGCGCGGCCATGTTGAGCGTGCGCGCGCCGCAGCGCAGCGCGTAGCTGCCCGCGAAGCTCGCGCTCACCGCGCCGTTCGCGCCCGGCGTGACCTGCGGGCTCGGCAGGAGGCCGCCGCACGCGCCGCCGCGCTCGCGCAGCTGATTGTCGATCTGCCATTGCGCGACGGGCGGCACCACGTCGATATCCACGCCCGCGCGCGACGGCGAGAACGTGAACGACACCGACTTGAACGCGTACATGAGCGGATCGGGGCCCACGTTGTAGGGCGCGCTTTCGTCGCCGTCGAACGCGGGCAGGTCGCGCGTGGAAGGATCGAACTCGCTCTTGTCGAGCACGAGTGCGCCGTCGATGCGCGCGATGCCTTGCGCGCGGATCTTCTGCACGAGGTCGATCAGTTCTTCGGGCACGAGCTTCGGGTCGCCCGTGCCCTTGATGTAGAGATTGCCGTGCAGCGTGCCGGCCGTATCCACTTCGCCGTCGGTATAGGCGGAGGTCTTCCAGCGATAGTCGGCGCCGAGCATCGAGAGCCCGCTCCAGGTGGTGACGAGCTTCATCGTCGAAGCGGGCATCATCGGTTGCCCCGCGTTGACGGCCACGCTCGGCTGGCGGTCGCCGACCTTTTCGATCACCACGCTCACGGAGGAGAGCGGCACGTGCGCGCGCTCGAGACCGGCCATCACGGTGGGCGGCAGCACCGTCGTCACGTTGACGGTGGGCACGCGCGCGCCTTCGGGTTGCGCCCACGCGCCTGGCGCGACGGTGAGGCCCGTGGCCAGCGTCGCGCAGGCGAGCGCGATGGCGAGCGGTTTCGGCGCACGCCGCACGCGATCGACGCAATCGGCGCGATCGGCGCCAGGGCCGCGAGGCACGTGAGGTACGGAAAGACGGAACAGGGAACGGAGACGGGACAGCGAAACGGAGAGCATGAAATGCGTTCGGGCGAGAGCGGGCAGTGCAGGGCCGGGCGCAGCGCGTCGATCGGAAAGAACGAAACAGAGCAACGCGCGCGGCACGCGGACGATCGGAAAAATCGGTAAAACGGGGTGATGCCGGGATGCGGTCGAGCGAGCCGGGAGGGCGCCGGTCGCCGCAAAAGCGCCCATTGTAAAGACCTCGCGCCGCGCGCGCGCATCGCGGTGAGCAAAATGGCGCGGCTTCGCCACAATGACACCGCGAACGCAGCAGATGAAGGCTGATCGTCAGATAAACGCAGCGTGCCGCAAGCCGTCGCGGGCCGAGCGAGGCGCTAGAATGCTCGGATTCTCACCTACGTTCGCGACATATCACGATGCGCATACTGCTAGTCGAAGATGACCGCATGATCGCCGAAGGCGTGCGCAAGGCGCTGCGCGGCGACGGTTTCGCGGTCGACTGGGTCGAAGACGGCGAAGCCGCGCTCTCCGCCGCGAGCGGCGAAAGCTACGACCTCATGCTGCTCGATCTCGGGCTGCCGCGCCGCGACGGCCTCGACGTGCTGCGCACCTTGCGCGCGCGCGGCGCCGCGTTGCCGGTGCTGATCCTCACGGCGCGCGACGCCGTGGCCGACCGCGTGAAGGGCCTCGACGCCGGCGCCGACGACTATCTCATCAAGCCCTTCGATCTCGACGAACTCGGCGCGCGCATGCGGGCGTTGATCCGCCGTCAGTCGGGCCGCAGCGACTCCACCATCCGTCACGGCACGATCACGCTCGATCCCGCCTCGCACCAGGTCACCCAGGACGGCGCGCCCGTGGCGTTGTCCGCGCGCGAGTTCGCGCTGCTCGAAGCGCTGCTCGCGCGGCCGGGCGCCGTGCTCTCCAAGACGCAGCTCGAGGAGAAGATGTACGGCTGGGGCGAGGAGATCGGCAGCAATACGGTGGAGGTGTATATCCACGCGCTGCGCAAGAAGCTCGGCGCCGACCTGATCCGCAACGTGCGCGGCCTCGGCTACATGATCGCGAAGGACGCCTGATCCGCATGACGACCCGCGCAACACGCCTGAAAAAATCTCCACGCCCCGCATGAGTTCGATCCGACGACAACTGCTGTTCTGGCTGCTCGCGATCGTCGTCGCGGGTGTGAGTCTCGCGGGCTGGCTCATCTATCGCCAGGCGCTCGCCGAAGCCAACGAGCTGTTCGATTACCAGTTGCAGGAGATCGCGGAGGCGCTGCCGTCCGAGCCGTTCAACGAGATCCTCAGTTCGCGCGATACCGGCGACGAAGGCATCGTGCTGCAGATCTGGAATCGCAACGGCGTGCTCATGTACTACTCGCATCCGCGTGCGCCGCTCGCGCCGCGCGCCGAGCTGGGCTTCTCCACCGAGAAGACCGATCGCGGGGACTGGCGCGTGTACGGCGCGATCGTCGGCGACAACGTCGTGCAGCTCGCGCAACCGGTGTCCGTGCGCAACCGGCTCGCGGCGAACGTCGCGTTACGCACGCTCTGGCCGCTCATCGTGGTGCTGCCGTTTCTCGGCGTGGCCGTGTGGGTGGTGGTCGGGCGCGGCCTGAAGCCGCTCTCGCGCGTCGCGCGCGCGCTCGACACGCGTCACCCGGAAGCGCTCGATCCGTTGCCCGAGGAGCGCTTGCCGCGCGAAGTCACGCCGCTCGTGCATGCGTTGAACGCGCTGCTCGAACGCCTCGCGCATGCGCTCGACACGCAAAAAGCCTTTGTCGCCGATGCCGCGCACGAGTTGCGCACGCCGCTCGCGGCCGTGCAGATTCAATCGCAACTCGTGGCGCGCGCGAAAGACGACGAAACGCGCCGCGAAGCGCTCGTCGATCTGCAGGCGGGCGTCACGCGCGCGACGCGTCTCGCCGAGCAACTGCTTGCGCTCGCGCGTTCGGAGCCCGACGGTCACGCGCACGCGCGCAGCGTCGATCTGCATGCGCTGCTCGACGATTGCGTGCTCAACTATGCGCCGCTCGCGCAGCAACGCGGCGTCGATCTCGGCATCGAGGAAAGCGCGGCCGCGAGCGTGCACGGCGACCCCGACGCCTTGCGCGTGATGTTCAACAATCTGCTCGACAACGCCACCAAGTACACGCCCGCGGGCGGCCGCGTGGACGTGAGTCTGCTCCTCGACGACGGACACGCGTGCGTGCGGATCGCCGACAGCGGCCCGGGCATTCCGAAGGAAGAGCGCGCGCGCGTGTTCGATCGTTTCTATCGCGTGGGCGCAAGCGCGAATCGCACGCGCACGGATATCGCCGGCACCGGCCTGGGACTCGCGATCGTGCGCCGTATCGCCGATCAACACGCCGCGACGATCTCGCTGGGCGATTCGCCCGCGGGCGGCTTGCTTGTCGACGTGCGGTTTTAACGGCGGCGCATGGCAGCGCGTCGCAACACGTTTCGCGACCTGACGAACGGCCATGCACGGCGGATACGACCCCGCGCAAAGTGCCGCCGAGCGGGCGTTTGCGCGCGCTAGAGGCAAATCTCGCAATTAAGACTCCTTTAAGCGATAGCGCTTACGCTTCGATACGTCGTGATCAGCATCGAAGCGCAAGGAGTCCGTAATGAATACCAAAGTCTTTACCCGCAGTGCCGTGGCTGTTGCCGTGGCGGTCGCGTTGTCGGCAGGCTACGTCGCCGGGAAGCGCGACGTGCCCGCGCCGCAGGTCATCTCGCCGGCGCAGGCCGCGATGATGCCCGCCGAAGCCGCGGCCAAGACCGGCATTCCCGACTTCTCGGGCCTCGTGGAAACCTACGGGCCCGCGGTCGTCAACATCAGCGCGAAGCACGTCGTGAAGCAGGCGGCGCTGCGCAGCGGCGGCGGCGGCCCGCAGCAATTGCCGATCGATCCGCAGGATCCGTTCTACCAGTTCTTCAAGCACTTCTACGGCGCGCCCGGCATGGGCGGCGGCGACGGCGGCGGTCAGGCCGACACGCCGAGCACGAGCCTCGGCTCGGGCTTCATCGTCAGCAGCGACGGCTACATCCTGACCAACGCGCATGTGGTGGACGGCGCGAACGTCGTGACCGTCAAGCTCACCGACAAGCGCGAGTTCAAGGCCAAGGTCGTGGGCGCCGACAAGCAGTCGGACGTGGCCGTGCTCAAGATCGACGCGAGCAATCTGCCCACCGTGAAGATCGGCGATCCGCGCGCGAGCAAGGTCGGCCAGTGGGTCGTGGCGATCGGTTCGCCGTACGGCTTCGACAACACGGTGACCTCGGGCATCATCAGCGCGAAGTCGCGTTCGCTGCCTGACGAGAACTACACGCCATTCATCCAGACCGACGTGCCGGTGAATCCGGGCAATTCGGGCGGCCCGCTCTTCAACCTGCAAGGCGAAGTGATCGGCATCAATTCGATGATCTATTCGCAGACGGGCGGCTTCCAGGGCCTCTCGTTCGCGATCCCGATCAACGAGGCGATCAAGGTCAAGGACGAACTCGTCAAGACCGGCCACGTGAGCCGCGGTCGTCTTGGTGTGGCCGTGCAGGGCATGAACCAGACGCTCGCGAACTCGTTCGGCATGGACAAGCCGCGCGGCGCACTGGTGAGTTCCGTCGATGCCAACGGTCCGGCGGCGAAGGCGGGCCTGAAGCCCGGTGACGTGATTCTGTCCGTGAATGGCCAGGCGATCGACGAATCGTCGGATCTGCCTTCGCTGATCGCGGGCATGAAGCCGGGCACCAAGGCCGACGTGCAGGTCTGGCGCGACAAGGGCACCAAGGATCTGAGCGCGACCATCGGCACGCTCTCGGACAACAAGGTCGCCTCGAACAACGGCCAGCAATCGCAGATGCAGGGGCGCCTCGGCGTGGCCGTGCGCCCGCTCACGCCGGACGAGAAGAGCAACGACTCGCTCGATCACGGCCTGCTGGTCGAGCAGTCGGGCGGCGCGGCGGAAAACGCCGGCATCCAGCCCGGCGACGTGATCCTCGCCGTGAACGGCCGCCCGGTGTCGAGCGGCGACCAGCTCAAGCAGATGATCGCGCAGGCCGGCAACAGCATCGCCCTCCTGATCCAGCGTGACGACGCGCAGATTTTCGTGCCCGTCGATCTCGGCTGATCCTTGCGGCCGCGAACCCGGCTCCGTGCGCCGGGTTCGCGGGTCTCCGCATCAGGCTTTCCCGCCCGTTTTCTCCGCTGCCGCCGCGGGCCTCGCGCCTCCGGCGGCAGTGCCGTTTTTGGGCATAGCCTTTGCTCCACGGTTGGACCGGAGTCAACTTCCAAGGAGTGTTCGATGGAGAAGTTCCAAAACGCGCGTCGCGCCCATTCGGCCGCCTCGTCGGTAACCTGCGCGACGATTCTCGCGGCCACCCTGGCGTTCGGCTACGCGGGCAGCGCGGCGGCGCAGCAAGGCACGCCCCCGGGCGGCAACGCCGGCGCGGCCACCATGAACGGCGCCACCGATAACGCCACCGTCGGCGGCTCGTCCAGCGACGACACCAGCGCCGGCAACGCCAACGGCGGCGGCATGCCGCAAGTGCAGCAGCAGGGCAACGTGTCGTTCGTGTCCGGCGGCGTCGGTCTCGACGAATCCAGGGCGCTGCAGAGCGCGGCGCACCGCTGGCCGCTCGCGCTGCGCTTCACGGGCCGCAAGGGCGAGTTCCTCGCCGACGTGCACGTGCAACTCACCGACGCGCACGGCGCCAGCGTGCTCGACACCACCTCGCGCGGGCCGTACATGCTCGTGAAGGTGCCGCCGGGCCGCTACACCGTGCACGTGAGCCACGCGGGCGTCGACAAGAAGAGCGCCGTGACCGTCTCCGGCAACGGCAGTGGGCGCGCCTCGTTCGTCTGGTAAGGACGACGCTGGCATCGGCATGACCCGAAGCGATCACCGGACCGCCGGACTCGGGGCGGGCTAAAGGGTTGGCCGAAAGCGCCGTAAAAGCGTTGTCGGAGGCGCTTGAAAACGGCGCCGGGCGGCGCGGCGTGGGGCGGCGGCGGATGCGCGGCTTGCCCCACACGCGCTGTCAGAAGATTCACGCAAGGCCGCAAAGTTTGGCCGATAATGCAGGCAGATGTCGGGTGGAAACCGGGTAGCACGCGGGCGGCGAAGCGGTCGCGAGTCAGCCCGGCACGACGTTACCCAACCGCAGTCATGGAAGAGTCATCGAAGGATAGATAACGGGCGCGCGGCCAGTCAGGCGCGCCACGCAGAGCCGGCGCCCAGCGCCGGCGCGGGCGACACGGGGCGCCCACCACCAGGGAGCCGAACATGGCGGTCGAACCGGATGCACGGCATCGCATCGACATCGTCGCGAACCGTCATCGTGTGCGCGTGATTCACGGCGGCATCACCGTCGCCGACACGCTCGCCGCGCTCACGCTTTCCGAAACCGGCTATCCCGACGTGTTCTATTTCCCGCGCGCCGACGTCAACATGGCGCGGCTCGAGCGTTCCGAACGCACCTCGCATTGCCCGCACAAGGGCGATGCCACGTACTTCCATTTGCATACCGAAGACGGCGGCCGCATTGAAGACGCCGTCTGGAGCTATGAAGCGCCGCTCGACGCCGTTCGCGGCATCGAGGGCTATCTCGCGTTTCACGCCTCGTGCGTGGACCGCATCGATCAGACTTCCTGACCGGCCGGTCGAGCCACGGAGAGCCGCCATGGAACTGAACGATGCATTGAGGATTCCGCTCGAACCGTCGGCCGTCTGGACCGCGTTGCAGGACACGGCGCTGGTGCGCGCGAGCCTCGAGCACTGCGAGTCGTTCCGGCGGCTCGGTCCCGGCGAATACGCGATCACGCTCACGGTGCCGCTCGGCCCGCTGCGCGCGCGTTACGAAGTGCGCGCTCACATCGCCAGCGACGCCGCCCAGGTGCCGCTCACGCCGCTCCGCGTGCTGAGCTTTCGCGCGCGCGCCGACGGCATCGGCTCGCTGCGCGGCCAGATCGACGTGGCGCTGCGGCCCGAAGGCGATGCCGATACGGCCGACGCCACCGCCGCGAGCACGCGCATCGACTATTCGGTGTGGGCGACGACGAGCGGACCGCTCTCCGAATTGCCCGCACGCCAGATCGAAAACGCGCTGCACGGTCTCGCCGACGATTTTTTCACCGAGTTCTGCGCGACGGTCGCGGCCAAGCACGGCCAGGCGCCGAACCGGGCGGCGGGGCGCGAGCCGCGCCGTCAGCACGTGTTCTTGCGGCCGATCCACTTCGCGGGCCTCGCGCGCCGTGCGCGTCTGTTGCCGCAGCAGGGCGGCGCGACGCTTTCCGGCCGTGCCGCGAGCACCTTGCACTCCGAACCCGCGCCGCACGCCATGCCGCATTGGGCGTGGGCCGCGATGATCGTGTTCGTCGCGCTGCTGCTCTACGCGGCGCGCTGGTTCACCGCAAGTTAGTTAGCGCTCACATCCGCGCGAATCGCCCGTCGCCACGCCGACGGCGAGATTCGCCATCGCTTCACGACAGATTGCCGAAGCCCGCTTTCGCGCCGCGAGAGCGGCGCGCGGTTGCGCGGCTATGTGCGGGAAGTGGCGCGGGAAGCGGCGCGAGAATCGGCGCGAGAATCGGCGCGGATCAGGATGCCGGCGATTCGCCCGCGCCCACGCGCAAGGCCGGGCTCAGGCGCAGCGCGTCGAGCATCGCGGCCACGTGGCGTTCCGCGTTGGTGGCCACGTCGAACACGTCGGGCAGCACGGCCATGTCGCGCAGCGCGCCCGAGATGAACGAATGCAGCACGCGCGAGGCGCGCACCACGTCGAGATCCGCGGGCAGCTGGTTGCGCGTGATGGCGTTGCGCAACGCTTGCTCGATGCTCGCGAGACCTTCGCGCATGTTGGTCTGATGGCGCTCCATCACCGGCCCCATTTCCTCCACGAATTCGCACTTCAGGAACAGGATCTCGAACACGCGGCGGCGGCGTTCGTCGGTGGCGGTGTCGCGCAGGCACAGGATGCACAGATCGCGCATGCGGCCGAGCGGGTCGGGCTCGCTGGGGTCGGTCGAGGCGATCTTCAGTTCGTCGAGCGGCAGCAGCACACGGTCGAACATTTCGGTGAAGAGATCGCCCTTGTTCTCGAAATGCCAGTAGATGGCGCCGCGCGTGACGCCCGCCGCCTGCGCGATGTCGGCGAGCGAAGAGCGTGACACGCCCTTCTCGTAAAAGACGTGTTCGGCGGCATCGAGGATGCGATTGCGCGTCTCCAGCGCTTCCTCTTTCGTGCGTCGTGCCATGAGTAGAAATGGATTATTGCGTCGGTTTAACTACGACCGGATTATTTCAGGGCTCGAACCGTAATGTATTGATTTGTAATATAGATATGATGCGCAACGTGCTCTTGTAACTAACTGCAGCACAGTGTGTCGATCTTTTACATTCGTTCGCGAATGTATCTATAATAGCACCCCACCACCTGGGTGCCCCAAGTGGGGATGTCCGGTTAATATCCGTCACTGGCTTACAAGCGGTCGTAGAAACCCCAGTGTGCGCGACGCCCTCGCGGTGGCGCGCAGCAGTCCCGCCAGACGGATCGATCAAGACCGGAATCGCGCCTTTCTAAGAAGAAGTACCGGGCTTGTCCGTCAGGTATTTGCCAGATGCTGGCGTGCGTCGTCGTCCTCCTCGTTGCAGGGCGCCGCACGCTTTTATTGTCAGTTATAGACAGAGGTCGCTCCATGCGCGTCGAACGGGTTCCATTCCGCCTAATCAGTGTCGCGACGGCTGCCATCGCGCTTGCCGCGTGCGGTGAAAAGCAGTCCGCGCCGCCGCCGCAAACCCCCGAAGTGGGTACCGTCACCGTCCAGCCGAGCACCGTGCCGGTCGTTTCCGAACTGCCGGGCCGCACCAGCGCGTTCCTGGTCGCGCAAGTGCGCGCCCGGGTCGACGGCATCGTGCTGCGCCGCGAATTCACCGAAGGCTCGCAAGTGAAGGCGGGTCAGCGTCTTTACAAGATCGATCCGGCGCCTTACATCGCCTCGCTGAACAACGCCAAGGCCACGCTCGCCAAGGCGCAGGCGAACCTCGTCACGCAGAACGCCCTCGTGCAGCGCTACAAGGTGCTGGTGGGCGCGAACGCGGTCAGCAAGCAGGATTATGACAACGCCGTGTCGGCGCAAGGTCAGGCCGCCGCGGACGTCGCAGCGGGCAAGGCCGCCGTCGACACCGCGCAGATCAACCTCGGCTACACGGACGTCGTCTCGCCCGTGTCGGGCCAGGTCGGCATCTCGCAGGTCACGCCGGGCGCCTACGTGCAGGCGAGCGCCGCCACGCTGATGTCCACCGTGCAGCAGCTCGACCCCATGTACGTCGACCTCACGCAGTCGAGCCTCGACGGCCTGAAGCTGCGCCGCCAGATCCAGGAAGGGCGCCTCCAGACCAACGGCCCGAACGCCGCCAAGGTCACGCTCATTCTCGAAGACGGCCGCGCGTACCCGGCCAAGGGCAAGCTCCAGTTCTCCGACGTCACGGTCGACCAGGCCACGGGCTCGGTCACGGTGCGCGCGCTGTTCCCGAACCCCGACCGCGTGCTGCTGCCGGGCATGTTCGTGCGCGCGCGTATCGAGGAAGGCACCAACGACCACGCGTTCCTCGTGCCGCAAGTGGGCGTCCAGCACGACCAGAAGGGCCAGGCCACGGTCATGGTCGTCAACAAGGACAACAAGGTGGAGCTGCACAACGTCGTCACGGCCGGCTCGCAAGGTCAGGACTGGGTGGTCGACAGCGGCATCAACGCGGGCGACCGCGTGATCGTGCAGGGCACCGAGAAGGTCAAGCCGGGCGCCCAGGTCAAGCCGGTCGACGCGCAACTGCCGCCGCCGCCCGCGCCGGGCGCGCCTTCGGCCGACCAGGCCACGGCGTCGGGTTATGCGAACGCACCGGCATCGGGCGCTTCCGGCGCCGCTGCTGCTTCGGGCGTGCCGGCATCGGGCGTACCGGCTTCGGGCGCCGCTTCCGCATCCGCCGCCTCCGCAGCGCAATAACGGGGAGCCTGCTTCATGGCAAAGTTCTTTATCGACCGCCCAATTTTTGCGTGGGTGGTCGCCATCATCCTGATGCTGGCAGGTATAGCGTCGGTGTTCACGCTGCCGGTCGCGCAGTATCCGACCATCGCGCCGCCGTCCATCCAGATCAGCGCGACCTACCCGGGCGCTTCGGCGAAGACGGTGGAAAACACCGTCACGCAGGTGATCGAGCAGCAGATGAGCGGTCTCGACCACCTGCTGTATCTTTCGTCGACGAGTGACGACTCCGGTACGGCCACGATCACGCTGACGTTCGCCGCCGGCACCAACGCGGACATCGCGCAGGTGCAGGTGCAGAACAAGCTGCAGCTCGCCACGCCGGTTCTGCCGCAGGTGGTGCAGCAGCTCGGCATCAAGGTCACGAAGTCCAGCAACAGCTTCCTGCTGGTGATGGCGTTCGTGTCCGAAGACGGCAGCATGACGAAGTACGACCTCGCGAACTACGTGGCGTCGAACGTGGAAGACCCGGTCAGCCGTATCGACGGCGTGGGTACGGTCACGCTCTTCGGCTCGCAGTACGCCATGCGCGTCTGGCTCGATCCGAACAAGCTCACGAACTTCAGTCTCACGCCATCCGACGTTACCGCGGCCATCACGGCGCAGAACGTGCAGATCGCGGGCGGCCAGCTGGGCGGCACGCCTTCGGTGGCGGGTCAGTCGTTCCAGGCGACCATCACGGAATCGACGCTGCTGCACACGCCCGACGACTTCGGCAACATCCTGCTGAAGGTGAATCAGGACGGCTCGCAGGTGCGCCTGAAGGACGTCGCGCGCATCAGCCTCGGCGGCGAAAACTACAACTTCGACACGAAGTACAACGGTGCGCCCACGGCCGGTCTGGGCATTCAGCTCGCGACGGGCGCGAACGCGCTGCAAACCGCCAAGCTCGTGCGCCAGAAGATCGACGACCTCTCGAAGTACTTCCCGCACGGTCTCGTCGTGAAGTACCCGTACGACACCACGCCGTTCGTGCGTCTGTCGATCGAGGAAGTGATCAAGACGCTGCTCGAAGGCATCGTGCTCGTGTTCCTCGTGATGTACCTGTTCCTGCAGAACCTGCGCGCGACGTTGATTCCGACGATCGCGGTGCCGGTGGTGCTGCTGGGTACGTTCGCGATCATGGGCGCGGTGGGCTTCTCCATCAATACGCTGTCCATGTTCGGCCTCGTGCTCGCCATCGGCCTGCTGGTGGACGACGCGATCGTGGTGGTGGAGAACGTCGAGCGGGTGATGGCCGAAGAAGGATTAGGGCCGAAGGAAGCCACCCGCAAGGCCATGGGCCAGATCACCGGCGCTCTCGTGGGCGTGGCGCTCGTGCTCTCGGCCGTGTTCGTGCCGGTGGCGTTCTCGGGCGGTTCGGTGGGCGCGATCTACCGTCAGTTCTCGCTCACGATCGTGGCGGCCATGGTGCTGTCCGTGCTCGTCGCGCTGATTCTGACGCCGGCGCTGTGCGCGACCATTCTCAAGCCGATCCCGCAGGGCCACCACGAAGAGAAGAAGGGCTTCTTCGGCTGGTTCAACCGCACGTTCGAAAAGAGCCGCGACAAGTATCACAGCGGCGTCTATCACGTGATCAAGCGCTCGGGCCGCTGGCTCATCATCTATCTCGCGGTGATCGTCGCGGTCGGCCTGCTGTTCGTGCGCCTGCCGAAGTCGTTCCTGCCCGATGAAGACCAGGGCACGATGTTCGTGATCGTGCAGACGCCTTCGGGTTCGACGCAGGAAACCACGGCGCGCACGCTGGCCAACATCCAGAACTATCTGCTCAACGACGAGAAGTCGATCGTCGAGTCGACGTTCACGGTGAACGGCTTCAGCTTCGCGGGGCGCGGCCAGAACTCGGGTCTCGTGTTCGTGCGGATGAAGGACTACAAGGAGCGTCAGCACGCCGACCAGAAGGTGCAGGCACTGGTGCGCCGCATGTTCGGCCGTTACGCGAACTACAAGGACGCGATGGTGATTCCGGTGAATCCGCCTTCGATTCCTGAACTCGGCACGGCGTCGGGCTTCGACTTCGAACTCCAGGATCGCGGCGGCGTTGGCCACGAGAAGCTCATGGAAGCGCGCAACATGCTGCTCGGCATGGCGGCGAAGAACCCGAGTCTCGCGCTGGTGCGCCCGAACGGCCTGAACGACACGCCGCAGTACCAGATCGACATCGACCGTGAAAAGGCCGAGGCGCTGGGCGTGACGGCGGCCGCCGTCGACCAGACCTTCTCGATCGCGTGGGCGTCGCAGTACGTGAACAACTTCCTCGACGTCGACGGCCGGATCAAGAAGGTGTACGTGATGGCCGACGCGCCGTTCCGCATGACGCCGAACGACCTGAACATCTGGTACGTGCGCAACGGCGCGGGCGGGATGGTGCCGTTCAACTCGTTCGCGACCGGTCACTGGACCTACGGTTCGCCGAAGCTCGAGCGCTACAACGGCATCTCGGCGGTGGAAATCCAGGGTCAGGCGGGCGAAGGCAAGTCCACCGGCCAGGCCATGACGGCCATGGAAGCGATCGCGTCGAAGCTGCCCGCGGGGATCGGCTACGAGTGGACGGGTCTGTCGTTCCAGGAACGCCAGTCGGGTTCGCAGGCGCCTATCCTCTACGGCATCTCGATCCTCGTCGTGTTCCTGTGTCTCGCGGCGCTGTATGAAAGCTGGTCGATCCCGTTCGCGGTCATCATGGTGGTGCCGCTCGGCGTGCTCGGCGCGCTGCTGGCGGTCACCTTGCGCGGCCTCGAAAACGACGTGTTCTTCCAGGTCGGTCTCTTGACCACCGTGGGTCTCTCGGCGAAGAACGCGATTCTGATCGTGGAATTCGCGCGCGACCTGCAGGCGGAAGGCAAGATGGGACCGGTCGAGGCGGCGCTCGAAGCTTCGCGTCTGCGGTTGCGCCCGATCCTGATGACGTCGATGGCGTTCATCCTGGGCGTGCTGCCGCTCGCGATCTCGAACGGCGCGGGCTCGGCTTCGCAGCACGCGATCGGCACGGGCGTGATCGGCGGTATGGTCACGGCCACCTTCCTCGCGATCTTCATGATCCCGATGTTCTTCGTGGTGATTCGCGCGAAGTTCGCCGGCGAGAAGGAGAACCCGGACGTCGCGCTCCAGCATTACGAAGAGCACCACGCGCACGACCACGATGACGACCACACGCCGAACGGCGGCACGGGCGGCAATGGTGGTGGCAACGATGGTGGCAACAATCGCGGCCCGGGCAACGAAGGACACTGAGATGCATAAACTATCCGTAATTGCGGCGGCCACCGCGCTTCTCGCGGGTTGCACGATGGCGCCGTGGTATCACCGGCCCGAGGCGCCCGTCTCGCAGACGTTCCCGCAAGGCGGCGTCTACGATACGCAGCCGGGCGCCACGTCCAACCCCGGCCAGACCGGCGCGAGCGACGCAATGGAAGCCGGTGCGCCGAACGGCGCCGAGCAGAGTGCCCGCAGCGCCAACAACGCCGCGGCCACCGAGATCGGCTGGCGTGACTTCTTCGTCGATCCGCGCCTGCAAAAGCTCGTCGAGATCGCGCTGAAGAACAACCGCGACCTGCGCGTCTCGGTGCTCAACGTCGACGCGGCGCGCGCGCAGTATCAGATCACGCGCGCCGACCTGTTCCCGACCATCAACGGCGTGGGCACGGATACGCGTAACCGTTTGCCGAAGAATCTGGCAACGAACTACCCGACCAATCCGTACAGCGTGTACAACGTCGGCTTGCAGGCGTCGTGGGAAATCGACTTCTGGGGCCGCGTGCGCAGCCTGAAGGACCAGGCGTTGGCGCAGTACCTGTCCACGGCGCAGGCGCGCAAGGCCGCGGAAATCACGCTGGTCTCGCAGGTCGCCGACCAGTACCTGACGATGCTCTCCGACGACGACCTGCTGAAGGTCACGCAGGACACGCTCAAGACGGCGCAGGACTCGTATCGCATCACGAAGGCGCAGTTCGACACCGGCACCGGCACCGAACTCGATCTGCGTCAGGCGCAGACCGTGGTCGAAACGGCGCAGGCCAACCTGCAGGCGCAACTGCGCGCCCGCGCGCAGGCCGAGAACGCGCTCGTGCTGCTGATCGGCGAACCGCTGCCGGCGGACCTGCCGCAAGGCTTGCCGCTCGACGGCCAGAACCTGCTGTCGGACATCCCGGCGGGCCTGCCTTCGGACCTGCTCGCGCGTCGTCCCGACATCATGGAAGCCGAGCAGAACCTGCTCGCGGCGAACGCCAACATTGGCGCGGCGCGTGCGGCGTTCTTCCCGAAGATCTCGCTCACGGCGGCGTTCGGCACCGAAAGCCTCTCGCTCGGCGGTCTCTTCAAGGCGGGCACGGCGGCGTGGAGTTTCGTGCCGCAGGTTTCGCTGCCGATCTTCGCGGGCGGTTCGAACATCGCGAACCTGCAACTCGCGAACGTCGAGAAGCGCATCGAAATCGCCGACTACGAGAAGGCGATCCAGTCGGCGTTCCGCGAAGTGGCCGACGGCCTCGCCGCGCGCGGCACCTACGATCAGCAGATCACGGCGCTCGAACGCAGCACCTTCGCGAACCAGCGCGGTCTCGATCTGTCGGAGCTGCGCTACAAGAACGGCGTGGACAGCTATCTGCCCGTGCTGACGGCGCAAACGAGCCTGTATTCGGCGCAGCAGTCGCTGATCACGGCGCGTCTCGCGCGTCTCACGAACCTGGTCGATCTGTACCGCGCGCTGGGCGGCGGCTGGATCGAGCACGCGGGCGAAACGCCGCGTCCGGCCGACGCGCCGGTCGACTACGGCGCGGCCAGCGCGCCGGTGGCGGCTTCGGCCGCTACGGCGGGGTAATTCGCCGCGAAAGCGGGTCGATGTCGATGTCGTTGTCGTCGATCAAAAAGCAGAACGCCACGGGAAACCGTGGCGTTTTTTTTATGGGCGCACGTGGCGCAACACGAGCGCAGCACGGGCGGATCGAGGCAAAAAAAACGCCACGGTTGCCCGTGGCGTCAAACCAGCAAAAGACCCCGGCTTCACGCGGGATGCGCTCGGTCGGGAACCTCTCGCGTCAACTCAATTCTGTTTCCATTCAGCGGATTCAATGGACACTCAATCCGGCGCACTCAATGTGCGGCGGTGCGCGGCATGTCGTGTCCCGCATCCGATGCATGCGCCGAGCCGTGTGTGGCATCGTGTGCGGAATCGAGGTCGTGTCCGGCGCGGTGAATCGCACGTCCCGCGGCGCGCTCGCTCTTCACGCCGTTGAAGATCAGATTCAGCACCACCGCCGAGACCGAAGCCAGCAGAATCCCGCTATGCAGCAGCGGCGAGAACGCGGGCGGCAGCTTCGCGAAGAAGTGCGGCGAGACCACCGGCACGAGCCCGAAGCCCACGCTCACGGCCACGATGAAGAGGTTGTGCTGGTTCCTCACGAAGTCCACGCGCGAGAGCACCTTGATGCCGTTCGCCGCCACCATGCCGAACATCACGATGCCCGCGCCGCCCAGCACGAACGCCGGCACCGAGGCGACCATCTGCGCCATCTTCGGAAAGAGGCCGAGCAGCACGAGAATCACGCCGCCCATCGCGCACACGTAGCGGCTCTTCACGCCCGTCACGCCGATCAGGCCCACGTTCTGCGAAAACGAGGTGTGCGGGAACGAGTTGAAGATGCCGCCGATCATCGTGCCGAGACCGTCCACGCGCAGGCCGCGCACGAGCGTCGCCTGGTCGACGGGACGCTCGACCATGTCGCCCACCGCGAGGAACATGCCGGTCGATTCGATGAAGGTCACGAACATCACGATCACCATCGTCGCGATCGGCAGGACGTGGAACTTCGGCATGCCGAAGTGGAACGGCATCACGAAGCCGACCCACGGCGCGCTTGCCATGCCCGCGAGATTCACGCGGCCGAGCACGAGCGCCAGCACGAAGCCCGCGACAATGCCGAGCAGCACCGAGATATTGGCAACGAAGCCGCGCCCGAACTTGTTGATGAGCAGGATCAGCATCAGCACCATCAGCGAGAGGCCGAGGTAGACCGGGTTGCCGTAGTCGGGGTTGCCCACGCCGCCCGCGGCCCAGTTGATGCCCACTTCCATGAGCGACAGGCCGATCACGGCGATCACCGTGCCCACCACCACGGGCGGGAAAAAGCGCAGCAGCTTGCCGATCATCGGCGAGATCAGAATGCCGATCGCGCCCGCCGCGATGGTCGAGCCGAAGATGTCGAGAATGCCGAGCGCCGGATTCGTGCCGATGGCGATCATCGGGCCGACCGAGGCGAACGTGCAGCCCATGATGACGGGCAGGCGAATGCCGAAGATCCACAGGCCGAGCGTCTGGATGAGCGTGGCGATGCCGCACGCGAACAGGTCGGCGCTGATGAGAAAGGCGACCTGGTCTTTCGGCAGACCGATCGCGCCGCCGATGATGAGCGGCACGGCGACCGCGCCCGCGTACATCACGAGCACGTGCTGGATGCCGAGCGTGAGCAACTGGCCGAACGGCAGGCGCTCGTCGCAGGGGTGGACCCGGCTCGCGCGCGTCTGGTCCTCGATACCCTTGGCTTGCATGTCGTCTCTCTCCGTCTCTGTTGGGATATGCCTCCAAGGTATGCGGTGGAAAAAGCGCCGCCAAGACCGCTGGGGACTATTCCGTGCTTTCCGGCCACCATATGCGCGCGCGGCGAAACCGCGCCGGCAGCGGGGGCGGGGCCGATGCCGAACGGCGTCTGACAGCGCGAATCCGTGTCGTGGCGGCGCTTGCGGCGTGCGCGCGCGATTCGCGCTGGCGCGGGCCAAGGGCGGCGGCGGCCGTCGTGCATGGCGGCATCGTTATGAACTGTATTTGCCCGAACGCATGAGGGCGATTTCGCATCGCGCGAACGAGCGTCGGGTTAACCCGCGAACGCGGGGTTTTCGCGGCGAGATCGGCGCGAATCGCCGCCGGTTCAAAGCGGATTCAACGCGCGTTCGAGGCGTGGGTTTGCGCTGCGCATCCGCGCGCGACATGCGCCGGTATGATGGCCACTCCCTCTCTCTTTTCGCCTCCCATGAGCCCCACGCACACGCGCTTTCTCGGCATCGATCTCGGCACCGGTTCGCTCAAGCTGGCTATCGTCGATGGCGACGGCCACGAGCGCGCCGCCGCGAGCGTCGCTTACGCGCTGGAAACGCCGCAGCCCGGCTGGGCCGAAATCGACGTCGAGCGCTGGTGGCAGGCGCTCGTGCAGGCGAGCGCGCGCCTGCCTGAAGCCGAGCGCGAAGCGGTGCGCGCGATCGGCTTTTCCGGGCAGATGCACGGCGTCGTGCTCACCGACGCTACGGGCCGCGCCCTGCGCCGCGCCATGCTGTGGCCCGACACGCGCGCGCACGCGCTGCTCGACGCGTGGCCGGATACGCAAGCGCAGCCGCAGCCCAATCCCGTCGCGCCCGGCATGACGGGGCCGCTGCTGCGCTGGGTCGCGCTGCACGAGCCGCAGGTCGCGCAGGCCGCGCGCTGGGCGTTGCAGCCCAAAGACTGGCTGCGCGTGGCGCTCGGCGGCGCGTTCGCGGCCGATCCGTCCGACGCCTGCGCGACCGCGCTGGCCGCGCCCGACGGCACGTGGGATCTCGCGCTGATCGAGCGGCTGGGTTTGCCGGCGCGCTGGTTCGCGCCGCTCGCGGCGTCGTCGGCGCACAGCGGCGTGTTGAGCGCCGCGGCGGCCCAGGCGCTGGGCTTGCCCGCGGGCGTCGTGCTTGCCACCGGCGCCGGCGACACGCCGTGCGCGGCGCTCGGCAGCGGTCTCGCCGAAGACGGCGACGCGCTGCTCACCACGGGCACGGGCGGCCAGATCGTCGTCACGGCGCGCGCCGAGCCGCAAGCGCGGCGCGGCCTGCATCGCTACCGTTCGGCCACGGGCGGCTGGTACACCATGGCCGCGATGCAGAACGTGGGCGTGGCGCTCGAAGCGGCGCGCGGCTGGCTCGCCTACGACTGGCCGCAAGCCTACGCCGACGCCTTCGCCGCCGCGCCTTCGTCGACCCTGGCGTTCCTGCCGTATCTGAGCGGCGAGCGCTCGCCGTGGCTCGATCCGGCGGCGCGCGGCGGCTGGCTCGGCGCGGCGCTCGGCGACACGCGCGGCACGCTCATGCGCGCCGCATTCGAAGGCGTGGCGTTCGCGTTGCGCGCGGGCCTCGACGCGGTGCGCGATAGCGCGGCCGGGAGCATGCCGCCCGCGCCGGGGGCGCGCGACGCGCAGCCCGTGCCGGTGCTCAAGCTCGCGGGCGGCGGTTCCGTCGACGCGCGCTGGCGCCAGTTGCTCGCCGACGCGCTCGTGGCCGACCTGCACGCCATCGACTGCCCGAACGCGGCCGCGCGCGGTGCGGCGTTGCTCGGCGGCGTCGCGTGCGGTCACTGGCGACTCGACGATCTCGCGACGCTCGCGCCCTCGGCCACGCCGGTCGCCGCGCCGCGCGAGGACGCGGCGCTCGCGCGGCGCTATGCGCGCTTCGTCGACCTGTACGGCCGCGTGCGGAGCTGGTTTCCGTAAGCGCGGAACGCGGGTAAGGGCGAGCGGCGAGCGGCAAGCGCAATCCGTCCGTACACACCCTCACCGGGAACGAGGAGGGCTTCGACCTCATGAAAAAGGGCGAATCGATTCGCCCGGTCGTGCTTTACTAACGTCTTTCGCGTTTTTATCGAGGCACGCCATGCTTGAACTTATCGAGGAGCACGCCTGTTACGGCGGCGTGCAGCGCATCTACCGGCACCTGTCCGCGGTGATCGGCTTGCCCATGCGCTTTTCGGTGTATCTGCCGCCGGAGGTCGCCACGAACCCCGCGAAGAAAGTGCCCGCGCTGTTCTATCTCGCGGGCCTGACCTGCACCGAAGAAACCTTCCCGATCAAGGCGGGCGCGCAGCGCTTCGCCGCGCAGCACGGCATCGCGCTGATCGCGCCCGACACCAGCCCGCGCGGCGCGAACGTGCCAGGCGAAGCCGACTCGTGGGACTTCGGCGTGGGCGCGGGTTTTTATGTCGATGCCACGCGCGAACCGTGGTCGCCGCATTGGCGCATGTACAGCTACGTGCGCGACGAACTGCGCGAAACGGTGCTGCGCGAGTTGCCCGTAAACGGCGAACGGCTGGGCATTTTCGGCCATTCGATGGGCGGTCACGGCGCGCTCGTGCTCGCGCTGCGCAATCCGCAGATTTATCGCTCGGTCTCGGCGTTCGCGCCCATTGCCGCGCCCACGCGCTGCCCGTGGGGCGAGAAGGCGTTCTCGGGCTACCTCGGCGAAGACCGCGAAGCGTGGAAGCAATACGACGCGAGCGAACTCGTGGCACAGGCCACGCAAAAATTCGCGCAAGGCATTCTCGTCGATCAGGGTCTCGCCGACGCCTTCCTCGAAAAGCAGCTGAACCCCGAGGTGTTCGAAGCCGCGTGCCAGGCCGCGGGCCAGCCGCTCACGCTGCGCCGTCACGCGGGCTACGATCATGGCTACTTCTTCATCCAGAGCTTCGTCGAGGATCACCTCGCGCATCATGCGCGCGTGCTTTTGGGTTGAGCGCCAGTGTGACTTCGCGCTGAAGGCATCGGCATGAAAAAAGGCGTTGTCCCGTGCA
This sequence comes from Paraburkholderia acidisoli, assembly GCF_009789675.1. Classification (NCBI taxonomy): domain Bacteria; kingdom Pseudomonadati; phylum Pseudomonadota; class Betaproteobacteria; order Burkholderiales; family Burkholderiaceae; genus Paraburkholderia; species Paraburkholderia acidisoli. Next base: position 2,523,822 of record NZ_CP046913.1, on the reverse strand, counting down.
GGGCAACGCCTTTTTTTATCGACATCGACATCGGTATCGAGCAGCGCCTAGCGTCTGCCGATCAAACTCGCGCCGTAGACGAGCGCGGCGAGCGCCGTGATCCAGAAGCTCGTCGGCCAGTCGGTGTAGAACGCGAGCGTGACGCCCAGCCACGCCTGCACGAGCGCGAGCAGCGCCGCGAGCACGAGGCCGGCGGACAGGCGCGTGGTGAGGTTCTGCGCGGCCGCGGCGGGGCCGACCATCAGCGTGAACACCAGCAGCACGCCCACGATCTGCGTGCAGGCGGCCACGGCGAGCGCGGCAATCGCGAGGAACAGCATCGACACGAGACGCAGCGACACGCCCTTGGCTTCGGCGAGTTCGGGTTGCAGCGAGGCGAACAGCAGCGGCCGCATGATGGCCGCGAGCGCCGCGAGGCTCGCGACGGCGAGCGCCGCGAGCACGCCCAGCGTTTCATGGTTCACGCCGAGCACGTTGCCGAACAGCAGCGCGGTGACCTGGGTCGCGTACGAGGTGAAGAAGTGCAGAAACAGCAGGCCGAAGCCGAGCGCGAGCGAGAGAATCACGCCGATGGCGACGTCGCGGCCCGCGAGCTTTTCGCCGAGCGCGCCCATCGAGACACCCGCCACCAGCGTGAAGCCGACCATGCCCCACATGGGCGACACGCCGAGCAGCACGGCGCCCGTCGCGCCCGTGAAGCCCACGTGCGACAGCGCGTGGCCCGCGAAAGTCTGGCCGCGCATCACGAGGAAGTAGCCCACCACGCCCGCGAGCACCGCGACAATGCCCGACGCCGCGAAGGCGTTCACCATGAAATCGTAATCAAGCATCGTGGGTGTGGCCGTGTGCGTTGTTGTTGTCGTCGTGGCCGTGGCCGTGGCTGTGGGAGTGACCGTGACCATGATCGTGCGCATGGTCGTGCTCGTGTTCGTGATCGTGCTTTTCCACCTCCACGTCGCCCGACATCACGAAGATGCGGCCTTTCATGCGCATCACCTCGATTGGCGAGCCGTAGAGGCGCGAGAGCACGGGCGCGGTGATGACTTCGTCCACGCTGCCGAGCGCGGCCACGCCGTTGCCCAGATACAGCACGCGGTCGAGCGCGTTGAGCAGCGGATTCAGTTCGTGCGCGGAAAACAGCACGGCGATGCCGAGCTCGCGCTGCACGCGGCGCACGAGTTCGACCACGCCGCGCTGGTGATGCGGGTCGAGGCTGATGAGCGGTTCGTCGAGCAGCAGCAGCTTCGGGTCGCCGAGCAGGCATTGCGCGAGCAGCAGGCGTTGGCGTTCGCCGCCCGAGAGTTCGGAAAGCGGCCGGTCGGCCAGCGCGCTCGCGCCCACCAGATCGAGCACGCGCGCGACGTCGGCGCGCGTGGCGGCGTCGGCGCGCGGCAGGCCCCAGCGGTGGCCGTCGGCGGCCATGGCCACGAAGTCGCGGCCGCGCACGCGGCGGCTCGCGAGCGCGGTGCGCGTTTGCGGCATGTAGCCGATCTTCGCGTTGCCGCGCGCCACGGGTTCGCCGAGCACGCGAATCGCGCCGCGCGAGGCCGGCACGAGGCCGAGGATCGCGCGCATCAGCGTGGTCTTGCCCGCGCCGTTCGGCCCGAGCACGCCGATGAACTCGCCCTGGTTCACGGCGAAATTCGCGTCGCGCAGGATCGTGCGCTCGCCCAGTTCGAGCGTGACGCCCGCCACCGTGAGCACGGGCGTCGCGACGCGCGACGCAACGGCGCCCGACGTAGCGGCGCCCGACGTAGCGACGCCCGACGTCGCAACCTGTGCGGCGCCGGGCGCGTGTGGATCGATGGGCGAGGGGCTGGCCCCGGTCATGACTGCTTTCCTTGCTTCAATTCGCTTCGCTTCGGTTGAATTACGTAGAGAGGCCGATCAGTTCGCCGACGGCGCGTTCAGCGCGAGCGCCTTATCCAGCGCGTCGAGCTGCGCGAGCATCCATTGCTGGAAGTTCACGCCGGCCGGCTGCGTTTCCGTCACGCTCACCGAAGGCACCTTCGACTGCTTCGCGAGCGCGAGCATGCGTCGCGTGAGCGCTTCGGTCGCCTGGCTGTTATAGATCAGCACGCGCACCTTGTGCCCGCGCAGATCGCCCTCGAACGCGGCGATATCCGACGCGCTGGCCTCGGTGTCGTTCATCGCGGCGAGCTGGAAGCGCAGATTGCGCATGTCGAGCCCGATCGCGTCCGACATATAGCCGAACACCGGTTCCGTGGCCGTGACCGGCTGGCCCTGATAGCGGGCGCGCAGCGAGGCGACCTTGGCGTCGACGGGTTCCAGCGACTTCAAAAACGCCGCAAGGTTCGCATCGTACACGCTCTTGTGCGCCGGGTCCGCAGCCCCGAGTGCGGCGCTCACGGCGCGCGCGACCGCCGGCATCGTCTTCGGGTCGTACCAGAGGTGCGGATTATCGCCTGCTTTCTTGCCGACGAGGTCCGCCGCGACGATGGTCGTGCGCGTGCCATTGCCCTTGCTGGCGCCGAGCAGCTTGCTCATCCACGGGTCGTAGTCCGCGCCGTTGTAGACCACCACGCGCGCGTGCTGGAGCGCGCGCGCCGTTTTCGGGCTCGCTTCGAACAGGTGCGGGTCCTGGTCCGGGTTGCTGAGGATGCTCGTCACGTCGACGAAATTGCCGCCGATCTGCTTGACGACGTCGCCATAGAAGTTCTCGGCCGCGACCACGGGAATCGCCGCGCTGGCTTGCGCGGCGAGGGCGGCCTGCGCGCCGCCGAATGCGGTGCCGAGCGCCAGCGCGAGCGTGGCGGCGGCGCGGGCGAAGGCCGGTGCGAAGCGTACGAGGCGCGCGGAGCGGCGGGCCGGCTGGCGGAGCGCACAGTTGGCGGCGGTGAACGTCATCATGGATCTATCCTTATGCGGGCGGCAGGCGATGTGAAAGGCGGCGTGTGAATCAGAGGGCGAAACGGGGCGCCGGGCGGCGGCGCGGATCGTAAAAAGTCGCAAAGAAGTCGCAAAGAGGCGGCGAATTCGAGATGATATAACGTATCACTCTTCTTTGCCGAATCGGCCGGGGCCGTCACCGCCGTGGCCTTGTCGCATGGGCTTCACGCGCGGGTAGCTTGCGCGGCGCACCATCGAAATCTCGCGCAATCGTGTTTGCCCGCCTTGACATGCCTCCACGCGTGTCCGATCATTCGATCACCAATCGAGCAAATGCTCGCATGCCCCTCGCAGCGCAATCGCGAGACCGGCACGAAACGACATCGGAGACAACCTCGTGGCACATCCCGCGCCCTCGGCGGCAGGACGTTTGCAGGACAAGGTGGCCGTGCTGACCGGCGCGGCAAGCGGTATCGGCGAGGCGGTGGCGCAGCGCTATCTCGACGAAGGCGCGCGCGTCGTGCTCGTCGACGTGAAGCCGGCGGACGCCATCGCGCCCGCGCTGGCCGCCGCGTATCCCGAGCGCGTGCTCGCCGTGAGCGCCGACGTCACGCGCCGCGAGGACATCGACCGGATCGTGCTCTCGGCCGCCGAACGTTTCGGCCGCATCGACATTCTCTTCAACAACGCGGCGCTGTTCGACATGCGCCCGCTTCTCGACGAATCCTGGGACGTCTACGACCGCCTCTTCAACGTCAACGTGAAGGGCATGTTCTTCCTCATGCAGGCCGTCGCGCGCCGCATGGTCGAGCAGGGCGAGGGCGGCAAGATCATCAATATGTCGTCGCAAGCGGGCCGCCGCGGCGAGGCGCTGGTGTCGCACTACTGCGCGACCAAGGCCGCCGTGCTCAGCTATACGCAGTCGGCCGCGCTCGCGCTCGCGCCGCACAAGATCAACGTGAACGGCATCGCGCCGGGCGTGGTGGACACGCCGATGTGGGAGCAGGTGGACGCGCTGTTCGCGCGCTACGAGCATCGCGAGCTGGGCGAGAAGAAGCGCCTCGTGGGCGAGGCCGTGCCGCTCGGCCGCATGGGCCTGCCCGAAGACCTCACCGGCGCCGCGCTCTTTCTCGCGTCCGCCGACGCCAATTACATCACCGCCCAGACGCTCAACGTCGACGGCGGCAACTGGATGAGCTGAGCCACACCGACCGCTGTGCAACCCTTGCAACCCATGCCAGAACCCTCACGACCGGCCTGGCGCGAATAACGTAACAAACAAGGAGACAACGCCATGAAACCAGCCTTCAAGACCGCCGCCACGTGCATCGCTCGTGCGGTCGGCGCGGGCGCACTGATCGCCGCGGCCAGCGCGGCCCATGCGCAGACCGTGACCGTCGCCATGTTGAACAACCCCGACATGATCGAGCTGAAGAAGCTCTCGCCGGCTTTCGAGAAGGCCAATCCGGGCATCAAGCTCAACTGGGTGATTCTGGAAGAAAACGTGCTGCGCCAGCGCGCCACGACCGACATCACGACCAACAGCGGCCAGTTCGACGTGATGATGATCGGCACGTACGAAGCGCCGCAATGGGGCAAGCGCGGCTGGCTCGCGCCGATGTCGAACCTGCCCGCCGACTACGATCTCGACGACGTGGTGAAGTCGGCGCGTGACGGCCTCTCGTACAACGGCACGCTTTATGCGCTGCCGTTCTACGTCGAAAGCTCGATGACGTACTACCGCAAGGACCTGTTCGCGGCGAAGGGCCTGAAGATGCCCGACCAGCCGACCTACGACCAGATCAAGGAATTCGCCGACAAGCTCACCGACAAATCGGCCGGCACCTACGGCATCTGCCTGCGCGGCAAGGCCGGCTGGGGCGAGAACATGGCGTACGTGACGACGGTGGTGAACACCTTCGGCGGCCGCTGGTTCGACGAGAAGTGGCATGCGCAACTGACCACGCCGGAATGGAAGAAGGCCGTGGGCTTTTACGTCGACCTGCTGAAGAAGGACGGCCCTCCGGGAGCCAGCTCGAACGGCTTCAACGAAAACCTCACGCTGATGTCGTCGGGCAAGTGCGCGATGTGGATCGACGCGACGGTGGCCGCGGGCATCCTGTACAACAAGCAGCAGTCGCAGGTGGCCGACAAGATCGGCTTCGCGGCGGCGCCGACGGCCGTCACGCCGAACGGCGCGCACTGGCTGTGGTCGTGGGCGCTGGCGATTCCGAAGTCGTCGAAGTCGCAGGACGCCGCGAAGAAGTTCATCGAATGGGCGACCTCGAAGCAGTACATCGAAGCGGTCGCGAAGGACGAAGGCTGGGCCTCGGTGCCCTCGGGCACGCGCACCTCGACGTATCAGCGTCCTGAGTACAAGCAGGCCGCGCCGTTCTCGGACTTCGTGCTGAAGGCGATCACGACCGCCGACCCGAACCATCCGACCGCGAAGCCGGTGCCGTACACGGGCGTGCAGTTCGTCGGCATTCCGGAGTTCCAGTCGTTCGGTACCGTGGTGGGCCAGAGCATCGCGGGCGCCGTGGCCGGTCAGATGAGCGTCGATCAGGCGCTCGCCGCGGGCAACGCCGCCGCCGACCGCGCGGTCGCGCAAGCCGGCTATCAGAAGTAACGGTGCGGTCACGAGCCGTGCCGTAAGTAGTCCGCAGTCACTTCGGTAGTTACGCCTGCGCGCGCGGGGCCGCCCGGTTCCGCGCGCGCAGGCGACGCAGTGCGGCGCCGGTCCCCCGCCGGCGCGCAACCGAGAAAGGTGGTCCTCATGCGTCATCTCCATCTCCCCATGCCTATGTTCAATCGAGCGCGCGCCCAAAATTCCCAGCAAGTCGAGCAGCGCCGCTCGGCGTCGCGCTGGCTGGTTTCGCCGTCCGTCGCGGTGCTGTTGCTGTGGATGACGATCCCGCTCGCGATGACGATCTGGTATTCGTTCACGCGATACAACCTGCTGAACCCCGACCTCAAGGGTTTCGCCGGTATCGACAATTACAAGTACCTCGCCACCGATCCCTCGTTCGTGCCGTCGATCGTGCACACCATCGAGCTGATCGTGGCGGTGCTTCTCATCACGGTGATCGGCGGCGTGCTGATGGCCGTGCTGTTCGACCGCAAGTTCGTCGGCCAGGGCATCGCGCGTCTCTTCGCGATCGCGCCGTTCTTCGTCATGCCAACGGTCTCCGCGCTGATCTGGAAGAACATGATCCTGCATCCGGTGTATGGCCTCGTGGCCATCGCGATGCGCTCGATGGGCATGACGCCGATCGACTGGTTCGCCGACTATCCGCTCTTCGCGGTCATCATGATCGTTTCGTGGCAGTGGCTGCCGTTCGCGTTCCTCATTCTGTTCACGGCGATTCAATCGCTCGACCAGGAGCAGAAGGAAGCCGCGAAGATCGACGGCGCGGGCGCGATCTCGATGTTCTTCTACATCACGCTGCCGCACCTGCGACGCGCGATTGCCGTGGTCGTGATGATGGAGTCGATCTTCCTGCTGTCGATCTTCGCCGAGATCTACACGACCACGGGCGGCGGTCCCGGCAACGCGACCACCAACCTCACTTACCTGATCTACTCGATGGGCCTGCAGCAGTTCGACGTGGGTATCGCTTCCGCCGGCGGCATTCTCGCTGTCGTGCTCGCGAACATCGTGTCGTTCTTCCTCGTGCGCATGCTCGCGCGCAACCTCAAAGGGGAGTACGAAAAATGAGCCAAGTCACCGCAACGCATGCGCGCGCGCCCGAGTCGAAGCACGCGGTCAACCGGTCGTCGCCGTTGCAGTTCCTCGGCCGCGTGGTGCCGGGGCTGCTCGCGTGGCTGATTGCGATCGCGCTGTTCTTCCCGATCTTCTGGATGACGATCACTGCCTTCAAGACCGAGCAGCAGGCGTACATCCCGACGATCTTCTTCATGCCGACGCTCGACAGCTTCCGCGAGGTGTTCGCGCGCAGCAACTACTTCGCGTTCGCGTGGAATTCGGTGCTGATCTCGGCGGGCGTGACGGTCGTCTGCCTGATCCTCGCCGTGCCCGCCGCGTACGCGATGGCGTTCTTCCCGAACCATCGCACGCAGAAGGTGCTGCTGTGGATGCTCTCGACCAAGATGATGCCTTCCGTGGGCGTGCTGGTGCCGATCTACCTGCTGTGGAAGAACACCGGGCTGCTCGACACGGTGAGCGGACTCATCATCGTCTACACGCTCATCAATCTGCCGATTGCCGTGTGGATGGCGTACACGTACTTCAACGAGATTCCGCGCGACATTCTCGAAGCGGGCCGCATGGACGGCGCGGCCACGTGGCAGGAGATCGTCTATCTGCTCATGCCGATGGCGGTGCCGGGCCTCGCGTCCACGGCGCTCCTGCTCATCATCCTTTCGTGGAACGAAGCATTCTGGAGCATCAACCTGTCCAGCTCGAACGCGGCGCCGCTCACGGTGTTCATCGCCTCGTATTCGAGCCCTGAAGGTCTGTTCTGGGCGAAGCTCTCGGCCGCTTCGCTGCTCGCGGTGGCGCCGGTGCTGATCGTCGGCTGGCTCTCGCAGAAACAACTCGTGCGCGGTCTCACGTTCGGAGCGGTCAAGTAATGACGATCGATGCACGGACGAGGGAAGCGAAAGCGATCGAAGCGCTCATCTGCGACTGCGACGGCGTGCTGATCGACAGCGAAGCCGTGGCCGCCGCCGTGCTGGTGCGCGAACTCGAAGCGCGCTGGCCCGGCACGAACGTCGCGCCGGTCGTGATGCCGCTGCTCGGGCAACGCATCGAGCGCGTGCTGGCGGGCGCGGGCGAGGCGCTCGGGCGCACGCTCACGGCCGCCGACGTCGACGCGATCCGCCACGTGGCCGAAGCCGAAGCGCGCCAGGCGCCGCTCTTTCCCGGCGTGATCGCGGCGCTCGAAGGCGTCGCGCTCACGAAGGCCTGCGCGAGCAACAGCTACACCGAAGTGGTGCGCGAAGTGCTCGCGCGCAACGGGCTCGAACGCTTCTTCGGCGAGCGCGTGTATTGCGCCGATATCGTCGCGAAGCCGAAGCCCGCGCCCGACGTTTATCTCGCGGCGGCCCAGGGTCTGGGCGTCGCGCCCGGCGCCTGCCTCGTGGTCGAGGACAGCGTGACGGGCGTGAGCGCGGCGCGCGCGGCGGGCATGACGGTGCTGGGCTTCGTCGGCGGCACGCACGTGGGCGGCGAGGCGCATGCGCGCGAACTGCTCGAAGCGGGCGCGAGCGAGATTTTCGACGACATGACGACGCTGCCCGCACGCGTGGCGCAGTGGCTGCACAACACGGCGGTGGGCTCGCACTGAGCCCCTGCTTACGCGGATTCAACCGCAGTGACACGGCGGCGCGCACGATGCGCCGCCCGCACCGGAGACACATCATGGCAAGCGTGATCCTCAGAGACGTCCACAAGCGCTACGACGAAACCGAAGTGCTGCGCGACGTGAACCTCGATATCGGCGACGGCGAGTTCGTCGTGTTCGTCGGCCCCAGCGGTTGCGGCAAGACCACGCTCATGCGCATGATCGCGGGCCTCGAAGACATCAGCGGCGGCGATCTCACGATCGACGGCGCGCGCATGAACGACGTGCCGCCCGCCAAGCGCGGCATTGCCATGGTGTTCCAGTCGTACGCGCTCTATCCGCACATGACGCTGTACGACAACATGGCGTTCGGCCTGAAGCTCGCGGGCGCGAAGAAGCCCGAGATCGACGCGGCGGTGAAGAACGCCGCGAAGATCCTGCACATCGACCATCTGCTCGATCGCAAGCCCAAGCAGCTGTCGGGCGGCCAGCGTCAGCGCGTGGCCATCGGCCGCGCGATCACGCGCAAGCCCAAGGTGTTCCTGTTCGACGAACCGCTCTCGAACCTCGACGCCGCGCTGCGCGTGAAGATGCGCCTCGAATTCGCGCGCCTGCACGACGAGCTCAAGACCACGATGATCTACGTGACGCACGACCAGGTCGAAGCCATGACGCTCGCCGACAAGATCGTGGTGCTCTCAGCGGGCAACGTCGAACAGGTCGGCAGTCCGAACCGTTTGTATCACGCACCGGCGAACCGCTTCGTCGCGGGCTTCATCGGCTCGCCGAAGATGAACTTCCTCGACGGCACGGTCGCGCAGATCACGAGCGACGGCATTCTCGTGCGCTATCAGACCGGCGAAACGCAGATGGTGGCCGTGGAGCCGGGCGGCGCGCGCGAAGGCGACAGCGTGACCGTGGGGATTCGCCCCGAGCACCTGCACGTGGGCACGGAAGGCGTGAGCGCGAAGGCGATGACGGTCGAGTCGCTCGGCGACGCCGCCTATCTCTACGCCGAGTGCCCGGTCGCGCAGGACGGCCTGATCGCGCGCATTCCGCCGCTGGAAAAGCACGAACGCGGCGAGGCGCTGAAGGTTGGCGCGCCGGCCGATCACTGCCATCTGTTCAATGCGCAGGGGCTGGCGTTCGAGCGCCGCTTCGCGCAGGAACTGGCGGCTTGAATCGAAGGGTCGTTGCAGGAGGGCGCGCCGCCTTTCTCCCCTGTTGGCGGCGCGTCGAGCGTGTGTCGTACCGAGGTGGTAGTTGTCTGAGATATTGCGCCCGCTACGTGCGGGCGCTTTTTTTTGCCGGCGTGCCGTGCGTGCTGGGCGCGCCGTGATCGCGCCGCGTCGCGCGCGGGCGGGCGCGCGCGTTCAGCCTTCGAGCGCCGCGCGCGCGCACAACTCGTCGGTGACGAGTCCAGAGAGCCAGCCGCCGTTGAGCGCGGCGAGCACCGCGCGGCGCTTGCGTTCGCCGCCCGCGAAACCGATGGTCGGGCGCTTCGGCGGCGAGTCGAGATAGACGCTCGTCACGCGGCGGCCCGTGGCCGAATCCACGCGCTTGCCCGCCGCGTCGATCGGCAGACCGAGCATTTCGGCCACCGCGCCCTGTTGCATCAGCTCGCGCACTTCGCCGGAGGTGATGAAGCCGTCTTCGTGCAGCGGACAATGCTCGCCAATATTGCCGATACCGACGAACGCGACATCGGCCTCGCCCGAGAGCGACTCGACAATGCGATACAGCCGGTGATTGCACCATTGCGCGCGCTCGGCCTCGCTGTCGGCCATGAGCGGCGCGGGCAGCAGGAAATGCTTGCCGCCGGTTTTTTCGGAGATGTGCAGCGCGACGTCGTAGCGGTTCGAGGAGCCGTCCTGCGCGATCGCGCCCACCATCGACACGAGACGGTGCTGCGGCCGCTCCAGCTGCGCGATCTGGTCGACGGCGGCCTTGAGCGTACGGCCGCTGCTCACGGCCACCACCATCGGCCGTTCTTCGGCGAGGTAGCGCTCCATCACCTGGGCGCCCGCCACGGCCAGCTTGCGGTCGATTTCCTCGGGCGTGTCGTTGTCGACGGGCACGACTTCGCAGGCCGAAAGCCCGTAGCGCTTCGACAATTGATCCGCGAGCGCGAGACAGTCGGCGAGCCGATGATCGACGCGCACGCGAATCAGGTTCTTCTCGACCGCGAACGCGACGAGGCGCTGCGCGACCGGGCGCGACACCTGGAGCTTTTCGGCGATCTCGTTCTGGGTGTTGCCGGCCACGTAGTAGAGCCAGGCGGCGCGGGTCGCGAGATCGAGTTTTTCGGTGGACTTGGGCACGGTGTGAATCTGGGCTCGCGGGATGACGAAAGTGGGGCGTTCGCGGCGAAAGGCGCGTCAGACGAGGCGCTCGCGCGACGGCTCGAACAGCGGCCGCACATGCCGGTACAGCGCGCGGTAGGCGCCAAGGCGCTCGCGCAGCGCCGCATGACGCGCGGCGTTCGGCGTGTATTCGGCGACGATGGGCGGCTTGGTCAGCACGTCGGCAGCATGGCCGCCCGCCGCGAGCCAGCCGAGCCGCGCCGCGCCGAGCGCCGCGCCGGTTTCGCCGCCGCCGTGCTGGCGCGTGGGCGTGTCGAACGCGTCGGCGACCATTTGCGCCCAGTAGCCGCTGCGCGCGCCGCCGCCGAGCATCGAGAGCGCGCCGACTTCGGTGCCCGCGGCCGCGAGCGCGTCGAGGCCGTCGGTGAGCGCGAGCGTCACGCCTTCGAGCACGGCGTAGCCGAGCAGCGCGCGGTCGGTGGCGTGTGTCATGCCGAAGAACACGCCCTGCGCGTACGGGTCGTTGTGCGGCGTGCGCTCGCCCGAGAGATACGGCAGGAAGATCGGTGCTTCGCCGAGCGTGGCCGGCGCGAGTTGCTCGATTTCCGCGAGCAGCGTGGGCTCGTTCGTGCCCGTGAGCTTGCAGACCCAGCGCAGGCAGCTCGCCGCCGAGAGCACGACGCTCATCTGATGCCAGCGGTCGGGAATCGCGTGGCAGAACGCATGCACGGCCAAAGCGGGGTTCGGCCGGAAGCGGTCGCCGACCACGCACAGCACGCCCGACGTGCCGAGCGAGACGAAGCCGTCGCCGGGCTGCGTCGCGCCAATGCCGATCGCGCTCGTGGCGTTGTCGCCGCCGCCGGCCGCCACGATCACGTCGTCGCGCAAACCGAATTCGCGGGCGAGCGCGGGCAACAGCGTGCCCGAGGGCGCGCTGCCTTCGGCGAGCGAGGGCATTTGCGCGCGCGTCATGTTGCAGGCGTCGAGCAGCGCGTCGGACCAGTCGCGTTTGGCCACGTCGAGCCAGAGCGTGCCCGCCGCGTCGGACGGGTCGGAGACCTTGCCGCCCGTGAGTTGCAGGCGCAGATAGTCCTTCGGCAGCAGCACGCAGGCGGTCTGGCGGAACAGGTCGGGCTCGTGGCGCGCGACCCACAGGAGCTTGGGCGCGGTGAAGCCGGGCATGGCCAGATTGCCGGCGATACGGTGCAGCTGCGGCGCGCGCGCGGTCAATTCGGCGCATTCGTCGACGGCACGCATGTCGTTCCAGAGGATCGCGGGCCGCAGCACGCGGTCTTCGGCGTCGAGCAGCACCGCGCCGTGCATCTGGCCGGAGAGGCCGATACCGCGCACCTGCGCGAATTCATGCGGATGCGCGGCGCGCAGCGCGGCGAGCGCGCGGCGCGTGCCGTCCCACCAGTCGGCGGGATTCTGCTCGGCCCAGCGCGCGTGCGGACGCGACACGACGAAGGGCGTGCCGGCGGTGCCGATCACGCGGCCTTCGGGCGCGAGCAGCAGAACTTTCACTTCGGAGGTGCCGAGGTCGATGCCGAGATACATGAGCGCGCGGAAAAACGTGAGGAAGTTGGCGCTACTTTAGCCGCGCGCCGCCCGCGGCGCCATGCGCGCCGACCCCAAGGGCGCGCGCGGCGCGTGTAGCGTAAAAAAACAGGCGGAACGCGTCGAACCCGTCGAACGCTTCAAACGCCAAAGCCGCGCGAGGCGAGCCACGCGTCGACGCGCGCGAGCGCATCGCGAACGGCGGCGCCGAGCGTGGGGTTGTCGGCGAGACCGCCCCACAGCAGTTTGTCGGCGAGGAACACGGCGACCGGATCGGCGCTTTCGAACAGGCGATGCACGGCCGCTTCGTCCATCACGCCGTCCTGGTAGCGATACGGCAGCGTGCCCGTGTGCCAGCGTTCGAGAAAGCGCAGGAACAGCGCGGGCAGCACGGCCGTGGCGGCAGGCGTCGCGCCTTTGGCGATGCGCTGGGCGAGCGTGGGCGCGATGAAGCCGGGGATCTTCGAGAAGCCGTCGGCGGCCACGCGCTGGTTCGTGTCCTGGATATACGGATTGCTGAAGCGTTCGAGCACGACGTCGCGATACTTGTTCAGGTCGAGCGGACTCGGCGTGAGGCACGGAATCACGTCTTCGCTCACGTATTCGCGCGCGAAGCTGCGGATGTCGGGGTCGTTCGTGCCTTCGTGAATGTAGTCGAGGCCGATCAGCGTGCCCGCCCACGCAATGCAGCTGTGCGTGGCGTTGAGAATGCGGATCTTGGCTTCCTCGTACGGCATCACCGATTCGACGAGTTCCGCGCCCGCGCGCTCCCACGCCGGGCGGCCCGCGCAGAAGTGATCCTCGATCACCCACTGGATGAACGCCTCGCCCATCACCGGGCACTTGTCGTCGAAACCGGTCGCGGCTTTCACGCGCTCGGCCACGTCGGGCGTGGGCCGCGGGGTGATGCGGTCCACCATCGAGTCCGGGCAGGCCGTGTTGGCGTCGAACCAGTCGCGCAGTTCGGTCGCGCCGCGCAGCGCGAGGAACTCGCGCATGCCCGCGTGAAAGCGCTTGCCGTTGCTGCGCAGGTTGTCGCAGGTTTGCAGCGTGACGGGGCGGCCGCCGCGCGCCTTGCGCGCTTCCAGAATCGCGGCGAGCGCGCCGTAGATGGTGGTGCGGCCGCCCGCGAGGTCGGCGGCGAGGTCGGGATTGGCGGTGTCGAGGCGGTCGTGCTCGTCGAGGTAGTAGCCGCCTTCGGTCACCGTGAACGAGATGATCTTGCAGGCGTCGTCCGAGCCCGCTTCCACGAGGCCCGCGAGGTCCGCCGACCACGGCAGCACGCGCTGGATCGAGCGGATGGTTTCGTAGGCGCGCTCGCCTTGCGGCGTGACGGTTTCGAGCGTGTAGACGCCGTTTTGCGCGGCGAGCGCGTCGAGCACGGCGTTCATGTCGGAGCGGATATTGCCGACGGTGAGCGACCACGCGGGCTCGCCGGGCTGGCGCGCCTCGTTCACGCGTTGCAGATACCACGCCTGATGCGCGCGATGAAACGAGCCGGCGCCGATGTGCAGGATCACGTGTGCGCCGCTGCGGTCATTGTCCATGAGTGTCTCCGTTGTTCGCCGCGCCGCACGCCGACGCGCTGACGGCGTCGGGGCGCAGGACGGGCATCTGCCATGTCGATAAGGCTTTTTTCATGGCCGCACATTGCTGGCCCGCTACGGGAATCGTGGCGGCGGGCATGGGGCAACGGGCGGCTGAAGATCGAGCAAATGCTCGATTGATGAACGAATGATCGTATCGGGGCGGTCGAAAGTCAAGCGAAGGGCGCCGGGTTTCGGTGGCGCGCTGCGGTGAGATCGGTCGGCATGACAAGGCGAGCAAGCGCGCCGCAGGGGCGGGGCGCCATGCTGTGGCGCACAACGGCGCGCGGCGGATTATTCGTGCCGGGAAAAGGGCTGGCAGCGGGGATGGCAGCCCGGCATAACAACCAGGCGCAACAGCCGGCGGCGTGCGCCGCTTAGCCAGCCACCTGCGCCACGGCGTGGACCGCCTGCGCCGTCGCGTCGCCGGCGCAGCAATCGATCAGCACGCGCTCCGGCATCGCGCGCAGCCACGTGAGCTGGCGCTTGCACAACTGGCGCGTCGCGAACACGCCTTTGTCGCGCATGGTGTCGTAGTCGATCTCGCCGTCGAGGTATTCCCACGCTTGCCGATAGCCGACGCAGCGCATCGAGGGCAGGTCGGGCGTGAGGTCGCCGCGCGCGCGCAATGCCCTCACTTCGTCGAGAAAACCGTGCGCGAGCATCGTGTCGAAGCGCGCCGCGATGCGTGCGTGCAGCACCGCGCGATCCGACGGCTCGAGCGCGATCGGCACGAAACGGTAGCGGGCGGCGTCGTCCTCGCGCGTGGGCGGCGCGGCGAGCAGCACCGACATCGGCTGACCGGCCAGCAGGAAGATTTCGAGCGCGCGCTGGATGCGCTGCGAGTCGTTGGGCGCGAGGCGCGCGGCCGTGGGCGGATCGATCGCGGCGAGGCGCGCGTGCAGCGCGGGCCAGCCGTCGCGCGCGGCTTCGGCGTCGAGTTGCGCGCGCACCGCGGGGTCCGCGCCGGGCAGATCGTTGAGCCCCTGCGTGAGCGCCTTGTAGTAGAGCATCGTGCCGCCCACCAGCAGCGGCACGTTCCCGCGCGCGACGATCTCGTTCGTCACGCGCAGCGCGTCGGCGCGAAAGTTGGCGGCGGAGTAGGCGTCGGCGGGATCGACGATATCGATCAGGTGATGCACGACCGCCGCGCGTTCGGCCGCATCGGGCTTGGCCGTGCCGATATCCATCTCGCGATAGACGAGCGCCGAATCGACACTGACGATCTCGACCGTGCGCCCGCGCGCGGCCGCCTGCTCGGCATAGGCGAGCGCGGCCGCGGTCTTGCCCGAGGCCGTGGGGCCGAGCAGGCAGGCGACGCGCAGTGCCGCGCCGCCCGCTTCGGGTTGCGTTGCTGACGTCATTGACCGCGCATGAAAAGCCGATCGAGATCGGCGAGCGTGAGTTGGTACCACGTCGGGCGGCCGTGGTTGCACTGATCGGCGCGCTCGGTCGCTTCCATCTGGCGCAGCAGCGCGTTCATCTCGTCGAGCGTGAGGCGGCGGTTCGCGCGCACCGCGTGGTGGCACGCGAGCGTGCCGAGCATTTCGTGCTGACGCTCGGTGAGCACGCGCGAGCCGCCATAGGCGTGCAGGTCGGCGAGTACGGCGCGCGCGAGCGCCTGCAGGTCGGCGTCCTTGAGCAATGCGGGCACCGCGCGGATCGCGATGGAGGTGGGCGAGAGCACGGCGAGGTCGAAGCCGAGCGCTTCGAGCGTGGCCTTTTCTTCCTCGACGGTGCCGGTTTCCACGGGATCGGCCGGCATCGAGATCGGGATCAGCAAGGGCTGCACGGCGAGCGAACGTTCGGCGAGCGCGTGCTTGAACTGCTCGTAGAGAATGCGTTCGTGCGCGGCGTGCATGTCGACGATCACGAGGCCGCGCGCGTTCTGCGCGAGCACGTAGATGCCGTGCACCTGGCCGAGCGCGAAGCCGAGCGGATGATCGTCGTGCGCTTCGAGATGTTGCGGCGCGCGGGCGGTTTCCGTCGTGCCGGCGGCGTCTTCGGCTTGCAGCACCGTCGTGCCTTGCGGCGTGCCCGCGCCAATATCCTTGCGGCCGAACAGCGCGTCGTAGAGCGCGAGCGGCTGCGCGACGGGCAGATTGCCTTGCGTCATGCGCGACTGACGTTGCCACGTGTTGCCGCTGCTATTTCCACCGGCATGACCGGCGCCATGCGACATCGGCCCTGAACTGGCGCCGCCGAAGCTGCTCGCGACGCTCGCCGTGCCGAATTTGCCGTCGGCGCCGAAACCGCCCGGCGCGCGTGCGCTGCCGAAGTTCGCGGCGGCCGGCGACGCGCCCGAGGCGAGCCCGACCGAGCCGCCGAGCACGCCCGCGCCCGGAATCGCACGCGGCTCGATCAGCGCGGCGTGACCGCCGGAAGTGGTTTCCGGCGAGGCGCCCGCGTGACGCGCGAGCGCGCGCTGCACGGCGTGGAACACGAACTGGTGGATCGAGCGCGAGTCGCGGAAGCGCACTTCGATCTTCGAGGGATGCACGTTCACGTCCACCGCTTCGGGCGGCAGATCGAGGAACAGCACGTAGGACGGATAGCGGTCGCCGTGCAGCACGTCTTCGTAGGCGGCGCGCACCGCGTGCGTGAGCAGCTTGTCGCGCACGAAGCGGCCGTTCACGAAGAAGTACTGCTGGTCGGCGCGATTGCGGCTGGCCGTGGGCAGACCCGCGCAGCCGTACACGGCGAGCGGCCCGGCGCGCTCGTCGAGCGGCAGGTGCGCCGTGGCGAACACCTCGCCGAGGATCTTCGAAACGCGCGTGGACGGATCGCTCGCGTTCCAGTGCTCGACCGCGCGGCCGTTGTGCAGCACCGAGATCGCCACGTCCGGCCGCGCGAGCGCGCTGCGGCGGATCATTTCGAGGCAGTGGCCGAGTTCGGTCTGCTCGCTCTTGAGGAATTTGCGGCGCGCGGGCGTGTTGAAGTACAGCTCGCGCACTTCGATGGTGGTGCCCTGGCCGCCCGCGGCGGGCGAAATCGCGCCCGTGTTCGCGTCGATTTTCACGGCGTGCGCGGCGTCGGCGCTGCGGCTCGTGATCGACATGTCGGCGACCGAGGCGATCGACGCCAGCGCTTCGCCGCGAAACCCGAGCGTGGCGACGCTTTCGAGTTCGGCGAGCGAGCGGATCTTGCTGGTGGCGTGGCGCAGCAGCGCGAGCGGCAATTCGGCTTCGGGAATGCCGCAGCCGTCGTCGGCGATGGAAATGCGTTTGACGCCGCCTTCGTCGAGCAGGATGCGCAGCGTGGTCGCGCCCGCGTCCAGCGCGTTTTCGAGCAGTTCCTTGACGACCGAAGCGGGGCGCTCGACCACTTCGCCCGCGGCGATCTGGCTGATGAGCTGGTCGGGCAGCGCTTGGATCGCGCGCGCGGGCTGCGCGCCGCGGCCGCTGGCGTGACCGTCGTGATCGGTTGCGCCGCTGGGCGCGCTGGCGGCGGACGGCGTGGGCTCGCGGTCCGGGGCGGCGGCGTCGCTCGCGCCGGTGAGGTCGGGATTCGAAGACATGCGCAATTATAACGAGTTGGCGCGCCGGACTCGGGGCCCCGACCGGCTGCCACGTTGGTGTGACATGGCGCGCTTTGTGCGCCATTTTGAGAACGATTCGCGCATTTGACGGGAATTTTTCGTGACGCACGGGCACTTTCGGTATCATGGCGCGGTCAATCCGGCTTCTCGCCAATCACGCGGTGCACGCGCAGTTTCGACGCGCTCGAACGTGCGCTGCCCACGATCAAAAAGGGTCACTTTTGGATACGTTGCTGCAGTTCGTCAACCTTGTCTTGCACATCGACAAGTTTCTCGGCGTTTTCATCCACCAGTACGGTGCCTGGGTCTACGCGGTCCTGTTCCTGATCGTCTTTTGCGAAACGGGGCTCGTGGTGCTGCCGTTCCTGCCGGGCGACTCGCTGCTGTTCATCGGCGGCGCGTTCGCGGCCACGCACGAGATGAATCTCGGCCTGCTGCTCACTTTGCTGATCGTCGCGGCGATCACGGGCAACACGGTCAACTACCTGATTGGCCGCGCGATCGGCCCGAAGGTCTTCAATACGCGCATACGCGGGCTCGACCGTTTCCTCGACCGCGCCGCGCTCGAAAAGACCCACAACTTCTACGAACGCCACGGCGGCAAGACCATCGTGCTCGCGCGCTTCATTCCCGTCGTGCGCACGTTCGCCCCGTTCGTGGCCGGCGTTTCGCAAATGAGCATGCAGCGCTTCCAGCTCTTCAACATCGCGGGCGCGCTGTTCTGGGTGCTGCTGCTGGTGCTGCTCGGCTTCTTCTTCGGCAACATTCCGTTCATTCGCCAGTACCTGAACGTGATCGTGCTCGTTGGCATTGGCGCGGCCATCGTGCCGGTGCTGATCGGCGGCGTCTGGAAGATGCTGCGCAAGCCCGACGGCGGCGGTGTGCGCAAGCCCAACGGCGGCTGAGTACAGCGCCATCCGCATAAAAAACGGCATCGCCTGCGAGGGCGATGCCGTTTTGTTTTGCGCGATGGCGGGAGCGAGGCTCGCAGCTAGCCCGCCGCGCGGCGCACGAACGACGGCGTTTCGGGCGTCGGATAGCCCGCGCCCTTGAAGGTCTCGACGATCGCGCGGTTGGTGTCGAAGTAGACCTGCCAGTAGTTCGCGTTGCTCGCGTAAGGGCGCACCGCGAGCAGCGGGCCTTCGGGCGTGAACGAAAGAATCTCGACGTCGGGCGCGGGTTCCGGCGCGACGTTGGGAATGCGCGCGAGCGCCGCGCGCAGGCGCGTGGCCGCGTCGA
The DNA here is from genome assembly GCF_009789675.1 of Paraburkholderia acidisoli. Classification (NCBI taxonomy): domain Bacteria; kingdom Pseudomonadati; phylum Pseudomonadota; class Betaproteobacteria; order Burkholderiales; family Burkholderiaceae; genus Paraburkholderia; species Paraburkholderia acidisoli. Next base: position 2,505,443 of record NZ_CP046913.1, on the reverse strand, counting down.
CGGGATCGACGCCGTTGGCGATCTTCGCGGTCAGCTCGACGCGGCGCACGGGTGTCGCGCTGTAATTCGAGATGGTGTCCGAGAAGATCTTGTTATTGCCGACGATGTTGACCACGTTGTCGGGCGAGATGATGGTCGTGCCGAAAATGCCGAGTTCCTTGACGGTGCCGGTCACGCCGCCCGCCGTCACGAAGTCGCCCACCTTGAACGGCCGCAGCACCTGCATGAACACGCCCGCCGCGAAGTGCGCGAGCAGGCCGCCCCACGCCGTGCCGATGGCGAGACCGAGGCCCGCGAGCAGCGCCGCGAACGAAGTGGTCTGCACGCCGAACACCTGCAGGATCGCGAGCACCAGCAGCAGGTTCAGCACGGCCGCGAGGATCGAGCCGAGGTAATGCGCGAGCGTGGGGTCGACGCGCTGGTTGCGCCCGAGTACCTTGCGCAGCAAACCGGCCAGCAGGCTGATCGCCCATCGGCCGATGATCCACAGCACGATCGCACCGACGATCTTGGTCCCGAAGTCGATGCCTCGGGTCATGATGAACACGCGTATGGTTTCCAGATCCACGATGCCCTCGCTTGAGTCGTTGGTTGAGCCTTAAAGACGTGCCACGAACTGGCGAATGACTGCGGTGAATGACTGCGGCGAACGAGCCTGGAAACACGCTTGCGAACGTGTTGGCGAAGCCCGGCGGATTGCGTGACGGGAAGTGCTGACGGAAGGCGCGCGACGCACCGGCCGCGTGCGTCTTCCTCGTGGATTTATAGGCGAAGCGGCGCGCGGGCGCAACGAACGTGCCCATGCGCGTGTCGAACGAGGCGGTTTCCCTGCGCGGTTCGCGCTATCGTGGCGCGAGCGCGCGTCGCACACGTATGCGAACGACCGTGGCAAATAGCAGTGGCAAAGGCGCGCGCGCCGCAATCCAGGAAAAGAGGACGCCCATGAATCTGCAGCACAACGATCTGCATCTCGTGACCGTGAAGCTCGACGAACTGCGCCCCACGCAGATCACGGTCGGCTATCGCGAAGTGAGCGCGAAGCGCGCGCACTGGAACACGCTCGACAAGAAGGGCCGCGCGGGCGCCATCGACACGCACTGGTTTCCCGCCGTGCTCGGCCCGAAGTCGCGCTACTACGTGGTCGATCATCACCATCTCGGGCGCGCGTGGCTCGAAGAAGGCGTGGCCAGCGTGCGCGTGACGGTGCTCAAGGATCTCTCGTGGCTCGAGCCCGAACTGTTCTGGCGGATGATGGAGCACAACCAGTGGGTGCATCCGTTCGACGCGTCGGGCGAGCGCTGCGACTTCGGCGCGTTGCCGAAGCAGTTGTCCGGTCTCGCCGACGACCCGTATCGCAGTCTCGCGGGCGAGTTGCGCACGGCGGGCGGTTACGCGAAGGACACCACGCCGTTCAGCGAATTCCTGTGGGCCGACTGGTTGCGCCGCAAGGTGTCGGAAGCGCACGTGCGCAAGGATTTCGACGCCGCGCTCGCCGACGCGCTCGCGCATGCGCACGATGCCGACGCGCGTTATCTGCCGGGCTGGTCGGGCGTGGTGCCGCAAGCGCCTGTAGCGCCGGCTGGGGTGGCTGCCGCGCCCGCTGCTCCCGCCAAAGACACGAAGGACGCCAAAGACGCGAAGCGCAAGAAAGCGTGATGCCGGCGTGGCGCGCGAGCGCCGGGGGCCCGGGCGGGCCTCACATCGGCAAGGTCGATTTGCTGTAAGGCGAGGTTTCGATTTCGACCGGGCCTTGCGCGGGCTGGCGAGGCTGACGCGTCTCGCGCTGCTTCAGGTAACGCGCCAGCATCAACGCGAGCAGCGCCGCAAGCACGTACGCCGAAGCGCGCTCGCCATAGGTCTCGCTGGGGTTGTGCATGCGCCACGGTCCGCCCGCATCGGCGAACACGAGGAAGGTGAGGGCCGTGTCGAAGGCGAGCGCGATCGTCATCAAGCCGAGAAAGATGCGCGTGCCGTGCGGCGTGAGATCGGGGCGCGCGCAACGAATCAGCCAGCAGGCCAGTTGCACGGCGCCGAGCAGGGCGAGATTCCAGAACAGAAAGCAGACGAAGTCGAGCATGATGCGGAGAAAGCGGGACGGGCGCTCGCGCTCGAGTCACAAGCTGCGCGCGATGCGCGTTGCGGCCCGCAAGCGCGAGTGGCGCGATCCTGGCATGTCCCCGCATCTCGATAAATGGCGCGCGACGCGGCGCGCCGCTCGCGTGCGCCGGGCATGGCCGTGCGCGCGAGACTCGGCGCGGCTCGCGCGGAGTTGTGAAGATTTGTCAGCCGCTAGGGCGGGTTGGGACCCGCGCAACGGCGTGTCGGAAATCTGTCGGCGCAAGTTTGCACGAGGCTTTCGAGGCGATCGTATGGGCGCGACACGCTCGCCCGGCGTGCCTCGTTGGCGCGTCCCGGTCAGCGTGTTTCAGCGCGCGTCCGGCAGCGGACTTTCGGGCGGCGTGCCGCGCGTGAGGTAGTGCGTGAGCCAAAGGCTGGCCGGACCGCGCACGGTGTCGGTGCGGTGGATCAGCGAAACGTTGTAGTTGACCGAGCGGCGGTCCGCGAGCGCGACGCGCACGAGCCGCCCGGCTTCGAGATCGGCTTCGACCAGGTGGAATGGCATGGAGCCCCAGCCCAGCCCCGCGAGCAGAAGCCGGTGCTTCGCGCCCAGATCGCCGAGCTTCCACGCGCGGTTGCTGTACACGCCGAAAGTCTGGCCTTCCGTGAGGCGGCTGCGGTCGGTGAGCACGAGCTGCGTGTGCTCGCGCGCGTCGGAAATGCGCACGGGCGCCTCGGCCTGCGCGAGCGGATGGCAGGGCGCCGCGACCAGCACGAGTTCGACCGTGCCGATCGACTGCGCCTCGATCACGTGCGGCCAGTTGTGGTTCGGGCCGCTGATGCCGAACGCGCACTCGCCGTCCATCACGAGCTTGAGCACGCCGCCGAGCGCTTCCATCGTCAGGTTGAGGACGACGGTCGGGAACGCCACCGCGAACGCCTGCAGCGCCTCCACGAGCCGCTGCGAGGGGAACATCACGTCGACGGCCACCGAGACTTCGCCCTCCAGCCCGCGCTGCAAACCGGCCGCCTTGGCGTTGAGCTGGCCCATCAGCAGGTCGAGCCGGCGCGCATCGGCGAGAATGGCACGGCCGGCCGCCGTGAGTTCGGGCTTGCGCTTGCCGCGCGCGAACAGCGCCACGCCGAGCAGCGCTTCCAGATTGGCGATGGTGTAGCTCACCACCGACTGCGCGCGGTCGAGCCTGAGCGCGGCGGCGGAAAAGCTGCCGGTTTCGGCCACGGCGATCAGCGCGCGCAACTGTTCGAGGCTGGGCGCACGGTCGGCGCGATCTTTGTCAGAATGGCGATCCATCAATGAACTATCGACAAAATGGATAAGAACGATCCATTCTAGACGATTGTTTGAATATGTTTGGCCGGTTAAAGTGCGTGTCCAACCTCCACAAAACCCTATGCCGATGAATCTTTCCGTCAAGCCGCCCAGCCGCTATAGCGGCGTCGCGATGCTGCTGCACTGGCTGGTCGCCACGCTGATCATCTGGGGCTTCGCGCTCGGCTGGGTGATGACCGACATTCACGGCATCACGCCCACGAAGCTGCGCTACTTCTCCTGGCATAAATGGATTGGCGTGACGGTGCTCGTGCTGGTGCTGCTGCGCCTCCTCTGGCGCGCGACCCACGCCGCGCCCGCGTTGCCGCGCTCGATGCACGGCTGGGAAAAGCTCGCCGCGCACGCGGGCCATCTGGTGCTGTACGTGCTGATGGTGGCGATTCCCGTCACGGGCTATCTGTATAGCTCGGCGGCCGGCATTCAGGTCGTGTATCTCGGCATCTGGCCGCTGCCCACGCTGATCGGCCCCGACACCGCGCTCAAGGGCGTGCTGCGCACCGTCCACGTGACGCTCAACTACACCTTGCTGGCCGTGGTCGTCCTGCACGTGCTGGCGGTCATCAAGCATCAGTTCATCGACCGGCAGAATCTCATCGCCCGCATGTTGCCGTTCGGCACGCCGCGCGACTGACGCCGCGCCTTTCGCGCGGCGCTCCGCCGCTTCCTCTTTCGACGCTCAACAGACTGAACGCCATGATCCAACGTTTCGCCCGTACCGTTTCCGCCGTCGCGCTCGGCGCGGCGCTCGCCGCCGGCGCGGTTTTCGCCAGCAGCGCCGATGCCGCCGACGCGAAGAATTCCGTCTCGGCCGTTTTCAAGCAGATGAACGTGCCCGTGGAAGGCCACTTCACCCGCTTCACCGCCGACGTGAAGTTCGATCCGGCCAACGTGGCCACGTCGAGCGCGAAGCTCGATGTCGATGTCGCGAGCTTCGATATCGGCGCGCCCGAATACAACAAGGAAGTCGCCGGCGACGAATGGTTCGACGCCGCGAAATTCCCGCATGCCACCTTCGTTTCTTCGCAGATCAAGGCGGGCGCGAACGGCGCGTACACGGTCGCGGGCAAGCTCACGATCAAGGGCAAGACCACCGACGTGGTCGTGCCGGTGCAGTACCACAAGGACGGCGCGAACCAGGTGTTCGACGGCACGCTGCCCATCAAGCGCCTGAACTACAACATCGGCACGGGCGACTGGAAAGACACGTCGATCGTTGCCGACGACGTGCAGATCAAGTTTCACATCGTGAACGCCGCGCATTGAGCGCGTTCGCGCACGACGTTCGTTTCGCATTCACGCCGTTATTTCCGAACCCAACAGAACCAACAGGAATCGTTTCATGAAGATCACGTCTTTCGCGGCCGCCGCCGCCGTTGCGCTCACCGCGGCCCTCGCCACGCCGGCTTTCGCGGCTGCCACGACCTATAACCTCGATCCGTCGCACACGTACCCGAGCTTCGAAGCCGACCACTTCGGCGGCGTTTCGGTGTGGCGCGGCAAGTTCACGAAGAGCAAGGGCGTGGTCACGCTCGACCGCGCCGCGAAGACGGGCACGGTCGACGTCACGATCGATGCCTCCTCGATCGACACGGGCAACGCGCTGCTCGACAAGCACGTGAGCGGCACCGAATTCCTCGACGCGGCCAAGTACCCGACGGCGACCTACAAGGGCACGTCGATCCGCTTCGACGGCGACACGCCCGTGGAAGTCGTCGGCGAATTCACGCTGCACGGCGTGACGAAGCCGCTGAACCTCAAGATCAACACGTTCAAGTGCTTCCAGAACCCGATGCTCAAGCGCGAAGTGTGCGGCGCCGACGCCTCGGCCGAATTCGATCGCGCCGACTACGGCGTGAACTGGGGCCAGTCGTACGGCTTCAAGACGCTGACGAAGCTGCAGATCCAGGTCGAAGGCGTGAAGGCCGACTAAGTCGCTTGAGTCGCGACGCGTTCGCTTCGGCGTGCGTGTTGCGCCGATCCGCGAGTTGGAGAAAAAGCCCGTGTGCCGAATGGCGCGCGGGCTTTTTTATTGGTCGGCGTGAAGCGATGTTGATCGTGAGGCGCGCGCGATCTGTGGCCACGTTGCGCCGATCTGCGCGAGAATGCGCCCGATCGAAACGACGAGGAGCGGGGACGATGGACCGTTGGCGAAAATGGGCGATGTGCGCGTGGATGGGCGCGCTGGGTGTGATGAGCGCGACGCAGGTAACGGCCGCGCTGGCGGTCGAGCCCGGCGACTATCTCTACACCGAAGGCGGGCACGCACACGGCTCGCTCGTCGTGAAGAAAGACAGCTTCACGATCGAGACGGTGGGCGGCAACTGTCACTCGTGCTCGATCTCGGGCGCGTTGAAGGGCAACACGGGCACGGCGGTCGACGGCAGCGACACCTGCCGTCTCTCGATCACGGGCGGCAAAGGCATGCTCAAGGTCGATTCCGGCGACAGCGAAGCGTGCCGCGCGTATTGCGGCGCCCGCGCGATGTTCGACGGGCAGTATCGGCAAGCGAGTCCCGCCTGCATGGACCGCACGCGCGCGAAGCGGCTTTCGCAGGCGCGAACCCTGTATGCGAAGAAGGATTACGCGGCGGCGGCGGCGGGGTTCACGTCGCTGCTCGGCGAATGCTCGACGGAGATGGACTGGATCGAAGCCGACAGCGTGCGCAGCGATCTCGCGCTCACGCAGTATCACCTCGGCGACAACGCGCAATGCCTCGCGACACTGGCGCAAACGATGGCGCTGCGCAACGGCGGCGACGACGCGCAGCCGGACGCGGACTTCGGTTTGCCGCCTTGCGACGCCGACAACTATCGCTCGACGGGCAAGGCGATCCTGCACAACGCGGCGCTCTGCCAGGCGCCGCGCGCGAAGTAACGGCGCAAGGGCGTGGCGGCGTGCGTTCAAGCCCGGGCTCGCACGCGGCTCCCGGCTCGCACGCGGTGCGAGACGCGCTCAGTGAATCGGCGTGGTGGTCGTGTGCAGGCTGCGCGGTGCGAGCGCCACCCCGACGACGTGCGAATGCCAGACGTTGCAGGTCGCGCGCACGGGCACCCACGCGTACTTGCCGCGAATCTTCGCGAAGGCGCGCAGGTGGATCAGCGAATCGATCGGCGAACTCGGCGTGTTGGCGTTCGCCGATGCAGGCGTGACGTTCGACTGCGCGGGTTCTTCGATGCGCGCGGACAGCGCGCGGCGGTCGGGCACGAGCAGCGAGTCGTAACGCTCCGCTTTGTGCACCCACTGATCGAGCGCGGCGACGCAATTGACGACGGCATCGGGAACGCGAATACGGCGCAGATACTCGTAGTCCTCGGCTTGCGGCTGCATTTGCGCCTGCACGCTGAGGCTTATCCAGAAAAGCGCGAGCAGGGCACACGCGAGAGTCATGAACTTCATGTGAATAGAGCGAGGAACAGCGAAATATCGGGGGAAAAACGGCGGAGAGGGAGAAGTATACACGGTGAAAGGTAGCTCACGTCGTGAGGCTTTCATCGGGGATGCCTATCAAGGCGAGAAAAGCCGCCTTGACCGAATCAACGCAGAGATACAAGCGCGGCGGCCAGGATTCAATCAGGCGGTTGCGCTGCGAAGTCACGACCACGCTTCGCGCGAATGAAGACGTTCGCGTTGCGGTCGAAAAGATAGCGTGGACTAGCCGTCAGTCTGGACGACACGAACTGGCGTTCGACGGACCCATGCGGCTTGGCCGAGGGCGAAATATCAAAAAATTCAAATCGCACTAAAGGCCCGCCAGCATGGCGACCGGGCGAGAGCACTACCGCGCGAACCTTGCCGATGATCAAATTGGCCTCGGCACACGATGCAAAGCGCATTGCTTGAAGCCGTTTCGAGGCGTTCTCTGATAGCGCGCCCCACGGAGTACTCCGACGATTGCCGGTTAGCGAAGGCGGGTCCGCTGTGACCGTGCCGGTCACCTACCGGCGGCTTCGTTACCTGCAAACGAACGGAGGGGCCGAATTGAGGCGATATCTGCTGAGGCTGGGCGATAAATCCACGGCGGGCGGTGTTGTGGTGGAAGGCGCGGAAAACTGCTCGCATCGCGGAATACCTGTCACGTTTATCGGGGCGAAGGTGTGGTGTGAAGCGTGCAAATCCGAGGGCTACATTAAGGCAGTCGGACCGCACCGCAACGCAACGATGCTTGGGAAGCAGCAGGCGCTGGACGACGATATCTGTATCTGCAAGTGTTCCCCGCCGCCCGTACTGCTCGCATCGCAAACAAGCGCTTCTCACAGATGGGATGACGAATGTGGGGATAGGGGCTATGCCGCGAGCCTGGCGGCGTCACAGGTCAAACAGCACGTCCCATACGACGAACAGTTCACGCTCACCGATAGAGACGGGCGCGCGCTAGCGAAGGTGCGCTATCGCGTCCGTGATGCATCAGGCGTAATCGCTGGCGGAACCACAGACGCCAACGGTCGCACACAACGCGTCAGGACAACATAAGGGCAAGCGTTACGACTCGATATCGCTCATTGAAAAGGAGGAACCATGTTCGAACGGCTTGTGGCAGACGGGGACCGCACGTCTACGGGCGGCGTTGTGTTTGGCGATAGTGATTTTTTTAACGAAGAAGGCAAGGCATACGCACGAAAGGAGAACAAAGCGACGTGCGGCAACTGTAAGGGCTTATGGGCGATATACGGCACTGCTGACAACTGGACCGATGTCGGTGAACCGTATGTGAAAGACGGGGATCGTGTGCTGTGTCCTTGTGGGAAAAATTTCGTCTCTGCCGCCTTTTCTTCTGATGCCTGGTACTCGGATGACAAAGGCAATGCAAAGGACTCCCCCGCGCCGCAAGCGCTTATCTATGACCAGCATTACACGCTGCGGGATAGCGATGGCCAACCAATCGCCAATCTGGCGTATCGAATGCAGATCGGGGGCGAAGTCGTTGCAAGCGGCGTGACTGACTCAGAGGGGCGCACCGTCCGTATCAGCACGGAAGCAGCGCGGCGGGTTGAACTCGAAATCAATGGGCGAAGCTGAATGAGCGGTTTTTCAAGTGAAAACAAATACGGTTTTAAAGCCAATGAAGAGGAAGAATGGGTTACGGTTCATTCCACTGCGGTCACAAATACGAATCCCGGTTCGATGGTATATGTCAATGTCAATACTGAAAGAATCTGTCAGAACATGTCCAACAAGGAATTCAGGGAGATTATTAATAGCATTCTCCAGCGTGCGATTCCGCTAGTTGATGTCCGCGTGCATGCCTTGACTTTATGGACGCCGGGCGAGCGCGCACGCGTACAGCGTTGGTTTGGACGCAATGATGAATCAGCGCACACGATTTTGCTAAACGGCATACCGCGTATCGCGGCCGTCCTGCGTAGCCTGAGTCCGGCTAACTTCGTTCGCACTGGAAGCGACCGCGACAGAGCGACGGGTTGCATGCCCAACCCAGCGGCTCCTGGCCAGGAGGCCGCACATGTTTGCGCGCCCGATACGGCAACGCATACTGTCAGCATTAGTCCGCTGTTTTGTACCATGAGGCATTGGTCGGACAACTCGGATTCGCGCGTATCGACTGTAATTCACGAAGTCACACACTTCCTGGACACAATGGCGACTCAAGACAACAAATATACGATTGCGTTTACGCTTCGAGATTGGGCGCAATCGAATTCTGATCTCGCACTAAATAACGCCGATAGCGTTGCTGGCTATATTGTCGAGGGTGACTAAATTGAAACGCATCGTTTTGTTTCTTTCTCTCGCACTCGCATTGCCGTGTGCATTCGCGTGTGCGGGATCGCCGCCGATTCCGGGGGTAACAAGAGATATAAATTTTGCATTTAATTCGAGTGAGATGAGTAACGCTGAGATTCTTTCACTCGCAAACTGGATTGTAGACACGCATAGTAAGCGGTCCGTTCTTGAAGGTGTTTCTATTACCGGCCTGGCCGACAAGCGCGAGCATAACCCGCAACTTATCGCGGAGGAGCGCGCCAACATCGTCAAGCGAACGTTGGACGTGCTAGGTGTGCGCGCGGCGAAATTTGAAGTTGTCGGCCACTTATATAGGGCCGCTGTGCCGAACGATAAATTTGAGCCAACAGGAACCAGAGCGGAATTAACGCTTATTCCGGAGTGTCCGGAATAGTAACGTCGAACCTGCGCGGGGAGGCGCAGCTGCCGACTTTTATTCGGTGTGACTAGTCAGCGTGGATAGCGGCGCTGGTCCGTTATACGAAGCAAATAAAAAGGGCTCAGCTTGCGCTGAGCCCTTTGTATCTTTGGTAGGCCGTACGGGATTCGAACCTGTGACCAACGGATTAAAAGTCCGCTGCTCTACCAGCTGAGCTAACGACCCGAAAGAAGCGGGATTATAGCGGGTATAGCGGGGCTGGTCAACTACCCGCACACGCGAGCGCCGCTTCGAACAAAAAACGCACGAAAGCACGGCCCCAAAAAGAAAGCGTGGCCCAAAAAGGACAAGGCCCGAAGCACACCGTGCTTCGGGCCCATCCTCATTTGCGAGAGGCGCGTTTCGCGGCGACATCGAACTGGCGCCGCGTCACGCCATACATCGTCCAGCAGCGCTTATTTGAGCTGTGTGAGCTTGGTCTGCGCCGTCTGGGCAACATCCGAACTGCCGTATTGCGCGACGATCTGCTCGAGCGTGTGCTTGGCCGCAGCCTTTTGCCCCTGCTCGATCTGATTGTTCGCAATGGCCAGCAACGCCTCCGGGGCGCGCGGATGCTGCGGGTAGTTCTTGACCACGTTCTGCCACGTTGCCGTCGAACCCTTGTAGTCCTTCAGCGCGTAGAGCGCGTTGCCGAGCCAGTACTGCGCGGTCGGCTGATACGGGCTCTGCGGGTACTTCGCGATAAAGCTGCGGAACGCCGTTGCCGCATTCTTGAAGTCGCCGCTGCGGAACTGCTGGGAAGCGGCATTGAACGCATCCGTTTCACCCGGCTGAACGGTGCCTTGCATGCCGTCCACGGTTTCCTGCTGCGGCTCGAACTTCTTGAGACGCGTGTCCAGGTCCGTGTAGTAGTCCTTCTGTTGCTTCTGCAGGGTCGCCAGCTGGTTCGCGAGATCCTCGTTCTGTCCGCGCAACGTCGCGACCTGCTGGTTGAGCTGGTCGATGTGGTTGGACTGATCGAGGATCGAGCGCTGGGCGGCGGACAACTGGTTCGACAGATTGTCCGTCTTCGCGCGCAGGTCGAGAATCGCCTGGCGCGCCTGATCGTCATCGAAGATACCTGCGTGAGCCGGCAGCGCCGCGAAGGCGACGCCAGCTACGCAGGCGGCTGCGGCGGCCCGCAGCGGGGAGAAACGGTGCGTCATACGCCCCTTCAAATACGTCGATTACTGTTGATACACGAGGTCAGCACGGCGGTTTTGCGCCCACGATGCTTCGTCGTGGCCCGTTGCGACCGGCTTTTCCTTACCGAGGCTCACGGCTTCCATTTGCGAGTCGGGCACGCCCATCAGCGACAGCGCCTTGCGGACGGCTTCAGCACGCTTCTGGCCGAGTGCGAGGTTGTACTCGCTCGTGCCGCGTTCGTCGGTGTTGCCCTGGATCAGGACGTGACGTTCCGGATGCGTCTTCAGGTATTGCGCGTGAGCCTGAACCACGTTTTGGTAGTCGTCCTTGACGGCGTAGCTGTCGAAGTCGAAGTACACGCTGCGCTTGGCGAGCGGGCTGTTCGGATCGTTCAGCGGGTCGACGTTGACTTGCGCGACGGCGTTCGGGTTCGGCTGCGTGCTCATCGAGCCGGCGTTCGCGTTTTCGTCGGCTTTCGGAGCCGACTTACACGCTGCCAGTGCACCGATCATCAGAACGACCAAAGCCACGCGGACTTTATTCGACATCATTTTTTCTCTCCTGAAGTGTTATTGCATAAAAGGACCCCAGGACGGCTCGCGTACGCTGCCGCCCTGAACGGACAGGATTTGCCGCGTACGACCGTCGGTCGATACAGCAGCCAGCACGCCACGGCCGTTCACCTGAGTGGCGTAAAGAAGGTACTGACCGTTCGCCGCGAAGCTGGGCGATTCGTCATGAGTCGTGTCGGTGAGCGCGGTGGCGACGCCAGACTGAAGATCTTGAATGTACAGCTTAAATCCGCCGCCCGTGCGTGATATGTACGCCACTTGTTTGCCGTCCGGGCTGACCTTCGGGCTCGTGTTGTAGCTGCCCGTGAAGGTCACGCGTTGTGCCGCGCCAGCGCTTTCGCCCTGGGCCGGCATCTTGTAGATCTGGGGCTGGCCGCCGCGGTCACTGGTGAAGTAAATCCAGCGTCCGTCAGGAGAGTAGGTGGGTTCGGTGTCGATCGTCGTGCCTTGCGTGAGGCGGCGCAGACCGCTGCCGTCGGCATTGACGGCGAAGATCTGCGTGTTGCCCGTGCGCGACAGCGCCACGGCGAGCGTACGGCCGTCCGGGGACCAGGCGGGCGCCGAGTTGTTGCCCTTCTGGTCCGAGATGACGACGCGACGACCCGTGGGCAGGTCATGCACGTAGACGATCGGCTTTTTCTTTTCGAAAGAAACGTAGGCGACCTTGGTGCCGTCGGGCGACCAGGCCGGCGAGATGATCGGCTCGGGGCTCGACAGCGCGATGTGCGCTTCCTGGCCGTCGGAGTCGGAAATCTGCAACTGGTAACGGCCGCCCGTGCGGATCACGTACGACAGACGCGTGGCGAACACGCCGCGGTCGCCGAGCAGCTTTTGGTAGATGTAGTCGGCGACTTTGTGCGCGCTCATGCGCAGGCCGCTCGCGGGGCTCGTGAGCACGAGACCGCCGAGGCTTTCGCCCTTCGCGGTGTCGTAGAGCTTGAAGCGCACTTCGTATTGGCCGTTCGCGAGCTTGTTCACGCTGCCCGCGACGAACGCGTTGGCGCCCTTGGCCTTCCAGCTGCCGAGGTCGACCGAGTCGTTTTCGGAGATGGGCGCGCTGCCTGCGTCGATGTTGGTGAACTTGCCGCTGCGTTGCAGGTCGGCGCGCACGATGGCCGCGACCTGCTCGGGCGAGTTCGCTTCGCCGGCGAAGTTAGCCGTGGCGATGGGGAACTGGGTGGAGCCCACGCCGGTGACGAGGACGTTGAGTTGTGCGTTCGCCGTGCCGCCGACCGCGATCAGGCAGGACGCGACGAGAGTTCGCAGGCCAAGCTTCGTCATCAAACTCATGCTGTGATGTTTCCTGAAAGAGCGTTTCCGTAATACCGCGCAACAGCAGACAGACCCCGAAACGCCTGAAACGTTCCTGCGCCCGCTGCCGTGCGCCCGCTTTCTAAGCCCCTGTTTTGCGCCTCAACCTGCCGGACGCAAAGTAATCGTAAAGCTGCCCGGCGCCTTGCCGTCGGTATCAACCGGCATCGGGTCCGAGGCATGGACTGCGCGCAGTGCTGCGCTGTCCCACGCCGCGTTGCCGCTGCTGCGCGTGATGGTCGCCGAAAGCAACGTGCCCGACGGCGAGCAGCGCACTGCGACGACCGTTTCCAGGCCCGCGGTTTCGCCGGACCAGATGACGTTCGGACGGACACGCCGCTGAACCTTGTCCGCATAGCCCGGCGAAGTCGCGTTGCCGCCCGAGCCGCTGCCGTTGCCGCTCTTCGCGAGCCCGTTGCCGCTCGAACTGTCGCCGCCGCCCATCGACCCTTGCATCTGCGCGATACGCGCGCGACGTTCGGCGTCGAGCTTCTTCGCCTGCGCGTCGGCTTGCGCTTGCGCCTTCGCCTTGGCGGCCTTCTCGGCGTCGGCCTTCTTCTGCGCGTCGAGCTTCGCCTGCTTTTGCTGCGCTTCTTCCTGCTGCTGCTTCTTGAGCGCTTCCTGCTGTTGTTGCTGCTGTTGCTGCTTGAGCTTCTCGGCCGCGGCCTGCTGTTGCTCCTGCTGCTGTTGCTTGAGCTTCGCGGCCTTTTGCTGCGCGGCGAGTTGCGCCGCCTGCTGGGCCGCGAGCTGCTGCTGACGCTTGGCCTCGGCTTCCTGCTGCTGCTTGAGGCGTTGCTGTTGCTGCTGTTCGGCGAGTTGCGCCTCGCGTGCCGCTTCTTGCTGCTTACGCTTTTGCTGTTGCAGCGCGATGTCGGCGTCTTCCGTTTGCGGCGGCGGCGGGGCGGGCTGCACCGGCACGGGCGGCGGCGGCCTGGGCGTGGGCGCCGAAAGGTCCGGCACTTCGGTCCAGAGTTCCGCTTCTTCGCCCGCCGGCGTGCTGTTCTGCCAGTGGATGCCGTGATACAGGAAGAACGCCAGCAGCACGTGCATCAGCACGGCAAGCGCAATAGCACGCCCCGTGCCACGCTCGCGCGGCGGCTGTAGCGGATACGTATCGTTCTTCCGGATCATTGCGATTTGACGAGCAGGCCGACACGTTTGACGCCGTGCGCCTTCAGGTCGGACATGACGTTCATCACCGTCTCGTACTTGACGGCCTTGTCGGCGGCGATCACGACCGGCTGGTCGGGATGGCTTTGCTCGCGATCGTTGACGAAGCCGTTGAGATCGGCGCGCGTCATGGTTTCCTGCTGCGTGGCGCCCGAGTCATCCTTGTAACGGACGCTCAGGTTGCCGTCGGGGCGAATATTGACCACGACGGGCGGCACCTGCTGCTGTTGCGACGCGCCGCCCACGGTCGGCAGATTGACGATCGACGGCGCGACCAGCGGCGCGGTCACCATGAAGATCACGAGCAGCACCAGCATCACGTCGATGTACGGCACGACGTTGATGTCGGCCATTGCACGGCGCGAGCGGTTGCCTCGCATGCTCGAACGCATTGAGCCTGCCATCTTCGACTCCTTTGAAGATTAGTGGGCCTGACGCTGCAGGATGTTCGAAAACTCTTCGATGAAGGTTTCGAAGCGGATCGCCAGACGGTCGATGTCGTGCGCGTAGCTGTTGTAAGCGACGACAGCCGGAATCGCGGCGAACAGACCGATGGCGGTGGCCGTCAGCGCTTCGGCAATGCCGGGCGCGACGTTCGCGAGCGTGGCCTGCTGCACGTTCGCGAGACCGCGGAACGCATTCATGATCCCCCAGACCGTGCCGAACAGACCGATATACGGGCTGACCGAACCGACCGAAGCGAGGAACGACAGATTCGCCTCGAGTGCGTCCATTTCGCGCTGGAAGGCGGCGCGCATGGCGCGGCGCGCGCCGTCGAGCACGAGGCTCGGATCGTTCAGGCGCTTTTCCTTCGCCTTCAGGAACTCGCGCATGCCCGATTCGAAGATGCGTTCGAGCGCGCCGATCGTGTGGCGGTTGTTGGCCGCGCTCTGGTAGAGCGCCTGCAGATCGCCGCCGGACCAGAAGTCGCGCTCGAAGCGCTCGGTTTGCGCGCGGGCGCGGCGGATCGCAAACCACTTGCGGAAGATGAAGGTCCAGGAGATCAGCGAGAGGAGCAGGAGAAGCCCCATCACCGCCTGTGCCAGGATACTCGCATTAAGAACGAGTGAAATGATCGACAGATCTTGTGTAGTGTTCATATAGGTTCGTTTTGACGTCCCGGAAGGGGCGAGCGGCTGCAAGACAACGCGAAGCTTTCCGTAGGCTGTTGGGAAGCTTTTGCGCCGTCGCGGCCGAACCCTGCTTGGTCCTGCATTGACCGGCGCGAGTTCACTAGCGCTGTATCAACGGTAATTACTGCACTACCGTTGACACGGCAAACAGTTCTTTCTGCGGACCGCGTCGCAATGCGTCGTGCACATGGTCCGGAATGGGAGCAGGGCGCATTGCCGCGCCATCGACACACGCGACGCGGATGCTGCCCCTTGCAAGCAGCGTGCCGTCCCGCCACGCCTCCTGCATGAAGTCGACAGAAGCGCGGCCGAGCTTCTCGATGCGGCTGACCGTAGTGACAATGTCGTCGAGTCGGGCGGGCGACCGATAGTCGAGCGCGGTGCTGCGCACGACGAACAGCACGCCGGTTTGCTCGGCGAGCCGCCGCTGGTCGATACCGCACGCGCGCAGCCATTCGGTGCGCGCGCGTTCGAAGAACTTCAGATAGTTCGCGTAGAACACGATGCCGCCGGCGTCGGTGTCCTCGTAGTAGACGCGCACGGGCCACGAAAAATCGCTGCCCGCGGGCGGCTGCACGGCGTCCGGCTTGCTGGTAAATCTTTCCATGCCGCGCATTCTACCGGAACGCGCGGCCCGCTCGCCGTTCGTACGCCTGACGATAGAAAGACATCTGTAAGGCTATTTTCTTCTGAAGATTCAGCCGCGATGCACGCTCAATCCGGCAAACGCTTGCGCCACCGGCATCAGTTCGATCGTGTTGATGTTGACGTGCGCGGGGCGCGTGGCGATCCAGTAGATCGAGTCGGCGATGTCCTCGGCCGTGAGCGGTTCGACGTCTTTGTAGACGTTCGCCGCCTTGGTGTCGTCGCCGCGAAAGCGCACGTTGGAGAACTCGGTGCCGCCGCACAGGCCCGGTTCGATGTCGGTCACGCGCAGCGCGGTGCCGGCGAGGTCGGCGCGCAGGTTCAGGCTGAACTGACGCACGAAGGCCTTGGTCGCGCCGTAGACATTGCCGCCCGGATACGGCCAGCGGCCCGCGACCGAGCCGAGATTGAAGACGTGACCGCGATTGCGCTCGACCATGCCGGGCAGGAACGCGTGCGTCACCTGCACCAGACCCGTGCAGTTCGTTTCGATCATGGTTTCCCATTCGTCGAGGTCGGCCTTCTGCGCGGGTTCGACGCCGAGCGCGAGACCGGCGTTGTTGACGAGCACGTCGACGGCCGCGAATTCGGGCGGCAGCGCGGCGGGCGCGGCTTCGACGGCGGCGCGATCGCGCACGTCCAGCTCGAACGGCAGAAGGGCGTCGCCGAGTTCGGCGGCGAGGGCGTCGAGGCGGTCCTTGCGGCGCGCCGTGGCGACGACGCGATGGCCGCCCTTGACGAAGGCGCGCGCGATGGCGGCGCCGAATCCCGCGGATGCGCCGGTGACGAATACGATCATGGTTGCTCCCTGGTCGGTGGTAGGCGAGGAAAGCGGACAGCCTACTTCCAATGACGCGCTGCGGCAAGGAAGGGCCAGAACGCTCGCGGGCCTGCCGGCCTGCTGGTGCCGGGCGAGCCCGGGCGGGGGCGCGCCGGGCGGCGGCGCCGGCATCGGGCACGCGCCGTTTTCGCCCGCCATCGACGGGATCACGGCGATGGCACGCCGGTTGCCTATTCCCGGCCGTTCCAATAAAATTACGCGCTCAATCCCTGCGTGACTGGCGATAGGGTTCCGGAACGGCGCAAGCAAGGCTCGCCGGGCTGGGAACTCAAGGTGGAACGACCCACCGTGAAGCGCAGGGTGCCGTTTTGCCGTTCGCCTGGGCAGCCGAGATCCGCGCGCTTCATCAAGCGCTGCTGGAGCTGCCCTGCCTCGCGTGCGCGGTACCCTCTTTCGCCACGTCAAGGCTGGCCTGTTTCCACAGCGTGCCAGCAGCGCCGCGTACCTGCTACGTGTTCCGCGCGAGACCCGGTCAACCTGAACACACTTAACGGAATCCGTATGTTTGACAGAGCCGAAAGCACCATCGCCAACGTCGATCCCGAACTCTGGAAGGCGATCGAACTCGAGAACCGTCGCCAGGAAGAGCACATCGAGCTCATCGCGTCGGAAAACTACACCTCGCCCGCCGTCATGGCCGCGCAGGGTTCCCAGCTCACCAACAAATACGCCGAAGGCTACCCCGGTAAGCGCTATTACGGCGGCTGCGAAAACGTGGATATCGTCGAGCAGCTCGCGATCGACCGCGTGAAGCAGCTGTTCGGCGCCGAAGCCGCCAACGTGCAGCCGAACTCGGGTTCGCAGGCGAACCAGGGCGTGTTCTTCGCCGTGCTCAAGCCGGGCGACACCATCATGGGCATGAGCCTCGCCGAAGGCGGTCACCTCACGCACGGCATGGCGCTCAACATGAGCGGCAAGTGGTTCAACGTCGTGAGCTACGGCCTCGACGCGAACGAAGACATCGACTACGAAGCGCTCGAAAAGCGCGCGCATGAAACGAAGCCGAAGCTGATCATCGCGGGCGCTTCGGCATTCGCGCTGCGGATCGACTTCGAACGCATCGCCAAGGTGGCGAAGGCCGTGGGCGCGTACTTCATGGTCGACATGGCGCACTACGCCGGCCTGATCGCCGCGGGCGTCTACCCGAACCCGGTGCCGCACGCCGACTTCGTCACCACGACCACGCACAAGAGCCTGCGCGGCCCGCGCGGCGGCGTGATCCTGATGAAGGCCGAGCACGAGAAGATCATCAACTCGGCGATCTTCCCGGGCATCCAGGGCGGTCCGCTCATGCACGTGATCGCCGGCAAGGCCGTCGCGTTCAAGGAAGCGCTCGCGCCGGAGTTCAAGACCTATCAGCAGCAAGTGCTCGACAACGCGCGCGTGCTGGCGGAAACGCTGGTCAAGCGCGGTCTGCGTATCGTTTCGGGCCGCACGGAAAGCCACGTCATGCTGGTCGACCTGCGCGCCAAGAAGATCACCGGCAAGGCCGCGGAAGCCGTGCTCGGTTCGGCGCACATCACGGTCAACAAGAACGCCATCCCGAACGACCCGGAAAAGCCGTTCGTGACGAGCGGTATCCGTCTCGGCTCGCCGGCCATGACCACGCGCGGTTTCGGCGTGAAGGAAGCCGAGCAGGTGGGCAACCTGATCGCCGACGTGCTCGACAATCCGGAAGACGCCGCGACGATCGAGCGCGTGAAGGCGCAGGTCGCCGAGCTGACGCAGCGCTTCCCGGTCTACCGCTAAGCCCTGCGCTGATCCATGCGCTGCCCCTTCTGCCGGCACGAAGACACGCAGGTCGTTGACTCGCGTGTTTCCGAAGACGGCGCCGCGATCCGGCGCCGGCGTCGCTGCCCGGCCTGCGACAAGCGTTTCACGACGTACGAGCGGGTCGAGCTGGCCATGCCCGCCGTGGTCAAGAAGGACGGCAGCCGCACGGAGTTCGACCGCCGCAAGATCGCGGCGAGCATGAAACTCGCGCTGCGCAAGCGGCCGGTTTCCGCCGACGCGATCGACGAAGCGGTCGCGCGCATCGAGTATCAACTGCTCGGCAGCGGCGAGCGCGAGGTGCGCAGCGAACGCCTTGGCGAACTCGTCATGGGCGAGCTGCGCAATCTCGACAAGATCGCGTTCGTGCGCTTCGCCTCGGTGTATCGCCGCTTCGAGGACGTTTCCGAATTCGAAGACGTGATCGAGGAATTCCGCCGCTCCGGCGGCGCGGCGGCCGCCGCCGCGCCCACGCCCGCCTCCGGCAAGAAGCGCTGAGCGCGCTCGCCGCATTCGCGGCATCCGTGTTCTTCGCGAACTCCGCATTCCTGTTCTCCCTTCCTGTTTCGCCGATGTCGTGACGCTTGCATTCTCGCGAGCCCACGCTGCTTCGAACAGTTAGCCGTTCGGCTAATTGTTCGGGCGGGCGTTCGTCCGTAGATTGATGGCAATCCGCACACCTTGAGGATTGCTGATGAAACGCTCGGGATTCACGCTGCTCGAAACGATGATCGTCATCGTGCTGCTCGCGATTTGCGCCACGGCGGCCACGCCCGTGTTCGTCGCGTGGCGCGTGCGCGATCAGGTCGACGCGCGCGCCAACGCGCTGCTCGGCACCTTCGCCTATGCGCGCAACGAAGCGATCCGGCGCAAGGCGCGCATCACCGTTTGCCGTATCGATACCGCGCGCCATTGCCTCGCGGCGGCCAAGGCCTGTCCGTCGGGTCTCGCCGACTGGTCGTGCGGCTGGGCCGTGATGATCGAGCGCGCCGGCGCCTACGTGCCGTTGCGCATGCAACCGCCGCTCGACGCGATCGCTGTCGCGTCCACGCTCACGGCGGTCACGTTCTCGCCGCCCGCCGGGCAGACCATCGGCAGCCTGCGCAATTTCGAGGTCGCGCCGCGCGCGCCGAGCGCCGCACAGCGCGGGACCGCATGGCGCCGATGTCTGCGCATCGCCGCGGGCGGCCGCGCGCGCATCAGCGCGGGTGCGTGTTCGGGGGCGTCATGAAACGGCCAAACGGCAACGCGGCGCGCGGCTCGACGCTGCTGGAAGTCGCCATCGCGCTCGGCATCATGGCGCTCTGCGGCCTCGGTCTCATCAACACGCAACTGGGCCTCGCGCGTCATGCACAACTTGCGGCGGCGCGCGAACGAGCCGCCTTCGCCGCCGACGCCTTGGCGGAATCCGCGTGCCTCTCGGTTTTATCGGGCACATCGGGCACATCGGCCGCAACCGGCGCGGCGGCGGCCGAGCGCTGGAAAACACTCGCGTCGGGCATCGTGCCGGAAGGCAAGCTCACAGCGGCCGGCGTCGGCGGCGACGTGTCCGTCGCGAGCCTCACCTGGCGCGCGACATCGTTCATGTCGATGGCGAGCGCGCCCGCCGTGTCGCACAGCGCGTCATGCGCCGAGGCGAGCGTGCCCGCCGGCCGCGATTGCCTCGCCGTGGCCTTCCTGCGATGAGTGCCGCGCGCAGGAAGCCGCGGCGCTCGCCCGGCCACACGCTGCTCGAGCTGACGATCGCCGTGGCGCTCGGGCTCGTCGTCGTGCTCGGCGCGCTCGCGGCGTATCGTTCGCAGCGCCAGGCGTTCGCCGCTGCCACCGACGCCGCACGCGTTCACGACGCGGGCATGAACGCGTTGACGCTCATCGGCGAGCAGTTGCAGATGGCGGGCTTCGTTGCCGCGGAAGTCACCGCGCCTTTGAGCGGTCCCGCAATCTTCGGCTGCGCGGCAGGGCGCGCCGTGGGCACCGACGCCGTACCGGTCTGCGAAGCGCTCTCGAATCGCTCGGACGGCGTGGCCGTGCGCTATCGCGGCGACGCCGTATCGACATGGTCCGCAACCAGCGGTCAGGCCACCGATTGTCTCGGCCAGGCCGTGGGCGCGGCCGGTTCGACGGAGGCCGAGATCGTCAACCGTTTTCACGCGAAGGCGAGCAGTTCGACCGGCGAGCCCGAGTTGTACTGCGAGGGCAGCGGCAAGGTCGGCACGGCGCAGCCGCTGGTCGAAGGCGTGGAGCGCCTGCGGTTGCGCTACTGGCTCGCGGGCGCGGCGCAAGCCGTGGAGGCTTCGGCGCTCGCGCGCGAGCAATGGAGCGCGGTCGTCGCCGTCGACGTGTGCGTGCTCGTGCGCGGCGCGCCTCTCCCGTTGCCTTTGCCACAGCGCACGCGTTATGTCGATTGCGAGGGCGCGCAGGCGAGTGGCACGGACGGCCGCGCGCGCCACGCGTTCTGGCGGCACGTCGTGCTGCGAAACGCGATGGCGGCGCAATCATGAGCGGCAGGTTACATCGACGGCGAGGTGCCAGGCCGCGAGGCGTCGCGTTGCCGGTCGTGCTGATGATCGTCTCGATGATGCTCGTGACGTCGGCCGCGTGGTTCGAATCGGCGTTGCTGGAAGCGCGCAATGCGAACGCCGTCGCCGATCATCTGCAAGCGTTTCACGCCGCCGACGCCGCGCTCGTGCTGTGTTCGCGCGCGGCGGTAGAGGGTTCGCTGTCGTCGTGGTCGCCGGCTGCGCAGCCCGGCGAGCCGCAGGCGTGGCGCAGCGAAAGCGCTTTCACGCGCGCGGCGCTCACGCCGCTGGCGGCGTGGCCCGGTTCGACGCGCGCGCCGCAATGTCTCGTCGAGGCGTGGCGCGTGGCGAGCCGCCCGCTCGTACGCGCGTATCTGGTCACGGCGCGCGGCTTCGGCGCGACGGAGGAGACGCAAAGCTGGTTGCAGGACGAGCTGGTTCTGGACGGCGTGGGCGACGCGCTGCGTGTGGAGCATCACTGGCGTCGCGTGGTCGCGCGGCCGTTCTAATCGATGCAAGGAGGCGAGGTGAGGCGTGGGACGAACGCAGGCACGGGAGGTTGGAGGAAATCGGCAAACGCCATGCGGCGTCGGGCGTTCACGCTGCTGGAACTCGTGATCGCGCTGGCGGCCGTGGCGATCGTCGCGGCGTACGCGTTGCCCGGCTGGTACGCGCAGATCGCGCGCGGTCATCGCATCGACGCGGTGGCCGCGCTTTATCGCGCCGCGCAATGGATCGACACGCAGAATCCGTCCGCGCTGGCTTTGCCAGCGGGTTACGAGCAGGCGCCATCGACGGGAAGGCCGGTCTATCGTCTGCGCATCGCCTCCGGCGACGAAACCAACGGCGGCTATGCGATCAGCGCGGAGCCGGCGGCGGGTGGGCCCATGCGCGACGACACCTGCGGTACCTTCGTGCTCGATGCAACGGGGGTGCGCGGCAATCGGGTCGCGAGCGGCGATGCCGCGGCAACCGTCACGCAGATGTGCTGGAAAGACCGCTGAGCGCGGCCGGCGGCCCGCTATTGGCGACCGGCCGGGCAGCTCAGCCGGTGAGATCGCCTTCGTCGGCCGGAGTGCGGCGCGCGGCCGCGGGATCGCGCTGGCGTCGCATCTGTTGCCAGACGCGATAGCCCTCCCACGCGGTGAAGGCAAGGCCGCCCCACTTGATCGCGGGGCGCACGGCCGAGGCGAGGCCCGAGCGCAGCGGCTTGGCAAGCACGAGCGACGCGAGCGAACTCAGGATCGGATATTCCTTGAGCAGCGCGCCCATGCCACCGAGGCCGCCCAGGCTCGCCAGGCCGCCGCCGCGCGCGCCCGCGAAGCCAGGCACGATGAAGCGCAGCCAGCTGAAGTTGGTGACGGCCGAGCGCACGTCGAGCAGCGCCTCGGCCATTTCGGCGCGTTCGACGCTCGCGCGCACGAGCAGCAGCTCCTTGCGCAGCGCACGCAGTTGCGGCGTCGAAAGGTCGTGCGAGCGCGTGTGCGTCTGGCGAAACGTGTTGTCGAGGCGGGGTTGGCTCATGGCTTCGGTTCGCGGCGTTAGGGTGGAGCGGGGCGGATGGCGCGTCAGCACGTCACCGCGCGATTGGCACCAGGCCGGGCAGAGGTGCGTCGTCTGAAGCAGCGATAACGCGTCTTAAAGCGGCATAAAGCAGCCACAAGGCGGCCACAAAGCGAGCGCCGCCGGATGGCTTACGGTCGGCGCAAGATCTCGCGATCTTTTTCGAACTCTTCGAGCGTGGTCTGGAACACGATCGGTGCGTTGCGCAAACCGCTGCGCGCCTTCAGCGCACAAACGATCGCGGCGAGCGCGTAGATGGCCGTGATACAGGCGAGCGCCTGCCAGCGGTACGTGTCCCAGAAGGCGATGGCAACGAGCGCGGTCAGCGCGATCAGCGACAGCATCGCCAGCATCATCGCGGCGAGGCCGAGAAAGAGCACGCCGATCAAACGTTCCTTTTCTTCGGCCAGTTCAATGCCGATCAACTCGAGGCGCGTTTGCAGGATCGAGAAGGCGGAGCCAAGCAGGCGGCGCAACGGGCCGTGTTCCTGTCGCTGCGAATGGTGGTCTGTCGTCATGGCGAGGGCAGGTTGCGCGAGCGGGTGCGCGTGCGGTGCGCAAGAAAAAACAGCCGGACATGCGGTCCGGCAAGAGGTGATACACGATGCGCGACGATGCGTGGGCACGCGGCGGATCGGTAAGCGTCAGGACAGTCGCGCCGCATTACATCGCAAGATCGCAAGCCGCCCGGAGCGGAAGCGGCGCCGCGTGATCGGCCAAACAAAACTCGGCACGCGGTCGCCAAGGCAAGCGAAGCCACCGGCCGCCAGGCGACATGCGCGATGAGTTCGGCGCGATCGGGTTGCCGCGCGCTCACAGCGAGGGCGGCGCGACCGCCGCTCTCACCGTGAAGCGCAGTGCGCCGCGCTTACTTGCGGTTGATCAGCAGACCCACCACCACGCCCACGCCGGCCGCGATGCCGATCGACGCCCACGGATGCTCGTGCACGTAGTCGTCGGTGGCGCGTGCCGCCTTCTTGCCTTTCTCGACCACGACAACCTGCACGTCGGCGGCTTTTTCCTTGGCTTGCTTCAGCCGCGAGAGAGCCGTTTCGCGCAGCTCGGAAGCGCGCTCGCCCGTTGCGCTCGCAGCCTGCTTGAGCAAATCTTCTGCGTCCGCGAGGACGGTTTTGATATCGGACATCAGCCTCTCCTTATTGACTTCTGACATTGACTGGCTCCATTCGTGTCACATCACGCGTGAATCGTAACAAAGAAACGGGCGCTGGCAAGCGTGACGCGCCGCCATGGTCGCAGTGCGCGCACGATCCGTACCTGCCTGCGTCGTCAATTGGGCCGACCCAAGCCCGGGACATGCGCACGAGTGGAGCAAAAAACCCTGCGCTTTGCGCAAGAACGAGTCTGAGTGACTTGATCCGGCACGCAAAGTTTCCGCGCGGCTTTCAAAATTACAAAAACTCATACCGGTGTGAGGCGATGTTCGTTATCGGAATGCGGTCGCTGCCTGTATGCTTGAACCTCTGAGCTTCCAGGAAACCGGCGGGCGAGCTTCGCTGGATCGCAGCGGCGAATCGCGCGCCCGTCTCGTCATTTCACGTTCAAAGGAACCGCACCATGAGTCTTCGTCTTGGCGATATCGCACCCGACTTCGAGCAGGATTCGAGCATCGGCACCATCAAGTTCCACGATTGGCTCGGCGACAGTTGGGGTGTGCTGTTCTCGCATCCGGCCGACTTCACGCCGGTCTGCACCACCGAACTGGGCCTGACCGCGAAGCTCAAGGACGAGTTCGAGAAGCGCAATGTGAAGACGATCGCGCTGTCGGTCGACAGCGCCGAGTCGCATAACGAGTGGATCAAGGACATCAACGAAACGCAGGCCGCGAGCGTCGGTTTTCCGATTCTCGCCGACGCCGACCGCAAGGTTTCCACGCTCTACGACATGATCCATCCGAACGCCAACGAGACGCTCACGGTGCGCTCGCTGTTCGTGATCGACCCGAAGAAGAAGGTGCGCCTCATCATCACGTATCCGGCCAGCACCGGCCGCAATTTCGACGAAGTGCTGCGCGTGATCGACTCGCTGCAACTCACCGACAATCACTCGGTCGCGACGCCGGGCAACTGGAAGCAGGGCGACGACGTGGTGATCGTGCCGTCGCTGAAGGACGAAGAGGTCATCAAGCAGAAGTTCCCGAAGGGCTACAAGGCCGTGCGCCCGTATCTGCGTCTCACGCCGCAGCCCAACAAGTAAGCAGGTCGTGCAGAAGCGCTGGCGAGGCACTGCCCGCGAGCGCGATGCACCAAAAAAAACGCCGCGCGGCTCGAAACCGTGCGGCGTTTTTTTGTCGACGGGCTGGCAATCCCGTGCGTCGCGATGCGCGGCGAATGCCGCCGCGTATCGCTTCATGGCACGCGTCAATGCGCTCAGAAGAACGCTTGAATGCCCGTTTGTGCGCGGCCGAGAATCAGCGCGTGGATGTCGTGCGTGCCTTCGTACGTGTTGACGACTTCGAGGTTGACGAGATGGCGCGCCACGCCGAACTCGTCCGAGATCCCGTTGCCTCCCAGCATGTCGCGTGCGAGACGCGCGATGTCGAGCGACTTGCCGCACGAGTTGCGCTTCATGATCGACGTGATCTCGACGGCGGCGGTGCCCTCGTCCTTCATGCGGCCGAGACGCAGGCAGCCTTGCAGGCCAAGCGTGATTTCGGTCTGCATGTCGGCGAGCTTCTTCTGGATCAGCTGGTTCGCGGCGAGCGGACGGCCGAACTGCTTGCGGTCGAGCGTGTACTGGCGCGCCGTGTGCCAGCACGACTCCGCCGCGCCGAGCGCGCCCCACGCGATGCCGTAGCGCGCCGAATTCAGGCAGGTGAACGGACCGCGCAGGCCCTTCACGCCCGGCATGAGGTTCTCTTCCGGCACGAACACTTCGTCCATGACGATTTCGCCCGTGATCGACGCGCGCAAGCCCACCTTGCCGTGGATCGCCGGTGCCGTGAGACCCTTCCAGCCTTTTTCGAGGATAAAGCCGCGGATCTCGTCCTTGCCGTCTTCCTCGAGCTTCGCCCACACGACGAACACGTCGGCGATCGGCGAATTCGTGATCCACATCTTCGCGCCCGAGAGCGAGTAGCCGCCGTTCACTTTCTTCGCGCGCGTGACCATGCTGCCCGGATCCGAGCCGTGGTTCGGTTCGGTCAGGCCGAAGCAGCCGATCCACTCGCCGCTCGCGAGCTTGGGCAGATACTTTTCCTTTTGCGCGTCCGAGCCGAATTCGAAGATCGGCACCATCACGAGCGACGACTGCACCGACATCATCGAGCGATAGCCCGAGTCCACGCGCTCCACTTCGCGCGCGATCAGGCCGTACGCGACGTAGTTGAGGCCGGGGCCGCCGTATTGTTCGGGAATGGTCGGGCCGAGCAGGCCGACTTCGCCCATTTCGCGGAAGATCGCGGCGTCGGTTTTTTCGTGGCGGAACGCCTCGATCACGCGCGGCGCAAGCTTGTCCTGCGCGTAAGCCGCGGCGGCGTCGCGCACCATGCGCTCTTCTTCGGTGAGTTGCTGGTCGAGAAGAAGCGGATCTTCCCAGTGGAATTGAGCGTGTGCTGCCATGGTGCGTCTCTCCTGAGTCTCGAAATTTTCGCGGATTTGCAGGGTGGGGCGTCTGCGCGGATCGAAGCCGGGGGCCGGCGATATCAGCTGAACGGCGTGGCTGACCGACGCGGCCGAACGACGATTTACGCTTGACTGAAGTTCCGCTATGCGGAACAATGTTTTGCAAATTGATCCTAGTGTATCTCACTCGCGCGCCCATGTCTGCATCCGAATCCGAATCGACCTCTCTCGCTGCCGCCTTCCCGTCGGCGCTCCCGGACGGCCCGATCGACGAGCGCAAGTTCGTCGTGGCGCTCGCGCGCGGGCTGGAATTGCTGCGCGCGTTCCGGCCCGGCGAAACGCTGCTCGGCAACCGCGACTTCGTCGAGCGCACCGGCCTGCCGAAAGCCACGGTCAACCGGCTGGCCTACACGCTCACGGTGCTCGGCTACCTGCGCTTCGACGAATCGCTCGGCAAATACGCGCTCGACGCCGGCGTGCTCTCGCTCGGCTTCGCGCTGCTCTCGAGTACGGACACGCTCGAGCTGGCGCGCCCGCACCTGCGCGCGTTCGCGCGCGAAGTGGGCGCGGCCGTGTCGCTCGGTTGCCGCGACGGCCTCGACGTGATCTATCTGGAAACGATCCGCAGCGAAACGGCGCTCACGCTCGGTCTCGCGTCCGGGTCGAAGCTCTCGATGCTCACGAGTTCGATGGGGCGCGCCTATCTCGCCGTGCAGCCGATCGACGTGCGCACGGCGCTGTTCGCCGAACTCGCGAAGGCGGCC
Organism: Paraburkholderia acidisoli; assembly: GCF_009789675.1. Lineage (NCBI taxonomy): Bacteria > Pseudomonadati > Pseudomonadota > Betaproteobacteria > Burkholderiales > Burkholderiaceae > Paraburkholderia > Paraburkholderia acidisoli. The sequence continues at coordinate 2,478,862 of NZ_CP046913.1, read as the reverse complement.
GGCGAGGCGGGGCCGGCGCTCGTCGAGGCGGCGAAGCGCGAGATCGAGGTGTTCGGCCGGGAAGGGTGCTGCTACTCGTTTCGCGACTGGCACGAAGACGTCAACGCGGTGGCCGTGCCGTTTCGCGAGCCGCGCGAGCGGCGCTGGCTGGTGCTCAGTTGCAGCGGGCCGGCTTCGTCGATGGGACCCGAGGTGTTTCGCGAGCGCGTCGCGCCGCTGCTGAAGTCGCTGGCACGGCGGCTCGGCGAGACGGTCGGATAAAGCACGCGAGGCGCGCGCCGGACGAAAAAAAACCGGGACGCAGGTCCCGGTTTTTCATGGCGCCGATACGGCAGGCCGCTCAGTGATTGAGCTTGCCCAGCAGCAGGAACTCCATCAGCGCCTTCTGCACGTGCAGGCGGTTTTCGGCTTCGTCCCAGACCACGCTCTGCGGGCCGTCGATGACTTCGGCGCTCACTTCCTCGCCGCGGTGCGCGGGCAGGCAGTGCATGAACAGCGCGTCGGCGTTGGCGCGCGCCATCATGTCGGTGTCCACGCACCAGTCGGCGAACGCCTTCTTGCGTGCTTCGTTCTCGGCTTCGAAGCCCATGCTCGTCCAGACGTCGGTCGTGACGAGATCGGCGCCCGCGCAGGCTTCGTTCGGGTCGTCGAACACGGCGATGAACGGCTCGCTCTCCGGCGCGACCAGCGCGGGGTCGAGCGGATAGCCCGGCGGCGTGGAGACGCGCAGCTTGAAGTCGAGGATCTGCGCGGCTTCGATCCACGTGTAGAGCATGTTGTTGGCGTCGCCGATCCACGTGACGGTCTTGCCGCGGATCGGACCGCGATGCTCGTAGAACGTGAAGATGTCGGCGAGCACCTGGCACGGGTGATATTCGTTCGTCAGGCCGTTGATCACGGGCACGCGCGAGCTTTCCGCGAAGCGCTCGATGATGTCCTGGCCGAACGTGCGGATCATGATGATGTCGACCATGCGCGAGATGACCTGCGCCGAGTCTTCGATCGGCTCGCCGCGGCCCAGTTGCGTGTCGCGCGTGTTCATGAACACGGCGTGGCCGCCCAGCTGGAAAATGCCGGCTTCGAACGAGAGGCGCGTACGCGTGGAGTTCTTCTCGAAGATCATCGCGAGCGTGCGGTCGTGCAGCGGATGATACGTCTCGTAGTTCTTGAACTTGCGCTTCAGGATGCGCGCGCGCTCCAGCACATATTCATATTCGTCAAGGGAGAAATCCTTGAACTGCAGGTAATGGCGTATGGTCCGGGAGGTCATGAAACAAAAATGGCGCCCGATCCGGCCTTGAACTGCAGAAAAGGCCGGGCGACGCCGCTGCGGTTGGTGGTAAGTCAAAGCAGCATAAAGGATTTTGCCGAATTTGACGAGTTGGCCAATAGTGGGAGGAACGTTGCGTGCGCTCCGGCCCCGCGCGCCATGCAACCGGCGGAAGCGGCGTAAAGACGGGGCTTTCCCCCTCTGTTTGGGGCTTGTGTGCGGTGCGTCAAAACGGTCGGTAGGCTATAATCTTCAAGATTTTTCTGGCACGACAAGCAGGCTGGCGCGGTACGGGAAAGCGTTGTGAAAGCACTGTGCGCCGTGGCGCGAACGAGCCGGCGGGAGTGGCCGGTGCCGCTGGCGGTGCGCGCGGCAGCCACCTCCCAATCCATCGGACTAACCATGCGCGTGGTGGTGGGCGACCGGCAACGGGCGACCGGCGACCGGCAACGGGCGGCGACCCCTGCGGCCGGCGTCCCGCGGCAACAGGCGCGGAAAAGCGCTCGTGTCGACGTGACCTGCTGCCATCGCACCGGCAGCTATATACACAGGTACTCCTGCATGGCCGACGAAGCCCCAACCGAATACTTCATTCAAGGCATCACCAGCAACGGCAAGAAGTTTCGCCCGAGCGACTGGTCGGAGCGTCTGGCGGGCGTGATGTCGAGCTTCGGCCCGAAGGCGTCGGCCAACGCGCGGGGTCCGAATGCGTATCTGCGTTACTCGCTGTACGTGCGCCCGACCATGATCGGCGATCTCAAGTGCGTGATTCTCGATTCGCGTCTGAAAGACATCGAGCCGATGGCGTTCAACTTCGTGCTGAACTTCGCCAAGGACAACGATCTGCTCGTGACCGAGGCCTGCGAACTGCCGCTCGAGCACGCGGCCCAGCAGCCGGGCGGCGTGAAGCGATAAGCCGCTAACCGGCTGTCGTGCTGTAGCGATGAAACCCGCCGCGAGCGGGTTTTTTTACGTCCGCGGGTGGTGGCGCGAGCGGTTTTCCATCGGCGGAAAAACAAAAAACCCGCCTAAGCGGGTTTTTCGTGGTGCAGCGGAATCGTCCGGGCAGCGCGCCGAAGCGGGGCGCCCGAAGGAAACCTTACTGCGCTGCCTGCATCGCCTTGATGGCGGCCGACAGGCGGCTCTTCTGGCGAGCGGCCTTGTTCTTGTGAACGATCTTCTTGTCGGCGATGATGTCGAGCGTCTTGGCCGAAGCCTTCAGGACTTCAGCAGCCTTAGCCTGGTCGCCGGCGTCGATCGCCTTGCGAACCGCCTTGATCGCCGTACGGAACTTCGAGCGCAGTGCCGAGTTGTGCGAGTTTGCCTTCGCGGCCTGACGGGCACGCTTGCGTGCTTGTGCGGAATTTGCCATTACATATCCTTGGATTTTCTGGAGCGCGTCCGCCGGTTGCCTATGCGTTCGGACTGGAACGTCGCTCTGTGCCTGGATTTGCGCCTTGGGGCGTGGCCCGAAAGCGCAAAACGGTATTGCCGGCGAGGCTGCGAAACACCGCCCGCCGGCTGCGCCCCTTGTGCCGAAGCGGGCAGCGGCGCTTTGACAGGCCGATGCGCGCTCCCTTTCCAGGACGCATCCGGGTTTCTGGAACTTCTTACAGCCTCTTTACGAAGCCCAGCGAAACTCGGAACCGAAGAGTATAGCAACGAAATCATGAGGATGGCAATCGCGACGTGGCGCCGCGGGTAACGATAACGATCGCTGACGGTCGCTCTTGCAACTAACTGCAAATTCCACGCGCTACGCAGCGATGCCGCGGGATCGATGGACGGGCGAGGGCGGGGGCCTTGGCGATCGCTTTATACCGTGCGCAGGCGCGGGGTTCGTCCATGGCTGCGCGTCGGTCTTCGCTGGCCGGCGCCGTCCGGCGTCGATTTGTCCGGAACGCACATGCGCTTCACCCGCGCCGCACCCGCGTTTCACCCGCGCCGCCCAACGTACCGCCATCGACATCCCGCCTTCGCACCCGCTCGACAAAACCTTGCGGCCCGAGTACCGCACCGCATGCGCGGCGCCCAACATCGGCGCGACCCGCGGCGCCCGTATAATAGGCGCCCCATGAATCTATTCCGAGCCCTGCTGACAGTCAGCGGCTTCACGCTGCTGTCGCGCGTGACCGGACTGGCCCGAGAAACGCTGATCGCGCGCGCCTTCGGCGCGAGCCAGTTCACCGACGCTTTCTACGTCGCGTTTCGCATTCCCAATCTGCTGCGCCGCATTTCGGCGGAGGGCGCCTTCTCGCAGGCGTTCGTGCCGATCCTCGCGGAGTTCAAGAATCAGCAAGGCCACGACGCCACGCGCGCGCTGGTCGACGCCACCTCCACGGTGCTCGCCTGGGTGCTGGCGGTCCTTTCGCTGCTGGGCATTTTCGGCGCGACCTTCGTCGTGACCGTGGTCGCTTCGGGCCTGAAAGCCGACGGCCAGGCGTATCCCATGGCCGTCACGATGACGCGCATCATGTTCCCGTACATCGTGTTCATTTCGCTGACGTCGCTCGCGTCCGGCGTGCTGAACACGTACAAGCAGTTCTCGCTGCCCGCGTTCGCGCCCGTGCTGCTCAACGTCTCGTTCATCACGGCGGCCGTGGCGGTCGCGCCGCACATGAAGCAGCCGGTGTACGCGCTCGCGTGGGCCGTGATCGTCGGCGGGGTGTTGCAGTTCCTCGTGCAATTGCCGGGCTTGAAGCGCATCGACATGATGCCGCGTATCGGCTGGAATCCGCTCAAGGCGCTCGCGCATCGCGGCGTCAAGCGCGTGCTCGCGAAAATGGTGCCGGCGATGTTCGCGGTCTCGGTCGCGCAGATCAGCCTCATCATCAACACGAATATCGCCTCGCGGCTCGGGCCGGGCGCGGTGTCGTGGATCAACTACGCCGACCGGCTGATGGAGTTCCCCACGGCGCTGCTCGGCGTGGCGCTCGGTACGATCCTGTTGCCGAGCCTGTCGAAAGCGCACGTCGACGCCGATCCGCACGAATATTCCGCGCTGCTCGACTGGGGCCTGCGCGTGACCTTCCTGCTGGCCGCGCCTTCGGCCGTCGCGCTGTTCTTCTTCGCCGAGCCGCTCACGGCCACGCTGTTCCACTACGGCAAATTCGACGCCACCTCGGTCGTGATGACGGCGCATGCGCTGGCCGCGTACGGCGTGGGTCTCATCGGCCTGATTCTCATCAAGATCCTCGCGCCCGGGTTTTATGCGCGCCAGGACATCAAGACGCCCGTGAAGATCGGCGTGGGCGTGCTCGTCGCCACGCAGATCAGCAATTACATTTTCGTGCCGATCTTTTCGCACGCGGGTTTGACGCTCTCGGTCGGTCTGGGCGCGTGCATGAACGCGCTGCTGCTCTTTATCGGCCTGCGCCGGCGCGGTATCTACATGCCTTCCGCGGGCTGGACGCGTTTCTTCGTGCAACTGCTCGGGGCATGCCTCGTGCTGGCGGGAGCCATGCACTGGTGCTCGATCAGTTATGACTGGATCGCACTGCGGCACGAGCCGGTCTCGCGCATCGCGCTCATGGCGGCGTGCCTCGTTCTGTTCGCAGCGCTATATTTCGGTATGCTGTGGCTGATGGGCTTCAAATACGCGTACTTCAAGAGGCGGACGAAGTGATCACGATGTCTACGCGGGTTCTGGATTATTTCAGCGCGCTCGTTGCCGAAGACGAGAGCCTGCCGCTCACCGAAGCGGCGCTCGCGATCGCGCAGGATGCCTACCCCGATCTCGACCTGCAGGCCACGCTGGCCGAGCTCGACGAACTCGCGTTGCGCGTGGGCCGCCGTTTGCCCGAAGGCGCCGACGTGCGTCAGCAGATCGGCATTCTGAACCGCTGCTTTTTTCGTGAGATGGGTTTCGCGGCCAATCTCAACGACTATCTCGATCCCGACAACAGTCATCTGAACGCCGTGCTCAAGCGCCGGCGCGGCATTCCCATTTCGCTCGCCGTGATCTATCTGGAGATCGCGAGCCAGTTGGGCCTGCCGGTGCAGGGCGTGTCGTTTCCGGGGCATTTCCTGCTGCGCGTCTCGCTGCCCGAAGGCGACGAAATGCTCGATCCCACCACGGGCCGCACGCTCACGGAATCGGACATGGTCGAGATGCTGGAGCCGTTCGTGGCGAACACGGGCGACTCCGTGGCGCGCGCGCTGCGCATGCTGCTCGAACCGGCCACGCGGCGCGAGATCGTGGCGCGCATGCTGCGCAATCTCAAGTCGGTGTATCTGCAAACCGAGCGCTGGCAGCGCCTGCTCGCCATCCAGCAGCGTCTCGTGATCCTGCTGCCCGGCAGCATCGAGGAAATTCGCGATCGCGGTTTCGCGTATGCGCGGCTCGACTATCTGCGGCCCGCGCTCGAAGACCTCGAACAGTATCTGGAAGCGCGCCCGGAGGCCGAGGACGCGACCGTCGTGGAATCGCAATTGCACGAGTTACGGCAGCGCACGCTCGACAACGACTGATCGCGCCGTTTGCCCAGGCGCCAGCAAAAAAGCCCGCGAGTGATCGCGGGCTTTTTCGTATCGGCGATACATCGTGGCGGCGCTTACTTCGGCTGCATGCGGATCGCGCCGTCGAGGCGAATCACTTCGCCGTTGAGCATGGGATTCTCGACGATCTGCTTCACGAGCATCGCGTACTCGTCGGGTTTGCCGAGGCGCGGCGGGAACGGCACCATCGCGCCGAGCGCGTCCTGCACCTCCTGCGGCATGCCGAGCAGCATCGGCGTTTCGAAAATACCGGGCGCGATGGTCATCACGCGGATGCCGCTGCGCGAAAGGTCGCGCGCGACCGGCAACGTCATGGCCACGACGCCGCCCTTGGACGCCGCATAGGCCGCCTGGCCGATCTGCCCGTCGTAGGCCGCCACCGAGGCCGTGTTGACGATCACGCCGCGTTCGCCGCCCGCGCCCGGCGCGGTTTGCGCGATCGCGGCCGCCGCGAGGCGAATCATGTTGAAGGTGCCGATCAGGTTCACCGAGATGGTTTTCGAGAACGTGTCGAGCGGATGCGGCCCGTCCTTGCCAACGGTTTTCGCGGCCGGCGCGATGCCCGCGCAGTTCACGAGGCCGCGCAGCGTGCCGAGCGCCGTCGCGGCGGCCACGGCGCGCGCGCCGTCTTCCTCGCTCGCCACGTTGCAGGTCACGAATACGCCGCCCAGTTCCTGCGCGAGCGCGTTGCCGGCTTCGGCGTTCAGGTCGGCGATGACGACTTTGGCGCCTTCCGCGGCGAGCAGGCGGGCGCTGGCCGCGCCGAGTCCCGAAGCGCCGCCGGTGATGAGAAATACGTTGTCGCGAATTTGCATGGCTCGTCTCCTGTGTTGTTGTAGGCGCCGTGCCCCGAGCGGGGCGGGCCGCAAAGCAAAACGGGCCGCCTGGCGCCGCGCACGAGGTGAATCGTGACGCGACGCCAGCCGGCCCGCAGGCATGCTCGATGTCGGACTGAAGCCCGCCCGGGCCGACGGCGGGAAGCCCGGTCACGCCGGACCTCCGGCGCGGCCGGAGCGTTGAGCTTACTTGAGTGCGGCGAACACGCGCTCGCGGATTTCGTCGACGCTGCCGAGACCCGAGATCGCGCGGTACTGCGGCGCTTGCAGGCCGTTTTCCTCGCCGCGCTGCGCCCATTCGCTGTAATAGGCGATGAGCGGCTTGGTTTGCGCGACATAGACGTCGAGACGCTTGCGCACGGTTTCTTCCTTGTCGTCGTCGCGCTGGACGAGTGCTTCGCCCGTCACGTCGTCTTTCATGTCTTCCTTGGGCGGGTTGAACTTGACGTGATAGGTGCGGCCCGAAGCCGGGTGCATGCGGCGGCCGCTCATGCGCACGATGATCTCGTCGAACGGCACGTCGATCTCGAGCACGTAGTCGATCGCCACGCCGGCCTGCTTCATGGCTTCGGCTTGCGGCAGCGTGCGCGGGAAGCCGTCGAACAGATAGCCGTTCTGGCAGTCGGGCTGCTGCAGGCGTTCCTTGACGAGGTTGATGATGAGTTCGTCAGTGACGAGTTCGCCGGCGTCCATGAAGCGCTTCGCTTCGATACCGAGCGGCGTGCCGGCCTTGACGGCCGCGCGCAGCATGTCGCCCGTCGAGATCTGGGGGATGCCGAACTTTTCCTTGATGAAGTTTGCCTGGGTTCCCTTGCCCGCGCCGGGCGCGCCCAACAGGATCAAACGCATGGTGAACATCTCCGATCTGTGTGAATTCTTCCGGCGCGGCGGCCACCCCACGCGCGGGGGCGGCAAACGGCAGCATTGGTGCTTGCTTTCGGCACGTGCCTCCCGCTCGCTCACGCCGTGAAAGGCCGGGCAGACGGGGGGCGGCGACACATCCCGCGCGGCAGCGTCCGGGGCGAATGACAGTCAAACGCAGCGGACGGCGCAGCGGGCAGCGCCGGCAAAAAGTGGGGAAACCCCGGTGCACAAAGGCTTTAGACGGCTCGCGCAAACAATTGATTATGCCATGGGATTTTGGCCCCACGGCCCGAATTAAGGCCGGAATAACGCCTGCACGCGAGCGAGATCGGCAGGGGTATCGACGCCCGGCGCGGGCGCTTCGGCGGTCACGAGGACCGCGATGCGCTCGCCGTGCCACATCGCGCGAAGTTGCTCCAGCGCCTCGACCTGCTCGATCGGCGACTGGGACAGCGTGGGGTAGCTGCGCAGGAATTTAGCGCGATACGCGTACAGCCCGATATGCCGATAGACCGTCGCGGGAGCCGGCGGGGCGGGCATTGCGGCGAGATCGAGGCGCGCCGGCGACCAGTGCGGCTGCCAGGCGTCGCGGGCCCAGGGAATGGGCGCGCGCGAGAAGTAGAGCGCCACGCCGCGCGCGTCGAGCACGACCTTCACGACGTTCGGGCTGAGGATTTCGTCCGGTGCCGTGATCGGATGCGCGGCGGTTGCGATGGCGCAATCGGCGTGTTCGGCGAGGTGCGACGCAACGCCGCAGACGAGCTGCGGGTCGATCAACGGCTCGTCGCCCTGCACGTTCACGACGATGGTCTCGTCGCTCCAGCCATAGTGGTCGGCGACCTCGGCGAGGCGGTCCGTGCCGGTGGGATGGTCCGCGCGCGTGAGCATCGCTTCGAAGCCGTGCTCGCGGGCGGCGTCGAGCACGCTCTGCGCGTCGGAGGCGACCAGCACCTGCTGCGCGCCCGAGGCGAGCGCGCGTTCGGCCACGCGCACGACCATCGGTTTGCCGCCGATGTCGGCGAGCGGCTTGTTCGGCAGCCGGGTGGAGGCGAGGCGCGCCGGAATCACGGCGATGAAGGGTTGCACGGAAGCGGTCATGACCTGGGTTCGGACAGTTGCGCGGGCGCTCGGGCGCTCGAGGATGCGCCTCGACTCATCGCGCTGGAAAAAACAACGCGCCGGAAGCGGCGCGCTGCATGACGGACTGGCTCGTCGACATCGCGACGGTAATCACGGGTATCGACAGTATCGGCGAAACGCCGTTCGACGCCCGCGCGGCCCCGGCCGCGCAGCGGCGCGACGTCAGGCGCCGGCGCCCGGGTCGACGGGCGTGCCTTCCACCGTTTGACGCGCCTCGTCGACGAGCATGACGGGGATGCCGTCGCGGATCGGATAGGCGAGTTTGTCGGCGTTGCAGATCAGCTCCTGCGCGGCGCGATCGTAGCTGAGCGGGCCCTTGCAGATGGGGCAGACCAGGATTTCAAGCAGACGGGCGTCCACGGAGTTTCTCCACAACCAGGGTGATAAGGCGATGATCGAGCGCGGCTTCCACGGGGACGACCCAGATGCGCGCGTCGTTCCAGGCCGCCAATTTTACTGCATCCTTTTCGGTGACCAGGATCGTCTCGGCGGCGAGGTCGGCAAACGGATTCGTCGTGTAGGCGTAATGGTCGGGCAAGGGCAGCGTGTGCGGCGCGAGACCGGCCGCGCGCAGCGTCGCGAAAAAGCGCTCGGGCGCACCGATGCCGGCCGCCGCCACGAGGCGCGGCGCGGTCGAGTCGGCGCTGGAACCCGCGCCCGCGTGGTTCGCGAACTGCGCGAGCGGGCGGCGCAGCGCGGGATTCGCGAGATGCCACGCGTCGCCGGGCTCGAGCTTGAGCGCGAAGGTGTTGGGCCACGGCGGCAGCGTGCGCGCGTACGGGTCGTTGACGAGCGTGGCGTCGCGGTGGCGCGACAGCGATTCGCGCAACGGGCCCGCGGGCAGCAGGAAGCCGTTGCCGCCGAGCCGGTGATCGAACACCACGAGTTCGAAGTCGCGCTGGAGCCGGTAATGCTGGAGGCCGTCGTCGCTCACGATCACGTCGACGTCGGGATGCGCGCCGCACAGCGCCGTGGCCGCCGCCACGCGGTCGGGCGAGACCCACACCGGCACGCCGGTGCGGCGCGCGATCAGGAGCGGTTCGTCGCCGGACAGTCTGGGCGGCGTGTCGGGCGTGACCGGCGTGGGCCGGTCGATCTTCGCGCCGTAGCCGCGCGACACCACGCCGGGCGCGTAGCCGGCCGCGCGCAGCGCCTCGACCAGCGCGATCACCGTGGGCGTCTTGCCCGTGCCGCCCACCGTCACGTTGCCGACCACGACCACCGGCACGCCCACGCGCACGCTCTGGAGCCAGCCCGCCGCGAACGCCGCGCGCCGCGCGCCGCTCACCGCGGCGAACACGGCCGCGAGCGGCGTGAGCGCCCACGCGAGACCGCCGCGCCGCTGCCACGCCTTTGCGATACCGGCTTCGGCGCGATCCTTCAACGTGGAAATCGGGCCGGTCATGAGCAGAAAGCGGGGCGAAACGCGCGAAGCGCGGCGCCGCGAGACGCGCCGCGCGCCGCCAGGCAGGCGTCACGATGCGAAGGGCGGGCGGGTAAAACGGGCATCGGGTCGGATCTCCGGTTCGAAGGGGCGAGCGAGCGTCAAGTCGGCGATCGGCCAGCAAGCGGCGGAGTTTCGGCGCGCTCGCGAACCCGGGACTCTAGCGCGCATCGGCCAGCCGGGGCAAGTTGGGTGTCCGCGCGATCGCCCATGCATCGCGTGAATACACCCCTGTGGATAACTTTGTGGAGAAGTCGCCTGCGCGCGGCCGGAAAGGCCCGTTCCGACGCCCTTCCATCGGTGTAAGGATAAATTATCGAAATTAAAAATCCATAAAAATCAAATAGATAGACGAATTTATCCGCGTTTGCGAGGCGCTTTCGGTCATCATGACGCATGATGTGGCCCGTGTGGACACTTCGCGCCGGTTGCGGGCCGGGTCCCGTTCGTGCTCACGACCACCGCTGGACTGCGGCCCCCGGAACGGTCTATCGTCTGTCCGGCCCACGCCGTGCCGGGCGCGTTTGGCCGTGTTTTCGACGCGCTTTCCGGCGAGTTTTTGCCGCGTTTTTGCCCATTCCATTCGCATGCTATCCGACCGTTTTTCCGCTTCCTCCGCCTCGTCCGGCGACGTCGTCGTGCCGGTATCGGCGCTCAATCGCGCCATCGGCGCCATGCTCGAGCGTTCGTTTCCGCTCGCCTGGATCTCGGGCGAAGTCTCGAACTTCACGCGCGCCGCGAGCGGTCACTGGTATTTCTCGATCAAGGACGCGCAGGCGCAGATCCGCTGCGTGATGTTCCGCGGCCGCGCGCAATACGCCGAATTCACGCCGCGCGAGGGCGACCGCATCGAAGTGCGCGCCCTCGTGACGATGTACGAACCGCGCGGCGAACTGCAACTGAACGTCGAGGCCGTGCGCCGCACGGGGCAAGGGCGGCTCTACGAAGCGTTCTTGCGTCTGAAGGCGCAGCTCGAAGCCGAAGGCCTGTTCGACGCCGGGCGCAAGCGCGAGTTGCCCACGCACCCGCGCGCCATCGGCGTGATCACGTCGATGCAGGCCGCCGCGCTGCGCGACGTGCTCACCACGCTGTGCCGCCGCGCGCCGCACGTGCCCGTGATCGTCTATCCGGCGCCGGTGCAGGGCGCGGGCTCCGCCGACAAGCTCACGACGATGCTCGAGACCGCCAATGCGCGCGCCGAAGTCGACGTGATCGTGCTGTGCCGCGGCGGCGGCTCGATCGAAGACCTCTGGTCGTTCAACGACGAAACGCTCGCCCGCGCGATTGCGGCCAGTGCGATTCCGGTCGTGAGCGGCGTGGGCCACGAAACCGATTTCACGATCGCCGATTTCGCCGCCGACGTGCGCGCGCCCACGCCCACGGGCGCGGCCGAACTGGTGAGCCCGCAGCGCGCGGTGCTGCTGCGCGAACTCGATCAGCGCCACGCGGCGCTCGCGCGCGACTTCGGCCGCCTGTTGGAGCGGCGCGCGCAGCAACTCGACTGGCTTGCGCGACGCCTCGTGTCGCCCGCCGAGCGCCTCGCGCAGCAGCGTACGCATTTGCGTCAACTGACGATCCGGCTCGCCTCGGCGGGCACGCGCGCGACCGCCGACGCGCGCGCGCGCCTGAGCCTCGTGCAGATGCGCTGGCAGCGCGCGCGGCCGGACCCGAGCGCCGCGCGCAGTCGCGTCGAGTCGCTGGCGCGGCGTCTGGACAGCGCGTTCGAACGCCGCCGCGAGCGCGAGATCGCGAGCGTTTCCAAGCTAGCGGCGCGGCTCGAGGTGCTGAGCCCGCAGCGCACGCTCGAGCGCGGTTATGCGGCAATGCTCGATGCGCAGAGCGGCGCGGCGCTGCGCTCGCCCGCGGCGCTCAAGCCGGGCAAGCGCGTGACCGTGCATCTCGCGCAGGGTAGCGCCGACGTCGCGCTCGCCGACGTTCAGCCGCGTCTCGCCGACGGGTTTTGAGCCCCGTAGCGACATGCCTGCGGTTGGCTCGCGCATCGGGCGCGTCGCTTGCGGCATCGATCGGGCGACGTATCCGCCGGGCGGCGTATCCGCCTGAAGAATGCGTGCCTGAAGATTGCGTATGACATGGCGGATGCGTCGCGGCCGGCTGGCATCGACCTGACATGAGGCTGCGCGACGATGAACGTTTCACGCGCGTAGGCCTCGCGAGGCAGCACTAGCGCGACGCGCGTCATGCGATGGCAGCTCGATCGCCGCGACCGCATCGCAAAGGGACGAAGGCACGCGAATGGACCCATGCCTGCGCGTTTGACAGCGCGTTTGGCGAGCCTGTGTTATCCCTTTGCAAGAAGTCGACGTGCAGGTCGAAAACGCGGCGAGCCAGGCGGTGAAGCAGGCGATGAAGCACGCGCTTTGCTGCACGACGATCGTTCGCCGCTGGAGCGACTGACGAGGGCTTGCGAAAGCTTGCAAACACGACGCCAGAGCGCGCCGAAGCGACCCTGCCAACGCGCTGAAAAACGCGTGTTCGCCATAAAGTCCGCGCGTTTGCGGGGTTATTCCAACTCGCCTACAATCGAGTGCTCCATGCCGGCGACTATGTAGAACTTCAAGCAGAACTCCCCATAACACGACGAAGGAACCGCATCATGTCATTTACGCTCCCGCCGCTGCCGTTCGAAAAGAACGCCCTCGCTCCGCACATGTCGGAAGAGACGCTCGATTTCCACTACGGCAAGCATCACCAGGCTTACGTCACGAATCTGAACAACCTGATTCCGGGCACCGAGTTCGAAAAGCTGTCGCTCGAAGAAATCGTCAAGAAGTCGTCGGGTGGCGTGTTCAACAACTCGGCGCAAGTCTGGAACCACACGTTCTTCTGGAACAGCCTCTCGCCGCAAGGCGGCGGCGCACCGTCGGGCGCGCTCGGCGAAGCGATCAACGCCAAGTGGGGTTCGTATGACGCGTTCAAGGAAGCGTTCACGAAGGCCGCAGTCGGCAACTTCGGTTCGGGCTGGACGTGGCTCGTGAAGAAGGCAGACGGCTCGCTCGACATCGTGTCGACCAGCAACGCCGCCACGCCGCTCACGACCGACGCAAAGGCACTGCTCACCGTCGACGTGTGGGAGCACGCTTACTACATCGACTACCGCAATGCGCGTCCGAAGTTCATCGAAGCGTACTGGAACATCGTGAACTGGGACTTCGCAGCGAAGAACTTCGCTTAAGCGCCTCCCGCTGCACACGTTGTTCAGCGCCGCACTCAACCTGCGGCGCCCAGCAAAAAGCCCTCGATTCGCATCGAGGGCTTTTTGTTTTTATGCCTGAAATCAGCGGGTTTTTACGAAATCTTATTGAAACGCCGCCATGGTTTCCTGCGTCGAGCGCACGTGGCCCATGATGCCGAACAGCTTGTCGAAGGCGAAGCGGTGCATCTCCTCGTTCAGGCCCGAGGTGGCGTCTTCGACGAACACGAGCTTGAAGCCCCGGTCGAACGCCGCGCGCGCGGTGGACTCCACGCCGAAGTTGGTGGCGATGCCGCCGAGCACGATGGTCTCGATCCCGCGACGGCGCAGTTGCTGTTCGAGGTCGGTGCCGTGGAACGCGCCCCACTGACGCTTGGTCACGAACACATCGCCGTCCTGCGCGCCGATTTCGGGCACGAGTTCCGATGCCTGGGGCGGCGCGGCGGGCGTGTCGGGCTTGCGCATGGGGGTATCCGCGGGCAGCGCCAGAATCTCGTTGACGAGTACGCGTACCCAGACGACCGTGCCGCCCCTGGCGCGCAGCGCATCCGCGAGCGGTCTGGCCTGCGCCACGACCTGCGGGCCGCTATAGGGGCCGAGCGGACGGCTCACGATGCCATGTTGCAGATCGATCATTACGAGCGCGGTCGTGCGCGGATCGAGAGAAAGTGCTTGCGTCATGATTCACCTATATGTGAGGATGGCCTCACATATACTACACGAATGTGAGGGAGTCTTCAGATATGGCGGCAGACCCGCTTGCGCGAGCGAATGGTCGCGGTGTGCGCGATGGTGAAAAAGGCGGCGAAAAAAGCGGCAGGAAAGCCAGCACGAAAGCCGGCGCGAAAGCCGGTGCGAAAGCCGGTGCGAACACCGCCGCGCCAGCCCCGGCGGACCGGCGCGTGCCGCGTCAGGAACGCGCGGCGCGCACCCATGACGCGCTGCTCGAAGCGGCGGGCGAGGCGTTCGCCGAACGCGGTTTCGAAGCGGCCACCATGACGCAGATCGCGCAGCACGCGGGCGTTTCGATCGGCGCGGCGTACCAGTACTTTCCGAACAAGGACGCGCTCGCGTTCGCGCTGCGCCAGCGTTACGGCGACGAAATGGACGCGCGCTGGAGCGCGCTCGTTGCCGGGCACGACAGCGCGGGCGAACTGCCGCTCGCGGCATTGGCCGAACGCGTCATCGACTTGATGGTGGACCTGATGAGCGCGTATCCCGCGTATTTGCCGCTGCTTTCGGTGGCGCTCGGGTTCAAGCGCGACGCGGCCGCGCGCAATCAGTTGCGGCAGCGTTTCGCGGCGCTGTTCGTGCGTTACCGGCCCGCGCTCGAAGCGGAGGAGGCGTATCGCATCGCCGAAGTCATGCTGCAGGTGATCAAGAGCCTCAACCCGCTCTACGCGGCCGCGAAGCCGAAGGAGCGCAAGCTGCTGGTCGCCGAATACAAGGGCGTGGTGGCGGCCTGGCTCGCGGCGCGGCTGGGTTGAGCGCATTTGACAACGCGCTTCGGTGCCTGTTTCCGCGCACGAATCCGCGCGGCTACAACGCTTCGCGCGTCGCGAGCACGCGGTCGATCAGCCCATATTCCGCGGCTTCGTGCGCCGACATGAAATTGTCGCGGTCGGTGTCGCGGGCGATCTGCGCGATGTCGCGTCCCGTGTGCGCGGCGAGCATCGCGTTGAGCCGTTCGCGCTGGTAAATGATCTCGCGCGCCTGCAATTCGACATCGGCGGCCGTGCCTTGTCCGCCGCCCGAGGGCTGATGGATCATGATGCGCGCGTTCGGCAGCGCGAAGCGTTTGCCGGGCGCGCCCGCGGCCAGCAGGAACGAGCCCATGCTGGCGGCGAAACCGGTGCAAAGCGTGGAGACGTCGGGCTTGATGAAGGCCATCGTGTCGAGAATCGACATGCCGTCGTACACGGAGCCGCCCGGCGAATTGATATAGAGGCTGATGTCCTTCTCGGGATTTTCGGCTTCGAGAAACAGCAGTTGCGCGACCACGAGGCTCGCGTTCTGTTCTCCCACCGGGCCGATCAGGAACACGATGCGCTCGCGCAGCAGGCGCGAATAAATGTCGTAGGCGCGTTCGCCGCGTCCCGACGTTTCGATCACGGTCGGCACGAGATTGAGCGCGCTGGGCGAGAGTGGAGCACTATGCATGAAGACCTCGTCGATTGAGCGCGCGGCGCGAATGCGCCGCGTTCTCCCCATGACGCGCGCCGCGCTCGCCGCGTGACGAAAATTTTTTCGCGCGCGGCTGTCACACGGGCGCGCGGCCGTTCGTCATGGCAGGAAGGCGACGAACGCCCGGACGAGAGCGACGCCGCAAGGCGAAGGAGCGAAGCGAATGACGCAGCGGATCAGCCGAATCGGCCCGATTAGTCCCAATCACCCAGGTAACCCGGGCACGCGGAAGATGAGCCATGCAATGGACGCCGAGGCAATCGACGCGAAGGCGCCAGGCGCCGAGGTATTCGACATATCGACACCCGACGTATCGACACCCGACGTAGCGACGCCCGACGAAGCGACGCCGGACGTATCGACGCCCGACGTATCGACACCCGACGTATCGGCGCCCGACGAAGCCACCCGCGCGGCCGTGTTCGACGCGGCGCGCGCGCGTCTGCTCGCGCTCGCCACGCGCGTGCTCGGCAGCCGCGCCGAAGCCGAGGACGTCGTGCAGGACGCCTGGTTCCGCTGGCGCGACGCCGACGCGCAGGCCGTGCGCACGCCGCAAGCGTGGCTCTCGACGGTCACGGTGCGGCTCGCGATCGACCGGCTGCGGCGCCTGCGTCGCGAACAGGCCGACGGCGCGCTCGAGCGCGTGGAAGACAGCGCGCCTTCGGCCGAAGAGACGGGGCTGCTGGCCGCGCGCCTGTCCGACGGCCTGCTGATGTTGATGGAGCGTCTGGCGCCGCTGGAGCAGGCCGTGTTCGTGCTGCGCGAGGGGTTCGACTGCGATTACGCGCAGATCGCGGCGCTCACGGGTTGCACGAATGCGCATTGCCGCCAGATCGTGCGGCGCGCGCATCTGCGGCTCGCGCGGGTTGCAGCGGCGCCACCCGTGCGATCGGTGCCATCGACGCGGCCTGTGCCAGCACAGCGCACCGAACACGCGCGCACGGTCGAGCGGCTGCGCGACGTGCTGCGCGAGCAGGATCGCGCGGGACTGATGGATCTGCTGGGCGTGACCGCGACGGCACTGGTCGCGGCATCGGCGGAAACGACGGTGGTGGCCGGAGCGAGCGCTGCGGCGAACGCGGCCAGCCATGGCGTGTTGCGCGCCGAGGCGCTTGCCATCGGCGAGCGGGACGGCGTGGCGCTCGTCGCCGCGAACGGCGAACTGGCGGCGTGGCTGCATGTGCGCGACGACCGCGACGGCGCGTTCGAGCCCGTGGTGTGCGTGGCCGGCTGGCAAGCGGACAAGAGCGGGAACGAGGGCGAGGGCGACGCTGCGCACGCGTTCGTTGCCGCGAATCGCGCGTTCGGCGGTGCGGCCGTGCGCGCGCTGCTCGCGAAACTCAACGCCCGTACGTGGCGTGTTTCAGCACGAGGCGCTACGTCGCGCGCGGCGGTGGAGCAGCCGCACGCGCTCGCCTGATCGGCAAAGAGAAAGAGAACGGCAAAGGGACGGCCGCGGCACGCGAAACCGCCGCGCGATCAGATGCGCTGCGCCGCCGCGTCCCAGTTGATGTCGACGCAGAGCACCTGCACGCCGTGCGGGGTTTGCGCGGCGATCGAGGCGGTCACGCACAGGTGCGCTTCGTTGATCGACAGATACGGCGGCGTGAACTGCACCCGCCCCGGCGACTTCATCGCGCCGATGAAATACGGCCGCCGCTCCCAGCTCGCGCCCTCCGAATGCAGCAGCGGACGGAAGCGCTTGGCGCGTTGCGTCGTGCGGCCTTCCGGCAGCACGTTGTCGCCGATCTGGCGGCCCGAGGCGTCGAGCAGAAAGCTGCGCGCCGTGTCGTCGAGGTCGAGCAGCGGCAGCGTGGCGTCGTTCATGCTCGCGCCCGTCGCCAGTTGCTGCGCCGCCGCTTCGAGTGCGCTCACGTACGGCGCGAGGCGCGCCGACTGCGCGCGGTCGCGCGCGCTCACGCGCTCGCGCAGGCGCGTGGAGAGATCGTCCATCAGGCTTTGCGCCGTGGCGGGCGGCACCGGCTCGACTTCGGGGCGCGCGAAATACGCGCCTTGCACGAAGTCGGCGTTGCTCTCCAGCGCGATGAGCGCGTCGCGCTCGGTCGAGAGGCCGCCCACGAGCACGAGTTGCCCGGACTCGTGCAGCATGGAAACGAGGCCCGGCAGCACGCGCTCGATATGCGCGTGGCGGCTCGCCTGCGCGAGCAGGCTGCGGTCGAGCGTGACGATGTCGGGGCGCAACTGCCACACGCGGTCGATGTTCGAATGCTTGGCGCCGAAACCGTCCAGCGCGATCACGAAGCCGGCCTTGCGCAGCCCGTCGATGATCGCGGCGAAGCGCGAGTTCTCGCCGCCCGCCTGTTCCGAGACTTCCAGCACCACGCGCTGCGGCGGCAACCCGAGCGCCTTGAGGCCCGCGAGCAGGGCGTCGCCGTAGCTCGTGTCCATGAGCGCGGCCGGATGCAGGCTCAGAAACAGCCATTCGTCATGCGAATCGAACGCGTTGAAGTTGCCCAGATGCAGCGATTCCGCGAGCCGCCCGAGTTCGAGCAGATCGCCGCGCCGCGCCGCCTGGGTGAAGACTTCCTGCGACGGCACCTGCTGACCCTGCTCGTCGTGCGCGCGCAGCGACGCGTGATAGCCGATCGCGCGACGGTGCGCGACCGAGAACACGGGCTGGAATACGCTGAAGACGGTGTAGCCGCCGTAGAGCACGGTGCGGCGAGCGCCTTCTTCGCCCGCGATGGGGCGCGACTGGTAGCCGGGGGGATCGAGGTCGATCATGCTGGTTTCATCGATGAGGAACGCGCGTGGAGCGGCACGCGTGAGCGAAAGTTTACAGCAAGCCGTTGCAGGGGGCCGCAGTTTCAGAATGTGCGGGCTCCGGGCGGGCCGCCACGGATTGCATGAGACCGCAACGAACGAAGCCACGAACGAAGCCACGCGCGGTGGCGAATCCGTGCACCGGGGCGTGCACGAAGCCTTGCCAGACCCGGTGCACGGAGCGCCGTGACAAGGTGGAGCAAGAAGCGTGCAAATGGCGCGTGGATCGATGCGCGATGAGGTAAGCGGGCCCGATTTAGCCGGTTATGGCGCGCTCAGGGCGGCGCTAGCGCGATTTTCGCGGTGCGCGCACGCGCGGCGAGGCCAACACCGCGCGCGGGCGCCATCGACGGAACGAATTGCCTGCACCGAAGCGGTGCGAAACCCGCCGTGCTCAGCTTCGCTTTGGCCCGTTCGCGCCCGCTTCAGGCCCGTTTCAGGCTCGTTTCAGGCCCGTTCCGAGGGGTCGGTTTTCTTCGCCGCGCGCCGCACTTCCGGGGAAAGCTGCGCGAAGATCCACGACGAGGCCGCCGTGATGATGCCCACGCAGACGAAGGTCGCGTGGAACGCGGGGATCACGTTGGTCTCGCGCATGTGGCCGATCAGGCCGGTGAAGGTCGTGAGCAGCGCGCCCGCGACCGTCACGCCGAGACTCATGGAAAGCATCTGCACGAGCGAGAACAGGCTGTTGCCGCTGCTCGCGCCGCCCGTGCCGAGGTCCTTGAGCGTGAGCGTGTTCATTGCCGTGAACTGCATCGAGTTGACCGCGCCGAACAGCGCCAGTTGCGCAATGCGCATCCACAGCGGCTCGCCGGGCGTGGAGAGCGAGAAGCTCGCCATCATCAGCCCGACCAGCACCGTGTTCGACGTCAGCACGCGCCGGTAGCCATAGCGCATGATCAGCACGGTGACGAGACGCTTCGAGAACATGCCCGCGGCGGCGGTCGGCAGCATCATGAGGCCCGCTTCGAACGGCGTGTAGCCGAGCGCGACCTGCAGCAGCAGCGGGATCAGATACGGCATCGCGCCGCTGCCGATCCGCGCGAACAGATTGCCGAGCAGCCCCACGCTGAAGGTGTGGATCTTGAAGAGATCGAGCGAGAAGATCGGCTGCGGCGTGCGCACCGCGTGCAGCCCGTAGGCGACGAAGGCGGCGAGCGAGACGATCAGCAGCACGAGCACCGTGGCCTGATTGAGGCCGAGTTCGGAATGGCCGTCGAGCGCGAACGAGATCGTCACCATGGCGGTGACGAGCAGCAGGTAGCCCGGCAGGTCGAAGCGCGGCGTGTTCGGGTTGCGGCTGTCGGGCATGAAGATGAACGTGGCCACGCAGCCCACCACGCCCACCGGCACGTTGATGAGAAAGATCCAGTGCCACGAGGCGATCTGCACGAGCCAGCCGCCGAGCGTCGGGCCGATCAGCGGGCCGATCAGCCCTGGAATGGCCACGAACGAGAGCGCGGGCAGATAGCGTTCGGCGGGAAAGGTGCGCAGCACGGCAAGCCGCCCGACCGGCAGCAGCATCGCGCCGCCCACGCCCTGCGCGATGCGCGAGAGCACGAGCTGGTTCAGCGTATGCGCGCTCGCGCAGAGCAGCGAGCCCACCGTGAACACGAGAATCGCGCCGAGAAACACGCGCCGCGTGCCGAGCTTGTCGGCGAGCCAGCCCGAGACGGGAATCATCACCGCCATCGTCAGCGAATAGGCGATCACGACCGACTGCATGCGCAGCGGCAACTCGCCGAGGCTTTGCGCCATTGCCGGAAGCGCCGTATTGACGATGGTCGAGTCGAGCGTCTGCATGAAGAAGCCGGTGGCGACGAGCCACAGCATCACGGTCAACTTGCGTTCGGAGGGCGTGGTGCTGGGCGAGGTCGAGGCTTCGATGTCGGACATGGGCGAAAAGTCGCTGGGCGGAAGGCGAGGGCCGAAAGGCGGGGCGGCCGGGCAAGCGCCATTGTAGGGAAAACGCTTTACGCGCGGTGGGAAGCGGCGGCGCGCCCGCGCGCGACTTACGCCCGCAGCTTCGCCGCTTTTGCGAAAAACGCCTGCGCGCGCGGGTCCTGCGCGAGCGCCACGTTGATGCGGATCCACGGACACGCCTCGCCGTGCGGGCGGAAGTGGCTGCCCGGCGACACCGCCACGCCGAGCGTTTCGCCACAGGCCGCGAGCCGCGCGGAGTCGTCGATGCGCGGCACCCGCGCCCACACGAACTTGCCGCCCGTCTGCGCATAGCCGCGCGCCGCGACCGCCGCCGCGTTCTCCTGCGCGCCGAAGATCTCCCAGCCGTGCGCTTCGAGCGTGAGCGCCGCCGCGCCCTGCGCCTCGGCCACGCGCCGCCGCAGCCGGTCGAGATACTTGCGATACGCGCCGCGTTCCAGCAGCGTGGCCGCCACGGCCTGCGCGAAGCGCGAGCCGCTGATGGAGGTGAGCGCCTTGATCGCGGCGAGATCGCGCACGATCGCGGCGCTGGCGACCACGTAGCCCACGCGCAGCGAGGAGGACAGCGTTTTCGAGAGCCCCGCGACGTAGACCACGTGCTCGAACTGGTCGAGCGCCGCGAGACGGTCGGTGGGCTCGGTCTGGAAGTCGGCGTAGATGTCGTCCTCGACGATCGTGAAGCGGTGCTCGCGCGCGAGTTGCAGCAGCCGGAACGCGACGGGCGGCGAGATCGACGTGCCGGTCGGGTTGTGGAACACCGGGTTGACGAAGAACGCGCGCGGCCGGTGCTCGGCGAGCATCGCGTGCAGATGCTCGAGGTCGGGCCCGTTGGCCGCGCGGCGGATGCCGACGAGCCGCACGCCGTGCAGCTTCAGCAGGCCGTAGAGGTTGTAGTAGCCCGGATCTTCCACGAACGCGACGTCGCCGGGCTTGAGCATGTAGCGCATGAGCAGGTCGAGGCCTTCGCTCGCGCCTTCGGTGATCAGAATCTGCTGCGCGTGAGCGACGATGCCGAGCGGCGCGAGCCGGTTGCGCAGATGCTCGCGCAGCACGGGATCGCCGCCCGGCGTGCCGTAGTCGACGAGACTCGCCGGGTCGCTGCGCGAGACGTGGCGGATCGCCTGGCCGAGCGCGTCGAGATCGCGCCACGGCTGCGGGATCGAGCCGCTGTCGAGCTGCAGCACTTCGCCCGCGCGCTCGAACTGGCTCAGCAGATGGCCGGATTCGTCGGCGGCGTTCGAGAGATCGCAGGTGCCCATGCCCGCCATGCCGCCGCGCGCGTGTTCGCTCACGTAGAAGCCCGAGCCGTGGCGCGAGTCGAGGAAGCCGAGCGACACGAGGCGGTCGTAAGCCTCGATCACGGGAAAGCGGCTGATGGCGTAATCGGCGGCGAACTGGCGGATCGACGGCAGGCGCGCGCCGGGATGCGCGGCGCGCGAGCGGATCCATGTCTGCACGCCAGCGACGATCTGTTCGGTGAGCGGCACGTCGCTCGTGCGGTCGAGTTCGAGTTTCATGCGGGTCCAGGCGGAGAGTGTCCGGCGCGCGCTGCGCAAGTGTCCGGCCTAAGTGTCCGGTTTTTTCGCTGCACAGTTTCGCGCGAAGTGTTCGGAACTGTGCATGGGGTCGCGGCGCGCTGTTCGCAATAATGCTCCAACCGGGAGGGCGCTTCAAGCGGCCTTTCGCGGCGGCCGGGGTGACATCGGAGAGCATCGGACGGCCGAACCTCAAGGAGCACGGCAATGCGCGAAATCCGAATCTTCGAACTGGAACAGGGCGAGCCCGTCGAGACCTGGCGGCTCGCGCAGCCCATGAACTGCATGTAAGCGAAGGCGAACTGTGGCTCACCATCGACGGCGACGCGGGCGATTACTGGCTGCGCGCGGGCGATGCGATCGATCTGGCGGGCGGCGCGCGCGTGCACGTGAGCGCGGGATCGGGCGCGGGCATGGGCGTGAGCTTCCCGGACCCGCGCGGCAAGGCGGGCGCGCGCTTCGTGCTCGCACTCGGCGGGGCGCGGGCGGCGGGAGCGCAGGCCCGCGACGGTTTCGCCGAAGTGCGCGCGGGCGGCGCCTCCGGCGTGGTGGCGCGGCTGGGCGAAACGTTGCGCGACTGGGCGCGGCGCGGCCAGTGGGGCGTGCGCGCGGCGGGTTGAGCGAGCGGGCGGCAGCGCGCCGGCGTCGGCGGCTGTTGGTGTAATCCAGGTCGATTTCGGCGCGCGAGGCCTGTCGCTCTCGCATCGAGCGGGCTGTCTCGCGCCGGCATCGACATCCGTCGGCGCGCTATGCCTGCCGCTCGTGCGCCATCTCCCCGACATAACGCGCGCGCGGCCGGATCAACCGGCCATCGGCAGACTGCTCCAGCGCATGGGCGATCCAGCCCGTCACGCGTCCCGCCGCGAACAGCGTGAACGCCGCGCCCGCCGGCAGGCCCAGCACGCGCTCGATGGCGCCGAGCGCATAGTCGAGCGTGGGCCGCGCGCCCGAAGTCGCTTCCACCGCCGCCGCGAGCGCATCGACGTCGCGCATCGCGGCGCGCGCGCCCGGACCCGCGCGTTCGCGCAACCACGCCAGCAGCAGCCGGGCACGCGGGTCGCCCTCGGGGTAGAGCGGATGGCCGAAGCCCGAGAGCGCGGGCGCGTGGCCGTGCTCGTCGGGTGCGAGCCGCGCGGCCAGCCAGCGATGCAGATCGCCGGCGCGCGTGGCTTCCGCGGCTTCGTTGAAGAGCGCCGCCACGCGCAGGGTTTCGCCGCCGTGACGCGGGCCCGCGAGCGCGGCCAGCCCGCCCGTGGCCGCGCCGAACAGATGCGTGCCCGTCGACGTGATGCAGCGCACCGTGAATGTGGACGCGTTCAGTTCGTGGTCGGCGCACAACACGAGCGCCGCGCGCAGCAGGTCGGCGTGCGCACGCGAGCGCACGCCCCATGCGTCGGCCAGTTGCCGGTGCAGCGGCGCATTCGACGGCGCGGCGGAAATCAGCGCGGCCGCGAGCAGGCGCATGAGCATCGCGGCGGTGTCGAGTTGCGCGTCGCGGCCTTGCGCCCAGATGCGCGGGATCTGCGCGGCGGCCGCGGGCAGCAGCACGAGCGCGCGTTCGAGCGGCGTGTGCGCGCTCCAGAGCTTGAGCCACGCCGACCACTGCGCGGACGCGATGGGCGCCTCGGGCGCCTGCGCGAGACGGCGCGGCGTGCATTGCCAGAGCCGCGCGGCCACCCCTTCGAGCGTTGCGCTGTGCGCGAGCGCGATGGCGTCCTCGCCGCGATACCAGAGCCGGCCTTCGGCGATCAGCGTGATCGACGATTCGAGCACGGGCACGCCCCAGTCGAGCACCTTCTGCGCGACCTTGCCCGCGCGTTTGCCGTCCGCCTTGCGGCGCGCGAGGCGGCGCACTTCGTCGGCGCGGTAACGGCGTTGCGGGTGGCTTTTGCCTTCCGGCGACGGCGCGGATTCGAGCAAACCGCGGCTCACGTACGCGTAGAGCGTGGCCCGGCTGATGCCGAGCGCGCTGGCCGCTTCGGCGGCGGTCATATAGCTGGACATGGCGGATCGACCTCGGAAACCGAATAAATCAATCTATGTTGATGATGATAATCAAGATTGATCGCTGACGGCTCCGGCGCGACGATTTCGCACGGGCTCGACCCCAGGCCCAACCCAGACCACGCCAATCCAACGCTGACAAGGACATTCGCCATGACGCCCCGCGACGCGCTCGAACACCTCTGGATGCTGGCCGATGCCGACCCGGCCGCGCTCGACCGGCTCACGATCGAGGGCGCCGATCCGGGCCTGCCGTCGATATTCCGTGTGGGCACGCTGGCGGCCGCGAGCATCGGCGCGGCGGGGCTCGCCGCCGCGCAACTGCACGAACTGCGCACGGGCCGTGCGCAACGCGTGGCGATCGACGTGCGGCGCGCGCTGGCGGCGTTTCGCAGCGAGCGCTACCTGAGCGTGGACGGCGCGCCGCCCGTCGAACTGCGCCATCCCGTGACGGGCCACTTTCCGACCGGCGACGGCCGCTGGATTCAGCTGCACGCGAACTTCCGCCATCACCTCGACGGCATCCTGCGCGTGCTCCAGTGCGCCGACGACCACGCCGCCGTGGCGCGCGCGATTCTCGGCTGGGAGGGCGCGGCGCTCGACGACGCGCTCGCGCAGGCGGGCCTGTGCGCCGCGCTCGTGCGCTCGCCGCGCGAATGGGCCGCGCACGAGCAGGCGAGGGCGGTGGCGAGCCTGCCGTTGTTCGAGATCGAACGCATCGGCGACGCGCCCGCGGAATTGCCGCGCGCGAACACGCACGCAGGCGCGCTTGCGCGCCCGCTCGACGGCGTGCGCGTGCTCGACCTCACGCGCATCATCGCGGGGCCGGTGGCGGGGCGCACGCTCGCGCAGCATGGCGCGAGCGTCTTGCTCATCAACGGTCCGCATCTGCCGAACATCGCGCCGCTCGTGATCGACAACGGGCGCGGCAAGCGCTCGGCCACGCTCGACCTGCGCGAGGCCGCCGCGCGCGAGCAGTTGAGCGCGCTGGCGCGCGACGCCGACGTGTTCCTGCAAGGCTACCGTCCGGGTGCGCTGGCGGCGCGCGGCTTCGCGCCCGAGGCGCTGGCGCGGCTGCGGCCCGGCATCGTCTGCGTGTCGATCAGCGCGTACGGGCATCGCGGGCCGTGGCGCGAGCGGCGCGGCTTCGACAGCCTCGTGCAGTCGGCGAGCGGGATCGTGTGGGCAGAGAGCGTGGCGAGCGAAGCACGAGCCGCGGGCGAGCACGGCGCGCCGTTCACCCAGGCGCGGCCGCTGCCGTGCCAGGCGCTCGATCACGCGACGGGTTATCTCGCGGCGTTCGGCGCGATGATTGCGCTGGCGCGGCGCGCGCGCGAAGGCGGTTCGTGGCACGTGCGGCTTTCGCTCGCGCAAACGGGGCGCTGGCTGCAAACCATGGGGACCGTCGATGGCGGTCAGCGCGCGCCCGAGGTGCATGCCGCCGATCTCGCCGATTGCCTGCAGGAGACGGCCTCGCCGTTCGGGCGCGTGCGCGCGGTCGCACCCGCGGAACGGCTCGAACTCACGCCGCCGTATTTCGCGCGGCCGCCCGTGCCGGTCGGCACCGATGCGGCAACGTGGGACGCGTCGAACGGCTGAACCCGGTCGTCATCGACCTACGCTGGCTGGCGTCCGGCTCGCGCGCCTATTTGCGCAATTCGGCAACGAAATCGTAATAGTCGTTGCGGCAGTAGGTGTCGGTGAGTTCGATCGCGCGCTGGTCGGCCGTATAGCCCACGCGCGTGATGAGCAGCAACGCTTCGTTGGGCGCGATGCTCATCTGCTGCGCGATCTCCTCGCTCGCGTTCACGGCGCGAAAGTGCTGGAGCGCGCGCACGATGGAGAGACCGCGCTGCTCCAGAAAGCTGTAGAGCGAGTCGCCGATCGCGTTCGGATCGGGAATCAGCGCGGCGGGGAAGGTGGAGTTCTCGACGGCCATGACGATGCCGTCCGCGAGCCGCAGTCGCTTGAGGCGCGTGACGGCGGCGGCGGGCGAGAGCCCGAGCTGGATGACTTCGTCGCGGCTCGCGGGCTGGATCTCGCGCGAGAGCCAGCGCGAGGCGGGCGTGAAGCCGCGCTGCCGCAGCATCTCGCTGAAGCTCGTGAGACGCGAGAGCGGGTCTTCGTAGCGCGGCGTGATGAAACTGCCCGCGCCTTGCGTGCGCCGGATCAGCCCCTGTTCGACGAGTAGCGCGATGGCCTTGCGCGCGGTGATGCGCGAGACGCCGAGCGCGTCGGCGAGCACGCGCTCGGACGGCAGCGCCTCGCCGGCGTTCCAGCGGTTGTCGTGGATCGCCACGCTCAGCTTGCGCGCGAGTTGCAGATACAGCGGCGTGTCGTTGTCCGGGTCCGGGCGCAGGTCGCGCCAGCGGTCTTCCGTGGGTGCGTTCATGGGAAGCAGGCATGAAAGGCGAACGGCAATTTTATGTCATCGGCGCAAGAAGCCGGTAATGATTGGCCTGCGAGCGCGCGTATGACCGCGCCGCGCACGAGGCAGTACACTGGTTGGCCGATTTCCAGGCGCCGTGTTTTGCTGGTCGCGCCGCCACGCCGGAGACTTTCATGACGACCGATATCGCCACCGTCGCGCTGCCGAACGGCGAACGCATCCCGAAGCTCGGGCAGGGCACGTGGGAGATGGGCGAGCGCGCCGCGCACCGTGCCGCCGAGATCGCCGCGCTGCGCGAGGGCGTGGCGCTGGGCATGACGCTCATCGACACGGCCGAGATGTACGGCGACGGCGCGACCGAGCGCCTCGTGGGCGAAGCGTTGCAGGGCCTGCGCGACGCGGTGTTTCTCGTCAGCAAGGTGTATCCGCATAACGCGAGCCGCGCGGGCGTCGTGCGCGCCTGCGAGGCGAGCCTCGAGCGCCTGAACACCGACCGGCTCGACCTGTATCTGCTGCACTGGCGCGGCGGCGTGCCGCTCGCGGAGACGGTCGCGGGTTTCGAGGCGCTCGTGCGCGCGGGCAAGATCCGGCATTGGGGCGTAAGCAATTTCGACACCGACGACATGATCGAACTCTTCGACGCGCCGGGCGGCGAGGCGTGCGCGACCAACCAGATCCTCTACAACATCGCGCGGCGCGGCGCCGAATTCGACCTGCTGCCGTGGAGCGTCGCGCATCGCATGCCGGTGATGGCGTATAGCCCCGTCGATCACGCGCGGCTGCCGCGCCGTTCGCCGCTCGACGACATCGCGCAGGCACGCGGCGTCTCGGTGTATCGCGTGGCGATGGCGTGGGTGTTGCGGCAGGAGGGCGTGTGCGCGATTCCGAAGGCGGGGCGCGTCGAGCACGTGCGCGACAATCGCGCGGCGCTCGATCTCGTGCTCGATCCGCAGGAATGCGCGGCGCTCGATGCGTACTTCAAGCCACCGCGCGCGAAGCGTCCGCTGGAGATGCTGTAGCGGTTCGCGGCGGCGTTCGAGGCGATATTCGCAGACGAAATGATGTCGATGGCGCGCGCGGGCCGGTTGCGCGCGCAACGAGTCGGGCGCGATCGCCGGGTCAGTCGAAGTCCTCGACGTGCCGGTGCCGCGCGAGCAGGCACGGCTGAGCGGCACCGGCGGGGTTGACGGCGTAGCCGGCGTCCGGACCGCGGCGGCGGCGACCGGCCGGGGGACCGGTACGCCGCCGCCGATGCCAGGACTGGCGCGTGTGGCTTTCACGCCAGATCGGAGTGGCCGGAGCCGTTCGCCTGCACCGCCGTGCGGGCTCAATGACCGCCGCCATGGCCGCCACCGCCACCACCGTGGCCGCCGCCGTGCCCGCCGCCCGGGCCGCCCGACGAACCACCCTTGCCGAATCCTCCACCGAAACCACCGCCAAAGCCTCCACCGAAACCGCCGCCGAAGCCGTCGCCAAATCCCCCACCGTGACCGCCGGATGGCCCGCCAGCCGATCCGCCGTGTCCGCCGCAACCGCAGCCGGAGCTTCCGCCGCCGTTGTTACCACCGCCGTTGTTACCACCGCCGTTGTTACCACCGCCGTTGTTGCCACCGCCGTTGTTGCCGCCGCCGTTGTTGCCGCCACCGTTGTTACCACCGCCGTTGTTGCCACCGCCGTTATTGCCGCCGCCGTTGTTGCCGCCGCCGTTGTTGCCGCCGCCGTTGTTGCCACCGCCGTTGTTGCCACCGCCACCGCCGCCGCCCGAATTGCTCGAACCGCCGCCGGATCCGCTCGATCCCGAACCGCCCACGCCCGACGAGCCGCTGCCGCTGCCGTGACCCGAGGTCGAGCCCGAGGTGCCCGCGGAGCCGGACGATCCCGAAGATCCGCTCGAACCCGACGAGCCGCTAGAACCCGCCGCGCCCGCTCCGGCGCCCGCGCCGCCGCTGCTCGCACCGGCACCCTTGCCGCCGGGGAAGCAACTGCCGTGATGCTTCTCGCAATCGTCGGGGGCGAATACCGTGGAGAAGTCGCCCGCGACGGTAATCGCGTCGGAGTCCGAACGAGTCGCCGACGGGCCTTTCGTATTCGCCGCGCCGGCCACCGCTGCCGACGACGCGCCGAACGCAGGCGCCGCCGCAATCGGCGCTGCCGCCGAGAGCTTGCCGCGTCGCGTCGCCTGCGCGCCGCTCGCCTGAACCGGCGCATCGGCGACCAGCACGGGTTGCGCGAAGATATCCTCGTGCACCGCGTCCTGTCCGGCTCGCGCGCCGCTGGCCGGCAGCATCACGGCCGCCGCTATCGCGCTCAGTGCGAGTCCTCGCGCTATCCCGTAGCAGTACTGATGAATCGTGCTTGTTCTCATCGCGGTCTCCCGGGCGTGGCGTCTTACGCCACCGCCTCACGCGCCTCGTGCCGGGCCGCTTGCGTGATCGCTCGCGTGCGCTGTCCCCGTCAGGCAATCCCGCTTCATGTCGGCGGTCGCGTCCCTGGCTGGCGGCGCGTCCGGTTCCTTCCGGCGCGAGCGGTACTCGCAGTGCTAAACGAGCACCCAGCCGGCCACATGGCGAGTGGCCGGATCGGACAGGGCGGCTTGTCGATTGTCGGTTTGCGCGTGCGGGCCGGCGGATGAAAAGCGTCGAGCGTCCAGCCACCCGTTCGCCCGGACCCGCCGCGCCGTGTGGTGCGCGGCCGGTCCGGTTTGCGGCGACCGGATGCCTGATGCTGATTTAGCGAGTTCTGTGCCACCGGCCGCAAACGGCCTCGCGTCGCGGGCCTGACAATTGACCTGCGTCCGCGAAGACTGAAAACGTCATGAAAACGTTTCGATGATGAAACGCGCGGCCCCGGTGAGCGCGATTTACGTTACAGACGTGATGCGCGTGGGTCGCGCGGGTGTTGTGCGCTCGGTTCGTGCGTTCGCGTTGCGTGCCGGGGTTGCGCGCGTGTCGGGTTTGCGTTGCCGATGCGCGAGTCGTGCGCGCGAATCGCGGGACGGCGCAACGAACCGCGCGGACGATCGAGCGCGCGCTCAGTTCACCGCGCGCGCCGCCTGCGCGGCGCGTTGCTGCTCGCGCAACGTGTCGACGGGAATGTGGCAGAGGATGCGATGGCCGCCGCCGGCGTCGGCGAGCGGCGGGGCTTCGTCGTCGCAGATCGCGCCGAGCTTGCGCGGGCAGCGCGCGCTGAAAATGCAGCCGCTTCGCGATGCCAATGGCGGCCGCGCGGCTCCGGCGTTCGCGGCGACGTTCGCATCGGCACTCACATCGGCACTCACATCGGCACTCGTATTGGCATTCGTATCGACGTTTGCCGCGGCACTCGCATCGGCATTCGTATCGACGTTCACCGTGGCACTCGCATCGGCCTTCGCGGCTTCGTCGCGGTCGCCCGCCCGGCGCGCCGCGAGCAGCGTTTCCGTGTACGGATGCCACGGTCCGTCGAACACGGCCGCCGCCGGGCCGCTCTCGACCACGCGCCCCGCGTAGAGCACGGCGATGCGGTCGGCGAGATAGCGCACCACGTCGAGATTGTGCGAGATGAACAGATAGCTCACGTCGCGCTCGCGTTGCAGGCGCGCGAGCAGATTGAGGATCGCGGCCTGCACGGAAACGTCGAGCGCCGAAGTCGGTTCGTCGCAGATCACCACGCGCGGCGCGCCCGCGAACGCCTGGGCGATCGCCACGCGCTGTTTGAGACCGCCCGACAGTTGCCGCGCCCGTGCCGCGAGATAGCGCGCGGGCACGCGCACGGCGTCGAGCAGCGCGCCCACGCGAGTGTTCTCGTCGCCAACGTCGTGCGCGGTATGCGCGTCGTTCGCGGCGTCGCGCGGGCGCGTAGCGGCGTTGGGCGCGAGCGCGCGCGCCACGAGCCGCTTCACGCTGAGCGCGCGATTGAGCGACGCGTCGGGATGCTGGAACACCACGCGCAGCGCCGCGCGCTGGGTGGCGTCTCGGCGCGCGACGCGGCCGTCGAGCGGCTGGCCGTCGAGTTCGATCGCGCCGCCCGCGTCGGGTTGTTGCAGACCGAGCAGCAGCCGTGCGAGCGTCGTCTTGCCGCTGCCCGACTCGCCCACGAGGCCGAGCGTTTCGCCCGCATGCAGTTCGATCGACACGCCGTCGAGTGCGCGCACCGCCTGGGCGCCGCGTCCGAACGTGCGCGACACGTCGACGGCGCGCAGCACCACGCGCGCTTCCCGCGCGGCATCCGGCAGGGTGTCCGGGAGTGCGTTCGGCGATGCAGCTGGCGAGGCCGCCTGCGCATCGGCATCGACATCGACATTGACATCCGCATCGATATCCGCCGCGGCATCGACATCGTCATTCCTCTCGACACGCGCATCTTCGGCGGACATCGCGAGCGGCAACTCGATCGCGCGCTCGTGATAGTGGCAGCGCGACATCTGTTCGCCGTGCGGCGAGGTGAGCCGATGCGGCGGCGGCGCCTGTTCGCGGCAGCGCGCGTCGGCGAGACGGCAGCGCGGCGCGTACACGCAGCCATGCAGCAGCGCGCCCGGCGCGGGCAGTTCGCCCGGAATCGTGTCGAGCGCGCCCGCGTGCTTGTTGCGGCCGTGCGCGGGCAAGCAGCGCAGCAGCCCGACCGTGTACGGATGGCGCGCGCGCGCGAACACGTCGCGCGTCGGGCCTTCTTCCACGAGGCGGCCCGCGTAGAGCACGCCCACGCGCTCGCACATGCGGCCGATCACGGCGAGATCGTGGCTGATGAGCAGCACCGCCATGCTGAGTTCCGCGCGCAGCTTCGCGATCAGGTCGAGCACTTCGGCCTCGACGGTCGCGTCGAGGCCCGTGGTCGGCTCGTCGAGGATCAGCAGCGCGGGATTCGAGGCGAGCGCCATGGCGATCACCACGCGCTGCTGCATGCCGCCCGAGAGTTGATGCGGATAGCTCGCGAGCACGCGCTCGGGATCGGCAATGCGCACGCGCTCGAGCATCGCATAGGCGCCGTCGCGCGCGTCGCGCTCGTTCGCGCCCGCGGCTTCGAACGCTTCGACCAACTGACGGGCAATGGTGAGCGTGGGATTGAGCGCGCTGGCGGGGTCCTGATAGACCATCGAAACAGCATTGGCGCGCAGCGTGCGCAGGCCGTTCGCGTCGAGCGCGAGCACGTCTTCGCCGGCGATCTGGATGCGTCCGGCCTTCACGCGGCCGTTGCGCGCGAGATAGCGCAGCGCCGCGAGCGCGACCGTCGACTTGCCGCAGCCCGATTCGCCAACGAGCCCGTACGCCTCGCCGCGCTGAATGCGCAGCGAGACGTCGGTGAGCACGTCGCGGTCGCGGCCGCGCACGCGGTACGCCACGGTCAGGCCGACGAGCGCGAGCGCGTCGTCGTCGCGGGGCGCGGCGAAGGTCGCGAGCGGCGAGCGTGCGGAGTGGGGCGAGGCGTTCATGTTTGCAGGACCTCGCGCAGGCTGTCGGCGATCAGGTTCACGGCCACCACGAGCGACGCGATCGCGAGCGCGTCGAAGGCCACGGTCCACCACGCGCCGCCCGCGAGCAGCGTGTACGAGTCGGCGAGCGCGAGGCCCCAGTCGGCGGAAGGCGGCTGGATGCCGAAGCCGAGAAACGAGAGCGTCGCCACCGCGAAGATCGCATAGCCGAGCCGCACCGTGGCTTCCACGATGATCGGCGGCCACACGTTGGGCAGGATCTCGGTGAACATCACGTCGAAGGCGTTCGCGCCGCGCAGTTGCGCGGCCGCGACATAGTCGAGATGCCGTTCGGCGAGCACGGCCGCGCGCACCGTGCGCGCGATCAGCGGCGCGAAGGTGATGCCGATCACGAGAATCACCGCGAGATTCGACGCGCCCACGGCCGCGAGCACGAGCAGCGCGACGATCACGAGCGGCAGCGCGAGCACGGCGTCGAGCGTGCGCGCGACCAGCGTGCCGAAAAAGCCCTCGAAATAGCCGGTGACGAGCCCGAGCGCCGCGCCCGCGAGCGTGCCCACGAGCGTGGCGAGCGGCGCGATGGTGAGGATGTCGCGCGCGCCCACGATCACGCGCGAGCAGATGTCGCGGCCCAGTTGATCCGTGCCGAACCAGTGCGCGTGGTCGGGCGGCAGCAGCGAGCTGAGCGGATCGGAGGCATAGGCGTCCTGCGGAGCGATCCACGTGCCCGCGAACGCGCAAACGATCCAGCCCAGCACGATCAGCGCGCCCGCGACGAACGAGGGCGAGCGCAGCAGCAAGCGCCAGGCGTCGCGCGCGCGGGTGTCGGCGGGCATGTCATGGTTGTCGCGAGAGTCGTGACCGCTCGGGGCGATCGATTCGGGGGGCGCGTCGCTCATGCGCGTCCTCCGGCATTGCGCAGGCGCGGATCGAGCAGCGCGTGCAGCGCGTCGGCGGCGAGATTGGCGAGCGTGTAGACGGCGCCCACCGTGAGCACGCCCGCTTCGAGCAGCGGAAAGTCCTTCGACTTCGCGGCGTTGTAGATCAGCGAGCCAATGCCCGGATAGCGGAACAGCGACTCCACCACCACGAGCCCGCCGATCAGATAACCGAGCTGCGTGGCCGCGACCGTCACGCTTGGCAGCAGCGCGTTGCGCAGCACGTGACGGCGGATCACCACGTGACGCGGCAGGCCTTTGAGAATGGCGGTGCGCGTGTAGTCGGCGTCGAGCGCGACGATCGTGCCCGCGCGCGCGATGCGGGCGAGATAGCCGAAGAACACGAGCACGAGCGGCAGCACCGGCAGCACGAGGTGGCGCAGCGTTTGCAGCGCGCCCGCGCCCGGCGGCGCGACGGCTTCGATCGGCAGCCAGCGCAGCCACACGCCGAAGATCAGGATCAGCACGATCGACGAAACGAACTCGGGCACCGCGCTCGCGCACAGGCCGCCCGTGCTGATCGCGCGAT
The DNA here is from genome assembly GCF_009789675.1 of Paraburkholderia acidisoli. Classification (NCBI taxonomy): domain Bacteria; kingdom Pseudomonadati; phylum Pseudomonadota; class Betaproteobacteria; order Burkholderiales; family Burkholderiaceae; genus Paraburkholderia; species Paraburkholderia acidisoli. Next base: position 2,445,889 of record NZ_CP046913.1, on the reverse strand, counting down.
CGAGCGCGCGGCCCTCGTGCAGTGCCGCCCACACGCCGCCCGCGATGCCGAGCGGCACCACCGCGACGAACGCGAGCAAGCCGAGTTTCGCCGATTGCAGGAGCGCGTCGCCCACGAACGCCGCCACGGGTTGCTTGAAGGTCCACGACATGCCGAAGTCGCCGCGCAGCGCGTGCGTGATCCAGCTCACGTACTGATCGACGAGCGGGCGGTCCGCGCCCAGTTGATGATTGAGCGCGGCCACGGCGCGGGCGTCGGCGAGCGGCCCGAGCACCGCGCGGCCGATGTCGCCGGGCAGCAGCTGGCCGCCCGCGAACACGAGCACGGACAGCAGCCAGAGCGTGAAAATCGCCCACGCGACGCGCACGCCGAGAAAGCGTGCGATGCCCGCGCGCGCGCTGGACGGGTGCGCGGCGCGGGCGGGGCCGGGGGCATCGGGCGTTCGCAAGACCGGCGTGGCCATCGGACCTCCGTTTTCTCGTTTTCTCGTTGTCTATTTCGTTGCGGGTGCGCTGGCGCCGGACAGCAGCTGGGGCGACACAGCGCGCTCAGCCCGCGAGCGTCGCGCGATCGAAATAGAGCTGGGCCAGCGCCGTGAAGCGCACGCCCGAGAGCGCGGCGCGCTGCGCGATCAGCTGGTCGTAGAAGTACGGAATGATCACGGGCGTTTCGTCCAGCAGGAGCGTCTGGATTTGCGCCGCGACCTGTTTCTGCGCGGCAATGTCGAGCGTGGCCGAGAACTGCGCGACCAGCTTGTCGTACTGCGCGTTGCGAAAATGCGCAGCATTCCACGTGCCGCCCGAGGTGAGCGGCGCGTTGAGAAAGAGATTGGGCACGCCGCGATGGCCGTAGTCGGTGATGCCGAGCGGCGAGTCGAGCCAGTCCGACTTGCCGAAGGTGCCCGCGCCGTAATACTGCGACTGGCTTTCCACCTTGAGCGTGATGCGCACGCCGATCGCCTTGGCCGCGTTTTGCACGACCACGGCGAGATCGGGAATCTCCATGTACTTCTCGGTCGTGAGCGTGATGTCGAAGCCGTTCGCCACGCCCGCCTGCGCGAGCAACTGGCGCGCCTTCGCCACGTCGAGCTTGCGCTGCGGCACGGTGCTCGCCGTCGACGGGAAAATGGGCGCGAACGGGCTGTCGTTGCCCACCACGGCGCGGCCCTTGAAGAGCCCGCGCACCAGCACGTCGCGGTCGAGCGAGAGGGCGAGCGCCTGCCGCACGCGCTTGTCCCTGAACGCGGGCACGTCGTTGCGCATGTGGATCTGCCGGTGCGCGGCCGAGCGCACGCCGATCACCTTGAAGTCGGGATTGTTGAGCACGCCGATGCCGCCCTGCACGGTGAAGGTGCCCATCACGTCGGCCTGATGGCCTTGCAGCGCGAGCAGTTGCGCCTGCTCGTCGGCGTAGAACGCGAATTCGAGGCGCGCGGGCAGCGCCTTGTCGCCCCAGTAGTCGGGGTTGCGCACGAAGCTCGCGCCGCGGCGCGCCTCGTAGCGTTCGAGCTTGAACGCACCCGTGCCGATAAAGCTCTTTTCGTAATTGCCCGCGTAATTCGCGGGCAGCAGCACCGCGTTGTAGTTGTCCGAGGAGACGTAGTAGGGGAAGTTGCCGTTGGGCGCGTCCAGATGGAACGCCACGGTGTGTTCGTCCACCACCTTGGCGCCGCCCTTCGAGAGCACGCCCTTGAGCACGGAAAGTGCCGCCGAACCGCTCGCGGGGTCGGCGAGCCGGTCGAAGGTAGCGACCACGTCCTTCGCGCCGAAGGGCTGGCCGTCGTGGAATTTCACGTTCGGGCGCAGCTTGAACGTCCAGACGTCCGCTTTGGCGTTGGGCTGCCAGGAGAGCGCGAGCGCGGGCTGAAGCTGGCCGTGCTCGTCGTCGTTGGCGAGGAATTCGCCGGTCTGGTTGAGCAGGCAGAGCGCGCCCGCGTCCGTCACGGTGAGCGGGTCCACGGCGGCCGCGGGCATCAGGTGCGCGACGCGAATCGTTTGATTGGTGGGCGTGCCGGGTTTGGCCGCGCCTTGCGCGTGCGCGCCGCGCGGCACCAGCAGGGCGGGCAACGCCGCGCCGAGCCCGAGCACGCTCGCGTGGCGCAGCAACTCGCGCCGCGTGAGGCGGCCCGCGAGGAACTCGTCGATGGCGTGATTGGCGGGTTCGCTCGCGGCATGGCCGCGCGGGCGCCGCGAATCGAGAGAGGCAGACAGCGCGCGTTGCGACTGCGGGGATTGCGAAAGCGGTGACGAGAACTGTGCGGAGAACTTCGGTCGTTTCATCGGTGCGGATTTCCGTGCGATTCCGTTTGTGGGACGCGCGGCTTCGTGTGAAGACGCGACGGCGGCATGCGGTACGGCAGACGACGAATGGGCGCGGCGGGGTCGTGACGCGGCGCCGGATAATCGGCCTAGTTTACGCGTTTTCGCCCGCTCAGGCGTGCTGCGGGTGCCGCTCGGGGTTTCGCTGGGTTGCGCGCGGGCGCGTTATCGTGCCGACGACGTGCGCCGATGAAGTGCGCCGATACAGCGGGGCAACGCGCGGCGTCACGCGCGCCGCGCGCGGGAAAGCGCGTGCGTTCAGACAGCGGGCCGCTTCCAGCGATGGAACAGCACCGAGCCGATCCAGCACGCGATGAAGGTGGCGACGATGCCGTAGCCGATCTCGCCAAAGCGGTCGTTCAGGTCCGCGACGAGCGACCACACGCCGCCGCTCGCGCCGAGCGTGTCGCCGATCAGGCCGAGCGCTTCCACGCCGCCGATCACGATCGCCACCATCGCCGAGACGAACGTGATGCTCGCGTTGTAGTAGAGCTTGCGCCGGGGATCGTCCATGGCCCAGCCGTAGGCGTGCACCATCAGCACGTTGTCGGTGGAATCCACGAGCGTCATGCCCGCCGTGAACAGCGCGGGAAACACGAGGATCGAGTAGATCGGCAGACCCTTGCCCGCTTCGGCCGCGGCGATGGCGAGCAGGCCGATTTCCGTGGCCGTGTCGAAGCCGAGTCCGAACAGCACGCCCACGGGGTACATGTGCCAGCTTTTCGTGACGAGCGCGAACAGCGGGCGCAGCGCGCGCGAGAACAGACCGGCCGGCGCGCTCGCATGGGCTGCGGCGGCGAGCGCGGTGTCGTCGCCGCGTTGCGCGCGGCGGTAGCGCGACCACACATCGCGCAGGATCACGAGGTTCACGCCCGCGAGCACGAGCAGAAAGAGCGACGACACCAGCGTGCCGACGGTTGCGCCAATCGCATGAAACTGTTCGAAGCGGCCGTGCAGCGTGAGCGCCGTGAGCGCGATGCCCACGGTCGCGGCAATCACGATGGTCGAATGCCCGAGCGAGAACGCCAGCCCCACGCCGAGCGGCCGCTTGCCTTGCTGCATGAGCTTGCGCGTGACGGCGTCGATCGCGGCGATATGGTCGGCGTCCACCGCGTGGCGCAGGCCGAAGCCGTAGGCGAGCAGGGCGGTGCCGAGCAGCAGCGGGTAGTGGCGAAATGCGATCAGCGCCCACGCCCACGCGCCGAGATTGGCGGCGAGCAGGCCGGCGTAGAGCGGAATCAAACGGGCGCGCAGCGGGGCGTGAGTGGGCGTCGTCATGGATGAAGCGAGGGCGCTCGAAGGTTCAGGGGGCGTTCAGTGATCGTGAGGATGACGATGGATCGGGTCGACCCAGTACACGGTTTCGGGCGCTTCCACGGCGTCGATGTTCAGGTTCACGACCACGGCTTCGTTGTCGCTGCGCACGAGCACGCATTCGAGCGGATCGTCGGTGCTCGCGTTGATTTCCTGGTGCGGCACGTAGGGCGGCACGAAGATGAAGTCGCCGGGACCCGCTTCCGCCGTGAACTCCAGATGCTCGCCCCAGCGCATGCGCGCGTGGCCGCGCACGACGTAGATCACGCTTTCGAGCGCGCCGTGATGATGCGCGCCCGTCTTCGCGTTCGGATGGATCGTCACGGTGCCGGCCCAGATTTTCTGCGCGCCCACGCGCGCCGCGTTGATGGCGGCCGCTCGGTTCATGCCGGGCGTTTGCGCGGTGTTCGCGTCGAGCTGGTCGCCGCGTATCACCTGGACGCCGTGTTCGCGCCAGTCGGGTGCGCCGTGGTCGCCGGGTTCGTCGCCATGAGGGTGATCGTGCGGATGGTCGTGGCCGTGTTCGTTGCTCATCGTCGTGTCTCCTTCGCGTTATCTTCGCTCGTCTCGCAGACGACTTCGGCGCATTGTGGCATGGCCAAAAATCGCGCTGTGCCCGCTGCGCCGCCATCGTGCGTCACTGCGCGCTTCGGCTTCGTGCGCGCCCATGAAAAAAGCCCGTCCGGAGGACGCGTTGCATCGCGTCGGGACGGGCTTCGTGGCGTCGCGCGCGGCCGAAAAGCATGAGCGGCCGCGCGCTGCACCGGATTACTTCTTCGCGTTGATGACGGCTTCCGCCACGTTCTGCGGCGTTTCCGAGTAGTGCTTGAACTCCATCGTGTAGGTCGCGCGGCCTTGCGTGAGCGAGCGCAGCGACGTGGAATAGCCGAACATTTCCGAGAGCGGCACTTCGGCGCGCACGATCTTGCCGCCGCCGCCCGCGATGTCTTCCATGCCCTGCACGATGCCGCGGCGGCTCGACAGATCGCCCATCACGTTGCCCATGAAGTCCTCGGGCGTTTCCACTTCCACGGCCATCATCGGTTCGAGCAGGATCGGCTTGGCTTTGCGCATCGCTTCCTTGAAGGCCATCGAGCCGGCCATGCGGAAGGCGTTTTCGTTCGAGTCCACGTCGTGGTACGAGCCGAACGTGAGCGTGACCTTCGTGTCGACGACCGGATAGCCCGCGAGCACGCCCGCCTTGAGCGTTTCCTGGATGCCCTTGTCGACAGCCGGGATGAACTCGCGCGGAATCACGCCGCCCTTGATCGCATCGACGAATTCGTAGCCCTTGCCCGGCGTCTGCGGTTCGAGCGTGATGACCGCGTGGCCGTACTGGCCGCGCCCGCCCGACTGCTTGACGAACTTGCCTTCGACATCCTCGACCTTGTTCTTCACCGTTTCGCGATACGCCACCTGCGGCTTGCCGACGGTCGCTTCCACGCCGAACTCGCGCTTCATGCGATCGACGAGAATTTCCAGGTGCAGCTCGCCCATGCCGGAGATGATGGTCTGGCCGGATTCCTCGTCGGTCTGCACACGGAACGACGGATCTTCCTGCGCGAGGCGGTTGAGCGCGATGCCCATCTTTTCCTGGTCGGCCTTGGTCTTCGGCTCCACGGCCTGCGAGATCACCGGCTCGGGGAAGATCATGCGTTCGAGCACGATCGGGTTGGCCGGATCGCACAGCGTGTCGCCCGTGGTGGCTTCCTTCAAACCCACGGCGGCGGCAATGTCGCCCGCGCGCACTTCCTTGATTTCCTTGCGCTCGTTCGCGTGCATCTGCAGGATGCGGCCAAGGCGTTCCTTCTTTTCCTTGATCGCGTTGAGCACCGTGTCGCCCGATTCCACCACGCCCGAATACACGCGGAAGAAGATCAGCTGGCCGACGAACGGGTCGGTCATGATCTTGAAGGCGAGCGCCGAGAACGGCTCTTCGTCGCTCGGGTGACGCTCGATTTCCTTGTCGCTCAGGTCGTGGCCGAGAATGGCGGGCACGTCCACCGGCGAGGGCAGATAGTCGATCACGGCGTCGAGCATCGCCTGCACGCCCTTGTTCTTGAACGCGCTGCCGCACAGCATCGGCACGATTTCGTTGGCGATCGTGCGCTTGCGCAGCGCGCCCTTGATTTCCTCTTCGGTCAGGCTCTCGTGATCTTCGAGATACTTTTCGAGCAGCGTCTCGTCGGCTTCGGCGGCGGCCTCGACCATCTTTTCGCGCCACTCTTTCGCGGTCTCGAGGAGATTCGCGGGAATCTCGGCGTATTCGAACTTCACGCCCTGGCTTTCGTCGTCCCACACGATCGCCTTCATCTTCACGAGATCGACCACGCCCTGGAAGTGATCTTCGGCGCCCACCGGAATCTGGATCGGCACCGCCACGCCTTTGAGGCGCTCGCCGATCTGCCGCTGCACGCGAAAGAAGTCCGCGCCGATGCGGTCCATCTTGTTGACGAACGCGATGCGCGGCACCTTGTACTTGTTCGCCTGGCGCCACACGGTTTCGGACTGCGGCTGCACGCCGCCGACCGAGTCGTAGACCATGCACGCGCCGTCGAGCACGCGCATGGAGCGCTCGACCTCGATCGTGAAGTCCACGTGCCCCGGCGTGTCGATGATGTTGATGCGATGCTCGGGGTAGTTGCCGGCCATGCCTTTCCAGAACGCCGTGGTGGCCGCCGACGTGATCGTGATGCCGCGCTCCTGCTCCTGCTCCATCCAGTCCATGGTCGCCGCGCCGTCGTGCACCTCACCGAGCTTGTGGTTCACACCGGTGTAGAAGAGGATGCGTTCGGTCGTGGTGGTTTTGCCGGCATCGATGTGAGCACTGATCCCGATGTTTCGATAGCGCTCGATGGGGGTCTTGCGAGGCACGGTGATCTCCTTGGAATGACGCGCCATGGAAGCTTGCGGGCGGCGTGCGGCGCGGCCTGCGCGCGGCCCGATGCGCTGCGCGGCGCGCGCCGCCTCGAATCTTCGGGAGTCGTTGGCGGGGCGCCGCGCCGTGCGGGACTTAATAGGATAGCGCTTGCGCGCGGCTTTTGCTGGTAAGCGGACCAGGCGGCCCGGCGGGCGAGACGCCGCCCCGGCAGGGCTGCACGGCGCGGAGCGGGCGGGGAGAGCGGCTGCGCGGCGTCACGCGCGCCGGGCCGGGCCGCGCGAAGCGCGGGGCGCGCGGATGCACGAGGCGCACCCAGATGCGAAAAAGCCGGCGCCGCTGCGTAGCGGGACCGGCTTCAGGGAAAGTGCGGCGGCGCGCGATGAAGCGCGCGGCGCGTTATTGCTGCGGCGGCAGGCCTTGAATCTTCATGCCGGGCTTGATGCCCTTCGACGTGAACCAGCCTTTGCTCATTTCCAGCGCGTAGACGCCGTTGTTGCGCGGGCAGTGGTTGTTGGTCGTTTCGGCGTCCATCTCGTCGATGTCGGTCACGGTGCCGTCGGCGCGCATGAAGGCGATCGAGAGCGGGATCAGCGTGTTCTTCATCCAGAAGCAGTGCACCGCGTTTTCGTTGAAGACGAACAGCATGCCTTCGTTCGGTGCGAGTTGCGTGCGATACATGAGACCTTGCTCGCGATCCGGGTCGTTGGCGGCCACGGCCGCGTCGATCACGAACATGCCCGCCGTGAGTTTCACGCGCGGAAATTCGCTGGGCTGTTTGGCGCCGGGCGGCATTTGCTGGGCATGCGCGACGCCCGAGGTCGCGGCGGTCGCGAACGTGAAGGCCGCGCAGGCGGCAAGCGGCATCGCAATGGCGAGCGCGCAGCGCACGAGTAGCGGGCGCAGGGAAAATCGCACGAGAGACTCCTTGCTTGAGAGTAATGCGCGCATGTTACGCGACCAGGTCAACGCGGGTCAAAATGCGCGAGATCAAATCATCGATACATCGAAGAATCGTACTGGCAAAACGGCTTGACGAACTCAACATGACGAACGGCGGCGGCAAAGAGAAAACCGCGGAAAAACGGCGAAGCGCCACGTAAGCCACGTAAAGCCCAACGATTTCGTCGACGAACGCCCAAACAAAAAGGCAGAACGCCTTGCAGCGTTCTGCCTTTTATCGCGCATGAACAACGGCATTGAATGCCGTTCTCCCAAGCGTCTTACAAGGAGCTTACTCCGAAGCTGCCGAAGCGGCTTCAGCCTTCGCTGCCTTCTTGTGCGACGACTTCTTGTGCGACTTCTTGTGCGATGCCTTGTGTGCCGACGAAGCAGCAGCAGCCGGAGCAGCCGAAGCAGCTTCCGGAGCCGAAGCTTGTGCGAAAGCAGCCGATGCGAAGAGGCCAGCGACCAGAGCAGCGATCAGTTTGTTCATGTTTTGAATCCTCAGCTTGAGTTAATTTAACCAAGTGACCCGGTTATTGGAGTCAGGTCGGTAAACGTGCCATCCACCTTTCGGTTGACAGTCGCAATCATCAAATTCCGTCAAAGTCGAACGAACCTGAAATTGCATCTGCCAGCGGTCGGGACCGAGCATTGCTGCGAGACCCCTTAAGGCTGAATGCCGGATAGCTTCGGCGGCATCTGTGTCGAATAACGCATGGTCCGGCGAGACGGTTGACGCGAATTTCTCATTTGCTTTTCAATGCCGCGAAGATGAAAGATTCACACTCGTGCGCGGCTTTGAAAAAAATCAAAAAGAAAATAAAAAACGCTGTCGCAACAGTCACTTGTGTTTCGAAGCCGTGCGTTGCCATGGCGCGTCGCTGGGTACGTCGCGGCTTTCACCGGGCGCGAGGCCCAACGAAAAAATATCGAGCGAGCCGATCGCAACGCGCACGAGACGCAGTGTGGGATAGCCGACCGCAGCGGTCATGCGTCGCACCTGACGGTTCTTGCCTTCGCTGATCGCGATCTCCACCCACGTGGCGGGAATCGCGGCGCGATAGCGAATGGGCGGATTGCGCGGCCACAGGTGTTGCGGTTCGTCGATCACGCGGGCCTGACACGGTTGCGTCACGAAGTCGCCGAGATCGACGCCGCCTTCGAGTGTGGCGAGCGCCTGCGCATCGGGTGCGCCTTCCACTTGTGCCCAATAGCGCTTCACGAGTTTGCGACGCGGCTCCGCGATGCGCGCCTGCAACGCGCCGTCGTCGGTGAGCAGCAGCAACCCTTCGCTGTCGGAGTCGAGGCGGCCGGCCGGATACACACCCGGCACCTTCACGAAGTCCGCGAGCGACTGCCGCGTTTCGTGCGGCGAGAACTGGCAGATCGTGCCGAACGGTTTGTTGAGTGCGATCAATCGCATGGCGTGGCTCGCAAGACAGGAGGAAGGCGGGTGGAACGGGTGAGGGCGTGATCTTAAAGCATCGCGCGACATCGGCGATTTGCTCTCTTATATAAGACATAAGAGATGGGTCTTGTGCGGCAGAGTCGATCGGGCCATGCCGCAGCGCAGCATGCGTAGTGGCCTGCGGCGCGTGCCGCAACGGCGGCGGGACGCGCCACGCCGTGCGAAAAGCGTGGTTAGAATAGCGGCCAGATCGCAGGCGGACGTCGCCCCGCGCGCGCCCGCGGCCGCCGCGGCGCCACCTTGTCGCGACGCCCGCCGTCACAGCCTTTGCCCTTTTTGGAGTCGACCATGCCGTATCAGCACATCCAGGTTCCGACCGGCGGTGAGAAGATCACCGTCAATCCGGATTTTTCGCTCAACGTTCCCGACCGGCCGATCATTCCGTTTATCGAAGGCGACGGCGTGGGCGTCGACGTCACGCCGGTCATGATCAAGGTGGTGGATGCGGCGGTCGAGAAATCGTACGGCGGCAAGCGCAAGATTCACTGGATGGAAATCTACGCGGGCGACAAGGCAACGCGCGTGTACGGCCCGGACGTCTGGCTGCCCGAGGAAACCGTCGACGCCGTGAAGGACTACGTCGTGTCGATCAAGGGCCCGCTCACCACGCCGGTGGGCGGCGGCATTCGCTCGCTCAACGTCACGCTGCGCCAGACGCTCGATCTCTACGTGTGCCTGCGCCCGGTGCGCTACTTCAAGGGCGTGCCTTCGCCGCTGCGCGAGCCGGAAAAGACCGACATGGTGATCTTCCGCGAGAACTCGGAAGACATCTACGCGGGCGTCGAATGGCCCGCCGAATCCGAGGGCGCGAAGAAGCTCATCAAGTTTCTGCGTGAAGAGATGGGCGCGAAGATCCGCTTCCCGGATACTTCCGGCATCGGCATCAAGCCCGTGTCGCGCGAAGGCACGGAGCGTCTCGTGCGCAAGGCGATCCAGTATGCGATCGACAACGAACGCCGCTCGGTCACGCTCGTGCACAAGGGCAACATCATGAAGTTCACCGAAGGCGCGTTCCGCGACTACGGTTATGCGCTCGCGCAGAAAGAATTCGGCGCGGAACTCATCGACGGCGGTCCGTGGATGAAGATCAAGAGTCCGAAAACGGGCGCGGACATCATCGTGAAGGACGTGATCGCCGACGCCTTCCTGCAGCAGATCCTGCAACGCCCGGCGGAATACGACGTGATCGCCACGCTGAACCTGAACGGCGACTACATCTCCGACGCGGCGGCGGCACAAGTGGGCGGCATGGGCATCGCGCCGGGCGCGAATCTTTCGGATTCCATCGCGATCTTCGAAGCGACGCACGGCACGGCGCCGAAGTACGCGGGCAAGGACTACGTGAATCCGGGCTCGGAAATTCTCTCGGCGGAAATGATGCTGCGTCACCTCGGCTGGACCGAGGCGGCGGATCTCATCATCGAGTCGATGGAAAAGTCGATCCAGGAAAAGCGCGTGACGTACGACTTCGCGCGCCTGATGGAAGGCGCGACGCAGGTGTCGTGCTCGGGCTTCGGCCAGGTGATGATCGACAATATGTGACGTTGACGCGATGCTTGGTGTTGCGCGAAACCCCGGCGGATCGATGACCTGCCGGGGTTTTTGTTTCACCGGCGATTAATCAGGATCACGAATCAAAAGGGTGATGCGATACGAAATCGGCCGACATCGTTGCGCCGCCTTTGTGCGTTATCATCGTGTGCACCTGATGCCGCCTTCCTCACCGCCCGCCGCATGACTTTCCTGTGCCGTCTCCTCGTCGTTGGCCTGTTCGCGCTCTTCGCGATGCGCGGCGCGCAGGCGTGCGAGTCGATGTCGCATTCCGTGCCGCCAACCTCGCACGTCATGCGCATGGCCAACGGTCATGGCAGCATGGCGCATCCCGCGAGTCGCGATTCGCACGGCGCATGTCACGCAAGCTGCTGCATGGCTGGTTGCTGCGGGCATTGCGGCGCGCCGCCGCTCGCGTTTCATTTCGCGACTCCCGCGTCCGGGCGGGCCACGTTGGCGGCGCGCGCCGTCGCGTTGCGCGCCGGCATCACGCACGCGCCTCCCTTACCTCCGCCCATCGCCTGAACGCGGCCGCATCGTGCGGTCGCGCTCGAATTCGAAGCACTTCGCGCGTTGCGGCACTGCGCGAAGCGATGGCTCGCACGTGCGTCGCGCGAGCCGGCATAACAGAGGGTTGAGGAATTTCATCATGAAACGCAGAGCGTTTTTGTCGGGCAGCGCGAGTCTGATCGGCGCGGCAGTGGCGTCGGTGTTCGCGCGCGAGTCGTTAGCGCAGTCGGTTGCACAGTCGATCTCAGAACCAGCCCATGATTCGATGCATGGCATGCAGGCGATGCCGGGCATGGCGCCGGCCTCGTCCGCAATGCCCGCGTCCGCGCCGCTCGCCGCCGTGGACGCGTTGCCGGCCGGCGCGCCGCTCGCCGCGCTGCGCACGCTCGCCAACGAGCGCCGCGAGCCCGGGCATTTCCGCGCGACGCTGGTTGCTCAACCGGCCGCGCGGCCGTTGCTCGCGGGCCAGGCGCCGACCCCGTTCTGGCAATACGACGCGAGCGGGCCGGGCGATACAACGGGTCCCGTGATCGGTCCGATGCTCGACCTGCAGGAAGGCGACAACGTCGAGATCACCTTCGTCAATCGGCTCGCGCAACCGTCCACGATTCACTGGCATGGCCTGCCCGTACCGCCCGATCAGGACGGCAATCCGATGAATCCGGTCGCGCCGGGCGAGCAGCGCGTCTATCGCTTCACGTTGCCGGCGGGCAGCGCGGGCACCTACTGGTACCACCCGCATCCGCACATGCAGAGCGCCGAGCAGGTGTTTCGCGGGCTCGCCGGACCGATCGTCGTGCGCGCCGCCGACGACCCGCTCGCCGCATGGCCCGAGCGGCATCTCTTCGTGAGCGACCTCAAGCTCGCCGCCGACGGCACGATTCCCGCGAACGGCATGATGGACTGGATGAACGGCCGCGAAGGTCAGTTCGTGCTCCTGAATGGTGCGCGCGAGCCGCTGATCGAAGTGGCGCGCGACGAACGCTGGCGCGTGTGGAACGGCTGCAACGCGCGCTACGTGCAACTCGCGTTCGACGACGGCCGCGCATTCGCGCAGGTCGGCACCGACGGCGGTTTGCTCGGCGCGCCGCGCGAGGGCGTCACGTCGCTGTTGCTCGCGCCGGGCGAGCGTGCCGAACTGATCGTGCGCGCGGCGCCGCGGGGCGCGCCCGGGGCGCAGGTTGCGCTGGTCGCCGCGCAGTACGACCGCAAGAAAATGGCGATGTCGCACGGCAGCCTGCCCGCCACGCCGACGCAGAAGCTGGCGACCGTGCGCTTCCTGGCCGCCGGCGCCGAAGCGCAAGCGCCGCAGGCAGCGCTGCCGCGGCGTCTGCGCCCGATCGCGCCGCTGCTCGCGACATCGGCGAAACAGAAAACCCCACGCAAAACGGTGGTATTCAGCGAAGCCATGGACATGCACGCGATGCACCAGCCGGGTGCGTCTGCACTGGCCATGCCCCGGGGCATGCAGTTCATGGTGAATGGCGCGACCTGGTCGCCGTCGCGCGTGACGTTCGCGAGCCGGCGCGGCGAAGTGGAAACGTGGGCTATCGAAAACCGTTCGGACATGGATCATCCGTTTCATCTGCACGGCACGCAGTTTCAGGTACTGGCGCGCGAGCAGGGCGGCACGATCGTGGAGGAGTCCTTGCTGGCGTGGCGCGACACGGTCAACGTGCGGCCCGGCGAGACGGTGCATATTGCAACGGTGCAGCGCGAGGCGGGCGACCGCATGTTCCATTGCCATATCCTCGAACATGAGGATCTCGGCATGATGGGCGTCGTGCGTGTGAGCTGAGACGTTGCGCGCTCAGAGTGAATGCGTGAATGCAAACCTCGCTATCACGCCGTCGATGTCAAGGCGATGAAAAAAACGTGAAACGTGCGCCGGCGATGCAAGCGGCATGCACGCGCGGCGCACCCAAAAAGAAACCCGGCCGAAGCCGGGTTTCCAAGGTACGGGTACCGAACGGATCAGGCGGCTGCCTGAATGTTCGATGCCTGTTTACCCTTCGGGCCTTGCACGACCTCGAAGCTCACCTTCTGACCTTCTTTGAGGGTCTTGAAGCCATTCATTTGAATAGCCGAAAAGTGAGCGAACAGATCCTCGCCGCCTTCATCCGGCGTGATGAACCCGAAACCCTTCGCGTCGTTGAACCACTTGACCGTACCGGTTGCCATACCTACTTCCCCTGTAACTCATGTCCCTACCACGAGCAGTTCGAAAAGCTAAACGATCGCGGTGCGATCGCCCCCTCCTCACAAGCTCACCAACGGCATTTTTTCGAATTTGAGGCGGTTGAAAAAAGTGCCAGCTTGATTGTTGAGTCTCTTTATTCTGCTGTCAAGAATATTTTGAGACGCCGTTTGACGCGTTGTAAAGAGCGCATTTCCAGGGTTTTTCCTGCTTTTCGCAGACGCTAGGCGCAGGTGCATCGTCGACCCCCGCATCGACATTTGAATGGATCAGCGACATATCTTGAAAAGTCGCATAATCGACTCACATGGGATGCACCGCAGCACGAAATCTGACACCCAGCGTGCGGCGGCCTACAGTCGCTTTCCACGACGATGCCAAGGTTGTGCGATACTCGATTCAACGGTGGCGTGAAAGCTGCTGACATCAAGATGCAACACGATGCGAACCGGCCCCGCAGCCGGTCAGCAAGGTCGGTCAGGCTGGGGAGGCGCATGAATTGCTTGCGCAGCAAGGCAGGGCGAGAGCGCCGGTTTCACCGGCTGGCCGGTCGGGTTTCGGCAGGATTGCGGGCCTGTCCGAGTTGTTTAGAATGGGTGTATGGCGATTATCCCGGACAAGCAGGATTCAACGGTACTGGAGCGGCAGGATCAAAAGACGAAACCGCCCTCCATGTACAAGGTCGTGCTGATGAACGACGACTACACGCCGATGGAATTCGTCGTGATGGTCGTGCAGGAATATTTCAATAAAGACCGCGAGACCGCAACGCAGATCATGTTGAAGGTGCATCGCGAGGGCAGGGGAGTTTGTGGGGTCTATACGCGGGACATCGCGTCGACCAAGGTTGAGCAAGTCGTTACCCACGCACGGCAGGCCGGGCATCCGCTGCAGTGTGTGATGGAGGAAGCATGATTGCCCAGGAACTGGAAGTCAGCCTGCACATGGCGTTCATGGAAGCACGTCAGGCAAGGCACGAGTTCATCACAGTAGAGCATCTGCTCCTGGCGCTGTTGGACAATCCAACGGCGGCGGAAGTGCTGCGCGCGTGTGCCGCCAATATTGAAGACCTGCGACAGAACCTGCGCAACTTCATTCACGACAACACCCCCACGGTCCCCGGCACGGACGACGTCGATACGCAACCGACGCTCGGGTTCCAGCGTGTGATTCAGCGCGCGATCATGCACGTGCAGTCCACGTCGAATGGCAAGAAGGAAGTCACGGGCGCGAACGTGCTCGTCGCCATCTTCGGCGAGAAGGATTCGCACGCGGTGTACTACCTGCAACAGCAGGGCGTGACGCGTCTGGATGTCGTGAACTTCATTTCGCACGGTATCGCGAAGACCGGCACGGGCGAAGCCGCCAAGGCCAGCGACGCGAACGCCGAGGCGGAAGACGCGGCCGGCCAGAAGGAAACGCCGCTCGCGCAGTTCACGCAGAATCTGAACCAGATGGCGAAGGACGGTCGCATCGACCCGCTCATCGGCCGCGAACTCGAAGTCGAGCGCGTGGTGCAGGTGCTGTGCCGCCGCCGCAAGAACAATCCGCTGCTCGTGGGCGAAGCCGGCGTCGGCAAGACCGCGATCGCGGAAGGCCTCGCCTGGCGCATCACGCGCGGCGAAGTGCCGGACATTCTCGCCGACGCGCAGGTGTATTCGCTCGACATGGGCGCGCTGCTCGCGGGCACGAAATACCGCGGCGACTTCGAGCAACGTCTGAAGACGGTGCTCAAGGAGCTGAAGGAGCGTCCGCACGCCATTCTGTTCATCGACGAAATCCACACGCTGATCGGCGCGGGCGCGGCATCGGGCGGTACGCTCGACGCGTCCAACCTGCTCAAGCCGGCGCTCTCGTCGGGCACGCTCAAGTGCATTGGCGCGACCACGTTCACGGAATACCGCGGCATCTTCGAAAAAGACGCGGCGCTGTCGCGGCGTTTCCAGAAGGTCGACGTGGTCGAGCCGACGGTCGAACAGACCGTGGCGATCCTGCGTGGCCTGAAGTCGCGCTTCGAGGAGCATCACGGCGTGAAGTATTCGTCGGGTGCGCTGAACGCGGCGGCTGAGCTCTCCGCACGCTTCATCACCGACCGTCATCTGCCCGACAAGGCGATCGACGTGATCGACGAAGCGGGCGCGGCGCAACGCATCCTGCCGAAGTCGAAGCAGAAAAAGACCATCGGCAAGAGCGAGATCGAAGAGATCATCTCGAAGATCGCGCGCGTGCCGGCGCAGAGCGTGTCGCAGGACGACCGCAGCAAGCTGCAAACGCTGGACCGCGACCTCAAGGCCGTCGTGTTCGGCCAGGACCCCGCCATCGACGCGCTCTCCGCTTCGATCAAGATGGCGCGCGCGGGTCTCGGCAAGACCGACAAGCCGATCGGCGCGTTCCTGTTCTCGGGCCCGACGGGTGTCGGCAAGACCGAAGTGGCGCGGCAACTCGCGTTCACGCTCGGCATCGAGCTGATCCGCTTCGACATGTCCGAGTACATGGAGCGTCACGCGGTAAGCCGTTTGATCGGTGCGCCGCCGGGTTACGTGGGTTTCGATCAGGGCGGTTTGCTTACCGAAGCCGTCACGAAGAAGCCGCACTGCGTGCTGCTGCTCGACGAAATCGAGAAGGCGCATCCGGACATTTTCAACGTGCTGCTGCAGGTGATGGACCATGGCACGCTGACGGACAACAACGGCCGCAAGGCGGATTTCCGCAACGTCATCATCATCATGACGACGAATGCGGGTGCGGAGGCCATGAACAAGTCCACGATCGGTTTCACCACGCGCCGCGAGCAAGGCGACGAAATGGCCGACATCAAGCGCCTGTTCACGCCTGAATTCCGCAACCGGCTGGATTCGACCATCAGCTTCCGTGCGCTCGATGAGGAAATCATCATGCGCGTGGTCGACAAGTTCCTCATGCAGCTCGAAGACCAGCTGCACGAGAAGAAGGTCGATGCGTTGTTCACCGACGCGCTGCGCAAGCATCTCGCGAAGCACGGTTTCGACCCGCTCATGGGCGCGCGACCGATGCAACGCCTGATCCAGGACACGATCCGCCGTGCGCTCGCCGACGAACTGCTGTTCGGCAAGCTCATGAACGGCGGTCGCGTGACCGTGGACGTCGACGCGGAAGACAAGATCCAGCTCACGTTCGACGAGAACTCGGCGCCGCCGCGCAATCCGAATCCGGAAGCGATCGAAGTGGATTGACCCGGCGCCCCGTTAGGGGTGGCAAGAAACGGTCGGCAAGAAGCGGTCGGCAAAAAACGGCGTAGTCCTTCGGGGCTGCGCCGTTTTTCTTTGGGCGCGCGCCGGGCGGACAAGGCGGCTTCGAGCGGCGCGAGTCGAACGCAATGCGGGCGCACGAGAGCACACGAGAGCACACGAGAGCACACGAGAGCACACGAGAGCGCACTGAGGCACCCCAAGGCGCCCACGCGCCACGCAGTAAAATAGCCGATTGTCTTCCGAGAAGCGCAATCGCAGGGGTATCACAGTGGTAAGACGTAATTCGGGCGCGTTCGACACGATCGTCGAGCGCGAACAGGGGCTGCGCCACGGCTTGTCCGCCGGGCAGATGACAATGATCGCCATCGGCGGCGCGGTGGGCACGGGGCTCTTTCTCGGCAGCGGTTTCGCCATCAGCTTCGCGGGGCCGGGCGTGCTGGTTTCGTACGCGATAGGCGCGCTGATCGCCTTGTTGCTAATGGGCGCGCTCGCCGAGATGACGGTCGCGCATCCCACCTCGGGCTCGTTCGGCGCGTATGCCGAGCACTACATCGGGCCGCTCGCGGGCTTCGTGGTGCGCTATGCGTACTGGTCGGCGTATGTGCTTGCCGTGGGCACCGAGGTCGCCGCCATCGCCGTGTATATGAAGTTCTGGTTCCCGCAGGTGCCGGGGCTGTACTGGATCGTCGGGTTTGCGGCAGCACTGATCGCGGTCAACGCACTGAGCGTGCGCGCCTACGGCGCCATCGAATATGGCTTCTCGAGCCTGAAGATCGCGGCCATCGTCGCGTTCATCGTGCTGGGCGCGTGGTTCGTGTGGCGCGCGCCCGCGGGTTCGGGCGTGGGCGTCGCGAACTACACGTCGCACGGCGGCCTCTTTCCGAAGGGGGGGTGGGGCGTGTGGGTGGGCACGATCGTTTCGCTGTTCAGCTACCTGGGCGTGGAAACGATCGCCGTGGCCGCCGCCGAAGCGCAGGACCCGCAACGCGCCGTTACGCGCGCGTTTCGCGGAACGGTGCTGCGCCTCGTGCTGTTCTATCTGCTCACGCTCGCGCTGATGCTCGCGATCGTGCCGTGGACCGCGGCGGGCGGCAACGAAAGCCCGTTCGTGAAAGTGATGGCCGAAACCGGCGTGCCTTACGCGGCTGGCGCGATCAACTTCATCGTGCTGGTGGCCGCGCTCTCGGCCATGAACAGCCAGCTCTACATCACCACGCGCATGATGTTCAGCCTGTCGCGCGCGGGT
This sequence comes from Paraburkholderia acidisoli, assembly GCF_009789675.1. Taxonomy (NCBI): domain Bacteria; kingdom Pseudomonadati; phylum Pseudomonadota; class Betaproteobacteria; order Burkholderiales; family Burkholderiaceae; genus Paraburkholderia; species Paraburkholderia acidisoli. The sequence goes on along the minus strand of NZ_CP046913.1, from coordinate 2,428,232 downwards.
TACGCGCCCGCCGCGTTCGGCCGCCTCACGCGTCAGGGCGTGCCCACGGCGGCGCTCTCGCTTTCGACCATCGGTATCGCGGTCGCGGCCGTGCTCAACGCGCTGTGGCCGCAAACGGCCTTCACGCTGATGATGTCGATCGCCATGTTCGGCGCGATGTTCACGTGGCTCATGATCTTCGTCACGCAGATTTTCTTCCGCGTGCGCCGGCAGCGCGAAGGCGCCGCGCCGCTCGCGTTTCGCATGTGGGGCTTTCCGTTCACCAGCGTGCTGGGCGCGCTGCTGATGCTCGGCATTCTCGCGGGCACAGCGTTCACGCGCGAGTTCCGCATGACGCTCGCGTACGGTATCGGCTTTCTCGTGTTGCTCGTGGTGGTGTATGCGCTCTGGTATCGCCGGCGCGTGGAATCCGCGTAACTCCGCGTCGCTTCAAAAGCAAAAAAGCCCGCGTTTAGCGGGCTTTTTCGTTGGCGAGACGGAAATGTTCAGTGCTTGCCCGTGCTGCCGAAGCCGCCTTCGCCGCGCTCGCTCGCCGGGAATTCATCGACGATATTGAACTGCGCCTGCACGACCGGCACGATCACGAGCTGCGCGAGACGTTCGAGCGGATTGAGCGTGAAGCTGGTCTGACCGCGATTCCAGGTGGAGATCATCAGTTCTCCCTGGTAGTCGGAATCGATCAGGCCCACGAGGTTGCCGAGCACGATGCCGTGCTTGTGGCCGAGACCCGAGCGCGGCAGGATCAGCGCCGCGTAGCCGGGGTCGGCCACGTGGATCGCGAGACCCGTGGGCACGAGCTTCGTTTCGCCCGGTTCGAGCGTGAGCGGCGCCTCGAGGCACGCGCGCAGGTCGAGACCGGCGCTGCCCGGCGTGGCGTAATGGGGCAGTTGATCGCGCATGCGCTCGTTGAGGATCTTGATGTCGATTTTCATGTCGATGGGGTGAGTTCAGATTGAACGAGGCAACTGGAAGGCCTCGGCGAGAAGTTCATAGGAGCGCAGGCGCGCCTGGTAGCTGCCCGCGACGGTCAGCACGATCAGTTCGTCGGCCTGGAAGCGCTCCTGCAAGGCGAGCAGGCGCTCGGCGACGCTTTCCGGCGTGCCGATCACGCTGCGCGGTTTTTCGCGGTCGATGACGATCTGCTCGCGCTCGCCGTATTCCTGCAAACGGCCTTGTTCGAGGCTTGGAACAGGCGCGTTGAGGCCGTAGGCCATCTGCAGACGGCGCAGGTCGACGGCCTTCTCGAGTTCGACGGCTTCGGCTTCGGTGTCGGCGCAGATCGCGAACACGGCGCAGGCGAGATAGGGCTTTGCCTCGCGCGTCGCCACGAAGCGCTCGCGGTACGCGTTTGCCACCAGATGCCCGAAGTGCGCGTTGATGAAATGCGCGAACGCGAAGCGCAAACCAAGCTGCGCCGCGAGCAGCCCGCCGAATTCGCTGGAGCCGAGCACCCAGAGTTCCGGGCGCGTCTCGACCTGCGGCTGGAGGATGACGTTGTGCGCGACGTGGTCGGCGGGCAGCGTGCCGTCCATCAAACCAACCAGATCCTGCACCTGCTGCGCGAACTGATCGCCGCGGTTGTACTCGCCCTGCGCGACCGCCTGCGCCGTGCGCATGTCGCCGCCGGGCGCGCGCCCCACGCCGAGATCGATGCGCCCCGGAAACAGCGCTTCGAGCATCATGAACTGCTCGGCGACCTTGAACGGGCTGTAGTAGGGCAGCATGACGCCGCCCGAGCCCAGCCGGATGCGCTTCGTCACGCTGCCCAGACGCGCGAGCATGACTTCGGGGCAGGGGTTGCAGACGCCGAGCAGGCCGTGGTGCTCCGCGCACCAGTAGCGCGTGTAGCCGAGGTCGTCGGCGAGTTGCGCGAGGTCGACGGTGGCGGCCACGGCGTCGGCGGCGGTGTGCCCGTAGATCACGGGCGACTGGTCCAGCACGGATAGCAGTGTCATGGCGGACGGCTCCAGAAGGGCGATCGCGATGCGGCGTTGCGAGGCTCGCGCCCCGTCACGCGCATCGCGCGCCTCACGAAATGATGCTCGTGTCGGGAAGACGCCGGGCGATTTCGGCGACGAGCGTTTGCGCGAGCGCCGCCTTGGCCGCGCGCGGCAGCGGCGTGCGGCCGGCCGCTTCGAACAGCACGACTTCGTTGTCGTCGCGGCCGAAGGTGAGCGGACCGAGATTGCCGATCAACAGCGGCACCTTCTTGCGCGCGCGCTTTTCTTCGCCGTGCACCTCGAGGTCGCCGCTTTCGGCCGCGAAACCCACGCAGTACGGCGGGTCCGGCAGGGCCGCGACCGAGGCGAGGATGTCGGGGTTTTCGACGAACGTGAAGGTCGGCATGCGCTGTTCGGCCGTCTTCTTGATCTTGTGCGCGGCCACGTGGTCGACACGCCAGTCGGCCACGGCCGCCACGCCGATGAACACGTCGGCGTCGGGCACCTCGCGCATCACCGCGTCGTACATCTGCTGGGCGGTCTGCACGTCTTCGCGGTACACGCCCCAGGGCGTGGCGAGCGCGACCGGTCCGGCGACGAGATGCACTTCGGCGCCAGCCTGCTGCGCGGCGCGCGCGAGCGCGAAGCCCATCTTGCCGCTGGAGCGGTTGGTGATGCCGCGCACGGGATCGAGCGGCTCGAAGGTCGGGCCGGCGGTGATGAGCAGGCGGCGCCCCGCGAGCACCTTCGGCGCGAAGAACGAGACGATGGCTTCGTAGATGGCTTCGGGTTCGAGCATGCGGCCGTCGCCGATCTCGCCGCATGCCTGCGGGCCGGAGTCGGGGCCGAGCGTTTCGATGCCGTCGGCGCGCAGCTGCGCGACATTGCGCTGCGTGGCCGGGTTCTGCCACATCTGCCGGTTCATCGCGGGGACGACCAGCAGCGGGCAGTCGCGCGCCACGCAGAGCGTGGAGAGCAGGTCGTCGGCGAAACCGTGCGCGAGTTTGGCGAGAAAGTCGGTGGAGGCGGGCGCGATGACGATGGCGTCCGCCTCGCGCGAGAGGTCGATGTGCGCCATGTTGTTGGGCACGCGGCCGTCCCACTGGCTCGTGTACACAGGGCGCCCGGAGAGCGCCTGCATCGTCACGGGCGTGATGAACTGCGTGGCCGCTTCCGTCATCACGACCTGCACGGTCGCGCCGGCCTTGGTCAGGAGGCGCGTGAGTTCGGCGATCTTGTAGCAGGCGATCCCGCCCGTCATGCCGAGCACGAGATGACGGCCGGCGAGTTCGCCCTCGTTTGCAGCGGAAGTGTTCACGGTGGCTATCTCCTGTCGACCAGAGTTAGCGCTTTAGCGCTTACTCTGGTCCCATGCAGAGCGGTCGACCAGAGTTAGCGCTTTAGCGCCTACTCTGGTCCCATGCGGCAGAGCCGCTCAGCGTTATTCCACTCAGCGCGTGCCGCGCACGCGCCGCAATTCGTCGATCACGAGCAATGCCGCGCCAATGCAGATCGCGCTGTCGGCGACATTGAACGCGGGCCAGTGCCACGCGCCCACGTGGAAATCGAGAAAGTCGATCACGTGGCCGTACATCACGCGGTCGAGCACGTTGCCGAGCGCGCCGCCCATGATGAACGCGAGCGCCGTGCAGAACATGCGCTGCGCCGCGTGGCGCTTGAGCAGATAGCTGATGACGAGCGCCGCGACCACGCCGAGCAGCGTGAACGCCCAGCGTTGCCAGCCGCCCGCCGCGGCGAGGAAGCTGAACGCCGCGCCCTTGTTGTAGACGAGCACGAGATTGAAGAACGGCGTGATCTCGCGGCCGTGACCGTACGCGAACAGCTTGGCGATGGTGATCTTCGTGAGCTGGTCGGCGAGGATCACGATCACCGCGACGCCCAGCCACGGCGCGAGGGAGCCGCCGGCGCCGCTTGCGCGACTCGAATGCGATTGCTTCGGCATAGTTTTCGCCATTATGCGGCGCTCCGTTGTTCACCTTCGCCAAACAGGTTCGTCACGCAGCGGCCGCACAGGCCCGGGTGCTCGGCGTGCGCGCCCACGTCGTCGCGGTAGTGCCAGCAGCGCTCGCACTTGAGGTACTTCGAGGTGACCACTTCCACGCCTTCTTTCGCTTCGCTTTCGACCTTCACGACTTCGGCGGCCGAGGTGATCAGCACGAACTTGAGGTCGTCGCCGAGCGAAACGAGCGCGTCGTAACGCGCGCCGCTCGCGAGAATGCGCACTTCGGCTTGCAGCGACGAACCGATCTGGTTCGCCACGCGCGCGTCTTCGAGCGCCTTCGTCACGTTGCCGCGCACTTCGCGCAGCAGCGTCCACTTGGCGATCAGCTCGCCCGCTTCGACCACGCTCGCCGCGACATCGGGGAACGCGTGGAAGGTTTCCGTGAAGATGGTTTCGCTGTTCGGCTGGAACACCTTCCACGCTTCTTCGGCCGTGAACGAGAGGAACGGCGCGAGAATGCGCAGCAGGCTGTGCGTGATGTGATGCAGCGCGGTCTGCGCGGCGCGGCGGGCCTTCGAATCCGGCGCGCTCGTGTAGAGGCGGTCCTTCAGCACGTCGAGATAGAAGCCGCCCAGGTCTTCCGAGCAGAACGTCTGCAGCTTGGCCACGACCGGGTGGAACTCGTAGCGGTCGTAGTGCGAGAGCACGTCGTTTTGCAGCGTGTGCGTGAGCGCCACGGCGTAGCGGTCGATCTCCAGCCATTCGGCGGGCGGCAGCGCGTGCTTCTCGAAGTCGAAGTCGGACAGGTTCGAGAGCAGGAAGCGCAGCGTGTTGCGGATCCGGCGATAGCCTTCCGTCACGCGCTTCAGGATTTCCTCGGAGATGGCCAGCTCGCCCGAATAGTCGGTCGAAGCGATCCACAAACGGATGATTTCCGCGCCCAGGCGGTTCGCCACTTCATGCGGATCGACGCCGTTGCCGAGCGACTTCGACATCTTGCGGCCTTCGCCGTCCACCGTGAAGCCGTGCGTGAGCAGGGCGTTGTAGGGCGGCCGGCCGTCGAGCATCGAAGCCGTGAGCAGCGACGAATGGAACCAGCCGCGATGCTGGTCCGAGCCTTCGAGGTACAGGTCGGCCGGGAATTGCAGTTCGTCCTTGTGCGAGCCGCGCAGCACGTGCCAGTGCGTCGTGCCCGAGTCGAACCACACGTCGAGCGTGTCGCGGTTCTTCTCGTACAGATTGGCGTCGTCGCCGATCAGCTCGCGCGGGTCGAGCGTCTGCCAGGCTTCGATGCCCGACACTTCCACGCGTTTCGCGACTTCTTCGAGCAGCTCCAGCGTGCGCGGATGCAGCTCGCCGGTTTCCTTGTGCACGAAGAACGCCATCGGCACGCCCCATTGGCGCTGGCGCGAGAGCGTCCAGTCCGGGCGGTTGGCGATCATCGAATAGAGGCGCTGCTTGCCCCACGACGGATAGAACGCCGTGGCCTCGATACCTTCGAGCGCCGTCTCGCGCAGCGTCTTGCCGCCGTCTTTGGGCGTGACGTCCATGCCCGCGAACCACTGCGAGGTGGCGCGATAGATGATGGGCGTCTTGTGGCGCCAGCAGTGCATGTAGCTGTGCAGATACTTTTCGCTGCGCAGCAGCGTGCCGGCCGTGTCGAGCGCCTCGACCACCTTCAGGTTCGCGTCCCAGATCGACAGACCGCCGAACAGCGGCAGCGATTCGACATAACGGCCGTCGCCCATCACCGGGCTGATGATGTCCGAGTCGGCCATGCCGTGCGCCTTGCACGACACGAAGTCTTCCACGCCGTAGGCGGGCGCCGAGTGCACGATGCCCGTGCCGGTGTCCGTCGTCACGTAGTCGCCGAGGTAGATCGGCGAGGTGCGCTTGTAGCCCGGATGCGCGGAGGCGAGCGGGTGATGGAAGCGCAGGTTCGCGAGCTTTTCGCCGAGGGTTTTGGCGACGACGGTGCCTTCGAGACCGAAGTCCTTCATGCAGGCTTCGACGCGTTCTTCGGCGAGGATCAGCAGGCCGCGCTGCGTGTCGACGAGCGCGTAGGTGATCTCGGGATGCACGTTGAGCGCCTGGTTCGACGGGATCGTCCAGGGCGTGGTGGTCCAGATGACAATGCCGCCTTCCTCGCGCGGCAGCGCGGCAAGCCCGAACGCCGCCGCCGTTTCGGCCGGTTGCGCGAACGGGAACAGCACGTCGATGGTCGGGTCGGTCTTGTCCTTGTACTCGACTTCCGCCTCGGCCAGCGCCGAGCCGCAGTCGAAGCACCAGTTCACGGGCTTCAGGCCGCGGAACACATAACCCTTCTCGATGATCTTCGCGAGCGCGCGGATCTCGCCGGCCTCGTTCGCGAAGTTCATGGTCTTGTACGGGTTGTTCCAGTCGCCGAGCACGCCCAGACGCTTGAAGCCGACCTTTTGCGTTTCGATCTGGCCGGACGCGTACTCGCGCGCCTTCTTCATCACTTCCTGCGCGGGCAGCGACTTGCCGAACTGCTTTTCGATCTGGATTTCGATCGGCATGCCGTGGCAGTCCCAGCCCGGCACATAGACCGCGTCGTAGCCCGCGAGATTACGCGCCTTGACGATCATGTCCTTCAGGATCTTGTTCACCGCGTGGCCGAGGTGGATGTCGCCGTTCGCATACGGCGGGCCGTCGTGCAGGATGAACTTCTTGCGGCCCTTCGAAGCCGCGCGGATCTTCTCGTAGATCTGCTTCTCTTCCCATTCCTTGACCCATTGCGGCTCGCGCCTGGGCAGGTCGCCGCGCATCGGGAACGGGGTGTCCAGCAGGTTGACGGGATATTTCGATTCGGACTTCTGCGGCTTGCCGGAAGATGCTTTCTTGTCGCTCATGGTGAGATCACGGTGAATTCGGGGGATGCACGGCGTCAGCGTTGCGGCGATGCCGCGCAACCGTCGCCTCGTGCGCCGTGCGCGTGAATTCGCACGCGGCGCCGGGGGCGGTGCGGCTCGCGTCGCGCCGGTTCGATACGGATCGAAACCGGCGCGGGCGAGCCGCGGGTCACCTAATTCGGTCGGTGGCCGAGGTGGCGAAGCCAGTGGAACGGCCGCCGGTGATGCTGGCGCCCGCCGCGGCGAACCACGCGCGGGCGTTGCTCACGTCGCGAGCGATCGCGGCGGTGAGCGTTTCGAGGTCGACGAACTTTTCCTCGTCGCGCAGCTTCTTCAGAAACTCGACGCGCACGAGCTTGCCGTAGGCGTCGCCGTGCCAGTCGAGCAGATGCACTTCGAGCAGCACGCGGCCGGAATCGTCCACGGTCGGGCGCAGGCCGAGGCTCGCCACGCCGGGCAGCGGGTGGTCGGCAAGGCCGTGCACCTGCACGACGAAGATGCCGCCGAGCGCCGGACGCTTGTGGCCGATCGGCAGATTCAGCGTGGGAAAGCCGAGGTCGCGCCCGAGCTTGAGCCCGTGCGCCACGTGGCCGCTGATCTGGTAGCCGCGCCCGAGCGAGGCGCGCGCGGCGTCGAGGTCGCCCGCCTGCAACTGCGTGCGCACGGCCGAGCTGGAAATGCGCACGCCCGACGGGTCGGCCACGGTCGCCATCTGCTCGACTTCGAAGCCGTAATGCTCGCCCGCGAGCTTGAGCGAGGCGAAGTCGCCCGCGCGCTTCGCGCCGTAGCGGAAGTCGTCGCCGATCATCATCCAGCGCGCGTGCAGGCCGCCCACGATGATGTTTTCGACGAAATCCGCCGGCGACTGGCTCGCGAACGTGTGGTTGAAGTGCTCGACCACGACGCGGTCCACGCCGTTCTCGCGCAGCGCCTCGAGCTTGTCGCGCAGCATGGCGATGCGCGGCGGGGCGCTGGCCGGATTGAAGAACTCGCGCGGATGCGGCTCGAAGGTCATCACGCAGACGGGCAGCCCGCGTGCGTCTGCGGCTTCGCGCACGCGCGCGAGCAATGCCTGATGCCCGCGGTGGACACCGTCGAAATTGCCGATGGTGAGCGCGCAGGGCGCGCGGCTTTCGGCGTTGGGAAGACCGCGGAAGACTCTCACGATAGCGGAACCTGGAGGAACCTCGAATAACGCTGGGCCGGGCCCGTCGGTCAGGCGACCGGCCGCGACGAAACAGAAGATTATAAACGCACGAGACGACGATCGCCGTCGCCCGCACGTGGCGCGGTGTGCCCGATGATAAAATCCGCGGATGAAAAATCTCGTCATCCTGATTTCAGGACGGGGCAGCAACATGGAAGCCGTCGTGCGCGCGTGCGCACAGGAAGCCTGGCCGGCGCGCGTCGCGGCCGTGATTGCCAACCGTCCGGACGCCGCGGGGCTCGACTTCGCGGCTTCGCACGGCATTGCCACGGCGGTCGTCGACCATCGCCAGTTTCCCGACCGGGCCGCGTTCGACGCCGCGCTCGCGCAGACCGTCGACGGCTTCGAGCCGCATCTCGTCGTGCTGGCGGGCTTCATGCGCGTGCTGACGAACGGCTTTGTGGACCATTATTCGGGCCGGATGATCAACATCCATCCTTCGCTGCTGCCCAGTTTTCCGGGCCTCAAGACGCACCAGCAGGCGCTCGACGCCGGCTGCCGCGTGCATGGCGCGACCGTGCATTTCGTCACGCCCACGCTCGATCACGGGCCCATCGTCGCGCAGGCCGCCGTGCCCGTGCGCGAGACCGACGACGCCGCGGCGCTGGCCGCGCGCGTGCTGCAAACCGAACACGTAATTTATCCGCGCGCGGTGCGCTGGTTCGTCGAAGGGCGCCTGTCGCTCGACGGCGAGCGCGTGCGCCTCGCGCCGGCCGAGCCTCAGTGGCTCTTCTTTGACGACTCGCAAGCCGCCGGGGAGGGCGCATGAGACTACATGGTTTTCTGATTGGACAAACGGAGACGTTGCTCGCCGACGTCCTTAAATTCACGGGTCCCGCCGACGCGGTGACGAGCCGCTTCTTCCGCGAGCATCCCAAGCTCGGCCACGCCGAGCGCGGCGTGATCGCCGAAGCCGTGTTCGCCGTGCTGCGCCGGCGCATGGAGTTCGCGCATCTGGCCGAAGGCGGCTCGGGCAGCCCCACGCGCCGCCTCACGCTGCTCGGCCTGATGGCCACGGCGGGCCGCTCGGCGATCCGCCCGTTCCTCTCGGACGCCGAGGCGAACTGGCTCGAGCACGTTGCCCGCATCGACCCGGCCAGCCTGCCCGTGCGCGTGCAGATCAATCTGCCCGATTGGATCACGAAGGCGCTCGACGGCCGTTTCGAGCCCGCCGAACTGGCGCAGCTCGCCGCCGCGCTCAACTATCCGGCGCCGCTCGACCTGCGCTCGAACCCGATCAAGGCGAACCGCGACGAACTGCTGCGCTCGCTGTCCGAGGCGGGCATCGAGGCGGGCGAGACGCCGTTCGCGCCCAACGGCGTGCGCGTGGTCGGCAAGCCGGCGTTGAGCAAGCTCGACGCGTTCAGGAACGGCTGGTTCGAGGTGCAGGACGAAGGCAGCCAGCTGCTGTGCTCGCTGGTCGCGCCGCGCCGCGGCGAAATGGTGGTGGACTTCTGCGCGGGCGCGGGCGGCAAGACGCTCGCGCTCGGCGCGATGATGCGCTCGACCGGCCGTCTCTACGCGTTCGACGTGTCGGACCGCCGTCTCGCCAAGCTCAAACCGCGCCTCGCGCGCAGCGGGCTGTCGAACGTCAATCCGGTGCTCATCGACAGCGAACACGACGCCAAGATCAAGCGCCTCGTCGGCAAGATCGACCGCGTGCTGGTGGACGCGCCGTGCTCGGGCCTCGGCACGCTGCGCCGCAATCCCGACCTGAAATGGCGCCAGACGCCGGAATCGGTCGCGGAACTCGCGCCCAAGCAACTGTCGATTCTCACGAGCGCCGCGCGCCTGCTCAAGCGCGGCGGCCGTCTCGTCTACGCAACCTGCAGTATTCTCGAAGCCGAAAACGAAGCGGTCGTGAAGCAGTTCCTCGACGCGCATCCCGACTTCGCGCTGGTGAGCGCGCGCGACGTGCTCGCGGAGCAGCGCATCGGCCTCGATACGGGCGACTACCTCTCGCTCTGGCCGCATCGCCACGCCACGGACGGCTTCTTCGCCGCCGTGCTGGAGCGGCGCGGCGACGCCAAGCCGAAGACCAAGGCGGCCGGCGCTGAAACGACGCCCGAGGAAGCCGCTGCCGCCGCCGCGGAAGAGGCCGCCGACGTGATCGCCCGCGCGAAATCCGTCGACGAAACCCCCGACGCCGCGCCGGAAACGGCCGAGCCGGATCCGGCAGGCGCGAAGGTGAAGGCGAAGAAGAGCAAGTCGAAGCAGTAAGCCGTTCGTTTCGACACGCGATGCAACACGCGGGGCCGTCCGGCATCAGTCCGGGCGGCCCCGCGCCGGTTTTGTCGACGGGTTTTCGGGGCGGCGTTTGTCTGGCGTTCTTCCGGCCGGGGCTCGCCGTTGCCGCGCCCGCGTTATCCGTCTCGCCCCTTTCGGTCTCTCCCTTTTAGCGTTTCATGTTCGAAAACCGTCTTTTCTCCCACATGCTCGGCGGCGTGCTCCGCGACTTCGGCCAGCCCGTCATGCTCTGGCAGGCGGCCGTGCTGATCGGGGCGCTCGCCGTGGCGTTCGTGCTGTCGCGGCTCGCGCGCCGCGCGCTCGACGCCCGCCGCCAGACGCGCTACGAGAGCCTGCGCTTCGGCGCGGAAAGCCTCTCGAGGGCGTTCTTTCCGCTGATCGGCGCGCTGTGCGTGTGGGGCGCGCGCGAAATCGCGCACCACTTCATCCACACCTCGCTGCTCAATCTCGCGCTGGTGCCGCTCATCGGCATCGGGCTGATCTACATCGCGTTCTTCTTCGCGCGGCGCGTGTTCGGCGCGAGCGGCGAGACGCACGCGTGGCTCGCCATCGTCGAAAAGCTGGTGTCGCTGATCGTCTGGGTCGCGATGCTGCTCACGGTGCTCGGCATTCAGGACGACGTGCTCGACTGGATGGAGAGCGTGCGCTTTCGCATCGGCACGGCGCACGTGACGCTGCTCTCGCTGTCCACGGGCGTGCTCTGGGTCGGCGTGACGATGATCGTGGCGATCTGGGCCGGCGCCGCGCTCGAAGACCGCCTGATGCGCGCGACCACCATCGACGCCAACCTGCGGGTGGTGCTCGCGCGCGTGGGCCGCGCGATTCTCGTGGTCGCGGCGGTGCTGTTCAGCCTCTCGATCGTCGGCATCGACATCACGGTGCTCGGCGTGTTCGGCGGCGCGCTGGGCGTGGGCCTCGGCTTCGGCCTGCAGAAGATCGCGAGCAACTATGTTTCGGGCTTCATCATCCTGATCGACCGCTCGCTGCGGCTCGGCGACACCATCAACGTGGCCGGGCTCGCGGGCAAGGTCACGCAAATCCGCACGCGCTACACGGTCGTGCGCGGCCTCGACGGCGTGGAAACGCTGATCCCGAACGAAAAACTCATTACCGACGTGGTGCAGAACCAGTCGTCATTCCTGACGCGCGGCTACGCGAAGGCGGCGGTGCAGGTCGCCTACGACACCGACCTCGACGCGGCGATGGCGCTGCTCGCGCGCGCGGCCGAGGGAGTAGAGCGCGTGCTCGCCGATCCTGCTCCGACCCCGTATCTCGCGAACTTCGGCGCCGACGGCATCAATCTCGAACTCGGTTTCTGGATCGCCGACGCGGCCACGGGGACCTCGGGCGTGCGCTCGGCCGTGAATCTGAACATCTGGCGCTTATTTAACGAGCATGGGATCTCGATCCCGTTCGCGCAGCGCGAAGTGCGCATCGTGGGCGTGCCGGAACGCATGGCCGGACCCGCCTCGGGCGCCGCCGTGGAAAGCCGGTCCGGGACTGAAACGTGCGCGCCTTTCAGGTCTGACGAAAGCCCGTCCGAAGGTGTGGCGTAGACGTCACAGTGGCGGGCCGCGCGCATCGTGCCGGGCGCCCTGAAAGCTGCGGCAAAGCGCCTCTGCGCTGCTCAAAATGGTTGACTCGGCCAGCGATTAGGAAAAAAATCTTCATTTGTTACAAACACTTGGAACGGTTCGCGTAGAATGCCGTCCAACCGCTTCAGACCGCTTTCACTTTCTTGACACCGCGCATGGCTGAAACGCCGCGCCCCCGCTTCACAGGTAAATGCCTTGTTGAACTCCCTGCTTGATTTCCTTGCCCACGGAACGCTGCACTTCTCGTGGTGGCAAATCGTGCTGTTCGCCGTCGTGGTCACGCATATCACGATCATCGGCGTCACGGTGTATCTGCACCGCTGCCAGGCGCACCGCGCGCTGGATCTGCACCCCATCGCCGCGCACTTCTTCCGCTTCTGGCTGTGGATGACCACGGGCATGCTCACGGGCCAGTGGGCGGCTATTCACCGCAAGCACCACGCCAAGTGCGAGACCGAGGAAGATCCGCACAGCCCGCAAACGCGCGGCATCTGGAAGGTGCTGCTCGAAGGCGCGGAACTCTATCGCACCGAGGCGAAGAACGAAGAAACGCTGCGCCGTTTCAGCCACGGCACGCCCAACGACTGGATGGAGCGCAACGTCTACACGCGCTACCCCATTCTCGGCGTGAGCATCATGATGGTCATCGACGTGGCGCTGTTCGGCGCGGTCGGCCTGACCGTGTGGGCCGTGCAGATGGCGTGGATCCCGTTCTGGGCCGCCGGCGTCGTGAACGGTCTCGGCCACTTCTGGGGCTATCGCAACTTCAATTCGTCGGATGCGAGCACGAACCTGTTCCCGTGGGGCATCATCATCGGCGGCGAAGAACTGCACAACAATCACCACACGTTCGCGACGTCGGCGAAGCTGTCGAACAAGTGGTACGAGTTCGACATCGGCTGGATGTACATCCGCGTGATGTCGGCGGTGGGCCTCGCCAAGGTCAAGAAGGTCGCGCCCACGCCGCGTCTCACCAGCGGCAAGCTCGTGCCCGACCACGAAACGCTGCAGGCCGTGCTCTCGAACCGCTACGAAGTGATGGCGCGTTACGCCAAGGCCGTGAAGCAGGCGTACCGCCAGGAGCTCGCGCACCTGAAGGAAGTGGGCGAGCGCGAGAAGTACAAGGTCATGCGCGGCGCGCGCAAGTGGTTCGACAAGGAAGAAGCCAGTCTCGACGAACCGCAGAAGCGCCAGCTGCCGCAGATCTTCGCGAACAGCCAGAAGCTGCGCACCTACATCGAGCTGCGCAACGAACTCGCGGCGATCTGGGAACGTTCGAGCGCGTCGCGCGAGCAACTGCTCACGCAACTCCAGGACTGGTGCCATCGTGCCGAGCAAAGCGGCATCAAGGCGCTGCAAGAGTTCGCGTCGCGTCTGCGCCGCTACGCCTGACCGGCTTTTTCGGCCTCCGGTGGAGCGCCTGAAAATCCTTTAAAATGACAGAACGTCACAAAACCCCGCGCTGGCGGGGTTTTTCTTTTTGGGCCGCAGCAACAGCGACCGAGCCGGCGTCCCCACAATGGCTCGATCGACGCGGCGATCGGTAGGGGCAGGAGATATGAGTCAGGCGATCAGAAAGGTCGAATACGACCGCCCGCAAGGCACCGTGTGCAGCGTCGGACAAGCGTGGGCCCGCGTGCCCGACGCGCCGTCGCAAGCCGAGCGCGCCGCGTTGAAAGAGCGCGTGCGGGCATTGCTCAAGCGCGAGAAAGCGGTGCTCGTCGCGCACTATTACGTCGATCCCGAATTGCAGGAGCTGGCCGACGAAACCGGCGGCTGCGTGGCCGATTCGCTCGAAATGGCGCGCTTCGGCCGCGACCACGAAGCGCAAACGCTCGTGGTGGCGGGCGTGCGCTTCATGGGCGAGACCGCGAAGATCCTGAGCCCGAACAAGCGCATTCTCATGCCCGACCTCGACGCGACCTGCTCGCTCGATCTGGGCTGCCCCGTGGACGAGTTCTCGGCGTTCTGCGACGCGCATCCCGACCGCACCGTGGTTGTCTATGCGAACACCAGCGCCGCTGTGAAAGCGCGCGCGGACTGGATGGTCACCTCGTCCATCGGTCTGGAGATCGTCGCCGACCTGCACGCGAAGGGCGAAAAAATCATCTGGGCGCCGGACCGCCATCTGGGCAATTACATCCAGAAGAAAACCGGCGCCGACATGCTGCTGTGGCAGGGCTCGTGCCTCGTGCACGACGAGTTCAAGGGCGTGGAGCTGGACCTGCTGCGCGCCGAATACCCCGACGCCAAGGTGCTCGTGCACCCCGAGTCGCCCGAAGGCGTGGTCGCGCTCGCCGACGTGGTCGGCTCGACCACGCAGCTGATCGACGCGGCCGTGAAGCTCGACGCGCAACGCTTTATCGTCGCGACCGATCTCGGCATCCTGCACAAGATGCAGCTCGCCGCGCCGGGCAAGACCTTCATCGAAGCGCCCACGGCCGGCAACAGCGCCACCTGCAAGAGCTGCGCGCATTGCCCGTGGATGGCGATGAACGGTCTCGGCAATCTCGCCGAGGTACTGGAGCGCGGTCACAACGAAATTTTCGTCGATACCGCGATTGCCGAGCGCGCGCGTCTGCCGATCGACCGCATGCTCGCGTTCGCGGCCGAACACAAGCGCCGCGTGCAGGCGAGCGGCGACCTCGCGCGCGACACGGCGCTGTTCTCGCAAGTAGGAGCCGCATGATGGGTGCACTGGAATTGCTCGCCGTGGACGCGCTCGCGCCCGTGCTCGCCGAGGTGCGCGCGCAGTACGGCGCGGCCTTCGACGCCGCCATCGAGCGCAATGTGCAGGACGCGCTCGCGGAAGACGTGGGCGCCGGCGACCAGACCGGCCGTCTCGTGCCGGCCGACGAGATACGCGACGCGCGCATCGTCGTGCGCGAAGACGCGGTGCTGTGCGGCGTGCTGTGGTTCGACGGCGTGGTGAAGCGCGTCGATCCGCGTATCGAGGTGCGCTGGCACTATCGCGAAGGCGAACGCATGACGGCCAACACGCCCGTGTGCTCGCTGCGCGGCCCGGCGCGCTCGCTGCTCACGGCCGAGCGCAACGCCATGAACTTCCTGCAGTTGCTGTCGGGCGTGGCGAGCGCCACGCGCGGTTACGTCGGCATGATCGCGCACACGCAGGCGCGCATTCTCGACACGCGCAAGACGCTGCCGGGGCTGCGCCTCGCGCAGAAGTACGCGGTGCGCGTGGGTGGCGGCGTCAACCAGCGTCTCGCGCTCTACGACGGCATTCTGATCAAGGAAAACCACATCGCGGCGGCGGGCGGCGTGGGCGCGGCCATGCACGCGGCGCTCGCGCTGAACTCGGGCGTGCCGATCCAGATCGAGGTGGAAACGCTCGAGCAGCTCGAAACGGCGCTCGCGCACGGCGCGAAGTCGGTGCTGCTCGACAACTTCTCGTTCGACATGATGCACAGCGCCGTGACGCTCACGGCCGGGCGCGCCGTGCTCGAAGTCTCGGGCGGCGTGAACGCGGAAACGGTGGTCACCATCGCCGAAACCGGGGTCGATCGCATTTCGATCGGCGCGCTCACGAAAGATGTGCGCGCAACGGATTACTCCATGCGAATCGTCTGAGGCGCGCGGTTGCACGGCGCCTGGCCCGTGCGCCATCCTCGTAAAAAAGCCGCCTCATGGGCGGCTTTTTCTTTGCGGCGACAGGCGAGGCTCAGGACACCGTGCGATTGCGCACGCGCTCGGGCGCGAGCACGGTGGGCAGTGCCTTGGGCAGCGTGTTCGGCCAGTCGCGGCTGAAGTGCAGGCCGCGGCTTTCGCGGCGCGAACGCGCGCTTTCGACGATCAGCGAGGCGACTTCGACGAGATTGCGCAGTTCCAGCAGGTCGCGCGTGACGCGGAAATTCGCGTAGTACTCGAGGATTTCGTCGCGCAGCAGCGAGAGCCGGTGCTGGGCGCGTTCGAGCCGTTTGTCCGTGCGCACGATGCCGACGTAATTCCACATCAGGCGGCGCAGTTCGTCCCAGTTGTGCGCGACCACGACTTCCTCGTCGGAGTCGGACACGCGGCTTTCGTCCCAGTCGGGCAGCGGCGCGTGCGCGGCCGCGCCGAAGCCTTCGGCCTCGATCGCTTCCGCCGCCGAGCGGCCGATCACGAGGCATTCGAGCAGCGAGTTGCTGGCGAGGCGGTTCGCGCCGTGCAGGCCGGTGTACGAGGTTTCGCCCACAGCGTAGAGGCCCGCGAGGTCGGTGCGGCCCGCGAGGTCGGTGACCACGCCGCCACAGGTGTAGTGCGCGGCGGGTACGACGGGAATGGGCTCTTTCGTGATGTCGATGCCGAACTCGCGGCAGCGCGCGAGGATCGTCGGAAAATGTTCTTCGAGGAACGCCGGCGGCTGGTGGCTGATGTCGAGATGCACGCAGTCGATGCCGTGCTTCTTGATCTCGAAGTCGATCGCGCGGGCCACGATGTCGCGCGGCGCGAGTTCGGCGCGCGCGTCGTGCTCGGGCATGAAGCGCGTGCCGTCGGGCAGGCGCAACAGGCCGCCTTCGCCGCGCACGGCTTCGGAAATCAGGAACGACTTGGCGTGCGGATGGAACAGGCACGTGGGGTGGAACTGGATGAACTCCATGTTCGCCACGCGGCAACCCGCGCGCCATGCCATGGCAATGCCGTCGCCGGTGGCCGTGTCGGGGTTGGTCGTGTAGAGATAGACCTTGCCCGCGCCGCCCGTGGCGAGCACGGTGTGCGGCGCCTGGATCGTCACCGTGCGGTCGTTCGCGAGGTCGAGCGCGTAGAGGCCGTGGCAGCGGCGGCCGGGCAGGCCGAGGCGGTCGGACGTGATGACGTCGATGGCCTGATGGTCTTCGAGGATCGTGATGTTCGGATGCTGGCGCGCGCGTTCGAGCAGCGTTTGCACGACGGCGTGGCCGGTGGCGTCGGCGGCGTGAATGATGCGGCGATGGCTGTGGCCGCCTTCGCGCGTCAGGTGGAAGCCGAGTTCGGCCGCGGCGTCTTTCGTGAACGGCACGTCCTGCGCGATCAGCCATTCGATGGCTTCGCGGCCGTGCTCGACGATGAAGCGCGTCGCGCCTTCGTCGCAGAGCCCGCCGCCGGCCACGAGCGTGTCGTCCACATGGTTTTCCACGCTGTCAGCCGAGTCGAGCACCGCGGCAATGCCGCCTTGTGCCCGGTCGCTGGCCCCTTCGGTCATCGCGCGCTTGGCGATGATGACGACGCGCCGCGAGTCGGCGAGATTCAACGCGACGCTCAGGCCTGCCAGCCCGCTGCCGACGATCGCTACATCGAAATTCATGATCCTGCTTCTCCGTCTCTCTTGTTCTGCTTCTGACGTTCATGGTTACCGTCAGACTGAGGTAATCGGCAAGCATACTCCGAGAGCGGAGCGAACGGAAATGGGCGACGTGGCCGCGGGCGTGAAAACACCTTTGCGCGGGCAGGGCAGGTTGGGGCGAAAGGAGAGACCGGGTACGCGCGCACAAAAATGGCGCGCAAAAAACAAAACCCCGCTGCGAGAGCGGGGTTTTGCTGTCTTCGTCAGGCTCGGAGCCAGATCAATTACTTGATCTTGGTTTCCTTGTACTCGACGTGCTTGCGAATAACCGGGTCGAACTTCTTGATCGACATTTTTTCCGGCATGTTGCGCTTGTTCTTCGTGGTCGTGTAGAAGTGACCCGTACCTGCGGTCGACTCGAGCTTGATCTTGTCGCGGATGCCCTTGGCCATGATTTACTCCTTACAGTTCGCCGCGTGCGCGCAGGTCTGCGAGCACGGAATCGATGCCGTTCTTGTCGATCAGGCGCAGGCCTGCGTTCGAGATGCGCAGACGCACCCAACGGTTTTCGCTTTCAACCCAGAATCGGCGGTTTTGCAGATTCGGGAGGAAACGGCGCTTGGTCTTGTTGTTAGCGTGGGAAACGTTGTTGCCGCTCATCGGCGCTTTCCCAGTGACTTGGCATACGCGTGCCATAAGTACACTCCTACGGAATTCTGAGTTCGAGAGCCGCTTTAGTTTCCCAGGGCGAGAAATGGCCGGAAAAGAGAGCGCTCACGTATGGATGAGAGACTACCTCGAACCCAGGCCATATTTCCCCTGGAAGGCCTTGAGGCTTTCGGAACAGGGTTGGAAATAGGCAAACCGTGAGTCTAGCAGAAAAAGCCCTGGAAAATCAAACGCAAATTGCGGCAGGTGTTGCGCGAAGTGTTGCGTAACCCGAACTGTTGCGTAGCCCATTGCGCGACCCGT
The DNA here is from genome assembly GCF_009789675.1 of Paraburkholderia acidisoli. NCBI lineage: Bacteria > Pseudomonadati > Pseudomonadota > Betaproteobacteria > Burkholderiales > Burkholderiaceae > Paraburkholderia > Paraburkholderia acidisoli. The sequence continues at coordinate 2,410,175 of NZ_CP046913.1, read as the reverse complement.
GCGCCCCGAACGCTGTCGCAGGCCGGCCGCTAGTTCCAGCCATGCCGCGCGAACGAAAACGTCTCGCGCGCTCCGATCACCAGATGATCGACCAGTTGCACTTCCACGAGCGCCAGCGTTTCGCGCAGCACACGCGTGAGGCGGCGGTCGCTCGCGCTCGGCTGGACCGCGCCCGACGGATGATTGTGCGCGACGATCAGGCTCGCGGCATTGAGCGTGAGCGCGCGCCGCACGATCTCGCGCGGGTACACCGCCATGCGCGTGAGCGAACCGCGCGAGATCTCCTCGGAGCGGATCAGCCGGTGACGCGCGTCCAGAAAGAGGCAGACGAACACCTCGTGCGGCCGCCCGCCGATCAACAGGCGCAAATAGTCCTCCACGGCGGCGGGCGAGTCGACGAGCGGTTTGTCGTCGAGCGCTTCGGCGAGCGCGCGGCGCGCCAGTTCCGTGATCGCCTGGAGCAGCGCCGCTTTCGCCGGGCCGATGCCGCGCAGGCCGTCGAACTCCTCGGGCTGTGCGTCGAGCAGCGCGCGCAGCGAGCCGAAACGCGTGAGCAGCGAGCGCGCGACGTTGAACACGTCGTGGCCGGGCAGGCCGGAACCGAGCAGGATCGCGATCAGTTCGATGTCGGAGAGCGCCGTCGCGCCGGCCGTGCGCAGCCGCTCGCGCGGCATGTCGCGCGAGCGGAGCGGCAGCGGCGGTTCCGGGGAGGTGCCCGCGTCCGAAGTTGCCAGCGATGCCGCGGCCGACGGTATGGCCGACGGTATGACCGACACAGCCCCCGACGCCGCGGTCGATGCCTGGGGTGCCGGTTCGGCCACCGTTTCAACCGTCATGTCGACGGGCGGATTGCCGGCCTGCGCCGCCCGCCTTGCGCGGGCGCGCGGCCGTTCGCGTTCGGCGCAGGCGAGCGCGGGGCCAACGAGCGGCCCGGTATTCGAACGGCCTGGAACCGGGCGCGGCTCGAGCGCGCGTTGCGGGAGGACTTGCGTCATGGCGTGACTCCTGATGCTGAAAAAGGGTGGCGCGCCGACCTCGACCGTTCATGAAAGCGGCGCACAATTCGACGAGCGGCACCGCACGTCCGCCCCGGCCAAGTGGCTTACAATAGATGTTTTCCGGTCGCCCGACGGGGGCCGGACCGGCGCCTCGCGGCGCGCACGCGCGTCTTGCGCGTCTCGACGAGAATGAGTAACGCATGAGCATCATCGACATCTCCGAAGTGAAACCGGGTTCCCATGTGACGCTGCACTACCGGCTTTCGCTCGCCGATGGCACCGAGATCGTCAACACGTTTGTCGACCGGCCGGCCACGCTGCTGCTGGGCGCCGGCCAGCTGGCGCCGCCGCTGGAGAACATTCTGCAGGGCCTGAAGGTTGGCCACCACTCCACCTTTCAGCTAGAACCCGGGGTCGCCTTCGGCCAGCGCAATCCCGACCTGATCCAGCGCGTCTCGCTCAAGACGCTGCGCGACAACGCCATGATCGGCGAGTCGTTCAAGCCGGGCGACCTGGTCGAATTCAACGCGCCCAATGGCGACCGCTACGCGGGCGTGCTCAAGGAAGTCAACGAGACTTCCGCCCTGTTCGATTTCAACCATCCGCTCGCAGGCCAGGCGGTTGCGTTCGAAGTGCAAATCATCGGAATCCTGTAAAGCCCATGACCACCACGGACACGTCTGTACTCGCCGAGCTTGCCGAAGCGGAAATCCTGCTTGCCCAGCCGCGCGGTTTTTGCGCCGGCGTCGACCGGGCCATCGAGATCGTCGAGCGCGCCATCCAGTTGCACGGCGCTCCCATCTACGTGCGTCACGAGATCGTTCATAACGCCTATGTCGTTGAGGATCTGCGCCAGAAAGGGGCGATCTTCATCGAGCAGCTCGACGAAGTCCCCGCGGGCAATACCGTGATCTTCAGCGCGCACGGTGTTTCGAAGGCGGTGCGCGCCGACGCGGCCGCGCGCGGCCTGCGTATTTACGACGCCACGTGTCCGCTCGTCACCAAGGTGCACGTCGAAGTCGCGAAAATGCGCGACGAAGGCCTCGACATCGTCATGATCGGCCACAAGGGTCACCCGGAAGTGGAAGGCACGATGGGCCAGGTGGGCGAGGGCATGTTTCTCGTCGAAGATATCGCCGACGTCGAGGCGCTCGCGTTGCGCGATCCCGCGCGCGTTGCCTTCGTCACGCAAACCACGCTGTCCGTGGACGACGCCGCCGAAATCATCGCGGCGCTCAAAACGCGCTTCCCCGAAATTCGCGAGCCGAAAAAGCAGGACATCTGCTACGCCACGCAAAACCGCCAGGACGCCGTCAAGTTCATGGCGCCGCAGTGCGACGTGGTGATCGTGGTGGGCAGCCCGAACAGCTCGAACTCGAACCGCCTGCGCGAAGTGGCCGAGAAGCGCGGCATTCCCGCCTATATGGTGGACGCGCCCGAGCAGATCGACCCGCAGTGGCTCGCCGGCAAGCGCCGCATCGGCCTGACCGCGGGCGCTTCGGCGCCCGAGGCGCTGGCGCAGAAGATCATCCAGCGCCTGCACGAACTCGGTGCGCGCAACGTGCGCGCGCTCGAGGGCATCGAGGAGAACATCGCGTTCCCGCTGCCGCGCGGCCTGGGGCAACCGGGCTGAGTTCCGGATCGGTTCTCCGCAGACGAAAGCGCGCCGCTGGCGCGCTTTTTTTGTGCCTCCGCAGGCGAATCGGCTCCATTTAATGGGGTCGCATTAAGAAAAGCGAGCGGTTAACCCCGCGAAACCTGCCGGTTTTTATCAGTGTTTTCGCTATATTGGGGCGTCATATCATCGATATAGCCCTAATTATTTGAGCCTGATTACGTGCTCAATCTCCCATCGCCCCAATTCGGTGCATTGCGTTTTTCGCACTGCACGATTGCTCAGCGCCCGCACCAATGCCCGCCCCACAAGGCATTGCGCCCGTCGGCCGCAACACATGATGCCGATGCCGCCAATTTTTGGTGCAACTGGTGCACGAAAATGCGGCGCAACCTAGGTGCAACCCGCGCCCGGCTCTTATCTAGATATTCGGTTGCAATGCAGGAAAACCCTGCCGGTTCAACAATATTGCCCGTCGCATAATTGGCGTTACAATGCGCGCGTTCTGAGGGTTGGAGAGGTTTTGGAAGGCCCTCGAACAAGCATTTCGGAAGGCGCAGGAGACCTGATTAATGCACGTCGAATTTGCTTTTGCCACGCCTTCGATGGCGGCGGTTGCGCCACGCGACGCGTGGTTCAGCCCAACGATCGAATGGGCGGTTCGCGTGGGCAGCGGCGAAATATCGACGATCGTTGCGCGCACTGAAGGAGCCGAAGTGCGTTTCGGATACGACGATGAAAACGGCCACGCCCGAGTCGCACCTGCGGCCCGCGCGGATGCCTCAAAGACGTCCGGAATCGCGTTCGCTCCCGTCGTCATGAAAACTGGCATGCACCTTGCTTTTGCATGCACCGGCGCAAGCGCTGTCGTTGTGCCGGTTCGTCGCCTGACTGGCGGGCCTCTCGTATGCGAGGGTGTCCGGCGCGCAGGCGGTCCGGAAGAGGGAGTCATGACGTTCGACGCATTCACGGCGCCGGTCCGCAAGACCGGCCGCGAGTTTGGCGCCGCGCACGTGACAGGTAGTTGAACCCGACGGCACCGAACCATCCGACGGTGCCGTTTTTGCATCCGCTTCCGGCGAGCCTGCCGCTGCAACACAGCGACAACGCAAACCGGCCGCGGCCAACCTTTACCGGTCTTTTACTTCAGTACCCGAGAGTGTCGTTGCGGTTCCGTAAAACATCGCCCACCGGCCGATGACAAGCGCGAATCCGGTCGCACGGGCTAAGGAGCATTAAATGGATATTTTCATCCAGCAGATCCTGAATGGGCTGGTGCTTGGCAGCATCTACGCCATCATCGCACTGGGCTACACCATGGTGTACGGGATTCTGGGCATCATCAACTTCGCGCACGGCGACGTGCTCATGGTCGGCGCCATGGTCGCGCTCTCCGCGATCACCGTCATCCAGAATCACTTTCCGGGTCTCGGCCACATCCCCACGCTGATCATCGGGCTGGTCGTTGCCGCCGTCGTGTGTTCGGTCGTCGGCTACACCATCGAGAAGGTCGCTTACCGGCCGCTGCGCCGCGCGCCGCGCCTCGCACCGCTGATCACCGCCATCGGCGTGTCGATCCTGCTGCAGACGCTGGCGATGATGATCTGGGGCCGCAACCCGCTCGCGTTCCCGCAGCTCATCTCGACCGATCCGATCAACGTGATCGCCCCGACCGAAACCGGCGTGGGCGCCGTGATCTCGCCGACGGAAATCGTCATCATCGTGGTCGCGTTCCTCGTGATGGCGGGCCTGCTGCTGCTCGTGCACCGCACGAAGCTCGGCCGTGCCATGCGCGCGATCGCCGAAAACCCCAACAACGCCTCGCTGATGGGCGTGAACCCGAACTTCGTGATCTCGGCCACGTTCATGATCGGCTCGGCGCTGGCGGCGCTGGCCGGCGTGATGATCGCCTCCGAATACGGCAACGCGCACTTCTACATGGGCTTCATCCCTGGCATGAAGGCGTTCACGGCCGCGGTGCTGGGCGGGATCGGCAACCTGGGCGGCGCGATGGTGGGCGGCGTCGTTCTCGGTCTCATCGAACAGCTCGGCGCGGGTTACATCGGCAATCTGACCGGCGGCGTGTTCGGCAGTAACTATCAGGACGTGTTCGCATTCGTCGTGCTGATCGTCGTGCTCGTGTTCCGTCCGTCGGGGCTGCTGGGCGAACGTGTCGCGGACCGCGCATAAGGGAGTAGCACAACATGACTTCAATTCAACCGATCGAGCCGTCGACGACGCTCATCCCCGAAAAGAACCGCACGAAGACGCTGACGGTGGGCATCGCCACGGCGATCATCGTCGCGATCCTGCCCTTCGTGGTGGGCGCCACGGGCGGCAACTACTGGGTGCGCGTGCTGGACTTCGCGATGCTCTACGTGATGCTCGCGCTGGGTCTGAACGTGGTGGTCGGCTTCGCCGGCCTGCTCGACCTGGGCTACATCGCGTTCTACGCGGTGGGCGCCTACGTGGCCGCGTTGCTGACCTCGCCGCACCTCACCACGCAGTTCGCGTGGATCGCCAACATGCTGCCCGGCGGCATGCACACGCCTTACTGGATCGTGATTCCGGTGGCGATGGCGCTCGCGGCCATTGCGGGTATCTGTCTGGGCGCGCCGACGCTGCGTCTGCGCGGCGACTACCTCGCGATCGTGACGCTGGGCTTCGGGGAAATCGTTCGTATCTTCATGAACAACCTCGACCGTCCGGTGAACATCACCAACGGCCCGCAGGGCATCACGGGCGTGGCGCCGCTGTCGATCGGCGGCTTCAACCTCGCGCAGCCGCACGAGATTCTCGGCTTCACGTTCACGTCCGTGTACATGTACTACTACGCGTTCGTGGTTTGCGCGCTGCTCGTGATCTGGGTGTGTACGCGTTTGCAGCACTCGCGTATCGGCCGCGCCTGGGCCGCGATCCGCGAAGACGAAATCGCCGCCAAGGCCATGGGCATCAACACGCGTAACGTGAAGCTGCTGGCGTTCGCGATGGGCGCCTCGTTCGGCGGTCTCTCGGGCGCGATGTTCGGTGCGTTCCAGGGCTTCGTCTCGCCGGAATCGTTCACCTTCTGGGAATCGGTCGTGGTGCTCGCCTGCGTGGTGCTGGGCGGCATGGGCCACATTCCGGGCGTGATCCTGGGCGCCGTGCTGCTCGCCATCTTCCCCGAGTTTCTGCGCTCGACCATGGGCCCGCTCCAGCACTGGATCTTCGGCCATGAAATCGTCGATACGGAAGTCATCCGCCAGTTGCTCTACGGCCTCGCGATGGTCGTCATCATGCTGTATCGCTCGGAAGGCCTGTGGCCCGCGCCGAAGCACGAAGACAAGATCGCGAAGATCGCGAAGCGCGGCAACAAGAAGCCGGTGCGCGCGTAATACGGAGAGGACAACGCTATGAGCAACAAATCCATTCGCCTGTCCGTGAAGGGCGTGAACAAGCGCTTCGGCGGCCTGCAGGCGCTCTCCGACGTGGGCCTGCAGATCGAGGAAGGCACGATCTACGGTCTGATCGGCCCGAACGGCGCCGGCAAGACCACGTTCTTCAACGTGATTACGGGGCTGTACACGCCGGATTCGGGCGAATTCAAGCTCGACGGCACGGAATACAAGCCGGAAGCCGTGTATCAGGTGGCGAAGGCCGGTATCGCGCGCACGTTCCAGAACATTCGCCTGTTTGGCGGCATGACGGCGCTCGAAAACGTGATGGTCGGCCGCCACGTGCGCACGAAGCACGGCCTGATCGGCGCGGTGCTGCAAACGCCGTCGGAACGCCGTGAAGAGCGCGAGATCAAGGAACGCGCGATCGAACTGCTCGAATACGTGGGCATTTCGCAATACGCGGACTACACCTCGCGCAATCTCTCGTACGGCCACCAGCGCCGTCTGGAGATCGCCCGCGCGCTCGCGACCGATCCGAAGCTGCTCGCGCTCGACGAGCCGGCGGCCGGCATGAACGCGACCGAGAAGGTCGAACTCACGCGCCTGCTCGACAAGATCCGCGCCGATGGCAAGACCATCCTGCTGATCGAGCACGACGTGAAACTGGTGATGGGCCTGTGCAACCGCATGACAGTGCTCGACTATGGCAAGGTGATCGCCGAGGGTCTGCCGCAAGACGTGCAGAAGGACCCGAAGGTGATCGAGGCATATCTGGGCGCGGGGGTTCACTGATGGCAACGCCGGTACTGAAAATCAAGGGTCTGCAGGTCAATTACGGCGGCATTCAGGCGGTCAAGGGCGTGGACATGCAAGTCCAGCAGGGCGAGCTTGTCACGCTGATCGGCGCGAACGGCGCGGGCAAGACCACGACCATGAAGGCCATCACGGGCCTGAAGGCGTACGCCGCTGGCGACATCGAATACATGGGCCAGTCGATCAAGGGCGTGCCCGCGCACGAGCTGCTCAAGCGCGGTCTCGCGATGGTGCCGGAAGGCCGCGGCATCTTCGCGCGCATGTCGATCGTCGAAAACATGCAGATGGGCGCGTACCTGCGCAACGATAAAGACGGCATCGCGAAGGACGTCGAGCGCATGTTCGGCTTCTTCCCGCGCCTGAAGGAACGCGCCACGCAGCTCGCGGGCACGCTCTCGGGCGGCGAACAGCAGATGCTGGCCATGGCGCGCGCGATCATCTCGCGTCCGAAGCTGCTGCTGCTCGACGAACCGTCGATGGGTCTCTCGCCGATCATGGTCGAGAAGATCTTCGAAGTGGTGCGCACGATCTCGTCGGAAGGCATCACGGTGCTGCTGGTCGAGCAGAACGCGCGTCTCGCGCTGCAGGCGGCGAACCGCGGCTACGTGATGGATTCGGGTCTCGTGACGATGGAAGGCGAGGCCAGGCAGATGCTCGACGATCCGAAGGTGCGCGCGGCGTACTTGGGCGAATAAGTTGGGCCAATAAGCTGGGCGAATAAGCCGCTCAAACCACGTTCGCCGAAACCGGGCTCCGCATCAAGCGGGGCCCGGTTTTTTTTCGTCGATACGAAAGGCTTCAGCGGGGGTTGCCGATTTCGCGGCGCAAGGCGGCCACGTCCGGTTCGATGCCGATGCCCGGCGCCTCGCCAAGGCGCACGCGGCCGTTCGTCGGCCGCTCGACTGGCCCGGAGAGCCATTCGCGCAGCGGGTTCGGATTCGCATCGACTTCGAGCATGCCGCGTCCCGCGCTGTCGCCCGCGGCGGCCAGCAGGTGCGCCGAAGCGAGCAGGCCGACGCCCGCGCCCAGGTAGTGCGGGCAATACGTGAGGCCGGCGCGCTGCACCGCGCGCGCCACGGGCAGGTTGCCGGAGATGCCGCCCCACTTGGCGGCGTCGGGCTGGATCACGCGCAGCGCGCCGCCCGCGATGCCGGCCTCGAACGCCGCGGCATCGGCGAAATTCTCACCGGCGGCGAGCGGCGTGCTCAGCCGTTGCGCGAGCGTCTGCCATTCGTGCATGGGCCGGTTGCAGCGCAGCGGCTCCTCGAGCCAGCCGGGCGCATGCGCGTCGATGACGTCGGTCATTGCGAGCGCGGCGTCGAGATCCCACGCCTGATTCGCGTCGACCATCAGGCGCCGCGCGCCGCCGATCATCTCGCGCAGCGCCGCGAGATTGCTGGTGTCGCGCTCGCGCCCGAAGCCGAGTTTGAGCTTGAACGCCTCGAAGCCGCGCGCGATCCGCTCCTCGACGATGGGCTGCGCGCCCGTGGGATTGAGCCCGCTCGCATACACGCCGATCTCGCCGCTGGCGCCGCCGAGTAGTCGCCAGAGCGGCAGGCCCGCGCGCCGCGCCTGCAGGTCCCACAGCGCGAGGTCGATGCCCGCGATGGCCTGCGCGAGCGGACCCGGTTCGCCCGATTGCAGCGCGAGTACGGCGGTGCGCTGCGTGAGGGCGTCGAACTGCGCGGCGGGGTGGCGGACCGTTTGCCCGGCGGCCAGCGGCGCGAGCACCGTGCGGATCAGCGCCGCGCGATGTTCCGCGCCGCACGCGGGGAAGTTGCACCAGACTTCGCCCCAGCCCGAGGCGCCGTCGCGGGCGATGACTTCGACGAACAGAGCCGGGCGATCGCGCATGACGCCGAACGACGTCTGCACGGGCGTGGCGATGGGCGCGCGCAGCACATGCGCCTCGATACGCTCGATGACGACAGGGGAGAGCCGGGGGTCGTCGGCAGGCAAATCGGTCATGATGGCGGTGCCCATATCTAAAAGTATGGTTTATAGTACTTTAAGGTCATGACGCGTTTCAAGTTCTCGACAAGTTCCCCGCGCGTTCCCGCAACTTCCGCGCGCCGCGGCGTAAGATCCCGCTTCGCCCGCCCAGTCCGTGTTCATCATGCGTTCAGCCACGTCCAGTCCCGTTCCCCTCTATCTGCAGATCGCCGATGCCTTGCGCGATCGCATTGCGCGCGGCGTCTGGCGTGAAGGCGACCCGATTCCCACGCTCGAGCAGATCGCGGCCGAGTTCGGCGTCGCGCGCGTGACGGCGCGCCAGGCCGTGCAGTTGCTGAGCGCGGAGGGGGCGCTGACGCCCCAGCGCGGCCGCGGCACCTTCGTGAGCGCGCCCGCGTCGCGGCACGAGGCGATGCATGTGGTCACGAGCCTCGACGCGCTCTCGGAAACCTGGCACCGGACCACGCCCGAACTGCTCACGCTCGACGAAGGAAGCCGGCTGCCGCCGCTGCGCGCGACGGACGGCAGGCTCGCGCGCTCCTACACCTACATGCGGCGCGTGCATGCGATGCAAGGCGAACCGTATTGCGTGATCGGCGTCTATCTGGAGGAGAAGCTGTTCGCGAAGCAGCGCGCGCGCTTTCGCCGCGAGACCGTGATCCCGATTCTCATGGCGATGACACCCCGGCCCATGGCGCGCGCGCGTCAAACGCTCACGATCGGCGCAGCGGATGCCGATACGGCCCATCATTTGCGCATTGCCATCGCGTCGCCCGTGGCGCGCGTGCAGCGCGTGTTCCACGACGCGAACGGCGTGGTCGTTTATTACGCGGACGTCACCTATCGCGGCGACGCCATCGAACTCGAGATGGATCTCGACATCTGAAACCGGTTTAGCTCTATGGAGGATGCAGTCATGTCGAAACTGGAATGCGTGTTGCCGGCCGCCGCCGCGCTCGGCGAGTGTCCGCGCTGGGACGAGCGGCGCGGCAAACTGTGGTGGGTGGATATCCAGGCGCCCGCGCTGCACGGCTTCGACCCGAAGACCGGCGAGGACCGCAGGATCGACATGCCCGAGAATATCGGCTGTTTTTCGCTGACGGAAGACGGCGGCTTCGTCGCCGGTATGCGCACCGGCATTTTCCTGCTCGACGAACACGGCAAGGTCGTGCGCAAGCTGTGCGACAACGCCGAAAATCCGGCGACGAGCCGCTTCAACGACGGCCGCTGCGACGCCCGCGGCCGCTTCTGGCTCGGCACGCTCGACGAGCCGAAGGCGGGCGGCAACGCCGGGCTCTATCGCTACGACCAGGGCGAACTCGCGCGCATCGACTCGGGCCTGCTCACCTCGAACGGCATGGCGTTCAGCCCCGATCATCGCTACTGCTATCACTCGGACACGCCGCGCTTCACGATTTA